>NZ_JBHIWJ010000005.1:0-83635 GCF_041987595.1 Sphingobium sp. | reverse complement strand
CCAAACGCACATCGCGTTAGCACGCGGAACCCCTACTGGCTAAGCCGAGGCGAGCTCAACGCTGCCGGCGACGACATCCTTGTCGACCACCACTTCTCCGACACCTTCCATCGACGGCAGATCGAACATGGTGTCGAGCAGAATCCCTTCGAGGATCGACCGCAGGCCGCGCGCGCCGGTCTTGCGCTCAATGGCCTTCCTGGCGATCGCCGTCAGTGCGTCATCGGTAAAGCTGAGTTCGACATTCTCCATGTCAAACAGCTTCTGATACTGCTTGACCAGCGCGTTCTTCGGTTCGACGAGAATCTTGACCAGCGCGGTCACATCCAGATCTTCCAGCGTCGCGATCACCGGCAAACGACCAACAAACTCGGGGATAAGACCGAATTTCAGCAGATCTTCCGGCTCGCTCTGGCGCAACAATTCGCCAGTCTTGCGCTCTTCGGGCGCTGCGACATGAGCACCGAAGCCGATCGACTTGGCTTCCAGACGGTCGCCGATGATCTTTTCCAGACCCGCGAACGCACCACCGCAGATGAACAGGATGTTGGTCGTATCGACCTGGAGAAATTCCTGCTGCGGGTGCTTGCGCCCCCCCTGCGGCGGAACCGATGCCGTCGTGCCTTCCATGAGCTTCAGCAAGGCCTGCTGCACACCCTCGCCCGACACGTCGCGGGTTATCGAAGGATTTTCCGCCTTGCGGCTGATCTTGTCAATTTCGTCGATATAAACGATGCCGCGCTGCGCCTTCTCGACATTATAGTCAGAGGCCTGAAGCAGCTTGAGAATGATATTCTCGACATCCTCACCGACATAGCCCGCTTCGGTCAGCGTGGTCGCGTCGGCCATGGTGAAGGGCACGTCGAAGGTCTTTGCCAGCGTCTGCGCCAGCAGCGTCTTGCCGCAGCCGGTCGGGCCGACCAGCAGGATGTTCGACTTGGCCAGTTCCACCTCGCCCGGCTTGGTGCCGTGGTTGAGGCGCTTGTAATGATTGTGGACGGCGACCGACAGGACGCGCTTCGCCCGGTTCTGGCCGATCACGTAATCGTCCAGCACATCGCAGATTTCCTGCGGGGTCGGCACGCCGCCATCCTTCTTGCCGACAAGACCGCCCTTGGTCTCCTCGCGGATGATGTCGTTGCACAGTTCCACGCACTCGTCGCAGATGAACACGGTCGGCCCCGCGATCAGCTTACGCACCTCATGCTGCGACTTGCCGCAGAAGGAGCAGTAAAGCGTGCTTTTTGAATCGGAGCCCGTAAGCTTAGTCATTCGCCATTCTCTCTTCCCTCTTTCAGACGAACGGTCGCCCGCGGTGAGGGATATGGTGGTCCTAGGTTCATCCTAGACCGCGACGCGCCAGTTTCACAAGGGGAGAAAAAGACGCGTCGCGGCAAACATGGGTTTTAGCCCTCGCTGCTTTCCGCCACGACCGGACGACGGTCGAACACTTCATCGACCAGACCGAACGCCTTGGCTTCCTCCGCTTCCAGGAAGGTGTCGCGGTCCATCGCCCGTTCCACTTCCTCCAGCGAGCGGCCGGTATACTGAACGTAAAGATTGTTCAGGCGGCTGCGAATGCGCAGGATTTCCTTGGCCTGGATCTCGATGTCGGACGCCATGCCCTGCGCGCCGCCCGAGGGCTGGTGAACCATGATGCGGGCGTTGGAAAGCGCGATGCGCTTGCCCGGCTCACCGGCGGCGAGCAGGAAGCTGCCCATCGAGGCGGCCTGCCCGATGCAGACGGTGCCGACCTGTGGACGGATATATTTCATCGTGTCGTGGATCGCCATGCCGGACGTCACCACGCCGCCGGGCGAGTTGATGTACATCCAGATGTCCTTCTTCGGATTTTCCGACTCAAGGAACAGCAGCTGTGCTACGATCAGCGAGGCCATATGATCCTCGACCTGACCGGTCACGAAGATGATCCGCTCCCGCAGCAGGCGCGAATAAATGTCGAAGCTGCGCTCGCCCCGGTTGGACTGTTCGATAACGATGGGGACCAGAGCGGCCATGGGATCGGACATGATATCGGTCATTTTGCTCTTTCAGGGTGTGTTGCTTTTGCCCGCCCTCTACATCGGCACAAAAGGCAGACTGTTCAAGGGGTCGCGTGCTGGGTTTGAACTGGGCGGCGATTTCGTCAGTCCCGCCGCGCGAAATCGGAAGGTGCGCGGAATGCCAGATAGGCCAGCCGCCTTACCTCCCTTCGTCCCCGGACCACGGTATCCAGGATCAGGCCGCACATGCCCGACAGCGTCGCCAGAATCATGAGGCCGGTCACCAGGATCGCGGTCGGGAAGCGCGGCACCAGCCCGGTCTTCATATAGGTGAGGATCAGCGGCGCCGCCAGAATCAGTCCCGCAGCCGCGAGGATCGCCGCGATGATTCCGAAGAACAGGATCGGCCGCTCGATGCGGTAAAGGGTGATGATCGTGCGCAGGATGCGCCAGCCGTCACGATAGGTGCTCAGCTTGCTTACCGACCCCTCCGGCCGCGCGCCATAGGCGGTAACGACCTCGGCTACCGGCATCGACAGTTCCAGCGCATGGACGCTGATTTCCGTTTCGATCTCGAAACCGGCGGACAGGACGGGAAAGCTCTTGACGAAACGGCGCGAAAACACGCGATAGCCTGAGAGAATGTCGGTAAAGCTGCGCCCGAAAAGCTGCTTCAGGAGGCTTGTCAGCGCCCAATTGCCGAAGCGATGGCCCTTGCGATAGGCTTCCTCGATCTCGCTCCGGCGCGCGCCGACGACCATGTCGAGATTATCCTCCAGCATCGCCGCGACCATTTTCGGGGCGGCAGCGGCTTCATAGGTGGCGTCGCCATCGGCCATGATATAAATGTCCGCGTCCACATCCGCGAACATGCGGCGCACCACATGGCCCTTGCCCTGCTGGCTGACGCGGCGGACCATGGCCCCTGCCCCGGCGGCCAGTTCGCGGCTGCCATCGCTGCTGTTATTGTCGAAAACATAGATTTCGGCATGCGGCAGGGCGCGGCGGAAGTCCTCGACCGTCTGCACGATCGCCCCCGCTTCGTTGTAGCAGGGCAGGATGACCGCAACCCGCGGCGTGGCGACGCCCTCCCCGCTTTCCACTGCCGGAAATTCCTTCATTGACGCCCAAACCTTGTTTCGCCCTGCCCCCTGCCGACATGAACGGGCTTGATTAACATTTCGTCTGCCATGCCGCGGCAGAAATGAAAAGCGCCCGGGCTTCCTGACGAAGCCGGGCGCTCATCCAGTCAGACCGATAAGGCCTTATTCAGCCTTGGCGGCAGCCTTTTTGGCAGGCGCCTTCTTGGCCTTGGGCTTTTCCTCGGCAGCGGCTTCCTCAGCGCCAGCCTCGTCCTTTACTGCCTCGTCCTTCTTGGCGGCAGCTTTCTTGGCGGGCGCCTTCTTGGCCGGAGCCTCCTCAGCGGCCTCGGCAGCCGGAGCAGCTTCTTCAGCTTCAGCCTTCTTCTTCGGCGCTGCCTTCTTGGCCTTGGGCTTTTCGTCATGATGGTCATGACCACAGCCCGGACCATGGACGTGGGGCTTCAGATCGCCATCTTCTGCTTCGATCGCGGCTTCCAGCTCTTCACGGCTGACGGTGCGGTCGGTGACTTCAGCCTTTTCGAACAGGAAGTCGACGACCTTGTCCTCATAGAGCGGCGCGCGAAGCTGCGCGGCGGCCATCGGGTCCTGACGCACATACTGCACGAAGCGTTCGCGGTCCTGCGGGCTGTACTGCTGGGCAGCCTGCATGATCAGTCGGTTCATTTCCTGATCGTTGACGACCACGCCATTGGCCTGGCCGATCTCCGAAAGCAGCAGGCCAAGGCGGACGCGACGCACGGCGATGCCGCGATAGTCTTCCTTCTCGGCTTCCATTTCCTTGAGGGCCGCTTCCGGATCTTCCTCATGACTGGCTTCATGCTGAAGCTGCGCCCAGATCTGGTTGAATTCGGCTTCCACCATGCTCGGCGGGACCTCGAAATCATGGGCAGCGGCAAGCTGATCGAGCAGCTTGCGCTTCATATAGGTGCGGGTCAGGCCGTTATGTTCCTGCTCGATCTGGCCCTTCAGCAGCTCCTTGAGCTTGTCCAGACCTTCCAGACCCAGCGACTTGGCGAAATCATCGTCCAGCTTGGGCTTGTCGGCATTCAGGATCGCCTTGACGGTGATGTCGAAGGTCGCCTCCTTGCCCGCAAGGTGCGCCGCGCCATAATCTTCGGGGAAGGTCACGGTGATGACCTTCTCGTCGCCCTTCTTGACGCCGGTCAGCTGCTCTTCGAAGCCGGGGATGAACTGGCCCGAGCCGATCTTCAGCTTCACATCTTCGGCCGAACCGCCTTCAAAGGCCTCGCCGTCGATCTTGCCGACGAAATCGATGGTCAGCGTGTCGCCATCCTTCGCCTTGTGGCTCGCGGCATGCTCTTCGAGAGCTCCCTGCTGGGTCGCGATGCGGCCGGCGGCTTCTTCGACCTGCGCGTCAGCGACTTCAGCGGTCAGCCGCTCCAGCTTGAGGCCCTCGATGCTCGGCGCCGCGATTTCGGGCAGCACTTCCAGAGCGACCTTGACCTCGGCGTCCTTGCCGAATTCGAAACCCTCATCCAGCTCGACGGACGGCTGCATCGCCGGACGCAGCTTGTTGTCGGCGATCAGCTTCTGGATGCCTTCCTGGATCGAATTGTTGAGCGCGTCGCGCTGCAATGATTCGCCGTGCATCTTCTTGACGAGGTTGGCGGGCACCTTGCCGGGGCGGAAGCCGGGCATGCGGACCTGCGGCGCGATCGCGGCCACTTCCTTTTCCACGCGGGCGTCGATGTCCTTCGACGTGATGGTCACGGTGTAGGCGCGCTTCAGGCCCTCGTTCAACGTCTCGACAGTCTGCATCTCTTCTCTCAAACGCTTTCTTCAGCTGAATTTCGTTGGCGCCTGCGCTGCTCCACGTCCTGGCGCACTGGTGCGGGCGAAGGGACTCGAACCCCCACATCTTGCGATACCAGAACCTAAATCTGGCGCGTCTACCAATTTCGCCACGCCCGCATCGGTCGCCGGTCGGCGCGGCATAGAGAAAAGAGTCTTCCGAAGCAAGGCCCAGCGCTCAAGGCTGTGGATAAGCTGGGGATAAGTTCGTGGGGAACCTCTGCGACCGTCCAAGCGTAGGCTTCTTGTCAAGGAGACACAATCATGGCCACTCAACCCGATGGCGTTCCGCCACCCGATATCATCGAGCCGCAATCGCCGCCTGAAACTCCCGCCCCCGCTACGCCGGACGAGACCCCTGCCGGAGAACCTCCGGAAATCGTGCCGCAAAATCCCGACTATGACCAGCCCGATAGCGCTCCGCCCGAACTGCCGCCTGTTTAGCACGTCCCGTCGACGCAATTTGACCGCAACAGACAGGTTTTCCACAGAAACGGAAAATTATGACGCTGGTAGCGCTAGACAGGTCCCTGCATCCATGATTGAACTATGACAAACATATGAAAATCCGGGAGAGGCGCGGCTGACATTAAGGGGGTCAACGTGCACGGGGTTCGCGCTAAGCTGGAATGGTTCAAGACAGTGATCCTGCCGCAGGAAGCTGCTCTACGCGGGCGCCTCCGGAGGATATTGCCTGCCAATCAGGAACTGGAGGACATGGTCGCGGAGGTTCTTGCCCGCGCCTACGCCACCGAAAATTGGCAAAACGTCACCACCGGCCGGGCCTATCTGTTCACTATCGCCCGCAATCTGGTGATCGATACGGCCCGCCGCAACAAGGTGGTGAGTTTCGAGACAATTGCCGATCTTGAGCTGCTGCAGGGTGAAAATAATGTGGAGGCGCAACTCCACGCCCGCGAAGCATTGCGCCAGGTCGAGGCGATCGTCGATTCGCTGCCGACGCAGTGCCGCCGGGTCTTTATTCTTCGCCGCATCCACGAAAAATCGATGCTGGAAATAGCGGAGGAAATGTCCCTGTCCGTTTCTACAGTTGAAAAACATCTGGCCAAAGCGATCGCAATAGTTATGCGGGCCTGGGCGGAACGTGAGGAAACGGATTTCGAGCGTGCAGGCGTCGGGACCAAATTCGGGCTACGAAAGCAGGGACAAGATCGAGGCGGAAGCCGCGCGCCTGCTGGCAAGGCTTAACAGCGGCCCGAGTCCGAAAGACGAGGCTGAAATCTGCCAATGGGTCGAATCCGACCCCCGCCACGCCGTAGCATTCGCGCGCGCCGAAGCGGCATGGGAAGCGGCCGAACGGCTGAAGAGCGCCGCCGCGGAAGTCAATCTGCCGCCGATGGAAACCATCGTCAGCGAGGAACAGCAGCGCCGCCTGTCCCGCAACATACTGATCGCCGCCGCCGTCGCGGTGATGCTGTTCATCGTCGCCGCGATCGTCACCGTCCGCACGTTCAGCGGAGTGGACCATTATGAAACCGGGATCGGCCAGATCAGCGACATAGCGCTGAACGACGGGTCCACCCTGCACCTCAATAGCGACAGCGCCGCTGAGGTCCGCTTCACCGATCATGGCCGCAAGGTTCGCATATTGAAGGGCGAAGCCTCCTTCGACGTTGCCCATGACCGTTCCCGCCCCTTCGATGTCGAGGGCCGTGATCCGCGCCGTGGGCACCGCCTTCAACGTCCGCCTGCGACCCTCGATGGTCGAACTGACGGTGACGCAGGGCACCGTCACGGTTCATTCCGGCTCGAAAGCGGCGCAGCAGGTCAACGCAGGCAGCGGCGCCGTGATCCAGCCCCGCAGCATTTCGCTTACCCATCTTGGTTCGAAACTGATCGGCCAGCGCACCGCCTGGCGCGAGCAGATGGTGGAACTGGACGGTGAGACGATCGAGCAGGCTGCCAGCGAGTTCAACCGCTATCGGACCGCGCCCATCCTGATCGGCGACACGCGGGTTTCCTCGCTGCGCATCGGCGGCCGCTTCCGCATCACCGACAGCAGGGAATTTCTGTCCGCCCTTCAGCTCAGCCTGCCGATCCGGGTGGTCGACGGACAGGACGGATCGGTGATGCTTCTCTATCAGGACGAACCCGAACCGGCGGACAACGCCGGCGGACAACGATACGTCCAATAGACGGCTACCCCAGCAACTCGCGGACCAGTTCCGGCACCAGCCTGCTCGCCGGACCCATGCGGCTTTCCTCGAAATAGAAGCTGCCCGCCGAAGGCTCCAGATTCAGCTCGACCGTCCGCGCCCCAGCATAGCGGGCCGTCTGGACGAAGCCCGCCGCCGGATAAACCGCGCCGGACGTGCCCACCGACACGAACAGGTCGGCGCGCCGCAGCGCTGCATCAATCACATCCATCTCATAGGGCATTTCGCCAAAAAAGACGATGTCGGGCCGCAGATGCGGCTGGCCGCATCCCCCGCAAGGCGACGCGGGCGGCAGGGCGTCGACCCAGGGGACAGCCTTTCCGCAGGCGGCGCAAAGGGCCGATCGCAATTCGCCATGCATATGGATCAGCCGTTTCGCCCCTGCCCTTTCATGCAGATCATCCACATTTTGCGTCACGATCAACAATTCGCCCGGCCACGCCGCGTCCAGCGCCGCCAGCGCCCCATGTGCGGCGTTGGGCTTCACCTCGGCCAGCTTCGCGCGCCGCTCGTCGTAAAAGCGGTGCACCAATTCGGGTTTACGGGCGAGCGCCTCCGGCGTGCAGACATCCTCCACCCGATGTCCTTCCCACAGGCCATCGGGTCCGCGAAAGGTCGCAAGGCCGCTCTCCGCGGAAATGCCCGCGCCGGTCAGGATCACGATGTTGCGAATATCATCCATGCCGGCATCTCTAACCGCTCGCCAAGGGATGACAAAGCCCTCCTGCTCTGGCATCCGCCAAGGCCAGGCAAATTAAGGGTTGAGAGACATGACCAGCATCGGCATTTTCGGGGCAGCGGGCCGCATGGGACACGCCATCGCGCAGGTCGCGCGGGAAGCCGGGCTGGGCATCGCGGGCGGCACTGACCGCGACGGCGGCAAGGAACTGATCGCAGGCGTGACGATCTCCACCGATCCACAAGCGCTGGCAGAGACGAGCGATGTGCTGATCGATTTCTCGGTCCCCGCGGCCCTGGCCGCGCATCTGGACGCCTGCATCGCCGCGAAGACGCCGATCCTGATCGGCACCACTGGCCTTGAACCCGAGCATCACGCCCTGATCGACGAAGCGGCCAGGCATATTCCGGTGCTCCAGACCGGCAACACCTCGCTGGGCGTCAACCTGCTTGCCGCATTGGTGGAACAGGCGGCAGCGCGTCTGGGCGATGATTGGGACATTGAAATCGTCGAAATGCACCACCGTCACAAGGTGGACGCGCCCTCCGGCACAGCGCTGCTGCTGGGCGAAGCGGCGGCGCGCGGCCGGGGCATTGCGCTCGCCGGGCATAGCGAGCGCGGCCGCGACGGCATCACCGGCGCGCGGGGCAAGGGCGCCATCGGTTTTGCCGCGCTGCGCGGCGGTTCCGTCGCGGGTGACCATCAGGTGATCTTCGCAACCGAGGGCGAACGGATCGAGATTGGCCATCGTGCGGAAAACCGTGTCATCTTCGCCCGAGGAGCGGTCAAGGGCGCCCAATGGCTGATCGGCCAACCCGCCGGGCGATATGACATGAAAGGCGTTCTGGGCCTGTAAACGCCATGAACAAGGGTCAGATCTTCGACTTTTTCAGCCGCCTTGCTGAAGCCAATCCGGCGCCCCGAACGGAACTGGAATATAGCAATGACTATCAGCTGCTGGTCGCGGTCGTGCTGTCGGCGCAGGCCACCGACGTCGGCGTCAACAAGGCCACACGCGCCCTGTTCCGCGACATCCACACGCCGCAGCAGATGGTCGATCTGGGCGAAGACGGCCTGAAGCAGCACATCAAGACCATTGGCCTGTTCAATGCCAAGGCGAAGAATGTCATTGCCTTGTCGGAAATATTGGTGCGCGATTTCGGCGGAAACGTTCCGCAGGATCGCGATGTGCTAACCAGCCTGCCGGGCGTCGGGCGCAAAACCGCCAATGTCGTCGTCAACACCGCCTTCGGGCAGGAAACTTTCGCGGTGGACACCCATATATTCCGCGTCGGCAACCGCACCGGCCTCGCCCCCGGCAAGACGCCGCTGGCCGTCGAACTGAAACTGGAAAAGCGCGTCCCCGGCCCCTTCCGCCGCGACGCGCATCACTGGCTTATCCTGCACGGCCGCTATGTCTGCAAAGCGCGCAGGCCTGAATGCTGGCGCTGCATCGTGAGCGACCTGTGCCGCTTCAGGCCAAAGACGCCCGCGCCCGGAACGAAGGCGTAGATCGATCGTCATTATCGCACGGTTCAGAGAGGCCGTGCTAAGGGGACGGAGCTACGGAAAATGCGTCGTGGCGCCGTCTTTTCATCGATACAGGAGAGAATAGCATGACCTCCCCCCTCTCTCGCCCATCACGCCGCGTTGCGCTGATGCTCGCGTTGATCTGCACGGCCGGTCCTGCCCTGGCGAGGAACAAGCCCGATAATCTCGTTCCCGTCGGCAAGGCCGTCGACTGCGTCCAGATCAACTCGATCCGCTCCACAGACGTTCGCGACGACCGCACCATCGACTTCATCATGAATGGCAACAAGGTCTATCGGAACACACTGCCCAACAGTTGCCCAAGCCTCGGCTTCGAAAAGCGGTTCATGTACAAGACCAGCCTGTCGCAGCTCTGTTCGGTCGACATCATCACCGTCCTCTACCAGACCAATGGATTGCAGCGCGGCGCCAGTTGCGGCCTTGGAAAATTCCAGCCGATGCAGAAAATGGCGAAATAAGATTGGCCTGAGGTGATTTTGGTGCTGGCGCGAGCGATTGGGCTTTGCTAAGCGGCCCTTCGCAGCAGCGACACGCACCCATAGCTCAGCTGGATAGAGCGTTGCCCTCCGAAGGCAAAGGCCAGAGGTTCGAATCCTCTTGGGTGCGCCATTACAAAGCATTGTTATTCCTTTGTTTTGGTCCGGGCCTTGGCCCGAGCGGTGGCGAGAGAGGCGATTTTGGGACCGCCGTGGGACCGCAGGTGAACGTCCGTGTATCGTGAAATCTCGGCCCAATAGGCTTCCACGCCTGCCATAAATTCGGCCAGATAGTCGGGTCTGACGTGCCGATAATTGCGCTTGCCGGTACCGTCGCCGACATGACCGGCCGCCGCATCGATCTGCGCCTCGGGCACGCCCCGGCGATGCATCTCGGTAATGGCGGTGTGCCGCAGCGTGTTCGGCGTCCCCAACCCTTTGAGCTTTGGACGCGGTTCCGTCTCGCGCAGCTTCTTGCGTGCGGGCAGGAAAACCTGATTGCCCTCGTCGTCGAAAACCTCGCGGCAGATGCCCGCCTCGATCAGACACTTCTCGAATGAGTCGCCCAGATCGTAGCAGGGATATTCGAAAAACTCCGGGACAGCCGGGTCGGCCCAATTGCGTTCGGCCTTCGGCTTGCGCGAAACGATCACCTTGCCCTTGATGCCTTCGAGCCATGGCGCCAGCGTCGGCGCGATCGGCACGATCGAGCGGCGCTTCTTGGTCTGGCCCCGATCGTCGGCGAGGAAGTGGATGCGCCCGTCACGGATCTGCGCGCTTTCGAGATCGAGGATTGCCCACGACCGGCCGCATGTGCTGAGCGCGATCATGATATAAAGGAAGAGGTGTTTCCGATCCTCCCGGCTGGCCGCCGCCTCCAGCAGCGCAGCAACGCGCTCCGGCGTATAGACCAGATCGCGGGGCTTCGCCTTGTCGCGGGCCTCGACGTCATGGACGAACGGCGCCGATTCGATCAGTTCATTCTTCCAGCCATGATTAAGCGCGCCGCGCAGGGCTTTGAGATCGCGATTGATCGTCCAGCCGCCGACACCCTCGGCCTTGCGGAATTTGATGAAGCGATCGACCAGCTTCTTGTTCACGTCCGACACCATGACGGACGACGCCACCCGGCCCAGCTTCCGCTCCTGCTCGAAGAAGCGGAGGATATGTTTCACCGACGTCGTGTAGCGAATCGGTGCCTCGGTCTTCGTGGCGACGTGGTCGGTCAGCCAGATATCGATCAGCGTCGCGACCGCCATGTCCTTGATCGCCACTGGCTCGCTGGGACGCGAGTGCGCGGCGAAATGCTCGGCTAGCGCCTCTTGCGCTTCGAGAGGTGGGCGATCCTCTCCGCTGTAGCTGACGCCTGTTTTTCGGCGGCGACGTGTACGAGCGTCAGCATCGTACCAGGCAATGACCCACTCGCCTCGCTCGGTGCGGGGTTCAAGCCAGAACTCCCCGAGTTGGATGCGCGGCGGCTTGTCGCCTCCTGCTCCGGTTCCTTTTCCCATAGATCTGCAAACTCCTTGGCCTTCATCTCGGCGATAGACGCATACACCGGAGACGTGGCCAGCGCTCGGACGTGTTCAATATCAAGGTGAAGCTTCTGGCCGTTCACCGCGGCCCGGTCGATTTTCGCGAGGATTTCCGTGAAGACCATGCCCATCAACCGCCCTCCCCGCTTTTGTCCTTCAACGATTTGATGACCCGTGCCTGGCGAACGGTGCGGGGCGGAACGATCTTGCCGTTCATCGCGTGATGCGTGAGGCTCCCCCGCTCGATCCAGTTGTCCGGCAGCTCCATGAAGCCGCCGTTCATCCATGGCTCTAGATCGCGCGGGTTTTCATCCAGGTATGAGATGAGGTGGCCCGCAGTTTCCATGCCGCCGACGCCCGCCATTGCCGCGAATTGATCGGCGCGCTCGGCGAGCAAAGAGATGAACTCGGCTATGATCGGGAGGTCGGCGCGGCTCATGCTGGCACCCCGTCATACTGGAAGCCATCGAGTAGCCGCCCGGCGACCTTCTTCCCGACGCGCTCGATCAGGCGACAAGGCACCTCTTCGGGCAACTCGTCGCGGTTGAAGACGCTGCCGTCCTCGGTAATGAAGGCCGGGCGGATCGCGGAGGCATAGATCATGTCTGCCGTCTCCGAATCGTTCTCGACCTCTTCCGGCTCCGGGTTGCCCGATCCGTCATCCCATTCCCGCCATTCGCCCCACTGCTTGAACAGCATCGGGATGCCTGCCGACATGCACTGATCGCGCAAGCTGCGCGTCCAATCCGGGTGCATCGGCCGGGCGTTCGGCCCGCTCTCGCCGCCGACGATCACCCAATCCAATGTGCGCACTTCCGACGTAACGGTGGCAGGCTCGCCATCGGCTGCGTAGGGTCCATGGTCACGGACGATCTGCACGGCTCGGTTCCAAGGGCACTGCTCGCTGCGAGGAATCTTGTCGCTGCTGCACCGATTGCCATAGCCTTCACCGTCGTCGCACCCTTGGCAAAATGCATCTGGGTTCAGCCACGGCTCAATGTTCACGGCGCCCAGCAGCGGCTCCATGGAGAGGAAGCGAAAGCGCGGTCCCTCCGTCTGCAACAGCTTCGGAATGTCCCGGTCGGCCTCCATCTGGTTTACAATGGTGGCACCCAGCCAGACGTTGCCGGGGAACCCGTCCGCCGCGTCCGCCATCTTCGCGGCATTGCCTATCCGCTTCGTCACCAGCAGCCAGTCAAGATGCGGCGTCTCGCGGATCATCTGGAACAGATCGGCGCGCCATTCCGCCGGCACCTCATTGTCGAACACATCGGCGAGCGACGCGCAGAAGACGCGATAGCGAATACCCAGCTTGGCCGCCCGGTTATTCCAGCGGCGCGGCATCTTCCATGTCGATGCGGCGGTATGACGGCGTTGCTCGCCCGGCCCCCATTTGACGCCCAGACGGGCCTTGCTCAGATCCTCCGCATAGCAGAAGTCACAGCCCGGACCGACCTTCGTGCAGCCAATCCACGGATTGAAGGTGTGATGCGCCCATTCGATTTTCGTGTTTTCAGCCATGGTCGGCCTCCAAAGGTTCTGCAATGTGCGCCGCGACCGCCGCGAGAACCGCGCGGGCGCGCTTCGTCGATGACGTCTGGCGATGTTTGATCTGGGTCCGCAGGCGCTCGTTGGGGCGCTCCTGCCCGTCCCATGCATTGGGATCGAGGATCGCCGCGACGACATGGACGAGGTCAGCCATCGATATTCCCCTTCCGCACGTCGAAGGATACGGCGACCACCCAAGGGTTCGCCTCCCATGCGCCGACGCCGTTGATGTGGTTCCAGAGCTTCGCGTAGGAGCGGGTCGCGTGGCGGCCGCCGGGCTCTTCGACGCCGACTGCCGTTAGGCTATGCGGCCAAATGCCGGGCACATAGTAGAATGGCGGATCGGCGCTCTCCATTTCGACGCCCTCAGCCAAGGCGTCGGCATCGCTGCAATCCTTCAGGCGCTCAATCCGAACGTTGTTAACAGTGAGCGTTAGGCGGGAGAGAGCGCGCCGCATGAAGATCGACGGCTTCCACTTGATCTTGCTCTCGGCCGGATATGGCTTGTCGAAGCCGTGGCGGTCGCACTCAGCTTCATACCCTGATGCGCGGTAGAGCGTCCAACGGTCGGCATCACCAACGCAAGCGTGGGTTTCCTTGACCCATAGCCGATCGCCCACAGCGAAGCGGATAGGGACATACCAACCCGAACGGCCTCTGGGATTGATCTCTGCGTCCCAAAGTCCCAGCTCGCGGTGGACATATTCCATGCCGAGCTTGCCCGGCAGATATTCCTTCAGCGCGCCCGAATGGTCATAAGCCGCCAGCGTTTCAGCGAATTTCTCAACATTGATGATCCGCCGAGTCTGCGTCTTCCGCCCGTCGAGCAAGGCGCGGACCATCGGCGCGCTGAACAGGATGGGTCTATCGGTCACGAAAGTTTGCTCCATCCATCGGCGGTGCGCCGGAAACAGCCGCTGGCCGTGACCTCGCAATCGCCGATCTTCTTTTCGGTGCGGGTTTCGCCGACCGGCGCGCGCCAAGCGGGGCGGTAGCGGGCGGCGGTGCTGCGGGGCGCGGGCGTCATGCTGGCGATCCTTTCCGAGCGGTTTGCGCTGCGTGCTTCAGCTTGGCTGACGCCATCACCAGCGGCTTCAATTCCGGGGATGCTTCGTCATAGGCGAGCGTCGTGCGGAACCGGCCGCCATTGAGGCGAGCGAGAACACCGCGCGGCACTGGCTCCCAATTCGACGGGTCTGTATTGAGCGGGTTGCTGTCCAGACACTTGAGCGCGTGACCTTCTGGCACCGGCCCGTTCGCCTGCTCCCACAGCCATTTGTGCTTTAGGACATAGCGGCGCTCATATCCGGTATGCGGGTTGCGCTCGTCCACGCTTATCTCGATATACCCATCGGTCGATATCCGCTCATGGCCGAGATAGTTGGTGTTGTGCGGGGTCTGGCCCTTCTTGAACTGCGTGCGGCGCGCGTTGGGGTGGCGACCGCCCTTCCCCGGCTCGCAGGGCTTGCCTTTGTTATGCGGCGCTTTGCCCTTGACGAAATGCCCGGTGCGGCCTGTAGCCCATCCCTTACGCTTCCGAAGCGAGTGGAGGTTCGACAGCGACACATCACCGCGCCCGAACGTCTCGCAGAAGGCCCGGTGATAGTCGCTGATGACCATAAGGCGGTTTGCTTCCAGCCATGCCATCTCATCTGGGCTATAGGCTATCCAGCGGCCCTTCACTGGCCGTCTCCCTGCGCCAAAGCCTTCCTCTCGGCAGTCGGCGCGATGTTCGCCAGGTGCGGAGCGAAGTGATAGCCATGGCCAGCCAGCAGCGTCGCCGCCTTCAACTGTAGGTCCGCATTCTTGATGATCTGATCAGCCACGGAAACGATGGCGTCGGCGCGCTTCGCTTCGCGTTCGATCTGCTCGTCGCTCAAATCCTCGTCACCAAGCCGTTCGATCTGAGCGAACAGATGGTCGTTGAGGTCGGACAGCTTGTTCTTCATCGAAATTTCCGGGCCGTGCTTATTGGGCAACGGCCCGTCCCTTGGTGAATGGTTTAACCCGCCGTCCTCGCGCCCATCTGACGCTTGAACTGGTCGAGGATGATCTGCTTTGCCTCGGCGGCCGGGATGCGCTTGACCTTGACCAGGTGCCGGTATTCGGCGCGCAGGCCGTGCGGGATGTCCCGGAGCCGAAAGGACCGGATGGACTCCGAGCGCTTGGCGTTCGTCTCCGGCGAAAGCGTCTTTTCGACCACATCGGGGCGGGTCAGGACGTCGCGGTAGAGGCGCTTGCCATGCTCGCGCAGCCAGTCCTGATGCTCCGGTGTGGCCCGGACCTTTTCCATGGTCCGGCGCAGGGTTTCCCGCTTCGCCAGCAGCGTGCCGGGCTGCGCGAGATACCGGCGCAGACCTTCACGGCGGCGCTGCTTGATCTCAGGATCGGTCGCCATGTGCTTGGCGGCGCAGGAGCGGCAGCGCACCGCTCCCTTGCTCCGGGGGTGGGTGCAGTCGGTCACGCCGCTGCCGCCATCGCATTGGTTTCCTCCCGAACCCGGCGCGCCATTTCGTCTTCATCGATGCCGTTGAACTGCTCTCCACGCTGGCTGTCGTCTGGGCCTTCGCCAAACGGGTTATCGTCCGAAGTATTGGCAAGCCGATCGGCCTCGGCGCAGATCGCCTTAATCTCCTCCATAATCGGGCGGACGACTGAGCGAGCGGCTTTCCCATCGTCGCTATTCCACCATGCCGTGAAAGCCTCGGTGCCGTCCCTCGCCTTCTCGCGGGCGAAGTCCATCGTTTCTTTCTGCTTCTGCGCGCCGCCCTGCCCCTTGGCCCATTCAGCCATGGCCGCGCCGGTGTCCTCGCCCATCGGGCGACGCGGATCGAGGAGGCTCTTGAACTGATCGGCAACCTTGATCTGATGGACCGGGCAACCAGGCGCGGAGGGATCGAGGATCACCATCGCGGTCATCTCGAACATCAGGTCGCCGTCGCTCGCCGGGTCCCAAGGCACATCCTTGCGGCGCGTCTTGGTTGCGCGGGCGTTCTCAACCTTGTCGCCGTATCCCTTCTGCATGACCGGCTTGGCGCGGGTGCAGATGATCACATTGGTCTTGGCGCGGACGATGCGATCGATGAGGCGGCGATAGCGCGGCTTCACCTCTGCCCATGCAAGCTGGCTGAACTTTGCGGGATCGACCTCGTAACGGCCATTGGCACGCTGCTGTGCCTGCTGCACCAGCCGGTCCAACACCTGAGCGTGCTGATCGAGAACACCGCCCACACCTTCCCAGGCATGGCTGAAGCTATCCATGATCAGCACCGGCAGTTCAGCCTCTTCCGCCGCGTCGATCACCTCGATCCAGCGTTCCGGCCCGAAGCCGACCAGCTCGCCGTCATCATTGATGGCGGTGAAATCGAAGTGCGCCATTTCCGGGAACGCGGCCTTATAATGCAGCGCACGCTTGTTCTCGGTATCGACGTAGCCGATGGGCGAGCCCTTCTTGCCGGTGATCGCCTCCGCGATTCCGCGCGCCACGCGCAGCGACGTGAAGGTCTTTCCGGTGCCGCTGCCGCCGGAAATGCCCAGCGCGATCGTCAGCGGATCGTTGATTTCCTGAACGGGAATGAACCGAATGGGCATTAAAATTCCTCCTCAAATTCGCGCTCGACCAGCCACGACGGGGCGTCGACCTGATGCAGGCCGGTCGGGTAACCGGGCCAGTTGTTGGCGGTGATGCAGTCGTTCCAGATTTTCCGAGCGCGAGCGGCGCGGCGAACGGCCATCGCCTCGAAGGAGCCGGACAGGCTGATCAGCGTGACCTCGTAGGGCTCCGGCTTCTCCTGGAAGATGAAGACGAAATTGCGGTTCTCGCCGGTCGCGGCCTTCCAGACGGCGCGATAGTGCGCGGCCTGAATGTCGTATCCGTAGTTGAGGATGGCGCGCATACAGGCGTCGGGACTGGCGTCTTCGCAGGTCTTGAAGTCGTAGATCGGCGCGAGCGGATCAGCCGGCACATTGTCGAACATGGTGCGGCACCACACGCCTTCGACCTGGGCGATCGCGCACAGTTCGGACCGCTCCGGATCCAACGTGATACCGTGATCGAGCAGCCGGGCATGGGCAACCGTCCGCATCGCCTCGATCTGCTCGACCTCTTCCTCTTTCAACGGCGTCAGGTCGCGCAGGCGGGCATCGGCGATGAAGGCCTTGGCCTCGGTGGTGCTGGCCGCGCCGTTCTTTGCGAGCAGGCTGGCGGGGATCGTCACATAGTCGTCGCCACAGCCAAGGATGGCCCGGTGCGCGGCCCTGCCGATGTCGAACGTCTTCTTGTGGACCGACCGGCAATCGGGATTGAGGCGTGGGCTGGCCATCCATGCATGGCGGGGCGAGCGCTTGATCAGCAGCTTTGCGAGCGTGGCGGACAGGCTCGGCTCCGGCGCGGGATCGGCGTGATATTCCGCGCTGGGCAGGCGGATGATCTCGCCACAGGTGACAGGCTTCTGCTCTGGCTCCTTGGGCGCTGGCGCTTCGCGGTCGAAGGCTTCGTAGATGTCGGCTTGCTTCGGCTCGACATAGCCGATGTCAAAGGGATTGTCGGTCATGGATCAGAACTCCAAGCGGACGTGGGGAATGTCGTTCGCGCAAATCGCCTGCACGACGCGGAAGGCAGTCCGCTCCGCGAGGCCCATGGCAACCAGTGCGCCAGCGGCCTTCGCCTTCACTTCGGAGCGGTGGGCTTCATCAGCCGCCCGGGCAGCCTGCTCGGCAGCAAGGCGGTCGGCCTCCGCCTTGCGGGCCGCATCTTCACGGGCGATGCGGTCAACTTCAGCCTGCCGGGCGCGTTCCGCTTCCTCGGTACGGCGCCGCTCAGCGGCCAGCGCCTCCTCATGCTCACGCTGGATGCGCTGGCGTTCCGCTTCAGCGGCGGCCTCTGCCTCTGCCCTGGCGCGGTCCTCCGCTTCTCGCTTGGCGGCGGCAATGCGCTCCTGCTCCGCCGTCTCGGCGGCGGCGCGGCGCTCCTCCTCGGCCTTGGCTTCGGCAGCGGCACGCTCTACCGCTTCCCGCCGCTCGCGTTCCGCCTGCTCCTTGGCAACCCGCTCCGCTTCAGCTGCGCGCAACCGCTCCAGTTCGGCACGCTCTTCCTCCTCGCGGATCAGGCGAGCCAGCGCGGACTTCAGCATATCGACGGCATGCTCTTTCGCGCGCATCGCCTGATCGAACTTGTCGCCAAAGCGCTCTGCCTCGATCACGGTTTCCCAAATGGCTTTGCCGCGCTGGCGAACGGTTTCGGAGGTATCGTCCAGCGTGACGACACCATCCAGCGCCATCTTGTTAATGATGGCGTCGCACTCAGCAACGCGCGCCTTCTCCGCCTCCTCCCAATCGGTCAGCGGCTTGCGGACACCCTTGGCCATCTCGTCCAGCTTTTCGCGGGCATCGCGCCGGGCAGCATCGACGACGGCGATCTTGGCGCGCGCTTCCTCGTTCAGCTTCTTGCCGGCATCGTCGATCGCGGTCTTGGTGCGGGTAATCTTGAACGCGAAGGACTTGATCGCGTCGCGCCCCCTCGCGGTCGACAGGTCCGGCGTGAACGCGTCGATCTCCTGCTGGATATGGGCGAACAGATCGGCCCGCTTGCCCTGATCCACAAGCACTATTGCCGGGTTCTGAGCGACAGCAACGACAATTGAATTGCTGGCGGCGCTGTCGATTTCAAAGGCGGACGTCGTCATGCGGCGATCTCCTGACGATATGCGGGCGGCACGTAGCGCACCCGGTTGGCATGGAAGTCGACAGAGCGGATGGCCTGGTCGAGCAGCGGCCCGCGACCGTTGATGCCCATCAGGCCAAGCGTGGTACGCCCGCCGCAGTTGGGCTGGTCGAGATACCAGAGCGCCTTGTCGCGGTGGCTGTTCAGCGCGGCCCGGAGGTTCGCATAGATGCCCGGCTGATAGACGGCCTTGCGCTGCTCCATGAAAGCCAGAGCCGCGTCGATGCGGGCTATCTGGTCGTTCAGCAGGCGCTGAGCGCGATCGGCCTCGTCGCGGGTGCGGTCGGTGGCGTTCATGCAGCACCTGTGGCTTTGGCGCGCTCTGCAAGCATGGCGTCGGCAATCAGAAATGCGCGCTCAGCCGCCCAATCATGCGGATAAGGTTGGATGCCGGCCTCACTCGCCATCATGCCAGCCAATGCCTGTCCAGCGAACCAGTCGCGCAGCGTCATGCCGGGATCAGCCTCATATGCTCCGGGGTTCGGCATATTGGCCGTGTTAACTGGGAAGGCGCTGGGGTTATTAGAAGAGCTCATGCGGCACCTGTGGCTTTGGCGATGGCGGCGCGAAGGTCTGCACATTCCGGCTCATGCTTCTTGCTATCGTCGCCGATCCGGTCTTTGCTGCAAAAGCAATATCCCTCCGGCATAGCCCCAAGAGCCTGTGCCGCCTCCAGCAATTCCGGCGCGGCCTCGAGAAGCGGCCCAATCGTGCCCTTTTCGATGAAGCCTGGGTGATTGCCCACGCTGGCGACCACAGCGCCATGAGGGCGACCCTCGGCGGGTAGCGTGCGAATCTGGCCGCTCGAACGATCCCAGATCCAAGGCCCATGAAGATCGACGCTCACGATTGCGCCCACCCGGCCAGATACAGCACGCAGAACCAGAACCACGACCAGACCAGCATCGCCGTGATGGTGATGGTCGGGATCGGAAGCTCCCGACGCGCCTGCTCCCTGCGCTCGATCTCAGCCTTGTAGCTGTAGGCGTCCTCCCAGGCGGCAGACGCATCGTCGTGCGTCAGGCTCCGGGGCTGGTGATTGGTGGACTGGGCCACGGTGACTTCTCCCATCGGCGTAGTGCCTGCCGGGTCTGCGCTTGCGGCTCACCGGCTGATGGGTGTTATGTGCATTATCTGCACATCATCGTCAATCCACTTTGTGCAAATATTGCACTTTATTCGTCGGGCCATTCCTCATCCGGCCACCAGTCCGGATCTTCAGACCCCGGAGGCGGCCAGTCATTGGCGCGCGAATCGTCGGGTTCCGGCAGCACAGGCTCGCTTCCGTCCAGATGCGCTCGAATGGTCGCACCCCAGGTCTCGGATTTTTGGAAGATGGCGCTGACGATGCCCCGGCGCATGGCGGCGCCAATGAACGGTGCACGCTCGGCGCGCAGATAGCCGATCTGGATGCCGCGTGCGGAATAGACCGCGATCGCGTTACGATCAGCCGGGTTGCGCGGTTCCGGGCGAAGCTCGACAGCCTCACCCGGTCTGCATATCTCGATTTCGAAGCGCCGTGACGGGCCGGTCTTGTTATCGTAGCCGACGCCCACCACGGCTAGGGATAGGTGACGCATCAGGCGGCGATGCGCTCGAACACCTGCCGCGCTTGGCTGAACGGTAACGTCGGCGCGCCCATTTTCAGCAGGTTTATGTCGGATGCTTTCCAGACCGCACGGTCATCGTAGACGATACGCTGAATAACGTTTTCGTTCTTCGCCTGAGCTACGTCCAAATGGCGCACCACCGCAATGCTGATTGAATTGGAATCGGGCACCACGGCGTCAAAAAACAATTTGCGCTCGTGACCGAGATCAATTGAGAAGTCGAATTTCTGGGGCTTGTTGCTGTGTCCGATGACGGTGCGATCGTGCTCCCAGCGCTTCGGAAATTCTTCCTCAAGTAGATCGCGGACCGTGTCCTTGAATTTTCTTTTGAACGCAGGCTTCCACCTATGAAGCAAATGCTCGGCTGCGTCCCTTGCGGCATTGGCCACCAGGACGATAGTTGGTGCAAGTTCGTTCAGGCTGGCCAAGGGAGCGCTGATAACGCCGAAACCATCTACCCTGAGGCCTTGCTCCTTCAGAAAAATAGCAAGCATCTTCGGCGCGGTGACCATCTCACCGCCACTATTCTCAAAAATGCGAATAGCCGCGCCATCGTCATGAACCTTAAAGGAGTTCTGTCCGCCTTCAACGGTGACGTGGATAACGTCGCCACCACTCGTCACGCACTGCGTGGGCACAACAACTCTATTGCCGACGAGACGGGGCGCCGGCCAGTTAGTCAGGGCCTGAGTTACATTCTCGAGCAGCATCACAACAACCTATCGGGTGGCGGGAGCATAGGCTCCTGCCCCTTTCCAATCCGTATATTCGTCTGGGCGCAAAACCATCGGAAGCACCCCAGAAAATCGACGAGATTGTCAGGAATAAAATTAGCGAAAATCATCCTCTTTGGCAATGGGCTGGTGTCGTTCTTCGGACGATTGTCCGCCCAAGAATGATAATGCGGTGTATTAAAAGGACCAATGGGAAGATGACTTGGCCGAATAACTGGATTCAAATGAGCCGTGTCAGTTGCAAAACAAAGCCTCCAAACGCAAACAGTATATGTGAGCATAATGGTAAACTTAAGTTCTTCATGGTTCGGGAACGCTTTTATTACCAGTTCCATGTTCGTTGTTTCGCCGCCGATAGCCAGCGGAATCACCATGCGGCGTTCATTCTTGCGGTGGTTATCAGTCCACTCGAAAACGCCGACCATCTCCTTTTCGGCGGCCAGCAAGTCATCGACGTCCCCCCGGCTCATCCGTCTACGTCTTCCTCACGATCGCCACGACGCGCCCCACCACGTTCAACTCGCCGTCATAGGCCGTCTCAGGAGGCACATTCGGATTGTCTGATAGGATCTTAACGCTCCCATCGGGCATCGGCCGCAGCCGCTTGATGATGCCCGTCTGCCCGTAAGCCGCCGCCCAGATCTTGTCTGCCAAGCGCACTTCCGTCTGCGACGTATCCACGATCACGATGTCAGCATCGAGGATCGTAGGCATCATGGAATCGCCGGTGCCCGTCGCCAGGAATATCCGCTCCGGAGGCGCGTGAGTGAACTGACGCAGCCATGAGCGGGAAAACCGATGTGTCTCGCCGGTGACGGGCAGGTCCAGGTACGTTCCGCCGCCCATGCCGTAGGCGATGTCCCATTGCTGGATGTCTACTTCGTCTTCGCTCAATGGCGGCGGAGAGGCCGGCGCTGGATCGTTTTGGTTTCCCGGCTCGTCCAAAACGCCAAAGCGATACAAAACATCGATCTTTCCCATCTGGAGGGCAGATGCGAACCCATCGAGATATTTGAAATCGAATGGCATCGTACCGTTGATGAGCTTGGTCACGATCGTGCGATCGCGTCCGATCGCAGCTGCGATAGCTTTATCAGCAACGCCCAACGTTTCTTTGCGTGATTGCAGCCATTCGGTTTGCACTTCTGCCATGTCCGCTACGTGCACACGATGCACAGAAAAGTCGTGCGCATAATCTGCACAAGCTGACCTTGACGTATGTGCATTATTTGCACATAGTGCATTCATGAGCACAGCCTTACAGGATTATATGGATCGGAAGAAGGTCACTGACGCCGATCTTTCCGCCAAAATCGGTCGCGACCGGAGCATCGTCAGCCGTATCCGGCGCGGCAAAATGCTTCCCTCGCTGGAGATCGCGGCCGCTATTGAGCGGGCTACGGGCGGCAAAGTGCCGATGAAGTCATGGGTGCAGGTTCCGGCGGAGCAGGACGCAGCATGAACGCCCGCACCCCCACGCCAGTCCACTGCGCGCTCCGGGTACCAGGCTATCGCCCCTTCCCTTTCGACGCCCAGTTCTTCGATTTCCGCGAGCCCTCGCGGTCGCACGCAGCCGGGCACGGCCTGAATGATCGGCCCGGCTGCACTGATCTTGTCCCCTCTCATGAGGATGCATGTGCATGACGCACCGCAACAATTCTGTCCCAAGCGCAGCTATCGTTTCGGACGAACGTATCAGGGACGTCCTGCGCCGAGAATATGATCGCGCCGTCAATGTTGCTCGAACCACCACCCGCGCGAAGCTGGCCGAAGATAGCGGGCTGAACATCTACCAGATCGATGCGATAGTTTCCCGCGACGCGGCAAAGCAGCGCCGGATCACCGCTGCCGATGCGCTGTCTTTCTGCTGGGCCCTGGGCGATCATGCCGTCGGCGCGTTCATGGCGACCATCGGTTACGCGGTTCGCCCGCTAGATGGCGAGGAAGAGTTGCAGCCGACCGTCTTGGCGGCGAACGCCTTGGCCCATCTGTCTGTCATCGCGACCGCCGCTGCGGATGGACGCATTGACCACACGGAATTGCCGGCGTGCCGGGATGCTGCTGACCAGCTGATCGCGACCATCCTGCCGATCTCCAGCCACGGGGACGCGGCGTGATGGACGCAAAAGACTTCCGCGCCAAGCTGGTGAAGATCATGCCCGGCTATAGCTGGACCGTCCACCGGGCGGGAAAAGGCGCCACGAAGCTGACCGCCACCGGTACCCAGTCGAGCGGCTTCAACCGGCTATCTACGCTTGAGGTGACTTACTCCCGTACCGAGAAAGGCGACTGGTTTACAGCCCGATCGGCGGGCTTCGGCCTGCGCGCTCGCTGGCTGCACGAGAATGGTGACATCACCTTGGCCCGCGCCCTTCGCGGTCTTCAAGACCACTACCAGCAAATGGCCAACACCTATCGCGGCCATGCTCAGGCGCTCCAAGATGCACGCACTGTGCTGGAGGCCGCAGCATGAACAGCCCGACGCTCGAATCCTCCCTCGCCAGGGTCGCCGCTCGCGAAAAGCGCGCTGACGGTCATATCTCGCAGAACGACGCCATCAAGTCCGACCTGCTGACCGGCAAAGATCCGGTGCGCATCGCCGCTGACCGGGGCGTGCCGCTCGATGTCGTGCTCCGGATCAAGGGGTGGCTGCGGTGATCGGCGCCCTGCTCAACCGCTGGGCCGCCCGGCGCCTTTCCAATGCCGCTCAGACGAAGCGCCGCAATGAACGCGAGGTGGTGAAAGCGAGAGCCCGCCAGCTTTGCGAAGAAATGGGGCGGCCAGTCCCGCCATCCCTCTTGTGAATTCGCCGGGGCGAATGGGCCGCGCCCCGAGGGAAGCGAAGCACGGCCCCGACTAACGTCATGGAGAATATAGATGGATACCGTTGATCAGGAAACAGGCGAAATAATCGAGCAACGAGCCGCCGATGGCGGACGACGTTACCCAGCCGCATCTACCCTCTGCGATCTCATCCTGATGCTTAAGGACGGGCAGTTTAATGCGGACAGCTCTGAGCCGTTACGTGAATTCGCCACCAAGCTCGAAGCGGTCGGCATCGACACCGGCAAGAAGGCGAAGGGCAAGATCACACTCACCATCGAGGTCGATTACGACCACGACCGGGAATTCTCGGTACTGACGCCCAGCTTGGCGTTCAAGCTGCCCGTCGAGAAGCACGGCGCTACCGTTGCCTGGTTCACCAGCGATGGCCGCATGAGCCCGAATAAGCCGAACCAAGGAAATCTGTTCGGCACCATCCGCGAAATCAACACTGAAGCCCGCGTTGTGCGCGGCTGATTGGGGGCATGAACATGACAAACGCAAATACAGTTGCTGACCGCACCGGTGAGCTAATGGAAGCCGCCTTTTCGGTCGCTGAAGATCACATCAAGGCCCAGCCCGTTGAACTGATTGACCCGCGCGACGGCACGAAAGCCCATTTTGCCCTGTCCCACGCCGGTCTCGCGCCGGTTGAACCGAGCGCATGGGATGCCTTTCGCCCGTTCCCGCTCCATCGCAGCGGCACGGTGGCGCTGACACAACTACAATCGTTCATCGACCTCGTAAATCGGTTCAAATTTACGCATTCCGCCATCTTCGCCAGCGACGATTTTGCCCGGCCGTCGCTGACGGCGATCTTCGATTACCATCCGGATAATGCCGAGGTAGACGGGGAAGGATCGGTGAATGCCGCGCAGGCCCGGCGTCACAAGGCGAGCTATACGTTTCCGCTCTCCAAGGAATGGCAGGCTTGGATCGGCGGCAACGCAAAGCCGATGGGGATGGTCGATTTCGCTAGGTTCATCGAAGACAACATCGTGGACGTCTCCGCCGATCCTGTAGAGTCCTTCGCCAAAGCCTCACAGGACTTCGTGAGCGCCAATCGCGGTTCACTCGCGACACCATCGAAACTGGTCGAGATCTCCCGCGGGCTTCAGGTCTATGAGCGGGCCGTAATCAAGGAAGCGAAGAACCTGTCGACGGGCGAAGCGCAATTCACTTTCGACAGCGAACACACGGACGGCGACGGCAAGCCCCTGACCCTACCCACGATGTTCTCCATCACCATCCCTGTCTTTGCCCGGTCGACCGAAGTGTTCCGCCTGATCGCGCGCTTTCGCTACCGCAAGACCAGCGAGGGGCTGTTGTTCTGGTATGAACTGTGGCGTCCGGACCTGACCTTCGAAACAGCGTTCAATGAGGCACTTGAAGAGGTGCGCAGCAAAACCAGCCTCCCGATCTTCGTTGGCGCGCCAGAGTAAGCACGCTGGCTTCACCGGACCCCGGCCATGTGCCGGGGCGAGGATGAATTCAGTGAGTGCTACATGAAAACCCCGGCCGTCCTTGTCCGCCTGATGCAATACACCTCGCTGTCCCGGCGCCTGCGCCTCGGACCCGAGGACCATATGGCCGTGCAGTTCGCCAACGGTCTCCGCGCCCACGCGCTGGAGGGCCGGTTGCGCGCTGTCTTCTGCCATGTGCCTAACGAATTGGCTGGGTCGGCGCGCGCTACCCCGGCCGCCGCGATCGCGCGCGCCGCAGGGCTGATCACTGGCGCGAGTGACTATCTGTTCCTCTGGGACGGCGGCTCCGGGGTGCTGGAGGCCAAGAGCAAAACGGGATCACTCACGCCCGCACAGAAGGATTGGCGCGATTGGTGCCAACTGCACGGCGTCCGCCATGCCGTTTTCCGCTCAGTCGAGGAAGGCGAGGCGAGTCTCCGCGCCTGGGGGGTGTTGCAATGACCAACGTCGTCCGCCTTTACACACCCACGGAGGTCGATCGCCTCTGGGACGAATATGCCGAGCTGGCCCGCGCCCTGCGCGTCCGGCCGGATTTGGCCGACGATCGCCAGCACAACGAGGCGATGATCCGCGCCCACAGCCGCTTTGCTAAAGCATTCAGTGCGCTGGAGGGCGGTCTGTGATCGAAAGCCAGAAGATCGAAGCCGTGAAGAATGTTGAGAGCGAGGCCGCCATCATCGGCGCGCTCATGATGGAGAACAAGCTGATCGACCGCGTGGCCGACCGCCTGTCCGCCGAAGATTTCTCCGAGGCCCTGTTCGGGCGCATCTATTCCGTCATCGTGCGCGAGGCTTCGCTTGGCCGCGCTGCAAACCCCGTCACGCTGAAGCCCTATCTGGACGAAGATCCCGCGCTCCAGGAATTGGGCGGTGTCGGATACCTGGCCCAGCTGACGGGCAATGGCCTCGCCATGCTCGCGCTCGAAACCAGCGTGCAGCAGGTCATCGACATGGCGCGCCGGCGCAAGCTGATCGACGGGCTGACCGAAGCGGCCGCGCTCGCCGCCAGCATGGACGCGACCAACGAAGAAGTGGTCGCCATCGCCGACGCCGCGCTGTCCAGCATGAGCGAAACACAGGATGGCGTGGTGCAGATCAGCGCGGCCAAGGCGTTCGATGAAATGATCGCCGGCTATGACGAGCCGACCAACGGCGTCACCAGCGGCGGCCAGATCGATTGCCTTGACGAGGTGCTGGGGCCGATCAAGCCGCACCATCTCGACGTCCTCGCCGGCCGCCCCGGCATGGGCAAGACATCCGCAGCGCTGTCCTATGCCACTGGCGCCGCCAGTGCCGGGCATGGCGTCCTGTTCGTCAGCCTGGAAATGAACCGCCGCGAACTGATGCAGCGCGCGACCAGCGACGTGATCTTCGATGGCCGGTCTGGCATTCCCTATGAAGCGATCCGCGATGGCCGGTTCACCTCCGACAATGCCAGGCGCCGTGTTTATGAGGCGGGCCGCGTGTTCCGCGACATGCCGCTACATCTGGTCGACGCCTCGTCGCTGACCATCGGCCGCCTCAACATGATCGTGCGCCGCTACAAGCGCCGCATGGAAGCCGCCGGGCAGAAGCTCGAACTGGTGATGGTCGATTATCTCCAGCTGCTGCGCCCCGATTTCCGCACCGACAACATGAACCTTGCCGTCTCGGAGGTATCGCGCGGGCTGAAGGCCATCGCCAAGCAATATGATGTCGGCGTCCTCGCCCTCGCCCAGCTCAATCGCAGTGTCGAGAGCCGGACCGACAAGCGCCCAATGCTCTCCGACCTGCGCGACAGCGGGCAGATAGAGCAGGATGCCGATGCCGTCGTGTTCCTGTACCGCGACGAATATTATCTGCGCCAGGGCAAGCCGTCCGAGACGGACCCGAAATTCATCGATTGGCAAGCTGCGCTCGACCGCTGCGAAGGCCAGATCGACTTCATCGTTGCCAAGCGCCGAAACGGTCCCGGCGGTGCCGCTACGGGCCGGTTCTTTGGCGCCTATCAGGCCGTGCGAGGTGCCATCCAATGAGCGCCCAGCACTGGCACAAGCGCTATCACAGCGACGCCCTCACGGGCTTCATGTCGCTCACCCTGGAGGAGCGCGGCGCGTATCAGACCATTCTCGACCTGATCTATGATCGCGGCGGCCCAATCGTGAGCAATGACCGGTTGCTGGCAGGCTATATGGGCGTGTCTCTGCGCAAGTGGGCCGCCCTTCGCGATACCCTCGTTTCCAAGGGAAAGATCGCGGTCGAGGGCGGCCATATCACCAATGAACGGGCCATTTTCGAGATAAAAAAATCGCTGAAAACGAGCCGAATTTGCGCTGAAAACGGTTCGGAAGGCGGACGTAAATCTAGCGAAAACCGAAAAAAATCCAATGAAAACAAAGAAACGGATCAAGCCGGGCTAGAGCGAGGCTCAAGCCATACCAGATACCAGATACCAGAAGAAGCTAACGCTTCTAGCGCGGGCGCGCGTGCGAGAGAGGTTCAAGACCTGATGCTCGACCTGTGCCGGACCGCCAGAATTGAGCCGCCTGATCCAGGTCGCAATTTCGACAAGCATCAAACCGCGCTCTCGATTGTCGGGGAATGGTTAGAGGCTGGTGCCGACCCAGCCATGATCAGGGAACTGGTGACCAAACGTTGCGCCGCCCTGCGCACGTCGCCCCGGTCGCTGGGTTTCTTCGACATCCCGGTTCGCGAAGAACTGGAACGCCGCAAGTCCGCTGCCTCCGCGCTGAGCGAGGCCACCGGATCGATCATTGACCGGGTGCTCGGGAGGTCCGCCGCATGAAGCCGAAGATCAAGGAAATCGCCTGCCTCTGCGGCGCCCGCGAACGCGACACCGGACAGGAGCGCCCTCGCAAGTGCTGGGGATGTGGAAAGCCAAATGGAATGGGGGAATGGGACAAGTGAACGCCGTAACCGTCATCGAAGCCGCCCCGGTCGCGCCGACCTTCAACGCCTGGGTCGACACCGGCCGCGCCCTCGCCGCGCGTCGCCGTGATGTCGATTGGGCGCTGGCCGACTGGATGATCGATGGCCGGTCGCAGGGATTCCTCGACCAGACCAGTTTCGACTTCCTGTCCGAGAATCTCGGCATCGCCCCGAAGCGCCTGAAGGACATCACCAAGGCCGCGACCGCCTTCCCCGCGCACCTCCGCGACAAGGCCCTGACGATCGAGCATCACGCCGCGGCTGCTGCCCTGCCCGGTCAGGAAGCGCTGGAGCTGCTGCATGTCGCCAAGGATCGGCACTGGACCCCGGAGCAGACCAGGCACGAGGCGATGAAGTCCCGTCCCCGCGATGAGCGCCAGGTCGAGGATAGCCCGCTGGAGAGCTTCCTCCGGCACTGGAACCGCCTTCCCCGCTCGGTTCGCTTCGAGGCGGCGGAAATGATCGCAGACAGCCATGGAGACGAAATCGAGCCATGATCAAGGCCAAGCCTTTCGAACCGGCCCCCGAGGGCTTCCCCTTTCGCTTCGTCAAGGACGGGTGGCGCGGTGTCGAGCGCTATTACGGCGGGCGCACGGCGCGCAACAAGCGCTGGCTGAAGGAATGCGGCCAGGACCGGCTGATCGCACTTCGGCAGCGGTACATGAAGGGCGACACGACTGCGTTGGACGAGGTGCGGGTATGACCGTCGACATCTCCGACCATGCCGTCATCCGCTACCTAGAACGGGTGAAGGGCGTCGATATAGCTGCGTTGCGTGCCGAGATGCGCAGCCCTGCCCTCGCTGTGGCCGATGAGTTCGGATGCAAGGTCGTGATCGGGAAAAATGGGGAGCGGATGATAATCCAGAACGGCGTCGTGGTGACGGTGCTGGGGAAGAGCCGGACCGTGGGGAGGACGATTGCGCGATGACCCCGAAGCAACAGCGCTTTGTCGAGGAATATCTCATCGACCTGAATGCCACCCAAGCGGCGATCAGGGCGGGCTACAGCGCAAGGACGGCAAACGAGCAAGGTGCAAGGCTGTTAGCGAATGTTAGCGTCCGTAGTGCCATTGCTGACGCCAAGACGAAGCGATCGGAGGAAACTCAGGTAAATGCGGCTTGGTTGCTCGCTCGGCTCGCGCAGGAAAGCGTAGCCGACCTTGCCGACCTGTACGACGAACGGGGCAACGTGAAGCCGGTCAAGGACTGGCCGCTGATCTGGCGCCAAGGTCTGGTAGCTGGCATCGAAGTCGAGACGATCGGCGCGGGAGCGGGCGTCGTCACCAAGCTCAAGATCAGCGACCGGATCAAACGGCTCGAGCTGATCGGCAAGCACATCGATGTCCAGGCCTTCAAGGAGAAGGTCGAGCATACTGGCGCGATGACGCTGGTGATCGACAGCAAGGACGCTGCCCTTTGAGCCCAGCGGTTGGATTTGCTGACGAAATCTCTGCTGAGCGTCCTGTTGGCATAGGGCACAATGGCGGCCCGGCGATTGCCAAGCTAACCCCCAAGCAGGAAGAGGCGCGCGACCTCCTCGCCTCCCCTGCCCGCAACATCATGCTCCGCGGCGGTTCGCGCTCGGGCAAGACCTTCCTCCTGTGCCGCGCCATCGTCCAGCGTGCCATCAATGCACCCGGCTCCCGGCACGCGATTTTTCGGTTCCGTTTCAACCACGCCAAGACCAGCATCTGGGCCGACACGCTGCCCAAGGTGCTGAAGTTATGCTTCCCCGCGCTGCGCGTCCGGTTCGACAAGACCGATTTTTACGTCGAGCTTCCCAATGGCTCGCAGATCTGGATAGCGGGTCTGGATGACAAGGAACGGGTCGAGAAGATCCTCGGCGCGGAATATGTGACGCTCTACTTCAACGAGTCCTCACAGATCCCGTGGGGTTCGGTCGAGATGGCTATGTCCCGTCTCGCCCAGAAATGCGAACTTGCGCCCGAGATCGCCGCCGCGACCGGGCGGACGCACCTCGCGCTGAAGGCCTATTTCGACTGCAACCCGCCGAGCAAGCTGCACTGGTCATTCCAACTGTTCCGGCAGAAGATGAAACCAGGCACGAAAGAGGCGGTGCCGAACCCCGACGATTATGTCGAGATGAAAGTCAATCCGTCGGACAATGCGGATAACCTGCCGGCCGAATATTTCGAGGTGCTGGCATCCATGTCGGCGGCCAAGCGGCTGCGCTTCGAGGCCGGGGAATGGGCTAGCGAGGTCAATGGCGCGCTGTGGACGCTGGAGGATCGGAAAGCGCCGGACGATCGCGTGATTCCCGGCATCGACAGCCTCCGCATCACGGAGGATCAGAAGCCGCAGATGCAGCGTATCGTGGTCGCGGTCGATCCTTCGGGAACGAAGGGCGATGGGACAGGCGATGACATCGGCATCGTTGTGGCAGGTAAGGGCATCGATGGGCGCGCCTATGTGCTGGAAGATGCGACCTGTCAGCTATCGCCAGATGGCTGGGGGCGGCGCGCTGTCGAGATGTATCGGCGCTGGCAGGCTGATCGGGTGATCGGCGAGCGGAACTATGGCGGGGCCATGGTCGCGTTCGTGATCAAGACGGCTGACCAGTCCGTGCCCTACAAGGAGGTTACAGCGAGCCGGGGTAAGGTAGTGCGCGCAGAGCCGATCGCCGCGCTCTATGAGCAGGGCAAGGTCAGTCATGTCGGGACGTTCCCCGATATGGAGGATCAGATGTGCAATTTCACATCATCGGGGTTTGTAGGCGAGGGATCGCCTGACCGGGCCGATGCGATGGTGTGGGCGCTGACCGAGCTGATGCTGGAGGGCGCCGATCCTTGGGCATCTGCTCTCTAGGCTGGCGTCCGTAGCATTCGCCGGCCGATCCCCGCAGCGTCCGACCATGGCCCATCTGCTCGACCACCGCGGCAACCCCATCCAATCTGCCGCGCGCAGCAATGTCGTGCCGATCACGCGCGACGGCCTCGCGGGCCTTGTCAATGCCGCGACCGGCGCCGGGACCAGCATAGACCGCAGCGTCTGGGACAACTGGTATTTCGTGCCGATGTCGCCGCAGGAGATCATCTCCGGCTATCGGGCCAACTGGTTGCTGGGCAAAATCGTGGATATCCCAGCTGAAGACATGGTGCGCGAGTGGCGCGAGTGGCAGGCGGACGAAGGGCAGATCGAAGCCCTGGAGGAGGCTGAGCGCAATTTCGGGATCGTCGGAAAGGTGCAGGAGGGCATCTCCTACGGACGCCTCGGCGGTGGCGCTATGTTGCTTGGATATGGCGATGCGAACCCGGAGAATCCTGCGCCAAAAGCGACCAAGGATAGCCTGAAATATGCGCACGTCTTCAATCGCTGGGAACTGACGGTCGAGGAGGAGGAGCGCGACGTTAACTCGCCTTGGTTTGGCCAGCCCAGGTTCTTCCGCATCAACGGCACGGTCGGCCAACCTCGCATCCACCCCTCGCGCATGGTCGTTTTCAAGGGTGCGCGGGTCCCGCGTTTTCCCGGTGTGACATGGGAGGATTATTTCTGGGGTGATAGCGTCCTGACCCGGGTGGACCGGGCCGTGAAGAACGCGATCAAGGCCAATGACGGATTTGCGCGCCTCATCGACGAGGCGAAGATTGACATCTACCGGCTGTCGGGCTTCATGCAAAACCTCATCAGCAATGAGGACGCGGTTCGCAAGCGGGTGCAATATACCGACGCAGGCAAATCGTCCCTCCGCGGCGTCTATCTCGACAAGGACGACGAATTCACGCAGCGCCAGCTTTCGCTCACAGGCATGCCCGAGATGATCGAATCGCTGCTATCGGTCGTCGCCGGTGCCGCCGACATTCCTGCCACGCGCCTGCTCGGTCGCGCTCCGCAGGGTATGAACAGCACCGGCGATCACGACGAGCAGAATTATCATACAATGATCCGCAGCAAGCAGCGGCTTTACCTGTCGCCCGCCGTCGATCTTATCGATAGCGCATTGATCCCCTCTGCGCTCGGAACCCGCCCGAAGGAAGTCAGCTACAAGTGGGCGCCGCTCTCCCTGCCTTCCGAGAAGGAGCAGGCCGAGACGAACAAGATCAAGGCCGAGACGATCAAAATCTACGTCGACGCGGCCCTGCTGCCGTCGAGTGCGATCGAGAAGGCGACGCAATCCATGCTGTCGGACGACCAGTGGCTGCCAGGTCTGGATAAGGCGCTGGAGGAGGCTGCCAAGGCGGGAGAACTTCCGGGCGACGGCAACGAAACCGAGCTGGGCATTGTGCCGGTCGGATCGGAAGGAGGTGATCGGACATCTGCCGGCGGCGGGGGAACCCCCGTAAATTCCTCCGCCCGCCGTGCTGCGAATGATGCGGCGCTTTTTGACAGCATTGAGGCCGCGACAGGTGCGGACCGTGCCCTGATTGAAAGCATTTTCTCGATGATCCCGCGCGCCTCTGATTAATTGGCTGCGGCTGATGCCCTACTCCCTCCCTACCCTCGCCCGCCGCGCCGGAAAGCGTCGCAACATCACCCTGCGCCCGATCATCCCGACGCAGGCCCAGGCCACCGACCTCGCCAACATCTATGCCCCCGCCTGGCGCATCTGGGCCGATAGCGTCGACCGCATCCTCGCCGGGTACGATCCGCAGACCCTACCCACCGCCGACGCACTGACGATCGATACCGCTGACCATGTGCAGACCGCGATCAACGGCGTGGCGAATGAGTTCCTCATCATCCTGACGGCGCGGATCACGCCTGCGCTGCAACGATGGCTGATTTCTGCTGAGCGAGTGCATAGATCGAAGTGGTCAGCAGCCATCCGCGCGGGCGTGGGGGTCGATTTGGAAATGATGCTGTCCGCGCAGCCGGTGGAAGAAACCTTGTCGGCATGGATGGCCCGCAACACCGCCTTGGTGAAGAACATTTCGGATCAGGCCCAGTCCAGAATATCAGATGCGGTCTTTCGGGGATATCAGCAGCGCACGCCCGTTCGCGAGATGGCGAAAGAGATCAGCGGATATACCGGCATGGGTCGTGACCGGGCCTTGCGGGTGGCGAGCGACCAATCGTCAAAGCTGAGCAGTGCGCTCGACAAGGAGCGGCAGGCTGAAGCTGGCCTATCCGAATACAAATATCGCCATGGTGGAAAACTTCATGCTCGGCCGTGGCATAAGAAGCGCGACGGCCACATTTTCACGCTGCGCACCGACAAGGAAGTGGATGGGGGCGAGCAGATCGAACCGGGGGATGGGCCAGGGGAGCCGCCCTTCTGTTCGTGCCGCCGACAGGCCTATATTCGACTGCTTGATGAGATCGAATAACTAGGTTTTTCAGCGAGTCGGTGGTATATTTGACGAGCCGCAGCAGGACTGGAACTCCCGCCACGGCTCTAACCATAATCGCATTGGAGGTGCGGCAATGGCTCGTATGAGCATAGAGGAATTGTTGCGCGGGGAAACCCGCTTTGGGATGTTCACCGTGCTCGGTGAGGGTGATCCAATCATCACGAAATCTCACCCTTTGCGGTGCGCCAAGGTGCAATGTGACTGCGGCAACATCCGGCATGTCCAGCCTGCAAAGCTGCGCAGTGGGCGGCATTTGAGCTGCGGCTGCGTATCTGGCGAGATGAGCCGCCAGCGGTTCACGAAGCACGGTGGGTCTGGAACACCCGAATATTCCAGTTGGAAGGCTATGCACGAGCGCTGCTACAACCCGGCGCATCGGTCGTTTGGCCGCTATGGCGGAGCGGGTATCACCGTTTGTCCACAATGGCATGGATCTGAGGGTTTCAATCGCTTCGTCCGCGACATGGGGCCGCGACCGAAAGGCACCACGATTGATCGCATTCGTGGAGACGAGGGATATTCACCTTCCAACTGCCGCTGGGCAACAGCAAAAGAGCAGCAGACCAACCTGTCATCGAACGTTATGTTGACCCACGACGGAAAGACAATGACGCAGAAGGATTGGGCGCTACATCTGGGAATGAGCAAGAACGCGGTGTCGGAGCGCTTGCGGAAAGGGTGGAGTATAGAGGCTGCACTGACGACGCCTGCTCATGGGAACCTCTGGCGTCCGTAGAACCCCTTTCCCGCGATGGGGCAAACCAGCCCCATGCTTTTTGCCGACGCTCTCACGCTCGACGCCCCCCGCCGCACGCAGGACGGCTATATGGCCGTGCGTGCCAAGGCGGCCAGGACGGGAACCTACGCCTATCTCGGCAGCGAGATCGACCCGCAGAACGCCCACGGCCTTCGTGATGCTGGGCTGGTCCATGTCCTGCGCGATGACGCCGCCGTGTTCGACAGCAAGTCGGCCCACAGCTTCATCGGCAAGCCGATCACGGACAATCACCCGAAAGAGGCCGTGAACGCGGCAAACTGGCGGGATCATGCCCGCGGCGTCGTCATGGGCGCGATGCGAGATGGCGAATATCTCGCCTTTGATCTCCTGCTGACCGATGGCGATACCATAACCGCCGTCGATGCGGGCAAGCGCGAACTGTCCAACGGCTATGCGGCCGATCTCCAGTTCGGCGACTTCACCGGTCCCGGCGGCGTGAAGTGCGTCGCCAAGCAGGTTTCCATCACCGGCAACCATGTCGCCATCGTCGACAAGGGCCGTGCGGGCGCTTCCTGCGCCATTACCGATTCCGTCGCGCTCTGCGACGCGAACCCGGCGGCAATAGCCGCTTTCACACCTCCCCACGGAGACAAAACCATGAAGACCCTGACGATCGACGGGCTGAAAGTCCCGAACGTCTCCGATGAAGCGGAGGCGGCAATTGTGAAGTTGCAGGCCGACAGTGCAAAGCTGACCACGGACCTGAGCGCCAGCCAGGCCAAGGTCGCGGAACTGACGACCGGCCTCGCCACCAAGGATGCGGAAATCGCCACGCTCAAGCAGCAGGTGGCCGATGCCGCGATCACCCCGGCCAAGCTGCGCGACGCTGCGAAGGGCTATGCCATCGTCTGCGACAAGGCGAAGGCGCTTGGTGTCCAGATCGCACAGGATGCCGATGAAGCGGCGATCCGGCGCGCTGTCGTCGATGCCAAGCTTGGCGATGCGGCGAAGGGATGGACCGACGATCAGGTTTCGATCTCGTTCGACACGCTGACCGTTGATGCGAAGCCCACCGATCCGCTGCGCACCGCCCTGACCGATGGTCTGCGCCAGCCGGTCAATGACGCTGCTGTCGTCTCCACCCTGCGCGCTGCGCGTTACTCGTAAGGGGCTGATCCATGTCTGTTTTGCAGAGCAACTTCACCGAGACCGTCGCCAAGGGCTATGCCGGTATGGTCGCCAATGGCGAAACCTCGAACCGTATCACGCGGACTGTCGAGGACGCGGCCGGCATCGCCTTCGGCAAGCCGGTCTATCGTGGGTCGGGCGATCACGGCTGCACCGGCACTGTCGGCACGCTGGCCACCTTTCTTGGCTGGGCCATCGCCACCTCCGCGCTCGCTATTCCGGCCGGCGCTGATGCCGACGAATATCAGCAGTATGACAATGCTGCGATCCTGACCGGCGGCGCGATCTATGTCGACGTCAAGGGCGCCGTTGCTGACGGCGCGGCCATCACCGTGGGCACCGGCGGCGGCGCGGCCGACCTGATCGGTTCGACTGCTGCCGACGCGACCCACATCGCAACCGGCTGGGTCGCTGACGAAACCGTCACGGACGGCGTGTGCCGCATCGTGAAGCGCTAAGGGGGCAAATATGAACGCCATTTCTCACTTTTTCGACGCCGCCGCCGGTCGCATCACGGACCCGATCTTGTTCCTGGCCGCCGATGCCGCGGTCAAGAATCAGGTCATCAGCCTGTGGGCCGCCGACAATGCGCGCCACGCCGCGACCTTCGCCGATCGCATCGATGCTTTTCTCTCGGACGCCCAGGTCGGTTACGCCTTCCTGACGCCCCAGCTGTACCGCATCGAAGCCGAAGTCTACATGACGAAGTATCCGAGCTTCGACATCACCCGCTTCATGAGCGTGGATAGCTCGGGCGACATGTGGGATGTCGGCACGCTGGTCTATTCCATGGATCAGGTCGGCCAGGCCGAGTTCCTGGCAGGCGGCGCCTTCGACATGCCCTATGCATCGACCAAGATGGCGCAGGCCACCCGCAACTTCCATCTGGCCGGCATCGGCTATGAATGGAACACGCAGGAGATGCAGCGCGCCGCCAAGTTGGGCCGCTCGCTGTCGTCGGACAAGGCGCTGGCTGCCGGCCTCGCCGCCGATCGCTTCATCTATGGCATCGCCATGTTGGGCAAGACGCCGCGTGGTGACGCGGAAAAGGGCTGGACCGGCTTCGTCAATGACGCGAACGTGCCGAGCGCACAGGTCGCCAATGACGGCACCGGCCCGTCCCGTCTGTGGTCGGCAAAGACCCCGGATCAGATCCTTCGCGACATCAACGAGGCGATCACCGCGGTCGAAACCGGATCGGGCGAAACGATGGTGGCCGATACGCTGGTTCTCCCGACCAGCAGCTACAATTACATCGCCACGACCCGCGTGACCGATACCGGCGCGACGATCCTCTCATTCCTCCAGGCCAACAATGCGGCTGGTGAAAGCCTCCGCATCATCAAGAGCCGGGCTCTGGAGACCGCCGGGACCGGCAGCACCAAGCGCCTCGTCGCCTATGCCAACAATTCGCAGGTGCTGAAATTCCACCTGCCCGGCCCGCACCAGTTCCTGCCCGCCTTCCAGAAGGGCAGCATGGTCTATGAGGTCGGCGGCATCATGAATGTCGGTGGCACTGAGGTTCGCCTGCCCAAGGGCATGGTGTACCGCGACAGCTTCTGAGAAGATCGGACATGGCAAAGGTCAAGAACATCTCCACCGGCCCGCGCGGCGCCTATCTGGGCGGCGCGCTGGTCATGGCGGAAGCCGGTCAGGTCATCGAGGCCGACGATTTCGCGGAGGAATGGTTCAAGCAGGAAGGCGAGGACGAGGGTGGCAAGGAACCGGGCCCGCTCGACGGCAGCGTCCCCGAGCTGACCGCCTACCTCGAAGGCGTCACCGACGCGGACGAGGTGCAGAAGCTGATCGACGCGGAGACGGGCGGCAAGTCGCGCAAGGGCGCGCTTGAGGCTCTGGAAGCTCGCCGCGACGCTCTGCTCGCTGAATAACCTCGGGTCGCTCTGGGGGGTGACGGGCCGCTGCTCTATCGGGCGGCGGCCCTTTTCATAAGGATCACCGATGGCCTATTCGGCACCCGCAAAAGACACCTTCACCGGCATCTTCCCGGCCTTCGTGGCGGTGGGCGACGAGGCATATGCCTTCTGGTCGGCCCGCGCCGCGCGCATCGTCGATCCGATCCAGGCGTGCCTCGCCGATGATGCCGCCCTCGCCTGCATGCTGGCGACCGCACACTATCTGACCCAGCAGGGCATCGGCACCGGCACGGATGCCCAGATGGCGGCGCAAGGCGCGAGCGGGTTCAAGCGGCTGAAGTCCGGCACGCTTGAACTGGAGAAGGCCGACAGCGCCAGCGTTGCCGACATGGGCGATTGGGGCACGACAAGCTACGGGCAGCAGCTCTATCCGATGCTGAAGGCTTGCGTCGGCGGCCCCCGCGTGACCGGCACCGGCTGCGTCGTCAGCGGCGACGGGTTCAACGGCTTCGCGGGCGTCCTCCCGCCTTGGGTGCGGTGATGGGCTTGCTCGACGGCGGCATAGAGGCAATCTTCGGGACCGCGTTCGGTGGCCTATTCCTGCCCGGAACACTGCACCGGGACGGCACGGAGCCGATCTTCGACGCCGAGGGCAACATCACCGGCTATGAGGGTGGCGAGGGCATACCCTGCCGCCTCCAGATCGACGGCGCGACCTATGCGATGCGGCAGAGCGACGGCTATGTCGACGGCGATGTCCGGATCATCATCCTGTCCGCCGGGCTGGGCGTTGAAGTGACCACCGACATGCAGGTCACCGGGCGCGGGCAGCGGTGGATGATCGCCAGCGCCGAGAGGGATGCCGCGGCATCGCACTGGATTTGCCGGGGGCGGAAGGCGGACTGATGGTCAAGATCACCGGAGCCAAGGCCCACAAGGCGCGGCTGAACCGCATCCGGGGCGCCGCGATGCGTGCGGAGGTCGGCAAGGCCATCTATGCGGCGGCCGATTATCTCAGTGTCGAGGCCGCCCTGTCCGTCACCAACGGGGCGGTCTCCGGAAAAGGGCACGTTGCCAGCTCGCCAGGCGAACCGCCGAACGCCGATACGCACGATCTCGATCGCTCCATTCATACCGAGCGAGAAAGCCAGCTTGTGGCGCTCAGCGTGGCGGATTCCGACCATGCCGCCGCATTGGAGATTGGCAACTCTCGCGTCGCCGCCCGGCCTTTCATGCAGCCAGCAGCCGAGAAAACCCGTCCGAAGGCTCAGCGCCTCGTCGCCGCTGCGGTCAAGATCGTCTCGAACGGAGGAACTCTATGAGGGTCAAGTTCACCGCCGGCTATGATCACCGCTGGCCTTCGCGAGCCGTGACGCACTTCCCTGCTGGTTACGAAGGAACGGTGAAGCGGGAGGTCGGCGAGCGCGCCATCGCGAAAGGCAGGGCGACAGAAGTGAAGCGGCGTGCTAAAGCAAAGGCAGATGCAGCGCCCTCCTCAGACGCCAACATGGGAACAGGTGGAAGCCTGGCTGGACGAAACGATGCTCACCATGTGGGGGCCGTCGTTCAGCCTGCGTTCGTGGACGGGGCCGGACAATGACAACCATGGACCCGAGCCTGTCAGTCCGCGGGAAGATTATAGCAGCCCTGAAGGCTGACGGGGAGCTGACCGCGTTCGTGCCGGCGGCGCGGATCTATCCCAGCAAGACCCCAGCAGCCGTCGTTTTCCCTTTTATCCGTGTACCGATGCTGACTGGCACGGTCGCCGAACTGGACGGTGGCAGCGGGTCGGATCAGTCTGGCATGATCCACTGCTTCACGAAGCTATCCGCCACGGTCCCGGACCCTGAAGCCCAGGCCGCGACCATCAACGCGCATATCGTCCGGATCGTCAGCGGGATCGACGCAATATCCCTCGGGGATGGCGAGAGCCTTGGCGTCCACGCCGTGCAAACGCAGGTGCTGGAGGATGGCGCTGAAGCCGACGCCTTCCACGGCATTGTGCGGGTCCGTGCTACCGCATCCTAACCGCTGGCGTCCGTAGAGACGGCGCGCCCTGCCCCATAGCCTGCCACCAAATCCTCGCGGGAGCTTTTGGAATGGCGTACACGGACAAACTGAAATCGACGCGCGTCGCGATCATGATGGGCGACGGCGCGACGCCGGAAGTCTTCTTGCCGATGTGCGGCATCACGACCAAGGGTTTCCAGCAGACCCGCGCGACCAGCGACACCGTTGATTGGGACTGCGCCGATCCGGACGCCACGCCGATCACCGTGCGCGATGTGGGCGCCACGGACTGGACGATCAGCGGCTCCGGCCTGCTGCATCGCCCTCTGCTCGCGGATGTTCAGGCGGCCTTCGATAGTTCGGAAGCCACCAACTATCGCTTCATGTTCGATGAGCCTACCGGCGGCGAAGTGATCGATGGCTATTACCAGGGGCCCGGCATCATCACCGACTTCAACATCACCGGCACCAACGGCGAATATGTGAACATCAGCATCACGATCAGCGCGGCCGGGGCGAAGGCGTTTGTTGCCAATACCTGACCGGATCACATCGCGTCGGATTGAGGGGCGGCCTGCGGGTCGCCCTTTTCAGTTCGGCTTCACCAGCGGGGCGTCGAATAGCTCCGGCCAGCACTTCTTCGACATCTGCTTCCAGATATTCTTGGTAGCGCCGCGATACGCGCCGAATCCGTACAGCAACAGCGTCCGTTTCTCCCCCTCATGCACCTCAAACGACATGGTGGGCTCCTTCACCGTGCCACCCAGGTTACCGAAACGAAAATCGACGCGCTGGCCATAGGGCTGCTGCTCGATCGTCGCGGTACCGCCCTTATCGAAGAATGCTTCCGCGCATTGAACGGCTTCGGTGGCCGGCTTGTCCGTTTCGGCCAGGACATAGGAACGGTCAGTCGGCAGCGTTATGGCGCTGGCGAGCAATATGGCAGCGATCAACAATCTCTCTCCTGCTGGCGTCCGTAGAGCATGGCGCACCATCCCACATAGCGTTGCCCCATGCAAACCGAGATCGACCTTGCCTTTGCGGATGGCCGCTACCTGTTCCGGCTACCGATCAAGCGGATAGTCGAGATCGAGGCAAAGGCCGGCCCGATCGATCTGGTCAAGCACCGCCTGCTGCATGGCGGCTTCTCGATCCATGATGTGGTCGAGACGATCCGGCAGGGGCTGATCGGCGGCGGCAAGGGTGAGGTGAACGGCGCGCCTGTCGAAGTGACGGCCCTGCGCGCGAACAGCCTGATCGAGAACTATGTCGATGGCCACGCGCTCGCGGATCACCACATCACCGCGCAGGCGATCATCACCGCGCTCTATGTCGGCTACACGCCCGCACAGCAGGCTAAAAAAAAAGCCCCGGTGAAGCTCAAGAACCAGAACGGATCGACTGGGGCGTCGTCCTCCACAACCTCCGAACCATCGGCTTCGGGCTGAGGGATGCGGAGGCCGTCACTATGCCGGAATATACCGCGCTGCTGCACCATCACAATCTAGCGAACGAAGAAGGCGAGGAAGCGCCACCCTCCGCTGATGATGTGACCTCTATGTTCCTGCGCATGGAGCGCGCTGGCATCGGGAAAATCCACTGATGGCTGTCACCGCTGATCGCGTTGTTGTCGAGCTTGAGGCTCGGCTTGATCGATATGAAGCCAATGTTGCTCGGGCCGAGGCCAAGTTCGATAAGGCGATGGGCGGCATCCAAAAGAGCGCAGGAGCGACGGAGCGCATCGTATCGCGGGCCATGAGTGGCATCACGGGCGCGCTGGCGGGGGTCTCGGCTGTAGCTCTTGCCCGCTCCTTCCTGACGATCGCGGACGAGGCCAAGAAGCTGGAGGCGCAGCTACGCCTTGCCACCGCTGGTTTCGGTTCCTTCGGGCAGGCGCAGAAGGATGTGCAGCGGATTGCCGACGAGACGCGATCTGGCTTGTCGGAAACGGCATCGCTCTATGGCAATTTCGTGCGTGGCGCGAAGGAGCTCGGCGCGACCCAGGCGGAGGCCGCTCGCGCGACCGAAACCTTTTCCAAGACGCTGAAGATCAGCGGTGCCGATGCCAATCAGGCTGCTTCGGCCACCCTGCAGTTCGGTCAGGCCCTGGCGGCCGGCGCATTGCGCGGCGACGAGCTCAACAGCATTCTGGAGGCCTCCCCTCGCCTTGCCCGACTGCTCGCCGAAAGCATGGGTCAGCCAATCGGCCAGATCAAGCAGTTGGGCGAGGAAGGAAAGCTGACCTCCGACAAGCTGCTGAAGGCCCTTACCGACACCAAGTTCACCGCGGGCATCGACGCAGAGTTCAACCAGATGCCGGTCACGTTCGATGATGCGATGACACGCGTCTATAACGCGGCGCTGACGACCTTCTCGGCTTTCGATCAGGGTGGTGAGTTCTCCTCCATGATCGCGAGCTTCTTCGGCGAGGGCGCTGACGGCTTCTCGGACTTGGAGCAGCAGGCCTTCGACACCGGTGCGGAAATTCGCGCCACGTTCGCCGGCCTGACAGACGTGTTCCAGCCTCTCATCGATGCCGCGTTCAACGCCTTCGGTAGCATCGAGCAGCGGGCGAATTATGCCCGCGACAACATCGCGAACATCCTCCGGCTCATCGACAATGCGGATAATTTCCTCATCCGTATCGATAATTTCGGCCGCCGCGTGGATAACGGTATCAAGTCCACTATCAACGAAGCCCAACGGCGTGCTGGCGGGGGCGGCCGCGAGTTTTCCATAACGCCGCTGGCGAAGGAGGCGGATCGCGCCGGGCAGTTCCTGAAGGCCTTCAACCAGTCGATGGCATCTTCGCAAGGAAAGCGCGCAGAAGACCGCTTCCGCAACATGATCGGCGGTTACGACCTGATGGGCAATCCGCTGCCGGGAACGCCCGGAGCGGGGCGCGGAAAGCCAACCAGCACACCATCCTCATCCAGCGGCAAGAAAACCCGCACGCCGAAGTCGCCGCTAAGCCCCGAGGCTTTCGCGCGCGAAGAAGCGTCCCTCAACGACCAAATCCTTCGCCTCAAGGGTGATGAGCTAACCAACGCCGCTGATCGGGCGCAGGTAGAGCTTAACCGGATCGAGGCGTCGAAGCAGGCCGCCATCAAGGATGTGGATCAGGAGAAGCGCTACACCCCTGAGCAGAAGAAGAAGATCATCGCCCTGACCGAGACGGTCGCCGCACTGGAGGCTGGCAAGGTCATCTATGAGCGCGACGTGCAGGCGGCGAAGGACGCGCTCGGTATCCGCCTGGGCGATCTGCGCAATCAACAGGATCTGCTGCGGGCGCAGAGCGATTTGACCGATACGCGCGAACAGCGCCGCGACCTCGAACTGCGCTTGCTCGACCTTGCCTATCAGCAGGAGAAAGCCGAGCTTGAGGCGGTCATTGCCAGCAAGGATGCGACTGACGCGCAGAAGAAAGTGGCGCAGGCTCGGCTTGCGACGCTCGGCCAAATTCAGCAGGCGGAAGTGGCGGGCGTTAATCGGCAGTTTGAGGGTCCGCTTGACCGGTATCTGCGCAGGGGCAACGATACCAGCACGCAGGATCAGGTCGAGGATCTGGTCGTGCAGGAACTCGACTATGTGCAGGATGGCATCAGGGACGCGATCACGAAGCGCCTCGGGATCAAAGACCCTTTCCTCGCCGGCATCCTCGACATCTTCATCCAGCAGAACATCATGCGCCCCATCGCTGAGGCGCTCGCCAATAGCGGCGGTGGCGGCGGCATCGGCGGCTTAATCGGCGGGATTGGTGCGGTTCTGGGCTTTGCGGGAGGCGGCTCCGGTGTCATCGGCGGGCGCGGCGGCACCGACACCAATGTCCTGTCGCTGAATGGGCGGCCCTTCGCCAATGTCAGCCGAGGCGAAACGCTATCTGTCGGCTCCAAGGCGCTCGGCGGGCGCTCCGGCGCGCAGGTCGTCCAGCCCATCATCCAGGTCGACGCCCGCGGCGCGGTCATGAACGACGAGTTCGCCCGGATGATCCTTGCGAAGGCCAATCAAGGGGCGGTGCAGGCGGCGGCCTCCATGGGGCAGGCTATCAACAAGAACCTGCCTGCGCGCCTGGCGAGCTTCCAGCGGGACGGCACCTGATGGCGATCTACCGCGAGAGCATCGTTGCGCGCATCGACTGCGACCCGCCTGCACTCCTTTGGTCAGGCTATGGGCCTCTCCCGTTGCCCGCCGATACGGTGATCCCTTCTCCCACGATCGCGCTGGGCGGTGCCGAGCTGGTGAGCGTCCCGGATTTCCAGCAGCTGATCAACGGCACGGCCGAGCGCCTCGATTTCACCCTGTCGGGCGTCAGCGAGGAGACAATGCGCCTGGCGTTGGAGGATGCCCCGTCGGTCAAGGGTGCTCGCGTCGACATCGGAACCGTCCAATTCGATGAGGCATGGCAGGTCGAGAGCGTCGAATGGGAGGCGGTCTTCGAGGCGCGGTCGCTGAAGATCAGCCGCCCGACCAAGCAGGGCGATCAGGTAACGCGCTCGATCACGCTGACCATCGTGCAGGGCGACACAACCAGGGCACGCGCCAAAAACGCCTTCTTCACGGATGCCGATCAGCGCCGCCGGTCTCCAACCGATGCCATCTTCAGCCATGTCGCAGGCATCAATGCGGGCACATCGCGGCGGTTCGGTCCGAAATGATCGAACTCGGAACCTTTCTCCGCGAGATGGGCAACCGTCGCCGTGTACCTGGCAAGTGGGACTGCTGCGCTATGCCTGCGGAATGGGCGATCTTGAACGGATGGCCTGATCCGATGGCGCACTGGCGCGGAGCCTATGACACGGAAGAGGGCGCCGCACGCTTCATCGAGGACGCTGGGAGCCTAACCCAGTTATTCCGCTGCGGGATGGAAAATGCAGGCATCCCGGAGCGGCGTGGAGATGTGCGAATCGGCGACATCGGCGTGCTGCGGGTCGGCGGCATGGAAGCAGGCGCGATCTTCACCGGCAAGCGCTGGGCGATGGTGGCAGACCGCGGGCTGGCCGTGGCGTCCGTAGAGATCGAGGCTGTTTCGGCGGCTTGGTCGGTATGTGGGTAAAACATTAGGCGCAATTTTGACGATCGGCGCAGCCGTTGCGATCAACGTCATCCCCGGCGTTGGTCAGGCTATCAGCGGCGCGATCGTCGGTGCCCTTGGCGGCACCTTCGCGGCCTATGGCGTGGCCGTTACGGCGGTACAGGCCCTAACCCTAGGCCTGACCGTTGCAGGCGTCCAGAGCTTGGGCGGCCTACTCGGTCTCGGCCCATCAATGCCGAAGCCGGACACAGCGACGACTGCTATCAAGATTCCACGCCCGCCCCGCGTCAGCGCATATGGGATCAGCCGCCTTTATGGTGCCTATGTCCTTTATGAAACATCGGGAAACGGCACGGCGGTCGATGTCCACGCCATCCATGACGGCAGGCTGACCGAAGTCCTCGGTTTTTATCTCGCTGATGACAGGATTACCTTGTCTGGCGATTTCGTGAACGCCGGGGAGGATGGTCGTTACGGCGAGAACAAAGTGAGCCTCTACTACACGGACGGCAGCACTCCTGGTCCAGCCAACACCGTTGCGATGTCCCTCTTGCCCGGCATCTGGACGGCCAATCACCGCGGCGATGGCGTGGTCCTGATCAGCCTGTTCTGTGCGCCGGTGAAGTCTGAGGACTTCCTCGATATCTACCCAAATGGCGCGCCGGTGCCCTCGATGGTGGCGAAGTGGCAGAGATGCCCGGACCCGCATTCTGCCGATCCGACCAACGAGGCGCTGTGGACATGGACTGAGAACCCCGTTCGACAGCTCATGCACTATAAGATGGTGCGTGAAGGCATCGATTATTCGACCAAGATAGCGCCGACGATCGAATATTGGCGCGCTGCGGCCGATGTTTGCGATGAACCTGTTGCGCTAAAGGCAGGCGGCACTGAAGCCCGCTGGCGATCCTGGTTGGCTCACAAGCACACTGACAAGCATGGTGACGTGACAGCGGCACTGCTCGCCTCCTGCGACGGCTGGATGGCCCCGCGCAGCGACGGCGCGCTAGTGATTTTTGCGGGCAAATACATGGCGCCCAGCGTCACGATCGGGCCGGAGCATATCGTCGCTTTCGAATGGCAGGGCGTGGGCGTCGATGACGATGAGGCTGTCAACGAGATCATATGCTCCTACATCAGTGCGGCTCACGACTATAACAGCGTCGAATGTGATGCGTGGCGCGACGAAGACGACATTGCCGAGCGCGGTCAGATCCTCAGCGACAGTCTCGACCCGCAAGTCCCGTCATGGGGTCAGGTTCGCCGCCTCGCAAAGCGCCGCATGGCCCGCACGAATGCGCTGTTTCGCGGGACGGTGACAACGAATGTCGCGGGTCGTATCGCCAGGGGCCATCGTTACATCAGCCTCGATCTGACGGAATCCGGGGCGACCTTCTACAGCGGGCCGGTCGAGATAACTGCGGTCACGCGGAACATGACCACTGGCGGCATAACCTTTTCATGGGTGCAGGCATTGCCCGCCATCGATTCCTGGAACCCAGCCACCGAAGAAGGCGAGCCGGCGGCGCTTGGTGATCGTGTAGCGCCGGAACCTCTCGACCCCCCTTCCATCCTCTCCGCTACCCCGAACACATACGACTATGGGGCGCAGATCACGGTAAGCGTGAGCGGGCCAATCCGCCCTGACCTAACCTGGTATATCCGTTGGAAGATCAGTACCGACGCAATCTGGTCGGAGAATACGGCGACGGACACGGATGCCGGCGACCCTATCGTCCTGATAACCCCGATTGTCCCCGCGGGCGCCGCGATCGACGTTCAGGTCGCGTACGGGGTTGGCGATGGCCGCACCTCTGACTGGTCTGAGACGGCAACCGCTACGACGGAAGCTGGAGACATAATCTATGACGGCGGCGACGCCGAGACGGAGGCCTGATGCCTACGGTTCGTTTTCAGCTCCGCCGCGACACGGCGGCGAATTGGACAAGCGTCAATCCCACGCTTGGCCCTGGCGAGCCCGCGCTGGAGACGGACACCGGCAAGCGGAAATACGGCAATGGCGCGGACGCTTGGACAGATCTCCCTTACGCCGTTGTTTCACCGACAGATATTATAAGCTCGACAACTGTCGGCCGATCGCTGCTGACCCTTGCTAACCCCGATGCAGTTCGATTTCTGCGGGTCAATGCTGACAGCAGCATTTCGGCGCTAGATGCCGCAGCGTTCCGCACGGCAATTGGAGCGGGTACGTCGTCCACGACCGGAACAGTTACAAGCGTCGGAGCGTCAGGCGGCACGACTGGGCTGTCGTTCACAGGCGGTCCGATCACCGGTTCTGGAACCATTACACTAGGCGGCACCCTAGCCATTGCAAATGGTGGCACTGGCGCGACCAGCGCAGCGGCCGCCCTATCCAATCTCGGCGGTGTGGCGACGTCACGCTCAATATCGACCGGCACCGGCTTGGTGGGCGGTGGCAATCTTTCGACGGACCGCACGCTATCGCTCGCCACCAGCGGGGTCACATCTGGCTCCTATGGATCCGCGTTGAAGGTGCCCACCATCACGGTCGACGCATATGGTCGCGTAACCATCGTATCGGAAAACACGATCCCTGCACTTGCGTCAGGGAATTACACACCAACCCTGACTGCGGTTGCAAACGTCTCCGCGCTGACCGCCTATGAGTGTACATGGATGCGCGTCGGCAACAAAGTGACGGTACATGGCCGAATCGACATGACCGCGACGGCGGCGGCCACCTTGTCGCGCTTCACCATGACGCTGCCTATCGCAACCACCATGACGGCCGGCGAGCATGCTGGTGGCGTCATCGGAACGGGCTTCGGCGGCAACTTCCAGGGCGGCGTGGGCATCGGTAATGGCACGACGATCGAGGTGCAGATCCAGGCCATAGCGGCTGCTGGCCGCGCACACTGGTTCGAGTTTGGTTACAGGGTAATGTAGGGCTGGCGTCCGTAGAGCAGAAGAGGCGTCCGCGCCAATCCTGCGGCATGTTCATCTTCCCGTCGCATCGCTTCAATCCGAAGCTGGTAACCGCGATGCCGGTTCCGCAGGTCGTGTCCGGCGGCGCGAACCTGAACGATGACGAGACCACAATTCAAACCGATGGCGGAGGTCGGTGGTCCGTCACGCACGGCAATATCGACCTGCGCGGCCCTTCGATGCTGCGGCTATGGGAAAGCTGGGTGGCATATCTTGCCGGTGGCGCCCGAGTGATCCTCGTCCCTCTTCTCTCCCTACCGACCGCCCCACGCCCAATCGCTGGCGGAGGGATCGCTCGGCCTTCGCGGCTTGTGGCGGATGACGATCATTTCCCAACATCAGTCGCTTATGCCGCGCCGTACATCAATGCCGAGACTGCCGCGCCAGCAGGCATGCGCGCCACCACGCTCAGCGTTAACGTGACGCAGGGTGCGCGTCTGGAAGGTGGCGAGAAGTTCAGCGTCGGCCGCCGTGGGCATATTGTGGAGCGGGTCGTCTCGCGGACAGGGCAAGTCGCAGAGTGCGTCATATCCCCGCCCACTAGGGAGGCAATTCCTTCTGGCGCGGCCATCAACTTCGAATGGCCAGTCGTCCAGTGCAGGGCGGTCATGGGACAGAACCTTGCGCCCGATGTGTCTTTCGGCAGATCAGCTGGCGTGTCGATCTCCTTCGTGGAGGATTTCAGCGATGCCGGCTGAGATGGACATCGAGGTTCCGCGCAACGGCAACTACTTCAAGGGATGGACGCTTGAGGACGACGCCGGCAGTCCGATCGATATCACCGGATGGACGTTGCGGCTTCAGGTTCGCGCCGTCGCGGGAGCCGGCGGTGCGGCCATCGCCTCCGCGCTGATTAGCGGACGAGACGACGCGCAGGGCTTCTTCAATGTGCGCCTGCGCGGCGCGGACTTCGCGGCGGTGCCTGGCGCGATGGAGATCGTCAAGCTGGCCTATGACTTCATCGCATTCGATGCCGACAACATTGTGATCGTCGAAACGCGCGGCCAGATCCATCTCATTCCAGGTGTGACCATATGACGGTGATTTCATCCAGTGGCGGTGTCCGCATTCGTGTGTCCGGCGCGCGCGGGCCGCGTGGCTTGGCGAGCGGGCCTTTGGGCGCCGGTTCGGTCGATGCTGAGACGATCAGCGACAGTGGCCCAGAGCAAGAGCTGATCCGGGAGAAAATCGGGGCTGGTCCGATCAACTTCTCGCATGACGACATCGCCGACGAGGGATCGATTGTCGACAAGCTGAAGCGCGAGGTTCACGTCGAGGACGCGCCTTGGCTCGCTAATAGCGTGATCGTCTTGGACAAGGCGGCAAAGGTCCAAGAGGCGATCGACTTCGTTTCGGCGTTGGGCGGTGGCACCGTCAAATACGGCCATTCCGGCGATTCCTACACGTTTGCCGATGGCATCAATCTTCGCCGCAACGTAACCCTGCAGGGCCCAACGGGGCGCGCTGATCCTGGGAACCCATTCGCTGGCCGGGCCGGCTTCTACGAGGCTCTCGCGGTCGTTCCCAAGCTGATCCTTGGCAGTGGGGCGAGCATCACGCATGAGGGCGCCGGATGCCTGCAAAGCTGCTATATCCTTCGCGAAGGAACGCCGACCGACGGCACGGCCGATCCGGATGATTTCGAGGGCACCGCGATCCTGACCGGAACGACGGATGCGGTGGCGATCCGCGACTGCTCTATCCTCGGCTTCGAATTTGCCGCGTTGTCGACCGGGACCGCTCGCATCATCTGGGCCGATGTTCTGATCGACTGCCTAAATGGGCCTCGTCAGGAAACGAGTTACGACAAGAACACCTATTCGTCGGTGCATTGTTATGGCGTGCTGCAAGGCGACGTTGGGCCGACTAGCGCGCTCACGTTGCGCAGCGGCGCCGGATTCTATCTAGGCGGCGAGTTCAATGGCGGACCAACGCTGTTCAACTGCTTCGAATATGGCTTCAATGTCGGTTTCCATGTTGCCTGCCCTGGTAGTTACAAATTCGTTGCGTGCTGGTCTGACGGCCCCCACAATGCGGGCACCGAACGCCCTCTCGACCCCAACAGCGTCGGCATCTACTGCGTGTCCGCTTCGCCCGCGCATATCGTCGCCGAACCGCAGTTCGTCGGTATCACGGTCAGCGCCAAGGGCACGGGGGCGGTGTTGGGCGGGGATATCTACGGCGCCACACTCATCTTCGGCGCGCATATCTATCTCTGCAACGTCTGCATCAATTGCAGTGCCGAGAACGTCGTCTTCATGGGCGCGCTGCGATCCTATTTCGATGGCGGGATCATCTTCAACAGCCCGGACGCGGCCTATTCCGCCAAGGTGCCATTCAGCATCTTCTATAACCCACAGGTCAGTTCGACGTTCGAAATTAACTGCGGTTTTGGCGAGCCGATCCTGACTGGCACATCGCGCGCAGACGGCAACATGCGGCTGGTCAATGTGGTGCCGTTCCGCACGACGCGCGACGATGCGGGTCTTGTGATCGTGCCGGATCACAGGGAAACCTTCGAGGTCGGGCAGATTACCGCGAGCTTCACCGGTTCCATTTCGGGAACGACGCTCACTGTCACTGCCACATCTGGCGGTCGGATCGCGGTGGGGAGTGTCATCGCGGGCAGTGGTGTCACGGTCGGCACAAAGGTCATTGGGAAACTGACCGGCAAGGGCCTCACCGGCACATACATCGTGGACACATCGCAGACAGCAGCAAGTCAGGCCATGACCGGGACACTCGGGACCGTTGGCGCGATCGGCGACTTCTATCCGCGCATCCCCGGCAAGATCATCGAGCCGGTATTCCCTGCATCTGGCTATTCGCTGACCGGATCGAATTTCCGCCTCGGCTCCGCATTTGCGCCTGGCGTTGATGGCTCGATCCGGCTGCGTTGCTCGGCTGATGGCTCGCAATATCGCGAGCTTTCGCGGGGGCCGTTCTGATGCGCCATCATAAAATCACAACGGCGAGAACGCCAAGGGTCGGGGGTCGACGTGACGGCTGAGATGTGGACGACGTTCGGCCAGTTTGGGCCGCTCGGTCTGATGATCGCCTATTTGGTCTGGCGTGAAACCCGGATCACCGACGCGCGGCAGCAGAATGAGAAGGAGCGCACCGAAAGCGACCGCGCTCTTGCCGCCGCACTGTCGGCGCTCACCGTCACGATCCAGCACCTGGAGCAGAGGATTGGAAAATGACGGGCGCGCCGACGCAGCAGGAGAAGATCGACGCCATCAGGGCGGTGCGTCTCGCGGCTCACGAGCTGGCGAACGTCTGCGCGGCGATCGTGGGTGGCACGCAGATGGCGGTGTCATTGCCGACCGTGGACACTCTGGGGAAAACGACGCGGGGGCTTACTCCTAAGCCGCTGAGCAAGGGAGGCGAATGATGACCACGATCAGCGATGACGATTTCGTGCGCCTGTTCCAAGAGCGGACCGGAATCACCCCGGTCGATGGCTGGGCGGGCAAAGACACGCTGGCCATGCTCGACAAGCTGGCCCCAGCGAAGGCGGCGCCCGCCAGCGACATTCCGGACGACTATTGGCCTATGCTGTCGAAGATCGAGAGTGGCGACCGGCCCTATATCAAGGCCGCAACCTCCACCGGGTCTGGCCTCTACCAGTTCATCAGATCGACATGGTTGGGTGAAGGTGGTCAGTGGGGCGCCGATCCCCAGCAGGCGTTCGGCGGCCTGAAGCCTTCGATCGAGGAGCAGACCGCCCGCGCCAAGACGTTCACCGCGAAGAATGCGGCATATCTGCGCGCCAAGGGCATCCCGATCAACAAGGCGTCACTCTATGCCGCACACTTCTTCGGGCCGCTCACCGCCGCGCAGGTAATCGGGGCTGACGTGGATGCGCGCGCCGATCTGATCGCGGGCGCCGCGGCGGCCAAGGCGAATCCGTCGATCCTGCAAGGCAAGACGGTCGGCCAGTTCCTGAAATGGCTGAACAAGAAAACCGGAGCATGGGCGCGATGAACCGTCCCCTCATCACCATCAAGCCGCCCACGGATCATTTCAGCGAAATCCTGCTGCTGACGGTCATCGCCGCGGGTGTCCTCTATGTGATGCACGGCGCGATCGAGGCGAACCATGCGGGCGAGGCGTCGGCGTACACCGCGATCCTCATGGCGATCGTGTCAGCCATCAAGGAACGCTGGACCCAGCGCAGCCTCGATCGGATGGGGCAGAGCCTAGCCAATGCGCCTGCTGTCGATCCCCCAGCGCCGGAGCCCAAACCATGATCTTCTTCTGGCTCCCCTATCTCATCAGCTTCTTCGGCTGCACCTTCGACGAGGACATAACATGATCCGCCTGATCCCGCTGGCGCTGCTCTGCGCCCTGCCCGGCTGCACGCCGGTCAACACGATCCCGCCCGCGCCTGGCGCTGTGGCCGACAAGACGACGCTCGACGAGCAAGGCGCGCTCGCGGCGGAGCTGGCCTATAAGGCGGCCCGCATCGCGATCGAGACGGGCGTCGATGCTGGGCTGATCCGTGGCGCGACCGCCGCCAAGATCGCCACCCTGGACGCGAAAGCCTATGCCGCGCTGGGGATCGTTCGGAAGGCATATGCCGCCGGGAACGCGGCCAGCTACGCGAGCGCTCTGACCACTGCCCGCGCCGCTGTCGCCGATCTCCTCACCCTCACCGGTAAGACGGGAGCCTGATCCATGAACGTCACCACCGCGCTCAACCTGCTGCAGATTATCGGCCCGATCGTCGCTCGCGCGCCCGAGTTCATCGCGCTCTACGAGGCCGCCATCGCCATGTTGAACGCCGATGACCAGGCCGTCGCGAAAGAGGCCCTGGCCGATATCCAGGCTGACAACGACGAAGGCCACGCTCGCCTGCAGGCGAAGCTGGCCGCCGCCACTTAAGACGCGAAAAACCGCGCCACCCGCTCCTTGAACTTCTTGGGCTTGCGGAACGGATAGGTCACGACCCGCAGCGGCTTCGGCAGCTTGCTCCGGGGCGCAGGTTCTCCGGGAAGGCTCTGATAGGTTTCCAGCAGCTTCGCATCGGGATTCCGCCGCATCCATTCGAAATGGAAATGGTGGTCGGTGTGATATTTCGGGAAATTCAGCGCGAACTTGCGGTCAGGCACGGAAATGATGTGCGTGGTCATGTAAAATTCCGACAGCGCGATCACCTCTTTGCGCATGTCGGCATAATGCTCGATATCGATCGGCACCTTCTTCGACAGCGCGGTCGTGAAGATATATTGCTCAGGTGTCAGGCGCGAAAATTCGCTGAACCGAAAGCGGTTGGGCTGCGAATGGTCCATGAAATATAAGGCGTCGTCGTCATCCTGAAGCGGAACGTCCCAGAGGAACAGCACATCCTCCAGCAGTCCAAAGCTGACGTGATCGGACGGGTGAAACGGTAGCGGGTGGTTCGGCAGGCGCTCCAGGATCGAGGCGGTGTTGCGCGACGAGAAATTGTTGGTCAGCACAGGCCGAGTGAAGACGTTGCGCTTGTCAGCTTTCAGAGGCTTTGCATTCTCGAAAATTTCGAGGAAGTCCGTACCTTCCAACACCATGTCTGTGCGGATTTTCAGCGCATATTTCCGTGTTGCAGCCTTAAGGCCGGCGACGGTGCAGACGATCTGCCGGTTGACGTTGCTGGGGACGAAGCTCGGCCAGACACCTTGCGCGCCGGGGTCTTCGTTCTCGATCAGCTTGTCATGCTCGACCGCATCGATCTTCTGCCCCTCCCATGTTGAAAGGATGATTTCCGCATCCGGCAGCAGTTTGCGGATCTGCCGCGACAGAGCGACCGTGATGCCCGTTCCGTGCGCGCGATCGTTCGCCCATTCGATCGGCCCCTGGACGACGACGCTGATATCCTTGCTCTGGATCATGAGTGTTTCTTCTGCTTCGGGTGGGCCTTGCGGAACTCGTATCGGATGCCCGGCTCGACAAGTCGTTCATGCAGTTCCTCCGGGAACAGCGAGAACAGATCGGTCAGCAGCAACCGCCAGGCATGAAGCTCGTCATGGCTCTGCGGCATCCCCAGCTCATAATTGATGATCTGGTCTATCTTGTAGAGCAGGACGAGGCGATAATAATCGGCGCTCGCGCCATCGAACTGCTTGAGGGCGTGTTCGATCGACAGTTTGAGGCATGCCTGCTTCTGCGACGGAAGGACCTGCCACCACTTCTCGGTGGACTGCCCGGTCCGCTCGCGGCGATAGTGGTGCAGGATCAGGTTGCAGACCGCCGGGTTCTTGGCATGCTGCATCAGCGACAGCGAGAACGGCAGATCCTCATACTGATAGACATGGCGCATGGCATTTAGCGCAGTCGGGCGCAGCTTGAGCGAGAAGAAATTCATCCAGACGGTGTGGTTGAGCCGCGCGGTTTCGCGGGCGTCCTGATCCTCGACCGGCTTGGGGAGTAGCACGTCCGCTTTCGGCTCGTAGGAAGGATATACCGGGTTCCACGCCTCGCGAGTCTTGTCGTTATAGTGGTCGAAGCCGAACAGCACCAATTCGCTGTTGAGGTTCTGCGCGGTCGTCAGCAGCTTCTCGACGGCATCCCGGTTCAGCCAGTCGTCGCCATCGATCATGACGCAGAAGTCGCCCTTGGCCTGCTGGAGGCCATAGCGGCGCGAGCCATTCATGCCGAGGTCGACATGATGCACCTCAATGCGCGGATCGAACCGCGCCATTGTCTCGGCTCGGCTTCCCGTCTCGTCCTCGGAATTGTCATTGACGACGATGATCTGGAGGTTCGGATAGGTTTGCGTCAGGCAGGAGCTTATCGCGTGGCAGATATGATATTGAATATCCTGAGCGATGATGACGATGCTGACCTTCTTGTCCTTCAACCGCTTAAGCAGGGCGGGGTCGCTCGGCTGGGCGTAGGGCTGATGGGCCAGCTTCTTGTGGTAGGGGAAAACCTGCGACGTGATCTCGCAGCCTTCGCGGCTTGAAATCTCCACGATCTCGCCCGCATCGATCCGAACCACGCTGCCTTCGCTCACCTCAAGCTGGTTGATGGTGGCGGAGCCTTTGGTGACGATCAGGAACTCGGTTCCGCGCCGGTTGAAGCGCGGCGAGATATGACCGCCAGCCGCAAGCGATTCGGTGAGCGTCTTAGCGTCCTTGGCGACATAATGAGGGCCGAAATAATCGGTCATCAGCTTCGCCAGCTTTTCCTTTACCGGGTTCTCTTCGATAAGTAGCGGCCCGCCGGCTTTTGTGTCCTCGCTGGCCGCGGCGCCGATGGCCGCCTCATTCCGAATCTGCAAGCTACTATCCCCGATTAGCGATACGGCGGGGAGAATTAGGCCATGCCCTTCTGCGCCGCAATATTAATTCCGGCGAAGAAAGGGGTCATAATCCGGGTGCCCGGCAAGATAGGTAATGGCCCCGAGTGACCTCACCTCCATCATCAGCATCTTGCGAATTTCGGGCGGGCAGGCCTGCATCGCGGCAGGGTCGCCCCGATGCCCTTCGCCGTCGCTGGCAAACATGGGAGAGCCGTCATCGCGGATAATATCGCAGCCGTTGAACTCGCAGTCCACGCATTCGCTGCCGTCAGCCAAGATGACAACGCACCGCCAGAGCAGCTTGTCGGCCAGCCTTTCGCCATCGCCGACATAGACGACCTCCATGTCATAGTCTGGTTGGCGATCGTCCGACTCGTTCAAAGATATGCTCATTGTGGGCCTTTAGCAGAAAGTATGCCGCCTTGAAGCCGTTAGGGAATGGGCCATCGGCTTGCACCCCTAATCCGGCAGATACTCCCCCAGCCTGTCGGCCTGGAAGGGATATCCTGCTTCAAGCAGCTGCCGGCATAGCTCCCATATTTCTTCAGGATCAGGCATGGGGCCGCATTGGCAGCGCTTCATCAGAGCGTTATACTCGTCCTGAAGTCCTCCATCTGCTCGATTGAATGTCATCCCAGCTTGTTCGTCGACAGGTCGGTCGCCTGCATCTCATAGGCTGACGGCAAGACCCATTTGCGCGTCCGGACAGCCTCGCCCTTCAGCTTCTCGACCAGATCATAGCGATGATCGTAGCCATGGCTCTCGCCGGGCATATAGGTGTAGACCAGCTCTGTTTCCGCGCTGCCTTGCGCGAGACTGAAAATCATCTCGTCGTGCATACCGTCGGCAAGGTCCGTCAGGTCCATTCCCAGATCGCGGCACAGGTCGGTGATGACGGCACGCGTTTCGAATTCGCCCACGCCCTGATCCAGACGGGCAGCAATTGTGTCGAAAGCGACCTTCACTTCGTCGGTCATCTCGTCCTCCTGTCAGAAGCATTGACGCGCGCGTCCCAAGCCAGCGCTCCGAGCATGAAAGGCCCGTCATCCCTATGTCCTTCGCGAATCTCTCGAAGGAACTGGCGGTTGTTGTGTCCGCGCGCCTCCAGCGCATTCGCAACCGCTTCGCGAATGTCGTCAATTCGTTCCATGTCTCAACTCCGATATGAGAACATATGAGGAACACGATCCGAGTCGGTCAAGCGCATTGACTCTCGATTGGTCGCGTCTCAGGCTAAGCCTATGTGCAATCGGGCAGAACGCGGTGACACGCAGAAGGTGCTGAACCTGTTCGGCGCCAGAAAAGGTGCGCGGTTCAACGAAGGGCCGCTTCAGACGCATCCGGCTCAGCCAGGCACCGTCATACGACTGGAGGGTGGTGAGCGGGTACTGGAGCAGATGACTTGGGGCTTCCCGGTCGCCCTTCCAAGCAAACGAGACCCAACGAAGAAGAACAAGCCGAAGCCGGTGAACAACGCCCGCTTCGACAAGCTCGGCACCTTTTGGAAGCGCTGGGCGATCAACCCGGCGAACCGATGCCTGATTCCGACCGCCCGCTACGCCGAAGCCGTGGGCGAACCGGGCCGGATGACGGAGACATGGCTATCGCTGCGTGACCAGCCGATCTTCGCCTGGGCAGGGCTCTGGTCGAACAGCGATGAGTGGGGCGCGGTTTATACCGGCGTCATGACCGACAATGCGCCAGAACTGATCGACATCCACGACCGCTCGCCGGTGATCCTAGACCTGGAAGATTGGGAGACCTGGCTGCATGCGCCGCTGGAGGATCTATATCAGTTCGACCGGCCCTACCCTGCCGAGCGCATGATCGTGGAACACACCGCCAATCCATGGTTCCGGAAGAAGGGAAGCGACCCAGCGGGACCGGCGCTGCTTTAGAAAAAGGGCCAGCAGCCTTCCGGCCGCCAGCCCTTTCCGTCTCAAGCACGTCTCAACGCGGGCATCATAACATAGGTTCTATGCTTCGCAATAACCGACAATCCGCCGCCAGCACCCCGCCATTATCCCAGCGCTCGACATAGACCGCCTGCCCGCGCCTGATCTGCTCGCAGGCGACATTCCGGCCACCAACATAGACTTGGGCAAGCGTCCGGCCATATCTGTCCTGCCCGACGCGCTGCACGCTGACCCGGCCGTCCATCATCGCCTCTAGGCTGCGCTTGCTGGCATTGCCGTCGCCGGGGACGCACACCCTGCCCTTTCGGCAACCGTGGATCTCGGGCGCGTCGATGCCGAGCAGGCGGATGCGTTCGCCATCAATGCGAAGGGTGTCGCCATCTACAACGGTTACGGCGGCGGCGAGGAGAAGAGCGGCGATCATGCGGCGAACCGGCTAGACTGATTCCCCCAGACCGTCCATCCCTCCCGCTGCTGGCGGCCGAATATGTCGATATAGGGGCCGTCCCACAGCTGCTCGATGTCGTCATAGATCTGGTCGGGCTTGCGGCTGTGTTCCCGGACTGGCGCGACGATCAGGTTCCGCACCGATTTGGACCGCTCCTTGGGGTTGCCCATCTTTCCGACGATCCAGAACTCGGCCGCGTTCCGATAGACATAGCCGGTCCCGAACGCCCACTTCTTTCCGGTGCTCGACTGCTTCGCCCATGGCCCGCCGGTGCAGAAACGATAGCCGTAATGCGCGAGCAGCTCGATCGCTTGGGGCATCATGGAGAAGACGCCCCACATCACCATGACGCTGTCCGGCATGGCGAGGTGCCCGACCGGCAGTTCCTTCAGCTGGTCGATCGTCATGCAGTCATAGTGCGCCTGCGGAGATTTCTCGTATCCCTTGGGCGTCCGCATCTCATAGGCCCAGGGCGGATCGATATGGATCACCCGCTGGCTGAACATGGGAATGTTGCCGAAGGGCCAGGTCATTTGTCCCCCGGAACATAGGGCAACAGCGCTGGCATCTCGCGCGTTTCATAGGCGTGCGCGATCTGAGGCCGCATGAACTGCCCGACCAGCTGGCCGTCGGGCAGAACGATATTCGCCATGAACTCGTCCTCGAAAATGCTGATGCCGCTCTCGACTGCCTCCAGCTTCGCCTTGATGACCAGCAGGAGCGCCCGCCAACGCGAGCGACAGGCCTGCTCCCACTGCGCCAGCGCGGCCTCGGCGGTGCGCGGCCCCTTGCTGTGGTGGGTGAACTCGGTCCGATTTTTGTCCGGCATGGTCAGCACGAATTTGACCTGCCGATCCCGCATGGTGAAGCCGACGACAGCATGATCGGCGCTCCAGCCAGAAATGAACTGCGACGCGCCGTAGCGCTCCACGATTGCCTCGATCTCGGCTTTGCTCTTGGCGCTGCTGACCGTCGTGGTTGATGCGTATTTCGTCATGCCGCGATCCTTTCGAACATGTCATATTGCGGGTCCGGCAGCAGATGATGCCACTGCTCGGCCATGGCCTCCGCGATGTTGGGATAGGTTTCCGACCGGCGCCGCGCGCGATCCGGCCCCGGCGGTTCCCGGTGACAGCGCGACCACGCCTTATGCTCCTCAGTGCCAGGCTTCGGCGGTGTCAGCATGTTGGTCGGCTTCAGGTCCGGCAGGCCGATCAGCTCCAGCCCGGTATTCTTGAAGAACGGCTCACCGAAGAAATAGGGATGCACGAACTGCGTCCGCCCGCGCCGGGTCAGCTGGATCGCATAGCGGTGCATGACCGGGTTCTCGACCACGCGGCGGGGAATCTGGTGAGCGTCGCGCAAACTGCGATAAAAGGCGGCGGCCTCCTCCAGTTCGGCCCAGCGCTCCGGGTCGCGCCCGTTTTCCTTCTTGCCGTCGATATAGAGCCACTTCACCCCGCTATTGCAGAGGATCGTGCAAGGCGGGTGCATGCATGCCAGCAAATCCCACCCCTCATTCAGATAGTCGCGGACATCACCCCGGATATGGCGGTTGCTGCCATCGTCGGCGGCTTCGATGTCGCACGACCAGGCATCATGCCCGCGGGCTTCGAAGGCGCGGCGCACGACTCCGCTGCGCTCGCAGGCGACTAGGACGCGGCCCATTATGCGACCCTCGGCTTATGCATGAGGGCGAACTTGTCAGCGGCATCACGCACGGCGGTTGACGGAATCTTGTTTCCGAATGCCTTGATCTGGACGACGCGCGAGCCGATGATCTCCACTGTCGCCATCCGCCGCAGGTCCGCGCGGATCGAATAGATATGGCACTTCCCATTCATCACCATGGGAATGTAGGTGGCGACGCAATGCCGCATCCGGCGCCCCTCCTCCATCAGCATGGAGGGAGTGGATAGCTTGAAGAATTCAAAGCCGCCCACTTCGGCATGGTCGGGCCAGTCGCTGAGGTCGATCACCGTGTCAGGACGGATGCCCACGCCAAGCCCCGCGACTGATCGGTCAGCTGCAAGCCGGTCGTGCCAAAGCTGGACCTCGTTCGCCATATGCTCGAACGACCAGCGCGACACATCAAGCGAGGGATGGAAGCCGACGAAGTCCGCAAAGTCGCCAGCCTGACCGCGTTCGCAGCGGTGTGCATGACGGGCAATCCATTGGAAGTGCAGCTTGGGCGATCGGTTCCGGATTTTCATCCTCGCCCGCCAATCCCGCAGTGATGCGAGCCAATGGCGCTGCGCCCTGCCCTTATCCGGTATCGCCTGCGAAAGAGTGGATGGATCAAGGTCCACCAGATCGCGCACGAAGGACGACATATAGGGCTGGATCGCATAGCCGGTCAGCTTGCGCAGGGGCGTGTGGATGCCTGCCGCAGCCATGACGCTGCGAAGGCGCTCACCGCGCTCGATAGGACCGCCGATACGGCTAGCAATATAGAGGCGGGCCGCGCGGCTGTTCCACTTCACGCCGAATGCGGCGGCGAGGACGGGTGCTTGCTCTAGGTAGTCGATTGCTCGCGGGTGAAGGCCTGCGATGAACTCCGCGTTACGATGCATCCCTTGGTTCGGGAAAAGCATGCGGACGCGCTCCACGACTGTCGGCTGCTCGCTCATGCCGCACCGCCAATCTGGGACCGCACCGGGTCCGCAAACTGCTCGATGTTCGCATAGTGTTCCTGCGCAATGGGCGAGGAAGACTGAGGATTTACTGCGAAATTATGGGGATGCGTTGCCCTCCGAAGGCAAAGGCCAGAGGTTCGAATCCTCTTGGGTGCGCCATTTTTGCTTTGCCTTAATCGAACAATCTTCCTTCAAGCCCAAGCAGATATTGCTTGGCTTCAAGACCGCCTGCAAAGCCGGTCAGCGCGCCGTCGGCGCCCACGACGCGATGACAGGGCGCGATGATCGAAATCGGATTGCGCCCGTTGGCAGCCCCCACGGCACGACAGGCATTGGGCTTGCCGATCTGGTTCGCCACATCGGCATAGCTGCGGGTCTCGCCAAAGGGGATGGTCAGCAAAGCCGCCCAAACCTGCTTCTGGAAATCGGTGCCATGAAAATCGAGCGGCAGGTCGAACGCCTGCCGTCGACCGGCAAAATATTCGCCTAACTGCCGATCCGCCTTTACCAGCACGGGATGATGAGGATCATCTGCGCGGGGCTCCAGCCGCACTCTGACCGGATCATCATTTTCCCACAGAACCGCCGCCAGCCCTCGCTGGCTCGCCACCAGCGTCAGTTCGCCGACGGGCGACGCCATGATCCGGCATAGGTAGTTCATGCCCACTCCTTTCCATGCTTAGATGGTCTCGACATAGGGCATGATGCGTGCCCCTGCCTCCCGCCGCTTGCGATCAAAGCAGCGGGAACGGGTCATTGGAGACCGCCGCCCATGGCACGATAGAGTTCGATCATGTTCACCGCCCGCGTCAGCCGGGTCGAGAGCAAAGTCTGTTCCGCATTGTAGAGCGTCCGCTGCGAATCCAGCGTGGTCAGGAAAGCATCCACACCCGCCCGGAAGCGCGCTTCCGACAGCCGATAGCCGACCCGTGCCGAATCCCGCAAAGATGTTTGCGCCTCCAACTGCGCCGTCATCGTCCCGCGGCGAGCCAATGCGTCCGCAACTTCGCGAAAACCGGTCTGCACGCTTTTTTCATAGGTCGCGACCATCGCGTCATAACTGGCCCGCGCATAGCGCAGATTGCCCTGATTACGCCCGAAATCAAAGATGGGAAGGCTCGCCGCGGGCGCCACCGACCAATAATCGCTGCCCGATCTGAACAGATTGGAAAGACCAAGGCTCATCGTCCCGAACGCCGCCGTCAGCGAGATTTTGGGGAAGAAAGCCGCCCGCGCCGCGCCAATATCAGCATTGGCAGCGAGCAGCTGATGCTCGGCCGCCATGATGTCCGGGCGCCGCAACAACGCTGTAGACGGCAGGTCGGCCGGCAGATTGGTCAGCGTCACATCCCCGTCCGGCATGGCGGCTGGCAAATCCTCCACCGGCAGGGCGGTTCCGGCCAGCAGGTTCAGCGCATTCTGGTCCTGCGCCACCAGCGTCGTCGCTGTGGCGATGTCGGACCGCGCCTGATCATAGCTGGTCTGAGCCTGTCGCACTTCCAGCTCCGACGCGACCCCCTTGGCGAAGCGTGCTCTGGTCAGATCAAGCGTTTGTCCAAAGGCCTTCTCCAGGTCGCGCGCGATCTTCAGCCTTTCCTGATCGGCCGCCATGGCAAGCCAGGCGTTCGCGACTTCCGCAATCAGGGCGGTCTGCGCCGCATTGCGGTTTTCGACCGAAGCGAAATATTGCTCCTGCGCTGCCTTGGTCAGATTGCGGACCCGGCCGAACAGATCAATCTCCCAGGCCGACACCCCGACCGAAGCGGCATAAGTGTCCGTCCGCCCCGAAGCCCCACCCTGTTGCGCCAGAGGCGAATCCTGATAGGTCGCGCTGCCACTGACGGCCGCGGTTGGAAATATGTCCGCGCGCTGCACCCGATATCGCGCCCGCGCCTGCTCCACATTGGCCAGCGCTACGCGCAGGTCGCGATTATTGCCGAGCGCCGTTTCAATCACTCGCACGAGACGCGGATCGACGAAAAAGTCCCTCCAGGCCGTGTCCGCGGGAATAATCGCCTGTCCTTCCCTCGCGGCATAGGCCGCGCCTTGCGGGCTGGCCTCCGGCACCGGCAGCGCGGGCCGCACATATTTGGGCGCCATGTCGCAGGCGGCCAGTGTCAGAGCCAGAGCGGCCGCCGGGAGTAGCTTCAGTTTCTGCATTGTCCTCATGCCTCCTGCGGTGCCGACGGCGCGCCGCCTTCATGTCCTGTCTCTTCCTTGCCGTGATGTTCGCGGAACAGCCGCTTCACCACGGTGAAGAAGACGGGCACGAAGAAAATGGCGAGGACGGTGGCCGACAGCATGCCGCCAACCACGGCCCAGCCGATGGCGTTCTGGCCACCAGCGCCGGCCCCCTTGGCCACCGCCAGCGGCAGCACGCCGAAGACGAAGGCGAAGCTGGTCATCAGGATGGGCCGCAGGCGCAATCTGCCAGCCTCCAGCGCGGCCCGGGCAGGCGACAGGCCTTCGCGCATCTTTTCCTCGGCGAATTCGACGATCAGGATCGCATTTTTGGCCGAAACGCCGATGGTCGTGATCAGGCCCACCTGCAAATAAATGTCGTTGTTGAGGCCCACGAGAGCCGCTGCAATCACTGCGCCAAAGACGCCCAGCGGCACCACCAGCATGACCGCGATCGGCACCGACCAGCTCTCATACAGGGCGGCAAGGCACAGGAACACGATCAGCATCGAGAGCGCGTAAAGCGCAGGCGCCTGCCCGCCCGAGGTTTTCTCCTCATAGGAAATGCCGTTCCATTCATAGCCGACCCCGGCGGGCAGCTTGGCGGCCAGTTCCTCCATCGCCTTCATCGCACTGCCGGTCGACACGCCCGGCGCAGGGGCGCCCATGATCTGCATCGACGGCACGCCGTTGAACCGCTCCAGCTTGGCCGGGCCATAGGTCCACTCCGTGGTCGCGAAGGAGGAAATGGGCGCCATCACGCCGCTGCTGCCCCGCACATGCAACGCGCCGATCGATTCCGGCTTCGTCCGGAAGGGCGCGTCCGCCTGCACAAAGACGCGCTTTACCCGGTCACGGTCGATGAAGTCGTTGACATAGCTGCTCCCCATGGCCGTCGCGATAGTGTCGTTGATGTCGGCCTGAGCGATGCCCAGCGCGCCTGCCGCCGCATGATCGACGTTCAGCTTGAGCTGCGGCGTATCCTCCAGACCGTTGGGGCGTACCTGCGCCAGCCGCTTGTCGGCCATCGCCATGCCCAACAGCTGGTTGCGCGCCTCCAGCATCTTTTCATGTCCCAGGTTGCCGCGGTCCACGAGTTGGAAGTCGAAGCCGGTCGCATTGCCCAGTTCCTGAACGGACGGCGGCACGAAGGCGATCGCCATGCCGGACGAAATCTTGCGGAAAGCCGCGTTGGCCCGCTGAGCGATCGCGGCCACGCCATTGTCCCTGCCCTTGCGTTCCGACCAGTCCTTCATGCGCGCGAAGACGATACCGACATTCTGCCCCTGTCCCACGAAACCGAAACCGGAAATGGTGAAGACGGCGGCGACGTTCTTCTTCTCGTCCACCAGATAATGATCGCGCACCTTCGCGAGCGTCCGCTCCGTTTCCTCGATGGTAGATCCGGTCGGCAGGGATACCTGATTGATGACGATCCCCTGATCCTCGTCGGGCAGGAAACCGCCCGGCAGGCGCAGGAAGATCAGCCCCATGCCCAGAGCGATCAGCGCATAGAGCAGCATGGTCCGCCCCCAGCGGCGCTCCACCTTTTCCACCGTCCTGCCATAGCGAACGACATTGCGGTCGAAAGTAGTGTTGAACCAGTCGAAGAAGCGGCCGAAGCGCGAGCCGAAAAAGCCCGTCCAGATGTGGCTGTGCCCCTTGGGCTGCAAGATGGTCGCGCACAGCGCCGGGGTCAGGATCAGTGCGACCAGCACTGACAGCACCATCGACGACACGATGGTTATGGAAAACTGGCGGAAGATCACACCGGTCGACCCGCCGAAAAAGGCCATGGGCAGGAACACAGCCGACAGCACAAGGCCGATGCCGATCAGCGCGCCGCTGATCTCGTCCATCGACTTTTTCGCCGCTTCCTTGGGACTAAGCCCCTCTTCCTGAATGATGCGCTCGACATTTTCGACCACCACGATCGCGTCGTCGACCAGCAGACCGATGGCCAGCACCATGCCGAACAGGGTCAGCGTGTTGATGGTGAAGCCCGCCGCATAGAGGATCGCCAGCGACCCCAGCAACACCACCGGCACGGCAATGGTCGGGATCAGCGTGGCGCGCCAGTTCTGGAGGAACAGGAACATCACGACGAAGACCAGCAGCACCGCTTCGAACAGCGTGTGAATCACCTGATCGACCGACAGCTTCACAAATGTCGAATTGTCGACCGGGAAGTCATATTTGACCCAGCCCGGAAAGGCCCGGGAAAGATCGTTGATGCGGCTTTTCACAGCCTCGACAGTGTCGAGCGCGTTGGCGCCGGGCGCCAGCTTGATGCCGAAACCGGCGGCCGGATGCCCGTTGAACTTAGCCCCGAAGCTGTAGCTTTCCGCGCCCAGCTCCACCCGCGCCACATCGGACAGGTGGACGACAGAGCCATCATTGTTGTTGCGCAGCATGATCTGGCGGAACTGTTCCGGGTTTTTCAGGCGGGACTGCGCAGTCACCGTGGCGTTCAGCGCCTGCCCCCCGGGTGAAGGCGTGCCGCCGATCTGGCCTGCGGAAACCTGCGCATTCTGTGCCCGGATCGCGGCTTTCACATCGCCCGTCGTGATGCCCAGATTGGCCATTTTGTAGGGATCGAGCCATATGCGCATCGCATATTGTGCGCCCAGAAGCTGGGTATCGCCCACGCCATTGACGCGGCTGATCGGGTCCTGAAGCGTCGAGGCGACGAAATCGCCCGCATCCTGCTGATCGTGAATGCCGTCATCGGCATAGACCGCCATCACCATCAGGAATGTCGCGGTCGACTTGGTAACGCGCAGTCCCTGCTGCTGCACTTCCTGCGGCAGCAGGGGCGTCGCCTGTGCCAGCTTGTTTTGCACCTGCACCTGCGCGATGTCGGCGTCGGTGCCCTGCTCGAAAGTCAGCGTTATGGTCAGATTACCGGCGGAATCGCTACTCGACGAAAAATAGCGGAGATGGTCGATGCCCTTGAGCTGCTGCTCGATGATCTGGGTCGTCGTGCTTTCCAGCGTTTCGGCATTGGCGCCGGGATAGCTGGTGGAAATCGTCACCGCGGGCGGCGCGATCTCGGGAAATTGCGCGACCGCCAGCGAACGCATCGCCAGCAGACCCGCCAGCATGATGACGATGGCAATGACCCATGCGAAGATGGGCCTGTCTATGAAATAGCGGGCCATGGTCTATCGCGCTCCGCCGCCTTGGGTCTGCGCCGACGCGGCCGTCACCTGTTGCGGCCGGCCGGGTCGCACCACCGTGCCCGGACGCAGATTGACCAGACCTTCCACGATCAGCCGGTCGCCCGCCTTCAGCCCCTTCGTGACGATCCATTTGTCGCCAACGGGCCGGTCGGTTTCCACCTGCCGCACCTCCACCTTGTTGCCGGCGCCGACCACCATAGCGGTCGCCCGGCCGCGCGGATCGCGGGTGATGCCCTGCTGCGGCGCAAGAATCGCCTGCGTCCGTTGCCCCTCGACCAGCTTGGCACGGACATACATGCCGGGCAGCAACAGCCCGTCGGGATTGGGGAAAGTCGCGCGCAGCGTCACCGCGCCGGAGCTGGGGTCGACCGTCACTTCGGAAAATTGCAACCGGCCCTCAATCGGATAGACACTGCCGTTGGGCAGCAGAAGCTGCACCCGGGCGCCCTGATCCGCGCTGACCCCGCCCGCCTTCATAGCCTGCCTGAGATCGATGATCTGCGCAGCCGATTGGGTGACGTCGACATACACCATGTCGGTCCGCTGGATGGTCGCCAGCGCATCGGCCTGCCCCGTCTGGACCAGCGCGCCCGGCGTGAACAGCGACCGCCCGATGCGGCCCGAAATAGGCGCCCGAATCCGCGTGAAGTTCTCGTTCACCTGCGCTGCCTGGACAGCTGCGCGCTGCGCCGCAACATCGGCCCGCGCCTGCTGGGCGGCGGCATCGGCATTGTCCGCCTCCTGCCGGCTGACGGCGTTGATGCCGACCAGTTCCCTGTAGCGCTGCGCCTGCAAGCCGGTTGCCCGGATCGAGGCCTGCGCCCGCGCCAGCGAACCCTGCGCCTGGCTCAGCGCGGCACGATAAGGCGCGTCCTCAACTTCATACAGCAGTTGCCCCGCGCGCACATAAGCCCCCTCGGTAAACAGGCGCCGGCGGATCACTCCGCTGATCTGCGGTCGGACTTCTGCCGTCTCGACCGCTACGATGCGGCCGGGCAGTTCCGCCGTCAGCGGCGCAGTCTCGACTTTCATCGCGACAACACCCACGGCAGGGGGCGGTGGCGCCGGTTGCTGCTTTTCCCCGCAACCACCCAGGGCCACCGTTGAAACGCAGGCCAGCAGCCCGGCAAAAATCCCCTTTTGCATCGGCCGATGCTCCATCTCGAAAATACGACAGATAAGGAATGAACGTTCATTCCGCTTGCACAGCAGGTAGGAACATGCCACATTTTGTTCAAGAGTAAAAAACGCATTGGGGACGGAATTTGGTTGCAGTGCAGCATGAAACGAGCGGACGGGTCCGCATCCTGAGCGCCGCCCGCGACCTGTTCGCCGCGAATGGCTTTCACCAGACGTCCATGGCTGAACTGGCTGCCGCCGCACAGGTTTCGGTGGGCCAGATCTACAGGCTGTTCAGGGGCAAGGAAGACATTATCGAAGCGATCGTCGACAGCGACATCAGCGATCGGGAAGCCGTCATGCTAAGCCTGCAACGACGGCTTGATGCAGGCGAAATCGATATCGAAGAAACATTCGAGCTGTTACTGCTGGAGGTCATGGACAATCCGCACGAGGCATTGTCCTTCGACATATTGGCGGAGGGGTTCCGCAACCCGCATGTGGGTCAGACCATTGCCGACATGTGCGCGCAGCTTCGGAGGTCATTGGGCTATTTCGCCTGTGCCGCGAACCCGAACCTTTCCGGCGAAGCGCTGAAGGGCGCCGAAGAAATCATTCTCGCCAGCATGTTCGGTCTGGGCCACCGCAGCCTCTCAGCTCCCGCCCTCAGCGCCGAACGCGCCGCAAAAAACGCTGCGCACATGATCGTCGCCGCGCTCCGTTCGGCGAACTGATCGCCCTGGCGCGGCCAGTCGTCACTTTGTCGCATTGCAGCAGAACTGCTGACGCGGCGCGGCAACTTCATCCCCACTCGGACATTTAAGCCTCCAAGATTTTTCGGGAGGCAATCATGACGATCAGCACATCCTTCGACCGCAGCTATTTCGAAGCGCGGCTGGACCGCAACCGCAGGCTCGCGGCGCGCTCCCGCAGTCCTGAAATCCGCGCGATCCACATGGAATATGTGCGACTGTATCAGCAATTGCTTGAACAGAAGGACACCATCCCGGCCTGACCTTTCTCGCCGTTGGAACGGTTGCGAACGGATTGAATCCGATCAACCGCTCCCATTATTGCGCGGCCACGCCTTCGGGCAATACTACAGCTGACCAGCTCTTGCCGGGCACAAGATATTTGGCGGCCAGCTTCTGAATGTCGGCGGGAGTGACGGTGAGCATATCCTGCGCCATGGTCTGCATCGCCTGCACATAGCGGGGATCATGGGTCGCGCCCTCCATCTGGTTCATCCAGAAGGCGTTCCCCGTCCCGGCGCGCATCAGCAGTTGCCGCATCGGTGCGACGGCGCGCTGCAATTCATCCGCAGTGACGGGATTTTTAGCGAGATCAGCCGCAGTGTCACTCACTACGCCATAGAAATATTTGACCCGATCCGGGCGCACCTGGCTTGTCACAAGAATATAGCCGCCGCCTTCATAGGAAAAGGGCCAGTTATTCTGCACGCTTGGCGAATAGGCCGCCCCTTCGGTCGAGCGCAGCTTGTCGAACAGCCGGTCGTTGAAAATCTGCGTCAATATTTCGAGCTGTCGCGCCTCCCTGGTCAGCGCAAAGCCGCCCGCAGTCGGCCATGCCATGACCGCTGCCGCCTGCTCCTTGTCGCCCTTGTGCCGCAGCACGACCGGCGTTTCGACATGGGCCGGGAAACGCATCGCCCGGTTCGCCGCCGGAACCGGCACATCGGGCCGTGGCGGCAGCGCGCCAAAGGTCGCGGCAACCGCCGCAACGGCGTCGTCAGCCTTCACCTGCCCAAAAATCTGGATTTCGATCGGCCCCGACGCCAGCAACGGCTCCCATGTCGCGCGGAACGCCTGCGGCGTCAGCCCATCTATCTCCGCCCGTGACGGGGTGCGGAAGCGCACATCCTTGTCATGCAGCAGCCAGTTGAGATCACGCGCCAGAACGCTGTCGGGAGCCCGCGCCATCGCATCATAGGCGACCCCCGCCCCGGTCTTGACCCGCGCGATCGGCGCGGGGTCCCATCCGGGCGCGAACAGCTTGGTCGCGAACAGTTGCAACTGGTCCTTATAGTCCGCCGGGCGCGTGACCGCCTGCATTTCGAAGGCGTCATCGTCGATGGAAAAGTCCATTCCCATACGGCGACCATTGGTCAGATCGTCCAGTTCCCGCTGACCGAGCTTGCCTATCCCGCTCGCTACCAGCGCGTAGTCGGCCGCCCAGCCGGGCGCCGGCCTGGTCGGCGAAAAGGCCTGCTGTCCATGGCCAAAGCGGACATTGATGCGCACCTTCTCCGTTTCGGCATCATTGGCAAAGAGGGTCAGCTTGACGCCGTTGGAAAAGCTTATACTCTCCATTCCCGGCAGGCCGATGGGCGTGCGCGACACGACCTTGCCCGGCACGCCCAGTTTCGGCAGATCGGCCATGGTCACGACTTTGTCGCCCAATCGCACATTGGTCGCCGCCTTGACCGGCGCCGCAACCGCCGCTGCCAGCTTCGCGTCGATGTCCGGCAATACCTTGCCTGTGACCAGCATCGCCCGGAACACCCCCGCCGAAAACAGCCGCTTGGTTGAATCCAATATCTTCTGCGGCGTCATTGCAGGCTTGCCCGAACGGAAAATGTCGAGCGCCGCCTGCGGGCTGACCGTGGTTTCGCGAATATCGACCGCGCTCACCAGATCGCTCGCCTGCTTGGCTCCCGCCTCCGTGTCGGCATTTTCGACCTGAATCGCGAGCGCCGTGTCCATCTGCGCATATTCGCGATCGATCTCGATCTGGCTCGGCGGCGTCTCCTTGGCATCTTCGATAATGGCGCGGACGTCGGCCAGCGCCTTCTCCCAATTGTCGCCGGAAGGAACCAGGGTGATGAAGGTGCCGTCGGCCGATCGGCTCACATCCTGCTGGTCCGCGCTCGCCTGAAGGAAGCTGCCGCCCGCCCGCGCCGCCTGCTCCAGCCGCCGGTTGACGATCTGAAGGGCGAGCATGTCGGTCAGCTTGTCCTGATTATAGACGATCGTGTCGGCATGGGGCTTCCACGGCCGCAGCCACGCCATGGTGAGGCCGGTCGGCGCACCCGGCTCCACCGTGACCTTGGTGGCGGGCGCCTTGGGATCAGGCTCGCCGAAATCGGGCAGCGGCGCGCCCTTGCCGGGGACCATCCAGGACGCGAAATTATCCTTGATCAACTGCTCGGCCAGCGCCGGGTCGATGTCGCCGGCGATCGAGATCACGGCATTTTCCGGGCGATACCAGCGCTGGTGAAACGCCTCCATCTTCGTCGCCGTCACCGCGTTCAGCGTCGCGACGGTCCCGATCGGGCTATGATCGGCCAGAGGTTGCCCGGCAAAGAAGTGCTGCCGCGTCGCGTCGGAAATCCGCATCTGCGGCCCGTCGCCCTCGCGCTTTTCCGCCAGCACGACGGCACGCTCGGCATTCACCGCACTGTCCACGATATTGGGATCGGCCATCATGCCCGAAAGGATTTTCAGGCTCTCCCCCAGGCTGGTCTGCGTCGCCTGCGGCAGATCCAGCGCATAGGTCGTTCCGGTCGGCGTGGTCTGCGCATTGCTGTCGCTACCGAAAGTCACGCCCAGCCGCTGCCAGATGCGTTTGGATTCACCGTCGGGCACATGGCGGGAGCCGCGAAAGGTCAGATGCTCCATGAAATGGGCGTAACCCAGCTCATCGGGATGCTCCATCAGCGACCCGGCATCGATCCGCAGCCGCACCGAAACCTGCCCCGGCGGCACGCCATTGCGCCGGATCGCATAGCGCAACCCGTTCGGCAGTTTGCCGAAGTGCCACGCCGGATCGATCGGCACATCGCTATTCTCATAGAGCCAGGGCCGGATCTGCGCTTTTGTCGATCCGGGCGCGGCGGAATTGGCGACCGGGTCCGTTTTCGCGGCAAGAGGCGCGGAAACTCCCGAGAGCAGCAAGGCGAGGACGGACAGCGAAGCGGCGGAACGCCGAAAGGAAAAGCTCATGGTCGCGCAGCCTAATGAGATTTTCCTGAATGACCACTGACAAAGATGGCCGGAAGATGAACGGCTTGTCCTATCATCCGGCCACTACAGATCAGCGACTAGGGAAAAAGGCTTACCGCCCGCCTGTCTTCTGCACGGCGCCCTTATGAGCGCCGACGCCGCTGCCTCCCCGCCGGCGACGGAAATTCTTCTTCGCGGGCTTGGCGTCACCGTCAACCCAATGCGCCCGCTCGGCATTGCCGCGCGGCTGCTGCTTCTGCTGGTCCTGATAACGGCGCTGTCCTTCGACCCGCTTCGCCTTCTGCTCGGGCGTCTGCTCGCGGCCCTTGCGCTGGGGTGCGGCCTTGGGAAGATTGCGCACCGCTTCCATGAAATTATCCGGCAACGGCACGACATCGAGCTTCACCTTGGTCGTGCGCTCGATCGCCTTCAGATAAGGCCGCTCGTCATCCGCCACGAAACTGATCGCAATGCCCTCGGCTCCTGCCCGCGCCGTGCGGCCGATACGGTGCACATATTGCTCCGGCACATTGGGGAGCTCGAAATTGATGACATGGCTGACGCCCGAAACGTCGATCCCGCGCGCGGCAATATCGGTCGCTACCAGCAGCTTCACATGCCCATGGCGAAAAGCCTGCAAGGCGGTGGTCCGCTGCGCCTGGCTCTTGTTGCCATGAATGGCGACCGCCTGGATCCCCGCCCCTTCCAGAAAGCGCACGACGCGATCCGCGCCATGCTTCGTCCGGGTGAAGATCAGGGCGCGGTCGATATCCTCGTTCCTGATCGTCAGGTTGAGCAGCGCCTGCTTTTCTATCTGATTGACGAAGGTTGCCTGCTGGCGCACCCGCTCCGCCGTGGTCGACTGCGGCGCGACGCTGACCTTCACCGGCTCATGCAGGAACTGGCTGGCCAGTGCCTCGATCTCACCCGGCATGGTGGCGGAGAAGAAAAGATTCTGCCGCTGCTTGGGCAGCAGTTTGGCGATCCGCTTCAGCGGATGGATGAAACCCATGTCCATCATCTGGTCGGCTTCGTCGAGGACGAAGATTTCGGTATCCTTGATGGTGAACGCCCGCTGATCGATCAGGTCGAGCAGACGGCCCGGCGTGGCCACGACGATGTCCACGCCCCGGCTCAAAGCCTTGATCTGACGGTTGATCGGAACGCCGCCGAACACCACTTCGACCAACAGTTTCAGGAAGCGGCCATAGTCGCGGAAGCTTTGCGCGATCTGCGCGGCCAGTTCGCGAGTCGGAGACAGCACCAGCATCCGGCAGCCCTGCAACGGCGTCGGCTTGGGATTACGGGCGAAATGGTCAAGGCTGGGCAGCGCGAAGGCTGCGGTCTTGCCCGTGCCGGTCTGCGCGATGCCGCACAGATCCTTGCCCTTGAGCAGCACGGGAATGGCCTGGCTCTGGATCGGCGTCGGCGAGCCATATTTCTTGGCGGCAAGCGCTTTCAGGATCGGCTCGGCAAGGCCAAGGTCGGCAAATTGCATAGAAAATAACTCACGAAGTCAGCCCCGGCGCCAGCCGGCATGGCCGGGACGCAAGGCGGGTTACGAAACGACCCGCGTGAAAAGGGAAGCCTCAAAGCTTGGCGCAGACTTTCATTGGCCGGCCCCGATGCCTGTTCCGGCCGGAGCGATCACGCTGCCAATCGCTAAAAGGAGTATGGGAACCCCACTGCTGCGTTGCAGCACATATGATAGGAAAAACTGGAAAAAGCAAGCGGTGCCTGCGCATTGCAGGCGCCACCGTTACTCAAAGCGTCACTTCGACATGCTTGCCGCGCATCTCATCCCGCACATCGCCGCCGAACATCTGCTTGAACATGCCGCCCAGCGACATGTCTGCGCGCCAGATCTCCGCACGTCCCAGGTTGAAGCGCAGCATCAGCAGATTCGGGTCCTGCCGGCCGCCCGGATACCAGCTGGCGACGTCATGGGTCCAATAACGGTCGATGACCGCCGGGTCGGTTTCCTCGACCAGCGTGCCGTCGATACAGGCAAACAGGAAATGCCCCTTGCCGACAAATTGCGCCATGGCCGGACCGCCCCCAGCCAGCCGGTTTTCGCGCGTAGTGTAGAACCAGAAACAATGGTTCGCGCCGGGATCGAGCTGAGCCGTCATCGGCATGCTATGCTCGTGCGACCCCTGCAGCCCAACCATCAGAAACGGACTCTGCGACAGTTCGGTCCAGAAACGGTGGCGAATGTCGGACTCGTTGCTCATCTTCTCTCTCCCTTCGATCTCACGCGGGACTCAATCGACGGCTGGAAGCGAAAGTTCCGGCACCCAATTTAGCACGAAAGCTTGATCTTGCGCACTCTTCTCTCCACATAGCGCGCATGTTGATCGAGACCGAAGCGACGCCCAATCCGGCCACCGTCAAGTTCATTCCCGGCCGTGTGGTCATGGGCATGGGAACCCGCGATTTCGCTACACCGGAAGAAGCGGAGGCCTCTCCGCTGGCGAGCACGCTGTTTGACCTTGGCGACGTGACCGGCGTGTTCTTCGGGGGCGACTTCATTTCGGTAACAATCGCTCCCGGCGCGCAGTGGAGCGATGTGAAGCCAGACATTCTGTCCGTCCTGCTTGACCATTTCTCGGCAAACATGCCGCTGTTCGCGCCCGGTTCGGCTGGCGAGATCTTCGTCCCGGACGAGGAAGAATTTGCCGATGATCCCGAAGATGCCGAAATCGTCGCGCAGATACGTGAACTGATCGACACCCGCGTTCGCCCGGCGGTCGCCAATGACGGCGGCGACATCATCTATCGCGGCTTCGACAAGGGCACGGTTTACCTCAGGATGCAGGGCGCCTGTTCGGGCTGCCCCTCCTCCACCGCAACGCTGAAAAATGGTATCGAGCAACTACTGAAACATTATGTGCCGGAAGTGACCGAAGTTCGCGCAGTCTGACGTCGAACGGCCAATTGGCAAATCGGTCCGGATCGATTAACCGCTGATCAACGCCGCAGCGGGCGGACGGATTACAGGGGTCTTGTTTGCGCATATTGGTCATCGATACCGCGACGCAGGCGCTGTCGGTGGCGCTGCTCGATGACGGCACGCCAGTCGGCCATTTTCATGAGATCGTGGGGCGTGGCCATGCGGAAGCGCTGCTACCCGCCATCGCCGCCATGCCGAATGGCGGGCGCGCAGACGCCATCGCCGTAGATGTCGGACCCGGCAGCTTCACCGGCGTCCGGATCGGCATAGCGGCCGCCCGCGCTCTGGCTCTGGCCTGGAACATTCCCCTGCATGGCTACAGCGCCCTGTCGCTGATCGCGGCAAAGGCGGCGTTCGGCCATGAGGGCGAGTCCCTGACCGTCACCATCACCGGCGGCCATGGCGAATTATTCTGGCAAAGATTTTCGGGCGATGGCCGCTTGGCAAGAACGGCGCCCGCTTCAACCGCGATTGTAGCCCTTGCGGCGCAAATTGCCGATCCGGTTCTGTACGGGACCGGCGCCGAAGCGCTGATAACCGCGCGCGGGGCCGGCACGGCGATCAGCCTCTATCCCGATGCAGCCGATTATCCGCTGATCGCCGCGCAGCAACCCTTGTCCCCCTCGCCCATCTACTGCCGCGGCGCCGACGCCAAAACAATGGCTGAGCGGGCTGCATCATGATCCCCGGCCTTACCCTCGAAACCTATGAGGAAGGCGAGCGCAACGCGATGAGCGATGCGATGGACGTCATGACCCGCGCCTTCGACCCGGCCTATGGCGAAGCATGGACGCTGCCCCAGTTGGCGGGAGTGATGACGATGCCGGGAACCTGGCTGACCATCGCCCGCATCGATGCCGCACCGTTGGGATTTGCACTGGTCCGGTCGGTCCTCGACGAATGTGAATTGCTGCTGCTTGCGGTCAGTCCGCTCTGGCGCGGGCGCGGCGTTGGCGAGGCCCTGCTGCTTGACAGCCTCAAGACGGCGCGCAGACGGGGCATTACGTCGATGAACCTGGAAGTTCGCTCATCCAATACAGCAATAAGGCTATATGAAAAAACTGGTTTCGAATATGTTCACCGCCGTCCCGGATACTATCGGGGCAACGACGGTCAACTTCACGATGCCTTAAGTTTTCGTCTAGACATGCTTAGATGACGTAAAACACCGCTTGCCAAAAAAATGCCACAGGTTTAGCTGACCCGTACCGCTCCTGAAATGATTTTGCTTGGGCGGGTCGCCCCAACCAATAGCCTTCGCAGGAAAAACAAATGGAAATCGAATCAGCCCAGAGCGAACTGCTCATTACTTTGACGTCGGATATTGTGGCGGCCCATGTCTCCAACAACAGCGTCGCCGTCTCTGACGTATCCACATTGATCCAGAATGTGCATGCCGCGCTTTCGGGTCTCGCCACGCCGGCCGCCGCGCCGGAAGTGAAGCCGGAACCCGCCGTGTCGGTCCGTTCGTCGATCAAGCCGGATTACATCATCTGCCTGGAAGACGGCAAGAAGCTCAAGATGCTGAAGCGGCACCTGATGACCCATTATCAGATGACTCCGGAAGATTATCGCGCCAAGTGGGGCCTGCCCGCCGACTATCCGATGGTCGCCCCCAATTATGCCGAACAGCGTCGTAGCCTGGCGAAGAAAATCGGCCTCGGCACCAAGCGCCGCCGCGTTAGGGCCGCGAAATAAGCTGCCGAATCGCAGGCCAAAAGCCGATAAGCAAGGGGTGCGCGGACCGCGCGCCCCTTTTATAATTCGGCAAAAGCCGCTACGCTTTTGCCGAAATACCCACATTACAGCCAAGTGAGCCTGCATGAACCGCAAGATCGACGTCGAAGCCCTATGCCATGAAAAGGGCCTGCGCATCACTGAACAGCGCCGCGTCATCGCCCAGGTGCTGAGCGAGGCCACCGACCATCCGGACGTTGAGGAACTGCATCGCCGCTCCGCCGCCATCGATCCGGGCATTTCCATCGCCACCGTATACCGCACGGTGCGCCTGTTCGAAGAAGCCGGCATTCTGGATCGCCATGACTTTGGCGACGGCCGCGCCCGCTATGAGGCTGCCCCGGAATCCCATCACGACCATCTGATCGACGTCGAAACCGGCAACGTGATCGAATTTGTCGATCCGGAACTGGAACAGCTGCAAAAGCAGATCGCCGAAAAGCTGGGCTTCCGCCTGGTCGATCACCGCATGGAACTGTACGGCGTCGCGCTCGACCGCAAGAACTGAAGGCAGCTTGGCCAGACTCCGCCGCACCCTCCGTTTCTGGGCGCGCACCGGCGCGCTGGCCGCCAGCCTGCTGCTCTGCCTGATCCCGCACCTGCTCTGGCGCGCCGCGGGCGGCCGCTCCCCCTGGCCCCGGCTCTTTCTCGCCATGGCCGCCCGGTCGGTCGGCGCGCGGATCCGGATCGAGGGGCATGTCTTTCACGGTGACAGCTTCATCATCGCCAACCATGTCAGCTGGGTGGACATATTGGCGCTGGGCGGCGCAACCGGCGCTGCGTTCGTCGCACATGACGGCATAGCGGGCTGGCCGGTCATCGGCTGGCTCGCGGCGCAGAACAACACGCTGTTCGTGGCCCGCAACCGGCGAGGCGCGCTTTCCTCCCAACTCGATGCGCTGCGCGCCGCGCTTGCCGGGCATCAGCCCGTGGCGCTTTTCCCTGAGGGCACGACCAGCGACGGCAATGAACTACTGCCCTTCAAACCCTCGCTGCTTGCCGTTCTTCTCCCGCCGCCTCGCTCCGTCCGCATCCAGCCGGTGCACATCGATTATGGCGCGGCATGCGCTGAAATCAGCTGGCACAGCAACGAACCGGCGGCCGAGAATGTCAGGAGACTGATGGAGCGCAATGGCCGCCTCGAGGTCATCCTGCGCTTTCTTGAGCCTTTCGACCCTGCAATCTGCCCGGATCGCAAGGCCTTGGCCGCGACCACACAAGAAAGGATCGCTGCGAGCATCGCCACCTTTCGCTCCGGCTCCACCGCCTGTATAGCTGGACCGCATGAATCGTAACGACGCCAAAAAGACTCCAGCGACTTTCCACGTCAAATCCTTCGGCTGCCAGATGAACGTCTATGACGGCGAGCGTATGGCCGAAATGCTGGGGACCCGCGGCATGACCGCCGCCGCAGAGGGCGCCGGGGCCGATCTGGTCATCCTCAACACCTGCCACATCCGCGAAAAGGCAGTGGACAAGGTCTATTCCGACATTGGCCGCCTGACCCGCGAGGACGGCACGCGCCCGATGATCGCCGTCGCTGGCTGCGTCGCGCAGGCGGAGGGCAGCGAAATCCAGCGCCGCGCCCGCAACGTCGATATCGTCGTCGGCCCACAGGCCTATCACCACCTGCCCGACCTGATCGACAGAGCCGGTCGGGGAGAAAGCGCGGTCGACACCGACATGCCGCTGGCATCCAAATTCGGTGCCCTTCCCGCCCGCACGAAACAGGCACGCCCCACGGCCTTTCTGACGATCATGGAAGGCTGCGACAAATTCTGCACCTATTGCGTGGTTCCCTACACACGCGGTGCGGAGATCAGCCGGACATGGTCCGCGATCCTCGATGAAGCCAGGGCGCTGGTCGACGGCGGCGTGCGGGAAATCACGCTGCTCGGCCAGAACGTCAATGCCTGGACCGGGGAAGACGACAAGGGCCGCGGTCAGGGCATGGACGGCCTCGTCCGCGAACTCGCCAGGATCGATGCTTTGAAGCGGATCCGCTACACGACCAGCCATCCCAACGACATGAGCGACGGCCTGATCGCCGCTCATGGCGACGAGCCGAAACTCATGCCCTTCCTCCATCTGCCGGTGCAGTCGGGCAACGACCGGGTGCTGAAAGCCATGAACCGCAGCCACAGCGCCGACAGCTATCTACGGATCATCGAGCGCGTCCGCGAGGCCCGCCCCGATATCGCCCTGTCCGGCGACTTCATCGTCGGCTTCCCCGGTGAAACCGAGGCCGAGTTCGAGGATACACTGAAGATCGTGGAGCAAGTCCGCTACGCGCAATGCTACAGTTTCAAATATAGCCCGCGCCCCGGCACCCCCGCCGCCGACATGGACGGCCAGATCCCGGCGGAGGTGATGGACGAACGGCTCGCCCGCCTTCAGACGGTGATCAACCGCCATCAGGCCGAATTCAACGCCGCGACCGTGGGCCGCCGCACGGACATATTGCTCGAGCGCAAGGGCCGTCATCCCGGCCAGCTCATCGGCAAGTCGCCCTGGCTCCAGTCGGTGGTCGTCACCGCGCCCGAACTTTCCATCGGCGACATGGTTGAAGTCGATATCATCAGTGCCGGCCCGAACAGTCTGGCCGGCGAACCCAGCAGGAGGAAGGCCGCTTGAACCTACTCAAAGTCGTTTCCGTGGCTACGGGAACCCAGCTCCGGACCGGTCCATCGGGCGCAACGGACAGGAGGTGGATATTCGCCCTGGCGGATATGACAATTGGGAAGGGAGGCTGCTGAATGTCGAAAAAACCGAACCAGAACCACCGCGCCGACGTCGCCGAACGCGCCCGGCTCGAAGTCACCTTCGACCGCCCGCATCTGCTGGGCGCCCTGTTCGGCCAGTATGACCAGAATTTGGTGGCCATCGAGAACCGGCTGGGCGTCTATATCGCCGCACGCGGCAACAAGCTCCAGATCGAGGGCGAAGCCGAAGCCGCCGCCCGCGCCCGCGACGTGATGACCGGCCTCTACAACCGCATCGTCGCAGGACAGGAAATCGACGCCGGTGCAGTCGAAGCCGTCATCGCCATGTCGGCGGAACCGACACTGGACGGCATCATCCGCCACGACGTGGCCGAACCGCCCAAGGTGATGATCCGCACGCGCAAGAAAACCATCGTCCCGCGCTCCGCGACGCAGGTGACGTACATGGAAGCGCTTACCCGCAACGACATCATCTTCGCGCTCGGCCCGGCAGGCACCGGCAAGACCTATCTCGCCGTCGCGCAGGCGGTGAGCCAGCTCATCACCGGCAGCGTCGACCGCCTGATCCTTTCCCGCCCCGCCGTCGAAGCGGGCGAGCGGCTTGGCTTCCTGCCCGGCGACATGAAGGAAAAGGTCGACCCCTATCTCCGCCCGATCTACGACGCGCTCTACGACACGCTCCCCGCCGAGCAGGTCGAACGGCGCATCGCGTCCGGCGAGATCGAAATCGCTCCCCTCGCCTTCATGCGCGGCCGCACCCTCTCCAACGCCTTCATCGTGCTGGACGAGGCGCAGAACACCACCATCGCCCAGATGAAGATGTTCCTCACCCGCTTCGGCGAGGGCAGCCGCATGGTGATCTGCGGCGACCCGCGACAGGTGGATCTGCCACAGCCGGGCATTTCTGGCCTGGCCGACGCCGTGACGCGCCTTGAGGGCGTGGAAGGCATTTCGGTCGTGCCCTTCGGCATCGGCGACGTCGTACGCCACCCGGTCGTCGGTCGCATCGTGCAGGCCTATGAGGGTCCGGATGCATAAAGCACCCCCCAATCCGACAGCCGTTCGTGTCGAGCGAAGCCGAGACGCGAACAGCCACGCATATCGTTTCTCCACTTCGCTCGATACGAACGGAATTCCATTAAATGATTGAAGTTGCCGTCCTTCACGAACAGGGTTGGCCCAAGGGGGATTGGGAATTGCTGGCCCAGCGCGCCGTCGTTGCCGCTATCACGCATAGTCCCTATGCCGCCTTCGCGGCGGAGGAAACGCTCTATGAAGTCGCGGTCAAGCTGACCAGCGATGAAGAAGTGCATCAGCTCAATCGGGCCTATCGGGACAAGGACAAGCCGACCAACGTCCTGTCCTTCCCGATGGTGCAATCCGACCTGCTAGAAACCACCGCCAACACCGACGATGGCGAGGTCATATTGGGCGATATTGTGCTGGCCGAGGGCGTCTGCACCGCCGAAGCTGCGGAAAAGGGCATCTCCATTGCCGACCATGCGACGCATTTGATCATCCATGGGACTTTTCATTTGCTGGGATATGATCATATGGAGGACGCCGAGGCCGAAGCGATGGAAGCTCTTGAGACGCAATCGTTGCTCAGCCTCGGCATTTCCGATCCCTATGGGGATCGATACGGGTAAACGTTCTGACCAACAGGGGAACAGGAAGAGAAATGGCGGAAGGCAGTCCGAAGGACGGCAACGGTTCGAAGGAATCGGACAGTAGCGCCCAGGAAGGCGGTTTATGGAGCGGCCTGAAGTCGCTGCTTTTCGGTGAAGATGAGAGCCACAGTCTCCGTCGCGAGCTGGAAGAGGCGCTCGACGAATATGATGAGGAAGAGCAGGACAAGGGCGCATCCCCTCCTGCCAAGGGCGACCTGTCGGCGATCGAGCGCCAGATGGTGCGCAACCTCCTCCATTTTTCCGAACATACGGTCGATGACGTCGCGGTTCCCCGCGCGGACATTATCGCCATTGAGGAGAAGGCGAGCTTCGCCGACCTCGCCGCCCTGTTTGCCGAAGCCGGGCACAGCCGCATCCCGGTCTATCGCGAAACGCTCGATACGATCGTCGGCATGGTCCATATCCGCGACGCCTTCGCGATCCTGGCGGGCAAGGCGCCAGTCCCTGAAACGCTGGAGCAGCTGATCCGCCAGCCACTTTACGTGCCCGAAAGCATGGGCGCGCTCGACCTGCTCGCGGAAATGCGGGCCAAACGCACCCATCTGGCCATCGTGCTGGACGAATATTCGGGCACCGAGGGGTTGCTGACCTTCGAAGATCTGGTCGAGGAAATCGTCGGCGACGTCGAGGATGAGCATGACGAAGAGCCTGAGGCTCTGCTGATCCCTCTGGACGGCGGTCTCTGGGAAGCCGACGCCCGCGCGGAACTGGATGACGTCGCAAAGGAGATTGACGAACGACTCGCCGATGTCGAGGAAGATGTCGATACGCTGGGCGGTTTGGCTTTCGTGATCGCGGGACGCGTGCCCGGTCCCGGCGAGATCGTCGAGCATGAACAAAGCGGCTGGAAACTGGAGGTCCTCGCCAGCGACGGTCGCCGCGTCAGCCGCTTGCGGCTTCATCCCCCGGCGGCAGGGGAAGCCGAAGACATGGAATAATGCGCCGGCCGGCCCGCTTTCGGATCAACCGGCCTTCGCCTCTTCCCGCTCCGCCAGCAGCCATGCCAATGCCGGATCAGCCAGATCGAATATCCGCAGATAGGGCTGGGTCATCACACGGCGCACCTGCATGCGGGCGATGACGCTGGGCGTGACGATGGCAATGCGCCGGGCCAAGGGAAAATCGCCCAGATTGCGCCCGAAGGATTCCACCGCGTCCTGCGTCTGCACGGCGCTGCCGGTCATATCCATACGCAGCAGATAGCCGGGCTTGAAGCCCTCCTCGATAAATTGCCGCTTCAGCAATCGTGCATATTCCGCAATGACCTGATCCGTAAAGGTGCCCGTCCATTTGATGTCGAGCAGGTTCAGGTCATGCCGGAAATCAATAAGATACATGACACTTCCTCCGGTCATGCACATGCCCATCAAAGCTTACCGAAGATTTACACAGATCCCATAATCCGTTTGATGCAATCGGAATGCACCGCGAAAAATTAAGGGCTTGCCGCTAGAGCCTTGGCCTCGACATGCGGGATCATGGCTGAAATGCGACAGGAACGACCGAATTTTGCCAAGGCCCATCACAGGCCTATTCCGGTTACGCCATGGCTGGTCCATGAAAAATGGCTGTTCGCGCTGATCTGCCTCGCAACCCTGTTCTACGCCTGCGTTACGCCACCTTTCCAGGTGCCCGACGAAAATCAGCATTACATGAAGACGCTGATGCTGTCCGAAGGCCGCATCCTGACCGAACAGAGCGGACCGATGATCGGCGCACCTCTCCCAGGCGCCGCGATCGACCTGCATGATGTTCTCTTCCCCAGCGGCGCATCCGCCACACTGCGCCTTTTCGACATGGGGATGCTCGTCAAAGGATGGACCGGTACGACGGCCAATGCCGCCCGCTTTGCCGACTTTCCGAATGTCGCCAATTACGCGCCCACCCTCTACGCACCCGGCGCGCTGGGCCTCATGATCGGCGACGGCCTTGGCCTGCCGCGACTTGGCGCCTTTTACGTCGGCCGCTTCGTCAATGCCCTGCTGGCGCTCGCCCTGCTCGGTGCGGCGCTCCGTCTGCTCCCTTTCGGTCGTCCGGCCATGTTCGGCGCCGCACTGCTTCCAACTTTCGCTTATCAGAGCGGATCGCTCTCCCCCGATGCGGTGATCAACGGCATCGGCTTTCTCGGCACCGCCCTTGCCCTGCATATCGGATTCATCAGTCGGCGGCCTTCGCGCAGCCTGGCCCTGTTCCTGACCGCGCCCCTTCTCGCGCTTGCCAAGGGTGTTTATCTGCCGCTGATGGCCGCAGGCCTGCGCCTGCCGGAGGATCGGCGTGATCTGCGCCCGTGGCTGATCCTCGCGGCCATGGCGGTCGGCGCTGTCGCCTTCCTGCTCTGGATGAGGTGGTCAGGCGCCAATCACCATGGCAGTCAGGCGCTCTATCACATAGTCTCCCGCAAGACCGGCCAAACCGTCATGACCGCGCCGCTGAGCCAGCAACTGGCCGTGATCGCGCAGGATCCCGCCGCCTATCTACGCATCCTTGCCAGCAGCGTGGCGGAACGATCGCCGGTCTATGCGCTCCAGATCGTCGGCCGCTTCGGCTGGAACGCGATATTGCTGCCTTTATTCGCCTATCCACTCGCCGCTCTGATGCTGGGCGCAGCGATACTGGGCGGCAGCGGCATGCGCTTCCCGCTCGCCCAGCGCCTCTGGTGGCTGGCCATCGCGGCTGGCATTGCGCTGCTGATCGAAACCGCCATGTACCTGACAGGCACCCCGCTCGGCGCAGACTATATACAGGGGACGCAGGGGCGTTATTTCCTGCCGGTCCTGCCGCTGGTCCTGCTGGCGCTGATGCCCACGGCGCCCTTGCGCGGGGCGCGGGTTCTGTTTGCCGGCGCGGGGTTATTGCTGTCGATGATCGCCGCGGCAACCGCCCTCGACAGCTTCTGGGTCCATGGCTTCATCACCGCCGACGGCATGCCCCCGCATCACAGCCTGATCCGGGCACTCATCCTGCCCTCCCCGCGCTGGTAGCCAGGCCCGGCACAAAACCAGCCAGCCCAGGCCTTCGACCCAACCCGCCACCACGTCGCTCGGCCAATGCACGCCCAGCCACACCCGGCTCACTCCGATCAGCCCGATCAGGGCGGCGGCTGCGCCATGGACCGATCGCCGTCCCGTCAGCAGCGCCAGCGCGCCAAAGAAGATCATGTTCCCCGCCGCATGACCGCTGGGAAAACTGTAGCTGTGCACGATGTCCAGATGCGCCAGCAAATCGGGCCGCGGCGCGGCAAAGACCTGCTTGAGCGCCAGATTGAGAAGCGTCCCGCCGGTCACCACCAGCAACAGCCAGAGCGCGCGGCGCCTATCGCGAAAAAAGAGGCGAAGACAGACCAGTCCCGCCAGAGTGATGCGCGCGACCGTCCCTCCAATGGCGGAGGCCGCCAGCATGACGGGCGTAATGAAACCGCCCGCGCCGCTATCCCTGGCGCGTCCCGCCATCCCCATCAGCCCGGCGTTGAGCCGATCCAGCAATCCATGCCGCTGGGCGAGATCGATCAGCAGAACGAAAAAAAGCGCGAGAGCCAATGCCCCCGCGCCTTTCGCAACCAGCCCGTGCCGATCAGATATGAAGCGCGCGCCCATAAGCGGCCAGCACGCTTTCATGCATGGATTCCGAAATGGTCGGATGCGGGAAGACCGTGTGCATCAGTTCCGCCTCGGTCGTCTCCAGCGTCTTGCCGATGGTGAAGCCCTGAATCATCTCCGTCACTTCCGCGCCCACCATATGCGCGCCCAGCAATTCGCCGGTCTTGGCGTCGAACACCGTCTTGGTAAAGCCCTCGGCCTCGCCCAGCGCGATCGCTTTGCCGTTGCCGATGAAGGGGAACATGCCGACCTTCACCTCATAACCGGCTTCCTTCGCCTTGGCTTCGGTCAGGCCGACGCTGGCAATCTGCGGATGGCAGTAGGTGCAGCCGGGAATATTGCGCACATCCATCGCATGGGGGTGCTTGCCCGCAATCGCTTCAGCCGCGATCACGCCCTCATGGCTCGCCTTGTGCGCCAGCCATGGCGGCGCAGTGACGTCGCCGATCGCCCAGAGACCATCTACATTGGTCTTGCAGCTCGGATCGGTCACGATATGACCGCGCTCGGTCTTCACGCCCAGCGACTCCAGCCCGATATTCTCTGTGTTCGGCACGATGCCGATGGCAACGATGACATGGCTGAATTCGCCATTGACGATTTTGCCGTCCCTGCCCTTGATCGCGGCCTTGACGCCATTGGCGCCGACTTCCAGCTTCTCGACACCCGCACCGGTCATGATAGTCATGCCCTGCTTCTTGAGCGCCTTTTCGAGGAAGGCGGAAACGTCCGCATCCTCGACCGGCACCACGCGGTCCAGCATCTCCACCACGGTCACTTCCGCACCCATGTCGTTATAGAAGCTGGCGAACTCGATGCCGATGGCGCCCGAACCGATGACGATCAGCGACTTCGGCGCGGCCTTCGGAACCAGCGCCTCGCGATAGGTCCAGACCCGTTCGCCGTCCGGCTCAAGTCCGATTGCG
>NZ_JBHIWJ010000004.1:0-108940 GCF_041987595.1 Sphingobium sp. | reverse complement strand
GACCTGCGCATCTGGGCAGGCGTTCCGTCCGGCCTGGGGCACCGCCACGCCGCCCTTCCGGGGCAGGTCATCCTGAGGACGATCGACAGTTTCACGGTGATGTGCGGCCAGAACAGCGCGCTCACCATCACGCAGTGGAGCGGCATCGAAAAGCCGCCGCGGCTTCATGTCAAATTGGGGGAATAGCCGATGTCAGCGCCGTTCAACGCACGCCGGATCGCCGTTGTGGCGCCGCATCCCGATGACGAGATATTGGGCTGCGGCGGCACCATGGCACGCGCTGCCGCGGCAGGCGCGGAGGTGCATGTCGTCATCGTCACGCGCGGGCAACCGCCTCTGTTCGCGGAAGAGCTGGTCCGGCAGGTCCATGAAGAAAGCGCTCGCGCCCATGATCTTATCGGCGTGACCAGCACCCAGTTTCTTGATTTTCCTGCTGCCGGACTGGATCAGATCAAGCGCAGCGATCTTAACCATGCCCTGTCCGCCGCCCTGTCGCGGATCGAACCGGATGTGCTGCTGATCCCCTTCATCGGCGACATTCACATGGATCATCAGATCGTCTTCAACGCGGCGCTGGTTCACGCCCGGCCACGAGGCAGCGGCGGCCCAGCCTCCGTTCTTGCCTATGAGACGCTGTCGGAAACCAATTGGCTGGCGCCCGGCATCACGCCCGCCTTCAATCCCAACCTGTTCGTCGATATCAGCGACACCATCGAGCGCAAGATCGCCGCCTTTCAGGCCTTCCGGAGTCAGGTGAAGGCCAGGCCCGACGAGCGCTCCATCGACGCCATCCGCGCCCTGGCGACTTTGAGAGGGGCGACCGCCTATCGCTGCGCTGCGGAAGCCTTTGTTCTCATTCGGCAAATTAACTAACCTAAGTTATAAGTCTACCGAATCATTTCAGGGGCTTTCCAACCCCGATTCCCGCAAATTAAGCCGATCCCTATACTACCAAAGTAGTAGCGCTGCCTGTCGCAGCGCAGCAATTCTCAAAGATCGCCAAAAAAATTTTCTCCCTTAACAACATGTTAACAGCGCGTTTCGCTTACCCAAAATTTCTGTTGTAGACTCCGGGACTCTCACGGCACAAATATGTTACTGATAAGTTGTTGAAACGAAAAGAAAGGGTCGCACTACAGGCATTTAGTTACTGGTCTTCTACATTCCGTTTGGGGCCTGCTTATGGAGGTAGAAGAGATCATGAGGGGACCACCCAATGTCGTACCCAGTCAATGTGCGTCTGTTGTGCGGTAATGCAATTGTCCGAGAGGGGCTGAGCCGTATTCTGACGGAACGCGATTTCCGCGTTACTCAATATTCCAATATTGCAGCGATAATTCAACAGGATGAGGTTCCCGAAGATATCGGGCCTTCCCTGCTTCTGATCGATGATGGAACCGAAGCGATGGACGCCGAGACGCTGTCGCTCCTGCAAAAGCGGTTTCCCGGTTCCTACCTGGTTCTGCTGTCCGATCGGTTCGATTTCCAGATCATGCTGAAAGCGTTCCGGCTCGGTGCGCTGGCCTATATCATCAAGGAAATCTCCTGCGATCGGCTGGTGGCGACGCTTCAGCTGGTGGCGATGGGCGAACGCGTCCTGCCGCCGCAACTGGCCGATGAGCTGCAATCGCGGCCCAGCCTGACCGATGCGATGGAGGTCGAACGGCCGGTGGATGCCGCCTGCCTGTCGGATCGCGAGCTGGAAATCCTCCGTTGGCTTATCATGGGATGCCCCAACAAGGTCATCTCCAAGCGCATGGACATCAGCGAAGCCACGGTGAAGGTCCATGTAAAGGCCGTGCTGCGCAAGCTGCGCGTCAAGAACCGGACCCAAGCGGCGATCTGGGCAGCCAATCATGGCATGCGCGGGCGCGTCACCGAGGTCGAACCCGAGCTGCCCGTCAGCATCCCCCACCCGGCGCAACTGCCGGCCATGGAAATGGTCGCGCTCCGCGCCTGATCCCCGCCGCCCGAAAGCGTTTGTTCAAGTCCGCTGGAAAGGCTGACTGCGTCGAAACGCGTAGAAGCAAAAAGGGATCATAATGAAAGATGGAGCAGGGACGTGCTGACCGCACGTGCCACCCAGATGTTGCGCAGCCGGTTCGGTGATTTCCTGATTAAAGGAACACGCGGCCGGCTGATTGCAGTAGGACATCTGCTTTCGGGCAATTTCCTGAACGCCCTGATCATGCTGGTCAGCGTCGCGATGGCCGCGCGTTCTCTGGGACCGGCGACCTACGGCATCATGGTGCTGGTCCTGTCCTATAACCGCGTGGTCGAGCGCATTTTGCGCTTTGAATCCTGGCAACCCCTGATCCGCTTCGCCGTACAGGAGGAGGCTCAGGGTTCGCCGCGGCGTCTGCAAAGGCTTTATTGCTACGGTCTGATGCTGGATATGGGCGCGGCTGCGCTGGCGGCGTTCAGCGCCATAGGGCTGGCCCTGCTGTTCGGCCCGCTGTTGGGTCTGAAACCCCTTCATGTGGAACTGGTAGCGATCTATTCCATCGCGACGCTGTTCAACATCGCCGGCGTGCCCATGGCTGCCCTGCGGCTGTCGGGCCAGTTCAAGATGCTGGCCTATGCCCAGGTGGCGGGCAATATTTTGCGCATCCTGCTCGCCTTCTTCTGCATGGTGACCCATGCTGGAGTGATCGGCTTCATGATTGCCTGGACGGTGTCGCAGGCACTTGGGTCGGTGGCGGTCTTCTGGGTCGGTTTCCGGGCGCTTCGGCAAATGGGGATACCCAACCCGTTCCACGCCCGCCTCCGCGGGCTGGTGCGCGACTTTCCCGGCTTTTTCGGCTTTGCCTGCTCCACCAACCTGTCGTTGACGCTGCGCGTCATCACCACGGAGGCGGACTCGCTGTTCGTAGGCGCGGTGGCCGGAAGCTCGGCAGCTGCCGTTTACTATCTCGCCAAGCGGATCGCCAAGGTCGCGGCTCAGGTGGGTGCGCAGGTGCAGGCCGTTGTCTATCCCGACGTTGCGCGCATGTGGGCGAACGGCAATATCCGCAACTTCCGCGCCGCCACCCTGCAGGTGCAGATGGCGCTGGCGGGGGTGGGCGTCGCCATGCTGGCGGGCGCGTGGCTCTTCGGGCCGCTGCTGATCCGCGTGGGACCGGGTGAAGCCTATGCGCAGACCTATGTGCTGCTGCTGACGCAGCTTGTGGCGGTCATGCTGATGCTGCACGCCGCGCCGTCGCGCTCCGCGATGCTGGCGATGAACCAGAGCTGGACGGTGCTGGCGATCTCCGGTTTCGGGACCGCCCTGTTCGTTGCGGTCGCTGCCTATGCCGTGCCGCGCTACGGCCCGATCGGCGGCAATACGGCACACGTCATTCTGGGCGTGGCGACGGCCGTGCTACTGGATGTGTGCTGGCTGCGGCGGGCGCGCATCAGGCCGGTGCCGGCCAGCGCGGGCTGATCCTTGGAGGGAGCGCTTTACCAGCGATCGGTTCCGATCGCTTGGACATCGCTCAGGGGCGCAAACTCAAATGGCGCGTTCGAGACGTCAATGGCGAACATATCGGACCAAAACGGGCGCTGCGACGGCCCGAAGCATTTTGTTTCGAGATGGAAGCCATCCGATCGTCCTGCGAACTTGACCAGAAAGGTCATCCCAGCGTCGGGAGGGCCTGAAATACTGGCATATTCCTGTGCCCTTTCTCTTTGCGTTAAGCCTTTCCGCCTCAGACCTCGAGCGCGCCATTTATGGGTTCAAGTCCCGGATCAATCCTCGCCGTCGCCGCCCTTCAGAAGATGCGCGACGATCTGCGTGCGGTTGGACGCGCCGTTCACCGCCATGATTGCGCGTACATGGACCTTGACCGTGCTTTCGCTGATGTTGAGGCGCTGGGCGATATCCTTGTTGGACGCACCCTGCGCCAGCAGCCGCAAGACGTCGCGCTGACGCTTGGTCAGCAGCTTGAACCTGTCCACCGCCAGCGCGACCCGCTCGTCGCTGGCGTCCGGACGGGCAGGGCCGGATCGCGCCTGCAGCGCCAGCGCGAATGAAGCGGGGTAAATCGCCAGCCCATCTTTCAACAGGCGCAAGGCCCTTTGCATGGTGGCGATCCCGGTGCTGGACCGCAGCACCCCCTGCGCGCCCGCAGTAAAGGCCGCCAGAAGCAGCGCGTCATTACCATGATCGGCAATCACCATGATGGCAGCATGAGGCCAGATCCGCCTCGCTTCGCCGATCTGCGAGGGCAGCGCCGCGCTTTCCGTTTCGGAATCGCCGGTCTGGAACAGGATGACGTCGGGCGCCTGACCGGAAGGATCGAGGCCCGTCTGGGGCAGGATATGGTTGTCCGACTTATCAAGCGCCACCGCAATACAGGCCCGCCGTAGCGGGCTGCCGTCGATGATCAGCAAGTTGAGCGGAGCATCCTTTTCCACCATGAAACTTTCAGAACGGATAGGGTGCGGGACGGCCTGGTCCGGCGGCGGCAGCGCGCTCACGCGGCCTTGCGCGTGAAGGCGTTGCGCACCCGGCTCATCCAACCCTGCTGCACGGGGAAGCTGTCGGAATAATAGGCGGCCGACCCCATGTAGAACTGCACCGCGTCGCCATAGCCGCGCCGGGCGTGATCCTCATAATCGACCTGATTGAACACGGCGCCCACCACCTGATTGTTGACCATCTGGAGCGAGGCGCGAAGCTGTTCGACCGTGGTGTGGCCCCAGCGCACCACCATAACGGTCGAATCCGCCAGGCTGGAGAGCGTCCGCGCATCGCGCACGGCCAAAATGGCGGGCGCGTTAATGACGATCAGGTCGAAGCGTTCGCGCAGATCATCAAGCAGGCGGCCGACCTGCCAGCCCTGCACCACCGCCGCGGGATTGCGAATCTGCTCGCGCGTGCTGAGCACGACCGGCATGAGAGCTGTGGGCGCCGCACCTTCGGCCGCGTCATGCTCCACATGCTGTTCGATCTGGGGGATAAGTTTGCGGCTTTCCTCCGCATGGGTCAGCACTTCGATCAGATCGGGCGTGCCCGAACTGTCCTGGATCGACCGCAGGATGCTGGGGCCGGGACGCCGCAGGTCAAGGTCGACCACGATTGCCCGCCGTCCCATGGAGGCGGCGGCAGCGGCCAGCGTCAGCGCGACGCTCGACTTGCCGTCGCCCGGCAGAGGCGAGGTGACCAGAATCCGCTGGCTTCCGCCATGAGCAAGAGCATCATGGGGAAGTTCGCCAATTTCGCTCGCCAGGTTGCGGGCGACTTCGGTAAACAGGGATTGGGGTTGGGTGATGACCGGATTTTCCTCGATCGTGGTGCCGATGGATTCCTCCAGCTTGGGCAGCATCGCGAGCGTCCGCAGACCGAACAGGCGGCGGAGCTGGTCCCCGCTGCGCAGGCGATTGTCGAACATCTCGATACCCAGCACGATCAGAAATGCGAGGACCGACGAACCGACAAAGGCGGCCAGCGCCATTTTTTTGGGCGCGGGCGCCACCGGATAGAGCGGTACGGCGGCGGCCGACACCATGCTCGAGTTGACGCCGGTGGTCTGAAGTTCCGACTGCACGGTCTGCGCGCGCTGCGCAGTGGTCAGATAGGCCTGCCGCGCCACCTCGGCCCGACGATCGAGGATCGACAGATTGACCAGATTGGCATTGTTGCGGAAGGCTGCGCCGGTCATCGCATTGAGCTTCGCCTGAAGCTGCCCCGCGCGGGCAGAGGCCGCGCTGGCTTCCGCGAGCGCCATGGCGCGTTCGCGCCCGGCATCGGTGTCATTCTTCGTCTGCTGGGTGTTGATGACCGCGGCCCGTTCCTGAACCAGCGCCTTGCCGACCTGCGCGATCTGGGCCGAAAGTGCCTGCATCTGGGGGTGATTGGCACCCATCTGCACCGAATTTTCGGAACGCTGACGGACGAGGTCGTCATATTGTTTCTGAAGATTGTCGAGCGCAGGCGAGCTTGCGCCCGCCACAGTGCGCATGGCGGCGGCGCGACCGACGCCGGCCGCCTGCGCCTGCATCGCGCTGCTCATCGCGGCCGTAGAAGCGGCCTCGACGGCGATGCGGTTCATCTGCTGATAATCTTCGGCGCTGCCCGCGCCCATCGGCATCAGATGATCGCGGCGAAAATCGGCAACGGCGCGCTCGGCCACTTCCACCTCATGGGCCAGACGGCTGGTTTCCTTGTCCAGCGCGGCACTGAGACCGTCGCGCCAGGTCTGCCGCCGCTGCGACCGGATCTTTTGCAGGCTGTCGACAAAACGATTGGCGATGCGCGCAGACAGTTCCGGCTTGCGCGACTGGACAGTGATGTCGATGAAATCGGAATCCGTCGAGCTGACCACGCGGGTATTCTTGGTCAGCTGCACCGCGGCCTGCTGCACCGTCATCGGGATATTGTGGGTGAAGGTCGGATTGCGGTTGAGATTGAGGTCGCGCACCACCTGTTCGGCCAGCGCCTGAGAGCGATACATGCGCGCTTCATTGGCGACGCGCTGTTGGTTACGCGTGGCGTCCGCCTGATTCGAGCCGGTCGAGTCATTGAGTTCCACCTGCACCGTCGCCGTCGCTTCATATCGGTTGGGAAGTTGCAGCTGCACGGCCAGCACCACCACCACGCAGGTGATCACGATGCTCCCCACCAGCTTCATATGCCGGCGCAGCAGAAACCAGATCTGGCGGGCGGTCATCTGTTGCAGTTCGAAAGACAGGTCCTGCTGCTTTTCCCTGCCGCCGGGCGACGCCGCGCCATCGATCAGTGTCAGCTGTGCAGACGCCATGATAGTCTCCCGTCGGATTGCAGGGGCGCATGAACGGGGCCTGCCCTTGAAGCCCTTCCCCAAATCATTGCGGATATTGCGGTCTGCGCTGTCCCAGAGCAAAAGCGCATCGGGACTCGACGCGGCGCATAGGTGCTAACCCTTCGGATGCATAAGGCGGAAAGGCTGGAATGGCCGCGCCTCAGACGCGGCTAGGCATTTCTGATGTGTGTCTGACTATTCCGGATCGTCTCAATTCGAGCCATTGTGCCGGAGTTGATCGAGGATAAGAACGCTCCCCATCTCAGGGGGCCACGGATGATCGCGGAACTGGCATTGCAGGAAATGGAGCCCGGCTCGCTGGCGCGCCTGTTCGCCGCGGGCCATGCGGCGGTGCTGGTGCACTGTCCGGAGATCATTGCTGCACTGTGGCGGGGTCTGCTGGAAGATACGGCCGAGCAGATGCCGTGGGAAGCGCCGCTGGTGGACATCGCCCGCAACTATCATGGCAGCGGCGACATCACCGCGAGTCTGGGCGACCTCTTTTATTTCCAGCCTGGGCGGCACGGCTATATTGCGCGAAAAATGGCGCTCAGACGGACCGAGGGCGAAGATCATGTCATCGCCCGGCCCGGCTGGTTCGCGCAGGGGCCGCAGCGCTACACGCCGGACCCCGCCCTGTTGGACCAGTGCTGGTCGATCGGAGCGCGATTGATGGCGGCGCTGACCCCGGCAGGAACGCCGCCCGCGGATTTCGAAGTGGTCGTGCAACGGCTGAAATATCAGGAAAGCGGCGGCGACATGGACCGGCTTGAAGCGCTGGCGCGCAATTCGCTGGGGCGCTGGGGCCGGACCGGATGTGCCTGGGACGAGCGGCGCTGGCAGGCCGCAGGGATGCTCAGTCCGCGCGGGCTGTCCGATCTTTACGGAATGCTGGCCCATGCGCCCGGCCTCGGCCGCATGGCGCAGGGCATCAACCGCATGTTGCAGCGCCGCGACCGCAGCCGGGATCTGGCGCCCGGCCAACGGCTGATCGAGGGCGCGCATTTCGACCATCGCTATTTTTCAGCCCTGTGCGGTCAGCGAACGCATATGGTGACGCAGATTTTCGTGAAGGAACAATGGGTCGATCTGCCGATCGACCGCACGATGCTGGCGGTCTTTCCGGGCACCATGGCCATGCACAGCTATGGCCTGCGCCATGTCATGCATCGCGTGCTGCATGTCGAAAGGGAAGCGAATGACGGGTCCGCCAACCCGCGAACCGATAATGTGACCCTGCTGATCGGTTCCGCTTAGGGCGCGCTGCGTTAAATCAGACGCGGGCCGCACGCTCCAACTTTTTGTCATCGCATCCCGTTAGGTGGAAAGCCGGTTCCCCCTTTTCCGCACAATGCTCTAAAGGGTCGGCAGTTGCTGCGGACCTACCGGCCGGGTGTAGATCAGCCGGACCTCATCCGATTTCTCGTTCCGGCGCGGCGCATAGAGGGCCGCCAGCGCCACCATCACGGGCATCACCCACATGCGCGAATACATGTGCGGATAGGAAACGGTGTAAATCAGGAAGACCAGCACGACCGCTGCCGCCATGCCGCCTCGCTCGCGATGAAGGCGCAGCCCGCTCGCCGCCAGCAGACAGAGCAGCGTCAGCAGGATCATCAGGCCGCAAAAGGCGATCGCACCGCCCTCATTCCAGATCAGCAGGTAGAGATTGTGGACGGGATTGTCATAGGCGCTCAGTTCCCGATAGCGATCGACGCCCATGCCAATCACGGTATTTTCCTCGGCAAAACCCCACGCTTCCTCGATCAGCTGGGCGCGGTTGATGAAGGTGCCGGCCTGATTGAGATCGCCGCTTTCGACGGCATTGCCCACCCGCTCCTGAAAGGCCTTGGGCAAGGGCGCGCCGGAGGCGAAGAACAGGCCAGCGGCGACCGCAGCGACGAAGCCGAGCCGCAAGATATAGCGCGCGCCCATCAGCAGCAGCGCCGTGAAGATCGCGAGCAGGGAGGCGGCAAATCCCGTAAAGGACGCGCTCAGCATCAGGCCCCAGAGCAACAGAATCAGACAGCATAGCCCGCCAAGGCCGGAAATCAGTCGCTGACGCAATGACAACAGCAACATCGGCAGCGAGAAGGCGACGACCGCCCCATTGGGGTTGGGCTGCCCCGCCATGGCGCCCAGCCGGCCGTTGCCGGTGATGAAACCGTCCCCTAGCCAGTGGACCGTATCGTGGAAGGTCAGGAAGAAGGTCGCTGTGATCCCGATGGTTTCCGACAGGGCCGTGCCCAGCGCGAAAACCAGCGGAGCGATGCGGGTCGTCCTTTCATCCTGTTGCATCAACAGAACCGGGATGAAGAGAAATGCCACCGTATATTGCAGGGCGATGTTCACCCAGCGGAGCGGATCGCCATTCACCACCGATCCGACGAACAGACCACCCAGCATCATGACCAGACCCGTCAGCCAGAAGGGTGTCAGCGACCGGAAGGGGGTGGCGCTCAATCGTCCCCGCGCGCCCGATATCGCAAAGCTCAGGAGGAAGAAGACGTCGGAAAAGGTAAGGTTGATCTGCCCGACCCGCAACACACTCCAGCCCGACAGGAAGATGGCGGCCAGCAGGCTGTAACGCGCAATCCGGTCCCAGACATGCTCATGCGCCCCGTCCGTCCCGGCGGGACGCGCAGCCGCGCGATGGGCTGAACCAGTGAACGGAGCAGAGCTGGTCATCGACGTCATGATCGGCTTCCTATCCGCGGGACCGGACCGGCAGCCTGCCCTCCACGGCCATCCCAGGGCAAACGACCTTTGGGACAGGCGGCAGGGTCATAAAGGGCAGGCCACCCCTATCCGAATTTGCCGGGATATCAGCCGTGTGATCCGTTGATCGGCCATGGGTCTGACGGGATAAATGCGATGCACTGGCGCCCAGCCGGAGGACGGCGGGCGTGCCTCCCGCGACAAGGACAATTCGGTGACGGACGCAATCCTGCCCCGGCGCAATGCCGACGAAGCGATCACGGCGGAACAGCAGAGCCGGGCTTCCGCCCCCGTTGCCAGCCAGGGCGCGATCAAGCTGATCTATGTCGCGGGCTATGGGCGCAGCGGAACGACCCTGCTCGACATCGCCCTGGGCGAACATCCGGCGATCATGGGCGCAGGCGAGGTCACGACCCTTGCGCGGCACGTCTGGGATAATGGCGAATATTGCGCGTGCGGGGCGCAGGTCCGGGACTGTCCGGAATGGAAGGCCATCGTCGCCCGCTGGATGCAGGGGGAACCGGACGGCTTTCTGGCAGGGTATCGCCGGGCACAAACGCTGACCGAAGGCCTGCTGGCGCCCGGACGGCTGTTGCGGTTGCCCGGATGGCGCAGGCATGCGCGGCGCACGGTCAAATTGCTGCGCGGCATGACGATGGTGTCGGGACGGCCGATTCTCGTGGACAGTTCGAAACTGCCGGGTCGCGCCTTCGCGCTGGCGGCAATGCCGGGGATCGACCTGCATGTGGTCCATGTCGTGCGCGACGGGCGCGGCGTCGCCTGGTCGCTGCTGAAAGGACACCGGCGCAGCGTCGAAAAGGGCGTGCAGCGGGAACTGCGGCCCAAGCCGCTGCTTTACACCGCCCTGCGCTGGTCGATGGTCAATCTGGCCACGGAATGGCTGTGCCGCCGTGTGGGACCAGAGCGCAGCATCCGCGTGCGATATGAAGATTTCGTCGACGATCCGCGCGGCACCATCGACCGGATCGTCGCGCTGGTGGGGGAACGACCCCATAGGGGTCCCACGGACCTCGCATCCTTCGAGCCCCAGCATCAGGTCGCCGGCAGCCGCCACCGGTTGCAGAAATCCATCGTCATGCGCGGCGACGACAAGTGGAAACGGGAAATGCCGGGATGGAAGCAGTGGATCTTCACCGCTTTGTGCGCGCCTTTGCTGCGCCGTTATGACTATCCACTGCGCAGCGGAGATGCGGCATGAGGCGCCTCTGGCTGACCGTGAGCCTGTCGGTGGCGATGGCAGGCTGCTCGGGCGCCGGCAATGAATCGCGGGCTGCGGCGCAGCCGGTGAAGGGCGAGCCAGCCTTTCCGGGCGCGGTGGGCTATGGCGCCGCGGCCAAGGGCGGGCGCGGCGGACGGATCATCGCCGTCGACACGCTGGCCGACAGCGGGCCGGGATCCCTGCGCGCCTGCATCGACGCGGCGGGTCCACGCGTCTGCATCTTCCGGGTCAGCGGCCTCATCCGCTTCACCACGCCGCCGCCGATCATCTACAATCCCTTCCTGACCATCGCCGGACAAAGCGCGCCGGGCGACGGTATCGTTATCGCCCATGCCGGCGGCGAAAATGGTCGCACGCCTATTCTGGTCAAGAACACGCACGACGTCGTCATCCGCCATATCCGCGTGCGCAATGACAGGGTGGGCACGCATCGCGGATCGGAGGACAGCTTCACCATCATGAACAGCCGGCGGGTGATCGTCGACCATGTCAGCGCCAGCTGGGCACGGGATGAACTGATCAACGGCTATGGCGACAATGACTGGATCACGATCAGCAACAGCATCTTTGCCGAGGGGATTCCGCGCCACGACAAATGCGCACTGCTCGCCAGCGATCCCAAGGGGCCGCAGCATCTGAGCTTCATCGGCAATATCTGCGCTCATAATGGCGACCGCAATCCGGACCTCAACTTCCCGCCCGGCTCCTGCGCGGAGGTGGTGAACAACATCCTGTACAACGGTCAGTCGGAATTCGCCGAAATCTGGGAAAGTTTCGGCGGCGTGCCGGTGTCCCTGATCGGCAACAGCTTCATCGCGGGGCGGAACACGCGGCCCGATACGATAGGCGTGGCGCGCAACGTCATGGGATCGAAGGGGGTAGCCAAAGTCTATCTGTCCGACAACCGGTTTGACGGCAATTTCGTCCACCTCTCTCCCCTGCTGAAAGAAGCGGAGGTCAGCCAGCCGCCCTGCCCCCCGACCGTCGCCGCCCAATCGGCCGCGGACGGCTATGAAATGGCGTTGAGCGATGCGGGCGCCTTCCCACGCGACCCGTTCGACCGACGCATCGTCAGCCAGATTCGCGAGCGCAAGGGCCGTATCGTCAAGCAGCCGGGCGTGATCGACGATCTCCTGCCGGGCACGCCCTATCCCGATGCCGATGGCGACGGGATGGATGACCGCTGGGAAGCGCAGCATGGCACCGATCCGCGCAAGGCCGATCCCTGGGGCGATGCCGATGGCAACGGAATCGCCAATCTCGACCAGTTTCTGGATCAGCGCTCCCGCGACCTGATTGACGGGAAAGCGGGATGAACGCCCTGTCGCCCCGCTTCAAGGCCGCAGCAGCAGCGGACATTCGTCCGCTGCGCATCTGCTTCCCCTTTTCCGGAGACAGTATCGGGGGAAGCCACATATCGGTGCGCGGGCTGATCGCCCATCTCGACCGGGCGCTCTACCGCCCGGTCATAGTGCCGGAAGTACCCGGCGGCATGATCGCCAGCTTCTTCGCCGGGCAGGAACAGATGGACGATCCCGGCTCCAAGGGCCTTTTCGTGCCCGGTGAAGCCTTCACCCTGAAGAAATTCGCCCGAACGCTGACCGGCGTCCTGCCCCGTGCCCGATTCCTGCGGGCGAAGGGAATCGACATCGTTCATGTCAATGACGGGCGCAGCAGCGCCAATTGGGCACTGGCAGCCCGGCTGGCGGGAGCCAGGCTCATCTGGCACCATCGCGGCGATCCTGAAGCGTTGGGCCTGCGCTTTCTGGCACCCGCGCTGGCGCATCGGGTGCTGGCGGTCTCATCCTTCGCGCTTCCACCCGCCGGGATATGGTCGGCGCGGAACAGGGCATCGGTGGTGCACAGCCCCTTCGATACCGAAATCAGCGTCGACCGGGACAAGGCGCGCGACACGCTGGTCCGCGAATTGGGGGTGACGCCGGACACGCTGCTGCTTGGCTATTTCGGCGCCTTCGTGCCCCGCAAGCGGCCGCTGCTGTTCGTCGACATGGTGGCGCAGCTTCGCAGCCTTGCCGGCCGGCCGGTCATGGGGGTGATGTTCGGCGAGGCCCGGCTGCCGGCCATGGATACCGCCCTGCGCAAGCGGATCGCCGACAAGGGCGTCGCCGATCAGGTGAGGCTGATGGGCTATCGCACGCCCGGCCCCTTCTGGATCGCCGCCTGCGACCAGCTTGTCGTGCCTGCCGTGGGGGAACCTTTCGGCCGGACGCTGGTGGAGGCGATGCTGGTCGGCACGCCCATTGTCGCCGCCCGTTCCGGCGGCAATGTCGAGGCGCTGGAAGGCGGTATCGGCATGCTCGTCGAACCCGACGATGCGCAAGCGCTTGTTCAGGCCTGCGCCGCACTGGGCGCCGATCTGGGCGGAGCGCGGCAGATGGCACTGGCGGCGCAGGCCGATGCCCGCCGCCGCTTCAGCGAAGCCGCCCACTGCGCCAAGGTCAGCGCGATCTACGAGCAACTGCGACGTTTCGAGGCCTGAGGCATGCAAAATGCGATCAGCGCCGTCAGAACGCACTTCCTCTGGGCAGCTTTGTTCAGCGCGCTTGCCAATCTGCTGTTCCTCGCGCCCACGCTCTACATGTTGCAGGTCTATGATCGGGTGGTGCCGACGCGGGGTGCAGCGACGCTGGGATTTCTGACGCTGGTGCTGATGCTGGCCTATGCCACGCTGGCGCTGCTGGAATATATCCGGTCGCGCATACTGGTTCGCGCCAGCGTGGCGCTGGACCGGCGGCTGGCACGAAGGCTGATCGCCGCCACGCTGACACTACAGCCCGACGACGGCGCCCGGCGTAAGAGCCGCCAGCCGATCCGCGAATGCGACCAGTTGCGCCAGACGCTGACCGGCCCGGCCATGTTCGCGCTGTTCGATGCGCCCTGGACGCCGATCTACATCGTCGTTTGCGGCCTGATCCATCCGCTCATCGGGCTGATGGCGCTGATTGGCGGCGTGATGCTGGTCGCCCTCACCTGGGCCAGCGAGCGATCGACGCGGGCGCCATTGCTGCAGGCCAACGCGGCGGCCAACCTGTCCTATGCCAGCCAGGAACAGACGATGCTGGGGGCGGAGGCGGTGCGGGCGCTGGGGATGCGGTCGGCGATGGTCCGGCGCCATCTGGCCGAACGGGAGGATATGCTGGCCTGGCAGGCAAGCGCCAGCTTTGCCGCCGGCGGCCGGATGACGATCAGCCGCTTTCTGCGCAACGCGCTGCAATCCGGCGCCTTGGGATTGGGCGCGTTGCTGGCCATTGACGGGCAGATTTCGGGCGGGGCGATCTTTGCTTCGTCCTTTCTGCTGGGCCGGGCGGTGGCGCCGGTCGACCAGCTGGTCGCGAGTTGGCGCAGCGTCGTTCAGGCACGCGGTTCCTATGCGGAGATCATGGCCTGGCTCGACGGCCGGGCCGAACTGACGCCGCAGACCGGGCTGCCCCGCCCGACGGGGCGGCTGGACGTGGAACGCGTGTCGGTGGAGGACATCTATTCCGACCGGATGATCCTTAACAACCTGTCCTTTGGAATTGCACCCGGCGAGATGGTGGCCGTGATCGGCCCCAGCGGCGCGGGCAAATCGACGCTGGCGCGGCTGGTGGCCGGAGCGATCCATTGCAGCGAGGGTGAAGTCCGCATCGACGGCGCGGAACGGTCGCAATGGGATGGCGACGCGCTGGCGGTTCATATCGGCTATATGCCGCAGCAACTGTCGCTTTTCGCCGGGTCGATCCGCGACAATATCGCCCGATTTTCCTGCAGGGAGGGCGCCGAACCCGACCGCGACGGACGCATTGATGCCGACGTCATTGCGGCGGCTCGGCAATGCGGCGTGCATGAGATGATCCTGCGATTGCCGCAGGGATATGACACGATGCTGGGCTGGGGCGGCATGGGGTTGTCCATGGGGCAGACGCAACGGATCGCGCTCGCCCGGGCGCTGTTCCGCGATCCGGCCGTGCTGATATTGGATGAACCCAACGCCCATCTCGATTCCGATGGCGAAGCGCAGCTGATCGCGGCACTGGCGCAGGCCAAGGCCCGGGGCGCGGCGATCATGGTCACCGCCCACCGCACCGGGCTGCTGGGACCAGCGGACAGGATATTGGTGCTGGACAATGGCCGGATGCGTATGAGCGGCCCGCGCGATCAGGTGCTGGGCGCGCTGGCCAAACCGCGTCCCGCATCGATGGCAGGGGCGGCATGATGCTGATGCGGGCGCAGCGCTATCCCCTGCTTCCCGCGCCGGAGGCCTTTGTCCCGCCGGTGATCGCAGCCGATCCGAAACCGGAGGTGCGAAGCGGCCTGGCGGTGGCGGCGGCTTTTTTCCTGCTGTTTCTGGGCTGGGCGGCCTTCGCCCGGCTGGATGCGGCGGCGCTGGCGCCGGGGCGGACGACCGTGGCAGGCCAGCGGCAGAGCGTGCAGCATCGGGACGGCGGGATCGTCGCGGCCCTTCTGGTCAGGGAAGGGCAGGGGGTGCGGCAGGGTGACGTTCTGATCCGTCTGAGCGCGCCTGCGGTGGCGGCGCAGGAACGGGTACTCGCCTCTCAGGCGATCTGGCTGATCGCGCAACGCGCGCGCCTGCGGGCGGAGCAGGCCGGGACGGCCATCGATATGCCGGTCGAGTTTCTCTCGCTGGCAGGCGATGACAAGGCCGATGCGGAGGCGGCGATGCGGGCGCAGCGGGCGCAGATGGCGGCGCGCTCGGCCCTTCTCGGCACGCAGCAGGGGGTGGCGCTGCATGAGGGAAGTCAGGCGGGATCGCAGGCCATCGGTTATCGCGATCAGCTTGCGTCAGTCGTCGAACAGGAGCGGCTGATCACCGACGAGCTGGAGAGCCTGCGCGCCGTTGCGGAAAAGGGGTTCGTCAGCAAGACGCGCATCCGGGCGCTGGAACGGGCCAGAGCGGACCTGATCGGTCAGCGCGGACGGTTGCAGGCGGCGCGGGACAGCTCGGCCAATATGGTGGGTGAGGCCCGGCTGAAGGCGTTGGAGGCGAAACAGAATTTGCAGGAAAAGGTGACGGCCGAACTGCGCGACGTCGAGGCGGAACTGGGCGACGCGCTGCCCAAATGGAGCGCGGCGCGGGAAGAACTGGCGCGGACGCAGGTGCGCGCGCCGGCCAGCGGCACGGTGGTCGGGCTGTCGGTGCATACGGTGGGCGGGGTGATCGGCGCGGGACAAGTGCTGATGGACATCGTGCCGCGTCATTCCACCGTCGTAATCGAGGTTCGCTTCTCGCCCAATGATGTCGACGATCTGACCGTGGGGCAAAAGGCGGAAGTGCGCTTCGCAGGCTTTCCGGGACGCAGCCTGCCCATCATCGAGGGCAGGGTGACACGGGTGTCGGCGGACAGCTTCGTCGAGGAAAAGACGGGCGCCGCCTATTTCGTCGGGGAGGTGGAAGTTCCGCCCGGCCAGATTGCGCTGATCCGGCAACATGCGCGGGGCGATTTCGCCATGAAGCCGGGCATGCCGGTGAAGGTCGTCGTCCCGCTGCGGCAACGCACGGCGCTGCAATATATGTTCGACCCGTTGACGGATACGATGTGGCACGCCTTCCGCGAGCAATAGCCCGTCTGCCATGAGAGATTGTTGGGAAATGCGGGGAGAGTGCATTTAGAAAGGCGCCAGCCATGGGCGGGAAGGCGCATTTCCAAACGCCCCTAAGCCGATCGATGCAATCCCTATGGAATCCCCTCTATCCCTATGCCCCCACCGTCCGGGTCGTATTTCGGAGTAGAGGATTCCGACCTTTCATGAGGGACGCGGGACAGGGGGAATCATGGCGAACTATTTTAACGTCGTGGGCAGCCAGACCATCACGGCGGGCGGTGAAAAAGACCAGTTCTTCGCGTTTACCCGGCTCGCCAATCTGGATTATGCGCGTCCCGACGCAGTGCTGGCGCAGCTTGTCTGGAACTCCGCGATCTTGACCGGCAGCGGCGTCGTCTATCAGTTGGCCGCCGCCAACATCCAGATTTCCACCGACCTGTTTCTGGGCGGTCAGGGCACTGACATCCTCTATGGATCCAACCTGAACGACGCCATCTTCTACAATAATGGCGCGATTTCAGGAGGCTTTGGCGGTTTCGACAATATCGAGCAGTTCTGGCTCGCCGATGGCGACGACATTATCGACCTGTCGGCCCATGGCGCGGGCGGCATCGATTATCTCAAGGACGTTCTGGTTCAGGGCGGCGAAGGCAATGACCAGATCATTGGTGGCGCGGGCAAGGACAATCTGCAAGGCGACGGCGGCAACGACATCATCTTCGGCTGGCGCGGCAGCGACACCATTTCCGGCGGCTCGGGCGACGACATCCTCTATGGCGACGATCTGGGCTACAACAACATTTCCGGCGACGACACGCTGGACGGCGGCGCTGGCAACGACATCCTCTATGGCGGGCGCGGCAAGGACAAGCTGACCGGAGGGGACGGCATCGACATCCTCTATGGCGAAGCAGGCGACGACAGCCTGTCCGGCGGCGCGGGCGACGATATCCTCCATGGCGACGACGATCTCTCGTCGGGAAATGACGTCTTGCATGGGGATGCCGGCAATGACCGGCTCTATGGCGGGGCGGCCGGCGACGAGCTTTATGGCGATGCCGGCGACGACTGGCTCGATGGCGGCGCGGGCAATGACTATATGCATGGCGGCGGCGGCAATGACACCATCATCGCCGGAGCGGGCAATGACGTGATCGACGGCAGCGCCGACATCGATACCCTCGTCTTTTCGGGCAATCGCGCCGATTATCTGTTCACGCTTCAGACCGACGGCAGCTTTGTGGCGATCGACCAGCGGGTCGGATCGCCCGAGGGCACCAAGACCATCCGCAATGTCGAATATTTCCAGTTTGCGGATATGACCACCCCATCCGCCGGGCTGAACGCGCCGCCGGTCATTACGTCCGATGGCGGCGGCGCGACCGCAGCGCTGGCCATTGACGAGAACAGCACCGCCGTCACCACGGTCACCGCAACCGACCCGGATATGGGTCAAAGCATCGGCTTTTCCATCGTCGGCGGTGCGGATGCGGCGCTCTTTTCGATCGACGCGGCGACGGGCGAACTGCGCTTTCTGGTCGCCCCCAATTTCGAAAGCCCGTCCGACGCCGATGGCGACAATGTCTATCAGTTGATCGTCGCCGCCAATGACGGCAATGGCGGGGTCGACACGCAAAGCCTGTCCGTCACGGTGCACGATGTGCCCGACGGCGCCGCCCCGGTCATCACCTCCAATGGCGGCGGCGCCAATGCAGCGGTCACCGTCAACGAAAATGCGACAGCCGTGACCATGGTGACGGCGACCGACAGCGACAGCCCGTCGATCAGCTATGCCATAGTCGGGGGCGCGGACGCCGCCCTGTTCGCGATCGATGCCGCGACCGGCGCGCTCCGTTTCAAGGCGGCGCCCGACTATGAAGCGCCCGCCGATGCCGATCACGACAATGTCTATGACGTCGTCGTGCAGGCGAGCGACGGCGGCAATACGGACCGGCAGACGCTGGCCGTGACCGTCGCCAATCTCAACGACAACGCCCCCATCCTGTCCTCCTATGGCGGAGCGGCCTCGGTTGCCCTGTTGGTGGCGGAAAACAGTCTGTCCGCCGCCACGGTCCAGGCCGGCGATGCCGACGGCACGCCGCTCAGCTACACGATCAGCGGGGGCGCGGATGCGGCGCTGTTCTCCATCGATGCCGCGACCGGCGCATTGAGCTTCAAGACGGCGCCCGACTATGAAGCGCCCGGCGACAGCAATGGCGACCGCATCTACAATGTGACGGTCAGCGCCAGCGACGGCACCAACAGCATCGCCCAGACGCTGGCCATCACCATCACCAACGTCAACGACAATGCACCGGTCATCACCTCCAATGGCGGCGGCGCGACAGCCGCGATCAGCATGGCCGAAAACGGGGCGGCGGTCACAACCGTCACCGCCACCGATACGGACGGAACGACACCCGCCTTCGCCATATCGGGCGGTGCCGACGCGGCGCTGTTCACCATCGATGCGACGACCGGCGCCCTGTCCTTCATCACCGCGCCGGATTATGAAAACCGCCTCGATGCCGATGGCGACGGCGTCTATCAGGTGCTGGTACGCGCGACCGACGGCAGCAATGTCGACGATCAGCTGCTCTCCATCACCATCACCGACGTCATGGAAACGGGCAGGACGATCACCGGCTCCTCGGGCAACAACGTCATCAGCCCGACGACCACCGTGCTCGCCTATCAGACCACCGCGCTCAACGACACGATTTACGGCCTTGCCGGCAATGACACGATCGATGGCGGCACCGGCGCCGATTATATGGACGGCGGCGCGGGCAACGACATCTTCTATGTCGACACCTGGTCCGACGATGGCTTCGCGGGCAATGACGATCAGGTGATCGAACTGGCGGGCGGGGGCAGCGACCTTGTCTATGCTTCGGTCAGCTACCGGCTGGCGGCACAGGTGGAAAAGCTGACCCTGACCGGCGCGGCGGCCATCAACGGCATAGGCAACGACCTCGCCAACACCATCACCGGCAATGACGCGGCCAACCAGCTTTCCGGTGGGCTGGGCGCGGACATTCTCTACGGCAATGGCGGCGCCGACACGCTGGATGGCGGGGACGACAGCGACACGCTGTTCGGCGGGGACGGCAATGACGTGCTGATCGGAGGACTGGGCGACGATACGCTGGACGGCGGCACGGGCGCCGACACCATGACGGGCGGCCTCGGCAATGACGTCTATATCGTGAACAGCTGGTCCGATGACGGCAACGCGACCAATGACGACCTGGTCTTCGAGCTGGCCGGTGAAGGCACCGATCAGGTCAATGCTTCCGTCAGCTACCGGCTGGGCGCCGACATCGAGAAGCTGGTGCTGACCGGCACCGACGCCATCGACGGCACAGGCAACGACCTGGCCAACAGCATCACCGGCAACAGCGGCAATAACAGCCTTTGGGGGGGCGCGGGCAACGACACCATGCTGGGGAATGGCGGCGACGACCGGCTCTTCGGCGAGGACGGGATGGACAGTCTGGACGGCGGGTCTGGAAATGACTGGCTGGACGGCGGCGCAGCGGGCGATACGGTGAAAGGCGGCGCGGGCAATGACACCATCATCGGCGGCGCCGGAAAGGACACGCTGACAGGCGGGACGGAGGCCGATATCTTCGTCTTCAACCGGGGCGACACGACGCTCAACACCGGCAGCTATGACCGGATCGCCGATTTCAAGGCAAGCGAGGGCGACCGCATCGACCTCGATTTCCTGAACGGCAGCATTCCCGCGGCGGACTATGCCGAAGCCGCGATCGCCACCAATGTCTTCAGCGACGCGCTGGCCGCCGCCAACGCGACGGCGGGAGTGAACCATGTCACCTTCATCGCCGGAACGACGGACGGCTGGGTCTTCTACGACGCCAATGGTGACGGCGCCTTCGAACAGAGCGTGCTGCTCGTCGGCGTCAACAATGTGGCAGGGGTGGATATGAGCAGCTTCTTTTAGCCGCTCGCCACGGTTCAGCTCAAATGGGCAAATTCGCCGTAGCCGCCCTGAAAGAAGAGCAGCGGCTTGCCCGGCGACGCCACCTCCAGCGCCATGACGCGGCCCAGGACGATATAATGGTCGCCTGCCTCATGCACTGCCTCCAGCGCGCAGTCGATCCAGGCGACCACGCCATCCAGGATCGGCGATCCATTGGCCGATACGCGGTGTGACACGCCGGCAAATTTGTCCTCCGCGCCCTTCGCGGCAAATTGACGGCATAGCGGCTGCTGATCGCTGGCGAGGATATTCACGCAGAATTTCCCCATTTTTTCGATCCGGGGCCAACTCTGCGAATTTTTCGCCGGGAAAAAGGCGACCAGCGGCGGATCGAGCGAAACAGAGGTAAAGGAACCGACCACCATGCCGGTGGGCGCTCCATCATCCTCCACCGCGGTCACGACGCAAACGCCTGTCGGGTAATGGCCCAGAACATGGCGGAACGTGGTGCTGTCGAAGGCGATCGTCTCGCTCATGGCCGGGAAATCCCGGCTGGGAAGGGCTGGGTCATCATCATCGTCTCTTTTCTCGACTTGGCGGGCCATGGCAAGCGATTCCGGCCGACCGACGTTGGATTCATTCGTTCGCGGCCGCTACCTTATTTTCCTTTGGCGCGCTAAAGCACCGGCATGATCGCCATTCATCCGCTATCCGATATTCCGGAAATCCGTTCCGGCGACGATCTTGCTGCCCTGCTGCGCGACAGCCTGACCGCGGGCGGCCTATGGCCCCTGCGAAAGGGCGATGTTCTGGTGATAACCCAGAAAATCCTGTCCAAGGCGGAAGGGCGCATGATCGATCTCGACACCGTCGAACCGGGACCGGAAGCCGCAAATCTGGCGGAAAAGACATGCAAAGACCCCCGCTTGGTCGAACTGGTGCTGCGCGAAAGCAGCGCGGTGGTGCGCGCCGTGCCCCATGTGCTGATCACCCGCCACCGGCTGGGCCATGTGATGGCGAACAGCGGCATCGACCGGTCGAATCTGGGACCGGGCGAAACCGAACGCGCCCTGTTGCTGCCGATCGATCCGGACGGGTCGGCGCAAGGCTTGCTGCATGCCCTGACCGGGGAAGACGCGGATGGCATCGGCATCGTCATCTCAGACAGCTTTGGGCGGCCCTGGCGGTACGGGGTCGTCGGCGTCGCGATCGGCGCCGCGGGCCTGCCCGCGCTGGTCGACCGGCGCGGTGAGGAGGACCGCGACGGCAGGCGGCTGGAGGTGACGCAGATCGCGCTGGCTGACCAGATCGCCACGGCCGCTACGCTGGTGACGGGCGAGGGCGCGGAAGGCGTGCCCGCGGCCCTCATCCGCGGCCTGTCGCTGCCGATGGGCGAGGATGGGGCAGGCGCGCTGGTTCGCCCGCCTGAAGAGGATCTGTTCCGTTGAGCGGGCGCGTCACCGTTCTGACGGGCGGCGTCGGCGGCGCCAAGCTGGTGCTGGGGCTGATGCAGGTCTGTCCGCCCGATACGATCAGCGCCATCGTCAATACCGGAGATGACTTCCGTCATCTTGGCCTCGCCATATCGCCCGATATCGACACCCTGCTTTACACCTTGTCGGGCCGGGCCAATGCCGCGCAAGGCTGGGGCCGCGAAGGCGAGACATGGACCTTCATGGACGCGCTGAAGTCGCTCCATGGCGAAGACTGGTTCCTGCTCGGCGACGGCGACATGGCGCTGCATGTGCTGCGCTCGCACCTGCTGACGTCGGGCGAGACATTGAGCGCGGTGACGGCGCGCTTCGCGGCGGCGTGGGAACTTGCCCTGCGCATACTGCCCATGAGCGACGATCCGGTCGCCACCCATATCGAAACCGATCGGGGCGACCTGCCCTTCCAGCGCTATTTCGTCGAACAGCGTTGCATCCCTGCCGTCCGCGCCGTCCGTTTCGAGGGAGCGGCTGGCGCCCGCCCCGCCCCCGGCGTGATCGAGGCGATCAACGATCCCGACACCCGCGCCATCCTGATCGCACCGTCCAATCCCTGGCTTAGCGTAGACCCGATTCTGGCCGTGCCGGGCATCAGCGAAGCTCTGGCGGCGGCTTCCGCCCCGGTCGTCGCGGTTTCGCCCATTGTCGGCGGGCAAGCGGTCAAGGGGCCAACCGCCAAGCTGATGGGCGAACTCGGGCTGGCCGTCACCAATGAGGCAATCGCCGACCATTATGCCGGAATCATCGACGGACTGCTGGTGGACGAGCGCGATGGCGGCAAGGGCCTCGCCGTCCCCCATGCCGTCACCGACACGCTGATGAAGACACTGGAAGACCGCGCACGGGTGGCCATGGCCGCTCTGGATCTGGCTGACCGGATTGCCGGCTGATCGTGCGCTGCTGGGTCGTCATTCCGGTAAAGGCCGCCGCCGCGTGCAAGACGCGATTATCCCGCGTCATCGATGAACCGGGCAGGCGCAATCTGGTCGCCGACATGCTCGAACGGACCTTTGCCGCCGCCTGCCAGGCGGCCGGGCCTGATCGGGTGCTGCTGCTTGGCCCGTCGCGTCATGGCCTCGCCGACGATGTGGCGCTGCTCGACGATCCGGGTCGGGGGCTCAACGCTGCATTGACGAGCGCGCGCGACGCGGCGCTGGCGGCTGGCATGGAGCGGCTGCTGTTCCTTTCCGCCGATCTGCCGCTGATCAAAGCGGATGATGTGACCGCGATGCTCGACATGGCGCCAGGACACGTCGCCGTCGCGCCTGACCGCGCACAGCAGGGCACCAATGCCCTCTCGCTGCCGTTGCCGCAGGGGGAGGATTTTCAGTTCCGCTATGGTGAAGGCAGTTTTGCCGCACATCGGCGGGAAGCGGAGCGCATTGCCCTCCCCTTCACCACCATCCTCAGGCCGGGCCTCGCCTTCGATATCGACCAGCCTGACGATCTGGAGGGCTGGCGCCGAGGTTGAAACCGCCCCGGCGCCCCTTCACCCGTCAGACCGCGACGCCCGCCGCCGCCAGCACCGCCAGCGTCAGGATTTCCGAAGCGTTGGACGCCATGGTGGCGATCTGCACCGATTTGTCCATCCCGACCAGCAGCGGCCCGATCATGGTCGCGCCGCCCAGCTCGCGCAGCAGCTTGGCTGAAATATTGGCGGACTGAAGCCCCGGCATGACCAGAATGTTGGCCGGACCCGACAGGCGGCTGAAGGGGTAATTTTTCATCACTGTCGGGTTGAGCGCCGCATCGACCGTCATTTCGCCTTCATATTCGAAGTCGATGTCGCGCTGGTCGAGCAGTTTGATCGCATCGCGCACATTGTCGAGGAAGCTGCCGGGCGGATTGCCGAAATTGGAGTAGGAGAGGAAGGCGACGCGCGGGTCGTGGCCCATGCGCCGCGCCACCGCCACCGTACCTTCGGCAATGTCGGCCAGTTCACTGGCGGAAGGGCGTTCGTTGACCGTGGTGTCGGCCAGAAACACCGTCTTGTCCTTGGTCACCATGACATGGATGCCGAAGGGCGTGCGCCCTGCCGCAGGGTCCAGCACCCGCTTCACCTCTCGCAGCGTCTGCGCAAAGGGACGGGTCATGCCCGTGATCATCGCGTCGGCATGGCCCATCTTGACCAGCAGCGAACCGAAGATGTTGCGGTCGCGGTTCACCATCCGCTCGCAGTCGCGACGCAGATGGCCCCGGCGCTGGAGCCGACTGTAGAGCAGGTCGACCATTTCAGGTACCAGCGGGGAATTGACGCTGTTGTGCAGCTCGAAGCTCTCCGGGTCCTGCACGCCCAGTTCCTTGAGCTTGTGGAGCACATGGGCGCGGCCGACCAGCACCGGAATGCCATAGCCCAGCTCTCGGAACTGGATCGCGGCGCGCAGCACCACTTCCTCTTCCGCCTCGGCAAAGACGACGCGCTTCGGATTTGCCTTCGCGACCTCATAGGCCGTGGTCAGCACCGAGGTTGTCGGATTGAGCCGGCCCTTGAGCGACTGGCGATAGGCGGCCATGTCGGCAATCGGCCTCTGCGCGACGCCGGTTTCCATCGCCGCCTGCGCTACGGCGGAGGGCACCACCTCCATCAGGCGCGGGTCGAAGGGCGCCGGGATGATGTAATCCGGTCCGAAGCTGTGCGAGCGGCCATAGGCCTTGGCGACTTCCTCGGGCACCTGTTCGCGCGCCAGCTCGGCAATCGCTTTGGCGGCGGCAAGTTTCATCGACTCGTTGATCCCGGTCGCCCGGACGTCGAGCGCGCCGCGGAAGATGAAAGGGAAGCCAAGGACGTTGTTGACCTGATTGGGATAGTCCGACCGGCCGGTGGCAACGATCGCGTCGGGGCGCACGGCATGCGCATCTGGCGGCGAGATTTCCGGGTCGGGATTGGCCATGGCGAAGATGATCGGCCTGTCGGCCATCGACTTCACCATGTCCTGGCTCATGGCGCCCGCGACGGAGAGGCCCAGAAACACATCCGCGCCCCTGACCGCTTCGGCCAGCGTGCGCGCATCAGTCTTCACCGCATGAGCCGACTTCCACTGGTTCATGCCCTCGGTGCGGCCCTGATAGATCACGCCCTTGCTGTCGCACATGATGACGTTTTCATTGGGCACGCCCAGCGCCTTGATCAGTTCAGTACAGGAAATGGATGCCGCGCCCGCGCCGTTCACCACCACCTTCATCGTCTTCATGTCGCGGCCGGTCAGCATCGCCGCGTTGATGACTCCTGCCGCCGCGATGATCGCGGTGCCGTGCTGGTCGTCGTGAAAGACCGGAATGTTCATCCGCTCCTTCAGCGTCTGTTCGATGATGAAACATTCGGGCGCCTTGATATCCTCAAGGTTGATGCCGCCGAAGGTCGGCTCCATCAGCTCCACCGCGTCGATGAATTTATCGACATCCTCGGTCTTCAGCTCGATGTCGATGCTGTCGACATCCGCGAAGCGCTTGAACAGCACCGCCTTGCCTTCCATCACCGGCTTCGATGCCAGCGCGCCCAGATTGCCGAGTCCCAGGATTGCCGTGCCGTTGGAGATCACCGCGACCAGATTGCCCTTGGCGGTATAGTCATAGGCGGTCGCCGGATCTTCCGCGATGGCACGCACCGGCACCGCGACGCCGGGGGAATAGGCGAGGCTCAGGTCCCGCTGGGTCGCCATCGGCTTGGACGCGATGATCTCGATCTTGCCGGGCCTTCCGGTCGAATGGAAGAACAGCGCTTCCCGCTCGGAAAATTCCACATTCGACTTTTCGGTCATGGCTGCACCCACATATTGAAACAATCAGGTGGCCCTAGCGGTAAGATTATCTTGTGGGCAAGTGCGAGAAGGGCAATTTTCCTGCTGTTTCTTGCAGCACTGGCATGACGCCTGGCTTCGGGCTATCCGCACCATCATGGCCCGACAGATCGACACATCCACGCAACAGACGACGCCGATGATGGCGCAATATCTTGCGCTCAAGGCCGAGGCGCAGGATTGCCTGCTCTTTTACCGCATGGGCGACTTTTTCGAACTGTTCTTCGAGGATGCGAAGGCCGCTGCGGCGACGCTGGACATTGCGCTGACCAGCCGGGGCGAACATGCCGGCGTGCCGATCCCGATGTGCGGCGTGCCGGTGCACAGCGCGGAAAACTATCTGGCGCGGCTGATCAAGGCCGGGCACCGCGTCGCCATCGCCGAGCAGACCGAAACCCCGGCCGAAGCCAAGGCGCGCGGGTCCAAATCCCTCGTCGCCCGCGCCATCGTCCGCTATGTGACGGCGGGCACGCTGACCGAGGAAACGTTGCTCGACAGCCGCCGCGACAATATGCTGGCGGCGCTGGTACAGGTGGGAGGCGAGGAACGGCAGGAATATGGCCTTGCCGCCGCCGATATTTCCACCGGACGCTTCGAAACGCTGACCCTGCGCGCCGTCGATCTGCCAGCCGAACTGGCGCGCCTGCGGCCCAGCGAGATCGTGCTGCCGGACGGGCTGGATCTCGACCTTCCCGATTCCCATCCCTTCGACCGCACCGCTTTTTCCAGCAACCGCGCCGAGGCGGTGTTGAAGCGCCTGTTCGGCGTCGCGACGCTCGACGGCTTCGGCCAGTTCAGCCGGGCCGAGCTGGGGGCCATGGGCGGCCTGCTTTCCTATCTCGACCATGCGGGCAAGGGCACCCTGCCCTTTCTCGCGCCACCGATGCGAAAAACCGCCGGCGCCCATGTCGCCATCGACGCAGCGACCCGCGAGAGCCTGGAGATCACCGCCACAATGAGCGGTGCGCGGCAGGGCAGCCTGCTCGGCGCGGTGGACCGGACCGTCACCGGCGCAGGCGCGCGGCTCCTGGCGCAGGATCTGGCGGCGCCGTTGATGGATCAGGCCGCCATCGAGGCGCGGCTGGGCCTGGTTCAGCTGTTCCACGATGATTCCATGCTGCGCGACCAGTTGCGCGCGGCTTTGCGCGCGCTGCCCGATATCGGGCGTGCGCTGGGCCGCCTCGCCATGGGCCGGGGCAGCCCGCGCGATCTGGGGCAGCTCCGTGACGGGTTGGGCGAGGCGCGGCTGCTGCGGGAACGGCTTGGCCGCCTGCCTGACCAGCCCATGCTCCTGGCCCAGCTGCTCCCGGCGCTCGATGGACATGGCGCGCTGGTGGACAGCCTTTCCCGCGCCCTCGTCCCTAGCCCGCCGACCGAAACCGCCAATGGCGGCTATATCGCGGACGGCTATGACCCGGCGCTCGACGATCTGCGGGGTCTGGCAGGGGACGGCCGCCGCGCAATCGCCGCGCTGGAGGCAAAATATCGCGAACAGACCGGCATCGCCTCACTCAAGATCCGGCACAACGGCGTGCTTGGCTATCATGTCGAGGTTCCCGCCCGCGCCGCCGATGCGCTGATGCAGCCCGACAGCGGCTTCACCCATCGCCAGACATTGGCCGGGGTGGTGCGGTTCAACTCGGTCGATCTGCACGAGCAGGCGAGCCGCGTCGCGCAGGCGGGCGCCCACGCGCTGGTCGCGGAAGCCGCGCATCTGGAGGAGCTGGTCGAAGCGACGCTCTCCCGCAAGGCCGACATCGCCCGCGCCGCCGATGCGCTGGCCCGGCTCGACGTGGCGGCGGCTTTGGCCGAGCGCGCGGCCGAAGGCGGCTGGCAGCGGCCGCATTTCCTGCCCGACGATAGCGAAGGGTGCTGCCTCGACATCAGCGGGGGCCGCCATCCGGTGGTCGAGGACGCCCTGCGTCGCGAAGGCCAACCCTTCGTCGCCAATGACTGCCGGCTGGTGGCCGACGACCGGCTCTGGCTCGTCACTGGTCCCAATATGGGCGGCAAGTCGACCTTCCTGCGGCAGAATGCGATCATCGTCATTCTCGCGCAGGCGGGCGCCTATGTGCCGGCTGAGGCGGCGACGCTGACTCTGGTCGATCGCCTGTTCAGCCGCGTCGGCGCGTCGGACAATCTGGCCAGGGGTCGCTCCACCTTCATGGTCGAGATGGTCGAAACCGCCGCCATTCTCGCGCAGGCGACCGAGCGCAGCTTCGTCATTCTCGATGAAGTGGGCCGGGGCACCTCGACCTATGACGGTCTGGCGCTGGCCTGGGCGGTGGTGGAGGCGGTGCATGAGGTCAATCGCTGCCGCTGCCTCTTCGCTACCCATTATCATGAACTGACCCGGCTGGCGGAGACGCTCTCCTCGCTCTCGCTCCACCATGTGCGCGCGCGGGAGTGGAAGGGCGATCTGGTGCTGTTACATGAAGTCGCGGAAGGCCCGGCCGACCGGAGCTATGGTCTGGCGGTTGCGCGGTTGGCCGGGCTTCCCCCTGCCGTTCTCAAACGCGCCAAGGACGTTCTTTCACGCCTGGAAGCGGGCAAGGCCAAGACCGGCGGCATTGCCGCAGGCCTCGACGATCTGCCTCTTTTCGCCGCCGCCACCGCGCAGGCGGAGGAGAAGGTCGACCCGCTCCGCGCAGCACTGGAGGTCATCGATGCCGATGCGCTGTCGCCCCGCGAAGCGCTGGATCAACTCTATCGTCTCAAGCAACTGGTCGCGGCGCATCAGGAAGACTAATAAGCCCTATGGTCATGCAGTTTCCGAAATTGGGTTCCAGACGCGCCATCATCGACCGGCGCGCCATTTCCGACCGCATCAATGCGCTGGCGCAGGAGCATAGCGGCGACCAGATGAAGCTGCGCGGCCTGATCGTGAAGGAGCTGAAGGAGGCGCTCGACGCGGGTCGCGCCGATGTCGCCCGCCGCCTCGACCAGAGGCCGACGCGCGGGCGTGAAACGGTGACCGGCTTCGCCTTCCTGATCGATCAGATATTGCGCCTGCTCTACGACGCGACCACCCATCATCTCTATCCGGCGGGCAATCGCAGCACCGGAGAGCGAATCGTGCTGATCGCGGTGGGGGGCTATGGGCGGGGCGAGATGGCGCCGCACAGCGATGTCGACATCGGCTTCATCACCCCGTGGAAGCCGACCGGCTGGACCGAGCAGGTCATTGAATCCATGCTCTATTCACTGTGGGATCTGGGGCTGAAGGTCGGCCATAGCAGCCGATCGATCGACGAAACCATGCGCATGGCGAAAAGCGACCTCACCGTGCGCACCGCCCTGCTGGAAGCCCGCTACATCTGGGGCGACCGCCTGTTGTACGAGGAAACCGCCAAGCGCTTCGATGCCGAAGTGATGCAGGGCACCGCCCGCGCTTTCGTCACCGAAAAGCTGGAGGAACGCGACGAGCGCCACAAACGGATGGGCGACAGCCGTTATGTCGTCGAACCCAATGTGAAGGAGGGCAAAGGCGGGTTGCGCGACCTGCATACGCTCTTCTGGATCGGCAAATATGTGAACAGGGTGAAGTCGGTCGACGAGCTGGTCGATGTCGGGCTGCTGACGGAAAGCGAGCTGCGCCAGTTTCAGAAGGCGGAGGATTTCCTCTGGGCGGTGCGCTGCCACCTGCACATGATCACCGGGCGCGCCGAGGACCGGCTGACTTTCGACCTTCAGCTGGAAACTGCTACCCGCATGCACTTCACCGGGCGCGCCGGGCGGTCGGGGGTGGAGCGCTTCATGCGCTATTATTTCCTGAACGCAAAAACGGTGGGCGATCTCACCGCCGTATTCCTCGCGCACCTCGATGATCAGATGGCCGAGCGCGGACGCCGCTATATCCCCAGCTTTTTCCGCCGACCCAAGAAACTGGACGGCTTCGTGCTGGACCGCGGACGGCTGGCGCTGCCCAACGATCATTTTTTTCGGGACGATCCGGTCCGGCTGCTGGAAATCTTCGCGCTGGCCGACAAGCATGGTCTCGCCATCCACCCCAGCGCCATGCGCGCCGCCAGCCGCGACGCCAGCCTGATCACCGCCAGGGTCCGCCGAGATCCGCGCGCCAATGCCGCTTTCATGGAGGTTCTGACCTCTCCCCGCGACCCGGAAACGGTGCTGCGCTGGATGAACGAATCGACCGTGTTCGGCCGCTTTGTCCCCGATTTCCGTCGCGTCGTGGCGCAGATGCAGTTCGACATGTATCATCATTATACGGTGGACGAGCATACCATCCGCGCCGTCGGCCTGCTGGCCCGGATCGAGAAAGGCGAACTGGGCGAGGACCATCCGCTATCGACCGAGCTGATGGGCAAACTGATTTCCCGCCGCGTCCTCTATGTCGCGGTACTGCTGCACGACATTGCCAAGGGACGCGGCGGCGATCACAGCATATTGGGCGCCGAGGTGGCGGAGCATCTCTGCCCGCGCCTTGGCCTGACCGCGGCGGAAACCGAAACCGTGTCCTGGCTGGTGCTGCACCATCTGCTGATGTCGGCCACGGCATTCAAGCGCGACCTCGCCGATTACAAGACCATCCTCGATTTCGTCGACGTGGTGCAGAGTCCGGAGCGTCTTCGCCTGCTGCTCTGTTTGACCGTGGTGGATATTCGTGCGGTGGGTCCCGGCGTCTGGAACAGCTGGAAACGCCAGTTGCTGGGCGATCTCTATGACGCTGCCGAAGAACTGCTGCGTCTGGGCCACAAGCAGAAGGGCCGCAGCGAGCGGGTCACCGCCAAGCAACAGGCGCTGCGGCAGGCGCTGGGCCTGTCCGAAGCTGATTTCGACAGGCTGAGCAAGCGGCTGCCCGAAAGCTACTGGATCGCGGAACCGGAAGACATACTGATTCACAATGCGCAGCATATATTGGAGGCAGGCGATTCCCCGCTTTCCATTGCCGCGCAATATTATCCGCAGCGCGGCGCGACGCTGGTGACGGTTTACGCTGCCGACCATCCGGGCCTGTTCTACCGGATCGCGGGCGCCATCCATCTGGCGGGCGGCAACATCATCGACGCGCGCATCCACACCACACGCGACGGCGTCGCCATCGACAATTTCCTGGTACAGGATCCGCTTGGCGGGGCGTTCCACAGCCCTGACCAGCTCGTGCGCATCCGCAAGGCGATCGAGGACTCCCTGGCCAACAGGCACCGCATGATCACCAAGCTGGAAGCGCGCCCCCTGCCCCGCACCCGCGCAGAAGCCTTCCGCATCGAACCCAATGTGCTGATCGACAACAAGGCGTCCAACCGCTTCACCGTGATCGAAGTCAATGCGCGCGATCGCCCGGCGCTGCTCTTCAGCCTCGCCAATGCGCTGTTCCAGTCGAAAGTGACCGTCCACAGCGCCCATGTCGCCACCTATGGCGAGCGCGCAGTCGACACTTTCTACGTCACCGACCTGCTGGCCGGGAAGATCGAGAGCAAGGCCCGGCTGCAAACGCTGGAACGGCGCCTGCTGGAGGCGGCCGGGGGTGAAGTGGCGGAACTGGAACGGGCTTAAAGCAAGGCCCGCACAGCTTCATCGTCACTCCGGGCAAGCGGGAATGACGATATGCTGCTTCAAACGATCTCCATCCCGTCACCGGGCGCCAGCAACGGCAATAGACGCAGCATATCATCCCGCTCCACCGCCACGCATCCGGCAGTGGGACGGCCCTCGGACAGGTGGACGAAGATCGCGCTCCCCTGCCCCGGCACGGGCGGCGCGTCATTATGCCCCAGCACCACGATCACATCATAGGCATCATCGTCGCGCAGCAGATTTTCCGCCGAGAAGGGACGCGGCAGAGCAACCGGCCGGTTATAGGCCGGATCGGCCGGATCATCGGACCAGCCATCCCCCTCCCGAACCCAGCGCCAGGGCAGGCGGATGCCCGCCGGGTTCACCTTTCCCGGCCGCAACAGAACGCCCCGGATCGGCCACAGTCCCCGAGGGGTGCAGCCGTCCCCTTCCCGCTTGTCCTCCGCCGCACAGATCCCCCCCCGCCCGAAGGTGCAGGGCATGTCAATGTCACCGTAGGAAAGGCGTCCCGCGCCCGTATCGACGCGGATTACGCTCACAGCTGATGCCCGGTCCGGTCGCGCTTGGTCGCCAGATAGCGCTCATTATGCGGATTGGCGGGCAGAATGATCGGCAGCCGCTCCACCACCTTGATCCCCGCCGCTTCCAGCCCCGTCACCTTGTTGGGGTTATTGGTGAGCAGCCGCACCTCATCCACGCCCAACAGGTCGAGCATCCGCGCCGCTACCGAGAAATCCCGCGCATCGATGGCGAAACCCAGCCGCACATTGGCGTCGACCGTGTCGAATCCTTGATCCTGCAACGCATAGGCGCGCAGTTTGTTGACGAGGCCGATCCCCCGCCCCTCCTGCCGCAGGTAGAGCAAAATGCCCCATTCCGCATCGGCAATCTGATGCAGCGCCTGATGCAGTTGCGGCCCGCAATCACATTTCAGCGATCCCAGAACGTCGCCGGTCAGACATTCGCTATGCAGACGGATGACCGGCGGCGAGGCGTTGCGCTGGCCCACAACGAGCGCGACATGCTCCCGCGGTTCGTCGGGGCTGCGGAAGGCGACGATCTCCGCCGTCTCGCTGGCCGACACCGGCAGGCGCGCCCGTGTCGCGATGGCGAGGTGCACGGCATCGTCATAGGCGTCGACATCGGCCGCGCTGACCTCCGCCTCGCTGTCCCCTTCCATCATTACGAAATAGGTCGGGAGGATGCCTGCCAACCGCGCCAGCCGCAGTGCCGCCTTGGCAGCGAGCGGCGCGGTCAGCGGCTTCGCCATGAACGGCCCCTTGAGCGGCGAGGCGAGATCCAGCACCGGATCGGACATCGCCGTCGCCACGTCGACATCGATCCACGGCGCCCGCGCCACCAACACCGGCATGTCCGGATCGGCCGCCGCGATCTGGTTGGCGAGCTTCAGCGTCTGCGCCCGAGCAGCCGAAATCAGGATATCCGCCTGCGCGCCCGGATCGAATCCGGCCAGCGTCACCGCATCCGCACCCTCCACCGCCATCAGCCGAAGCGCTCCATCCGGCGCACGCAGGGTCACCGCCCAGCCACGGCGCAGCGCATCAATGGCGCGGGCTGCGGAGCGCGCGCGCATCAGAATGCGAATTCCGTGATGATCGGGATATGATCAGACGGCTTGCCCCAGCTACGCGCAGGCTCGACCACGCGATGGCTGATCGCCTTGTCCGCGACGTCCTGCGTCATCCACATATGGTCGAGCCGCCGTCCGCGATCGGATTCCGCCCAGTCCCGCGCCCGATAGCTCCACCAGGTATAAAGCCGCTGCGGGGCAGGGAAGAATTTGCGGCCAATATCAACCCAATTGTTCGATTCCTGCAACCGCGCCAGAATCTCGCACTCGATCGGCGTGTGGCTGACCACATTCAGAAGCTGCTTGTGACTCCACACGTCGCATTCCATCGGCGCGATGTTGAAGTCACCCGTCAGGATCGTCGGCTTGTCCTCCAGCCCTGAAGACCATTGAATCATCCGGTCGAGGAAATCGAGCTTCTGCCCGAATTTCGGGTTCAGCTCCCGATCTGGTATGTCGCCGCCGGCCGGCACGTAGACATTCTCGATCCGCACCCCATTGTCCAGCCGCACGCCGACATGGCGCGCTTCGCCATTTGCCTGCCAGTCTAGCCGGTCGTCCTCGTGAATCGGCACCCTGGACATGATCGCCACGCCATGGTGCATCCGCTGGCCGTTAAGCACCTGATGGACATAGCCCAGCTTGCGGAACATGTCGGCGGGGAAAATCTCATTCACCACCTTCGTTTCCTGAAGGCAGAGAATATCAGGCGCTTCCTCCGTCAGGAACCGCTCGACAATATCGAGCCGCGCCCGAACGCTGTTGATATTCCAGGAAGCGATGCTGAGGGTCTGCGCCATGCCGATCCACTAGGGGGCGAATCCGCGCGGCGCAAGGGCACGACGTCACGCAGACAAGTCCGATCATGTGCCGAAATTCGGCTCAGGGTGGAGCGAAGTGCTGCATTTTGAGAGCCGGCGCAGCGTCCTTCAGCAAGTGTGCACCGGCAGCGCAAAAAATTCGGCATTTGCAGCCTTCGCCGGGCAAAGGCCGGCGAAGAACCAAAGACCCCCGCTCCGGGGGCATGGAACGGGGGTCTCGATCGCGCCCTTGAAGCGCTTTGCGACGGGAGCGGGGTGCCGGGTAACAGGGGGGAAATCCCGGTTCGTCTCGCGCCGTGGAGTTCTTTCTAGAGGGCGGGATATGAGCCTCAGATGAACGGAAATGAAATCTCATCCATCCGTCGCGCCCGTCGCCCGCTTTAGCCGCCCGGCATGCGCCCCTTCGGCCGCGGATCGGTCCAGCGAAAGGCGGAATCGGCCACCGCCACGCCATAGCGCTGGTTGGAAAGCTTCACCGCGGTCCGGTTGTTCTGGGAATCGAGCGCCACCCAGCCGTAAAGCTGCAAGCCCGCCGGGCTGGCGGCATCACGTTTGAAGATCATGGTAATCGTGCCGTAGTCGGGGCGTTTGGGATCACGCGCCTGCACGCTGAGAATGGTGGGATCGCCGGTCTGGATCACCTTGCCGAATTTCGACAGATCCTTGTTCGGGTCGATAAGGGCGCCCAACGGCGAATTGCCGATCGGCCAGCGCTGCACCTGCCGCACTTCATAGTCGATCATGGTCAGCGCCTTGCCGTCGCCGACGATCAACAACGGCACGCCCTTCTGGTACTGGAAACGGATCTTGCCCGGCTGCTTGATGGTGAGCTGCCCGGTCAGCGTCTGGCCGTTGCGGTCGGTCTGGGCGAAGTCTGCGGTCATGGTCTTGACCGCGCGGATATAGGCATTGACCCTGGACAGGTCGGACTGGTCCGCCTGCGCGGCGGCAGGCACGATCGTCGCCACAAAGGGCACGGCCGCCAGCGTCAGGGCGAGGGGCGCAACTATGCGCTTCATGCAATCATCTCCGGTTGTTCAGGATGTCGAGGGTAAGTGGCAGCGCTTGAACCCGCTGTGAACCCGCTCGTTCCGCGAAAACAATGGCCAGCAGTTTCGATTTTTGTTTCAGGCGAGCCGGAACGGGCAGGGGGAGAGCGGCAAAGGCCGCTCAATCCCCCTCTGCTTCCGCATCGCCAGTGCCGGTCTTTCCGGCGGCCCCTCTCCCAATTATATTTTAGGCGCTGCGGTGAGCGGGATCTGTTTAACGCAGCGAAAAGACAAAAAAAAGGCCGATCCGAAGACCAGCCTGAAAGTTTTTAGGAGAGGATGCCTGAAAGGCAGGTCCTTCTTCGGCCAAATCATGCTGCGCTGCAAATGCGAAGAACGGGATGACGATTGCACGAAATGCAATCAGCCTTGGAAAATGGCGATTTTATTGGGTAATCGATCAACATCGTTCTTTATTCCGGGACCATCACACGCAAAAGGATAGGTTTCGGGCCGAAACGAGCCGTGACTTTTTGGCATCAGATCAAATGAATTTTTCTCCACCATAACGCGGGTCAGAGCGGGTTCCCATTCTCGTCGCGCAGTACCTCACGGCGCCCGACATGGTTGGGCGGTCCTACCAGACCTTGCTCTTCCATCTGCTCGATGAGGCGCGCCGCGCTGTTATAGCCGATGCGCAATTGCCGTTGCAGCCAGCTGGTCGAAGCTTTCTGATTCTCGAAAACCAGCTGGCACGCCTTGCGGAACAGCTGGGCATCGGGGCTGTCATCGCCCAGATCGACGCCGTCGAGCGCGAAGCTGCCCTCCTCCGGTTCCTCTGTCACGGCGGCGATATAGTCGGGCTGGCCCTGGGCGCGCCAGTGATCGGCCACGACGCGCACTTCATCGTCCGATACGAAGGGACCATGGACGCGCATCAGACCCTTGCCGCCATGCATGTAGAGCATGTCGCCCTTGCCCAGCAGCTGTTCGGCGCCCTGCTCGCCCAATATCGTGCGGCTGTCGATCTTCGAGGTCACGAAGAAGCTGATTCGCGTCGGCAGGTTGGCCTTGATGACACCGGTGATGACGTCGACCGAGGGACGCTGCGTTGCCAGGATCAGGTGGATGCCTGCGGCCCGCGCCTTCTGGGCAAGCCGCTGGATGAGGAATTCGACTTCCTTGCCCGCTGTCATCATAAGATCGGCCAGCTCGTCCACCACCACGACGATCTGCGGCAGCGGCTGGAAATCGAGCTGCTCCTCCTCATAGATGGGCTTGCCGGTTTCCGGATCATAGCCGGTCTGCACGCGGCGGCCGAGCGGCTTGCCCTTGGCCTTGGCGGCACGGACCTTCTCATTATAGTTGGCAAGATTGCGCACGGAGATGGACGCCATCATGCGATAGCGGTCTTCCATCTGCTCCACCGCCCATTTGAGGGCGCGGATCGCCTTTGCCGGCTCGGTCACGACCGGCGAGAGCAGATGCGGAATGTCATCATAGGTCGACAGTTCCAGCATTTTGGGGTCGATCATGATCAGGCGCAGCTGGTCCGGCGTCATCCGGTAGAGCAGCGACAGAATCATCGCGTTCAGCCCGACCGACTTGCCCGACCCGGTGGTACCCGCGATGAGCAGATGCGGCATGGGCGCCAGGTCCGCGATGATCGGCTCGCCTGAGATGTTCTTGCCCAGGATGATCGGCAGCGTCGCCTCCTGCCCGAACTGCTCGCTGGTGATCAGTTCGCGGAACGACACGCCCTCCCGGTTCGCATTGGGCAATTCGATGCCGATGACGGTGCGTCCCGGGATCGTCGCCACACGGGCCGAGAGCGCCGACATGTTGCGGGCGATATCGTCGGCCAGCGCGATCACGCGGCTCGCCTTGATGCCGGGCGCCGGTTCCAGCTCATACATGGTAACGACCGGGCCGGGGCGGACCTCGACGATGTTGCCCTTCACGTGGAAGTCGTCGAGCACCGATTCCAGCAGTCGCGCATTGCGCTCCAGCGCCGCCTTGTCGATCTTCTGCGCCTGATTGGCGGGGATCGGATTGAGCAGATCGGCCGAGGGAAGGGAACTGTTGCCGAACAGATCGTCCTGGCTGACCGGCGCCATGCTGCGCTGGACCGGGGCAGGTTTCGGCGTCGCGATGTTGATCGGCGGCTTGGGTTCATTGGAGACGGTCTTGCGCGGCGTCGCGACCCGCTCGAAAACCTCTTCCTCCTCATCCGCATCAACCGTCGGTGCGGGTCCAGCCAATGCAAAAGCTGGCCTCGGCAGGGCCAGCCGCGGCAAGGAAGGCCGTCGCAGCGCGATGATCGGCTTTTCGAGCGCAAGGCTCCGATACCAGCAGACCGCACCCGCGATCAGCGCCAGCACCACCATCATGCCCTTGATCCAGCCTTGAGCCGCCGGAACCTGTGCGGTCAGGCTGATGACGCCCTTGGCCGTCGCCAGCGCGATGATGCCGCCCCAGCCCGCCGGCAGGCCGACCAGCGGATTGTCCTGAAACAGGGCAAGGGCAATGCCGACCAGCACGATGCCGGCCACACATTTGCCGAACTGCGCCTTCCAGCCGCTCATGTCCTGATCGCCCCACAGGCGGCGCGCCGTGATCGCCATCAGCGGCAGGACCAGCGCGACCGGCACACCCAGCAGCCAGAGCAGAAAATCGGCCACCCAGGCACCGGGAGCCTGCATGATATTCTGCACCTGATCGCCCGCGACGGTATTCATCGACGGGTCGCTCGGCTGATAGCTGAGCAGCGCCAGCGCAAGGAACAGGGTTGCCAATATAAGTGCGATCGATCCGATCAGCGCACCGCTGCGGATCAGGCTGCGTTTCAGCATTTCGCGCCATTCCGGCGTGCGTTTGGCTCCGCGGCTGACAGCCATGGCGTTGAATGTCCCCCAAATGTTCCGTTCCGGCACAATGCGCCGAGCGGGGAGTCCCCGTCAAGAGTCCGGCCTTTCGGCTCGTCCCGCAGACTCCGTAACAATCCTTATGTCGGGCGCGGCCAGGCCGACACAGAAAGGCTGGCGAAAGGAGACTTCGCCATGATCGCCGACCTCTATCCCGCCCTTGTCCTCGCTGCGCTGGGCGCGTTCAGCGCCGTCCTGATGGGCGTCAGCTTACAGGATGCGCTGAAGCGAGGGCGTTGAGCGCTTCGCCATCGACACGCTGCACCGTCCATTCGTCCATCGGTCGCGCACCCAAGGAGCGGTAGAAGGCGATGGACGGCGCGTTCCAGTCCAGAACCCACCATTCCAGCCGCGCGCAGTCCCGCTTGATGGCCAATTGCGCGAGGCGGGAGAGCAGCGCTTTGCCCGCACCCAGACCCCGCGCTTCAGGGATGACGAACAGATCCTCCAGATAGAGGCCCGGCCGTCCTTCAAAAGTCGAGAAATTGTGGAAGAAGAGGGCGAATCCGATTGCCTTGCCCTCATGATCCGCGATCAGCACTTCAGCCATGGGACGAGGCCCGAAGAGATATTTTGCCAGCGTCTCGCGGTCGGCCTTCACTTGATGCGACAGTTTTTCATAATCGGCCAGTGCAAGGATGAACGCGTAAATCGTCCCGATGTCGGCAGGAACGGCCTCGCGGATGGTAACGGACATATTTTTCCTTTCAGGCGATGGACGGTTCGACCTGCGGGGCGGTCGTCGGCCGAACGCGCGATGCAATCAGGCAGCCCATGACGATCAGCCCGGCGCCCGCCACCGTGGTCAGGTTGAGCCGGTCGCCAAAGACCAGAGCCCCAATGATCGCCGCCCAGACGAAGGCGGTATATTCGACGGGAATCAGGACCTGCGCCTCCGCCCGTGCATAAGCCCAGGCGAGCGCAGCGAGCGACGTGAAGGCAAGCGTCGCGGCCAGAAGGATCAGCAGCCATGATGGTGCGGAAGGAAGGACCGGCATCCAGCGCATCAGGGCTGCACACAGGGCGAACACCATCAACATCACGATATGCTGGAAGAAGGCGATCTCGACCGGGGAGGCAAGCTGCGCCTGTTGTCTCTGGAGGATGAGATTCCAGGCGAACAGCACAGCCGACAGCAACACGGCGCCCGCACCGAGCAGTGCGTTCAGGTCATAATCGCCCCGCATCCGGCCCGAAAGGATCACCCCCACGCCCACCAGCCCGAGCAGCGACGCCCCAATGGCCTGCCGCCCGATGCGTTCCTTGAGCAGCAACGCCGCAAGATAGAGCGCGATCAGCGGTGCGATGAAGGAAAGGGCGATGGCTTCGGCGAGGGGCAGCCGCATGATCGCCCAGAAGAACAGGCTGGCCATAGCCGCGACCACCGTCCCCCGCAGCAGGTGCAATCGCAGCACCACCCGGTTCGGCCAGCGCTGTCGGGTCAGCAACATCAACGCGAGACCCAGCAGACTCCCTGCGACCGCGCGCCAGAACAGCGCATTGAACAGCCCGATGGAGAGGCTCAAGCCCTTCATCGCCGCGTCCATCACCGAAAAGAGAGCGACGCCGACGCAACAGACCGCGAATGCGAGAGGAAATGAGGTCGCCGATGCTGCGCGGCCCATGTCACTGCCCATAAAATATCGCCTGTCGATATGGAAAGCGGTCGATCGGCGCGGTCAGTCGCGGTTCGTCCAGGTCGTGCGTCCAACAACCAGCTCACCTATTTCAAGGCGGGCGATCCGCGCCCGGCCGATACGCAAACGGCCAATCGCAAGCGCACCTATGGCCAAGGCGCCCAGCGCAACCGCCCCCAAAGCGAGGCTTCCGACCGCTCCGGCGCCCACAGCCGACGCACCTACGGCAGATGCACCCTTCGCTGTCACGGGACTGGCGGCGGTCATGCCATCATCGCGTGCCATCGCGGCTTCATCCGGGTCGTTCACGTCGCCGTTCATTCCGCTGCCTCGGCCTTCCCCGCATCGGTCATCTCGGCCTCCAGTTTGGCAGCCTCGATCTCTGCGGCCTTCGCTTCGACCAGCTGGACGATATGGTCGATCATGCCTTCATCCTGCACGGTGTGATCGGTGATGCCGGAGAGATAGACCATATGCTTGCCCGCGCCGCCGCCGGTCAGGCCGATATCGGTTTCCCGCGCTTCGCCCGGGCCGTTTACCACGCAGCCCAGCACCGACAGCGAAAGTGGCGTATGGATATGCTGGAGCCGTTCCTCCAGCGCCTGCACCGTGCGGATCACGTCAAAGCCCTGCCGCGCGCAGCTGGGGCAGGAGATCACCTTGACCCCCCGCGTGCGGATGCCCAGCGATTTCAATATTTCATAGCCGACCCGCACTTCCTCCTCCGGTTCGGCGGAAAGGGACACGCGGATCGTGTCGCCGATCCCGGCCCAGAGCAGATTGCCGATGCCGATGGCGCTTTTCACAGTGCCGCCGATCAAACCGCCCGCCTCGGTGATGCCTAGGTGCAGCGGGCAGTCGACCGCTTCGGCCAGCTGCATATAGGCGGCGACGGCAAGGAAGACGTCGCTGGCCTTCACCGCCACCTTATATTCGTGGAAATCCTGATCCTGGAGCAGCTTGATATGGTCGAGCGCGCTTTCGACCAGCGCTTCAGGGCAGGGCTCGCCATATTTTTCGAGCAGGTCCCTTTCCAGACTGCCCGCATTCACCCCGATCCGGATCGAGCAGTTGTTCGCCTTGGCCGCCTCGACCACTTCCTTCACCCGCGCTTCGGAACCGATATTGCCCGGATTGATCCGCAGGCATGCCGCACCCGCATCGGCGGCTTCCAGCGCACGCTTATAGTGGAAGTGGATATCGGCCACGATCGGTACGCGGGCCGCGCGGACGATCTGTTTCAGGGCCGCCGTCGATGCCTCGTCCGGGCAGGAGACGCGGATGATGTCCACGCCCACCTCCTCGCAGCGGCGGATCTGGTCCACCGTCGCCTTGACGTCATGGGTCGGCGTGTTGGTCATGGTCTGCACCGTGACCGGCGCGCCGCCGCCCACGGGAACGTTTCCGACCATGATCTGACGGCATTGGCGCCGGGCAATGTCGCGCCAGGGGCGCAGGCCGGGATTATGGTCGGACATGAAAAAGGGGCTCCATCGATGATGAAGCCCCTATAGGGATTTATCGTGAAAGTTAGAAGCGCGCCGTCAGCGATGCGGCGATCTGGTCCGCATTGCCGCTGGTCTGCGACAGGGTGGTCGCAGTCACGGTCGCAGGCGAAGGATAATAGCTGTCCGGGCGGATGATATTCGCCTTTTCGACGAAATTATGCGCGTAGCTGAGATTGAGGGCGAAGGCAGGGGAGATGTTATAGGTCGCCCCGGCCGTCAGCCAGGCACGGTCGCCGTCGGGCACGCGGGTCGTCAGATGCTGTTTGTTGGTCGGCGATCGGTCGAACATGGTGCCGGCGCGCAGGGTCAGCGCCGGGCTGACATCATATTCCCCGCCCAGACTGACGCTGTAGCTGTCCTTATAGTCCAGCTCCTTGTTCGTGGTGCCGCTCGCCGTGGTGACGGCAATGCCCTCGAACACCGACCAGTTGTACCAGCGCGCGCTGATCATCGCGCGCACCTTCGGCGTCAGGCGATGCATGAAACCCACCGTCACGATATCCGGCAGGTTGAGCGGGGCGGACGCGTCAAATTCGCCATTGGGATTGACCGGAAAACCAACCAGTCCGGAAATGCTCTGGGTGCCGTCCAGCTTGTGTTTGACGCTCGATCGATAGGAAACACCGACATTGGTATCGCCACTGGTGTAGAACAGACCTGCATTCCAGCCCACCGACCAGTCGTTGCCCTTCAGTTCGGCCATGCCGTCGGTAGCGATCAGCGGCGAAAGCTGCGGCAGGGCGTTGGTCAGAGTCGCCTTCACATATTGCACGTCGAGGCCGCCGCCGACCGAGAAATGATCGTTCAGCTTATAGGCGGCGGACGACTGGATATTATAGGTTTTGAGGTCGGTGTAGAGTGAATCGTAGCGGCCAAAAAAGCCGTCATCATAATCGAGTTTGAGGCCGAAAGGCGCATTGACGCCCACGCCAAGCCACAGCCGGTCGGTGATCTGACCGGTGATATAGAAGCTGGGAACCGGAATGACCTTGTCAAAAGGGTTACCGCCCGAATTGCCAGCGATCGGAACCTGAACAGTTGAAGCCGGGGCGGTGCGATAGGAACCGCGATTGGACTGGTGCGCCGTCGCCATCAAGGCCACACCGCCTGCCGAGGTCTGAATACCGGACAATTCGGTCATGGCCGCCGGGTTGAAATAGATGGCGGACGGATCGTCTGCCGCCGCACCGGCACCGGCCAGCGCACGTCCGGTTTCCAGGGGCGACTGCTCCTGCAAATAGAATCCGCCCGCGAGCGCCGGAGCGGGTGCCGCCATCGCAGCGAACAAGAGACTGGCAAAAACGGGACGGCGCAACGGCATGGCAATTCCTCTCCTGAACTCAACAATAGGCATGTGGCTCTTCCCGCGTAGCGGTCCCCTGACGCCCTGCTGCTATAAGCAATATGGTTAATTTATCGTTCGAAAAGCCTAAATTTTCATGGCTTTCACGGTAGGACAGCGCCTGACCTTGCACCGACGCTACGGCACCGACGCGAAAATGACGTTTACGTAAACGCAAAAAAAAGCCGCCCCGGAGGACGGCTTGAAAGTTTTAGGAGAGGATGCCTGAAAGGCTCGTTCCTTTTGCGTTGCAGCGTCCCTTCCCGCAAATGCGAAAAGCTGACGCTCGATTGCGTTTCATGCAATCGTCACTTTTTTGTCAGCTTTCCGTAACGGAAAATGCGGTTCATTTTTTTGATAACGGTATCACTCTTTTGTCCAGCGTTGTCATCGGAAGGGCGGTCAGGACCGAATCACACCCGAATCAGCGAGCTGCGAATCAACGATGGCCATCAGCTTGGACAACGCGCTGGCATCTTTCGCTTCCGCCCGCATGACCAGCGCATCCTGCGTATTGGATGCCCGCAGCAGCCACCAGCCCTGCGGCATCGTGACCCGCAACCCATCCGTTTCGTTCATGACAGCTCCATCCCGCCTCAGCCGCTCGCGTACTTCCTCGATCACGGCGAACTTTCGGCTTTCTTCGACCGGGAAGCGGATTTCCGGCGTATTGACCATGAGGGGCATGCCATCCCGCAAGGCCGTTACGCTGCGGCCCAGACGTGCGAGACCGCGAATGAGCCGCACCGCCGCGTAAAGCCCATCGTCAAAGCCATAATAATCGTCCGCAAAGAAGACATGGCCCGTCATCTCGCCACCCAGCGGCGCGCCAATCTCCTTCATTTTGGACTTGATGAGGCTGTGGCCGGTCTTCCACATGCAGGGCTGACCGCCCAGTTCCGCGATCCGGTCGAACAGGGCCTGGCTAGCCTTCACATCCGCGACGATCGTGGCTCCGGGATGGTCTTGCAGCACGAGTTCGGCAAAAATGCCCAGCAGCTGGTCGCCCCAGATCACCCGTCCCTTGCCGTCGACCACCCCGATCCGGTCGCCATCGCCATCGAAAGCCACTCCAAAGTCGAGCTTGTTCGAGACGACAAGCTCTTTCAGGTCGGCCAGATTCGCCTCGACAGTAGGATCGGGGTGATGATGGGGAAAATGGCCGTCTATCTGGGTGAACAGCGTATGATGCTCACCCGGCAGGAGCTTGACGAGATTCTCCACCACCGGGCCGGCCGCACCATTGCCCGCATCCCAGCCGATGCGCCAGGCCGCGCCGTCAAACCCTTCGATCAGCCGCGCCACATAGCGGCTCATGATGGGAGCGCTTTCCTGCCCGCCCGATCCGTGGGTCCAGTCGCCTGCCGCCGCCAGCTCGCCCAGCCGCCTTATGTCGTGTCCAAAAAAGGCGCCGTGCTGAAACACCAGCTTGAAGCCATTGTGATCGGCGGGATTATGGCTGCCGGTTATCTGAATGCCGCCATCAACGTCCAGCACGACCTCGGCATAATAGAGCATGGGCGTCGGGCCGAGACCGATGCACACCGCATGGACGCCGGAGTCCCGGAGGCCCCTGACCACCGCCTCTTCCAGCATGGCGGAGGTGAGCCGCCCGTCCATGCCGACCGCGACCCTTGATCCGCCTGCCCGCCTGATCAGCGAACCGAAGCTGCGCCCTACCGCGTAGGCATCATCCACGCCCAGCGTTTCGCCGACAATGCCGCGAATGTCATATTCGCGCAGAAGCACAGGATGAAAGCGGTGGGCCATGGCATCCTCTCCTCCGTTAGTGGCGCTGCGCTGCTTCCTTGATCAGCAGGTCACGCGCCGCATTGATCTGCGCCGCCAGCGCCTCGGTCCCTCCCTTGTCGGGATGGACCGAGGCGATCAGGCGGCGATGCGCAGCGCGGATCGCACGGGCGTCAGCGTCCGCCCCGATTCCCAGCAGCTTGCGAGCGGCCGCAATATCCTGCGGCGCAGGTGAAACCGATGGAGTTGCCGCCTTCGCCCTTTTTTTGGCCGGCTGACTCTTCGTAAAGAAAAACAGCGCCGCGCCCAACAACAGCGGCGCGCCGATCACGGGCTTTCCCTTCGCCGCCATCACGGCGCCGACCAGTGCGGCGCCCAGCGCCATGCCATCCTTAGCACTCATGCGTTGCAATCGTCCCGTCCAGATCAGCCAGGCCGCCAGCCCGATCAGCAGAAAGGCGAGCAAACCCATCAGGCCGCGCCGAGCATATCCAGCGGCTGAACTTCGTCACGCGTGGGGAGGGCGAGGCCTGAAACCATCTCGCGCAGTTCCTGCCGCGCCGCGATATGGCTGACGCCCAGTTCGCCCAAATGCCCCTTGTCGAGCAGGGTGAGACCCGAGGGAAAAAGCTCGCGGAAGATGACGCGCTCCGAAAGACCGGGAATCACGCGGAATCCGACCCGGCGGGACAGTTCGACCAGCGCATCGCCCACGCGTTTCTTGTTGCGTGCATCATGATGCTGCACGCGGTTGCGCAGCACCACCCAGTCGATCGTCACGCCATCCGCCTTGGCGCGGGTCTTGCGGGCCTCGAAAATCAGCTCGGAATAGAAGGACAGGCGCTTCACCTTGAAGGTTTCGGCGTCAACCTGCCCGATCAGATCGAAATCGACGAAACTGTCATTCATCGGCGTCACGAGCGTATGGGCGCGGGCAGCCATGTGACGAGCATAGTCATCGTCGCGGCCCGGCGTATCGACGACCAGAAAATCCTTGCCCTCGGCCATGGCGGAAGCCTGTTCCTCCAGCGCCTGGACGCTGTCGCCCCTGAACACGGCGAATTCCGGGGTCGGCAGGTCGATGCCGCGGCGGCGCGCGGTTTCGGCGCGATTCTCCATATAGCGGGTGACGGTGCGCTGACGTGGGTCGAGATCGATCATGCCCACCTTGTGGCCCAGCACGGTCAGGGCGATGGCCGTGTGCACGGCGGTCGTCGACTTGCCGGTTCCGCCTTTCTCATTGGCGAAGATGATATGGTGCGTGTGGGCGTTCGCCATCGGACCTTGATAACCCCGTTGATTGTCGCAATGAATATTGACCGTTTTGTCCGGTCATGCCTTAGCAGGATATACCCCTTGTTGATGCCCTTATCGGAGCCCCTCGTAACGTGCAAACCCTCCGTGACCTGCCTTCACTCCGCGCCGCTGTCGAAGCCCTGAAAAGCGACGGAAAGCCGCTGGCTCTGGTGCCTACCATGGGGGCGCTGCACGACGGCCATATGGCTCTGGTCGAGGAAGCGCGCCGCCATGCGGGCCATGTCGTCGTGTCGATCTTCGTCAATCCGCGCCAGTTCGGGGTGAATGAGGATCTGGACGCCTATCCCCGGCGCGAGGCCAAGGATGCGCAGATGCTGCAGGCGGCCGGCGTCGACATTCTCTGGGCGCCCGGCGTTGAGGTCATGTATCCGGCGGGCTACGCCACCAACATCTCGCTGTCCGGCGTGACCGAGGGGCTGGACGGCGCGGCCCGCCCCGGCCATTTCGACGGCGTGGCAACCGTGGTGACCAAGCTGTTCAATCAGGTTCAGCCCCATGTCGCCCTGTTCGGAGAAAAGGATTACCAGCAACTCGCGGTGATCCGCCAGATGGTGCACGACCTCGATATGCCCGTCGAGATAGTGGGCGTCCCCACCCAGCGGGCCGAGGACGGTCTGGCCCTGTCGTCACGCAACGCATATCTGACCGAGGAAGAGCGCAGGGATGCGCTGGCTTTGCCCCGCGCCCTGGGAGAGGCTGCGCGGCAGATGGAAAAGGGCGCGACCGTCGACGCCGCCATTGCCAAGGCCACCGCCATGCTGGCGGCCCATGGATTCGATCCGATCGACTATGTGACGCTGTGCGACGCGGTGACTCTGGAACCGATGAGTGCGCTGGATCGCCCCGCGCGGCTGCTGGGCGCGGCGAAGCTGGGGAAGACGCGCCTCATCGACAATATTGCGGTCGAACCAGCAGGCTGAACCGTCAGAACGGCTTCACGATCACCGCGACGACGATCACCGCGGCAGCAATACCGGGTATCTCGTTCAGAAGGCGCAGCTGCCTTTCGCTCAGGGGGCGCTGCCCCTTTGCGAGCTTCTTCGCATAACCTGCCATCCAGCCATGATAGCCCGACAGGCCCAGCACGAAGAGCAGCTTCAGGTGGAACCAGCCGAAATGCCAGGCGCCGATCTCCACCATCAGCATGAGTCCGAAAACCCAGACCAGTATCAGCGACGGGTTGAGGATGATCTTGAGCAGCCGCCGTTCACGGTCAATCCATTTGCGGTCCTCGTCCGATCCTGCCGCGCATTGCTGGTGATAGACGAAGAAGCGGGGCATCATGAACAGGCCCGCCATCAGAAAGATGACGAAGATGACGTGCGCGGCTTTGACCCACAAATAGGCTGCTCCCAGATAAGGCATCATCGGCTCTCCGGCTGGCGAATGACGGTCAGCAACGCCTCGACATGCGCGATCGGCGTATCGGGCAGGATGCCATGGCCAAGGTTGAAGATATGCGGCCGCCCGGCAAAGGCGGCGCGGATGTTGGCGACCGCCTCCTCCACGGCCTTGCCCCCGGCGATCAACGCGAGCGGGTCGAGATTGCCCTGCACCGGCATTCCCTGCGGCAATGCGCGATTGGCCCAGTGCGGATCGACGCTTTCATCGACGCCCACTGCGTCAACGCCGGTGCCCACCGCATAATCGGCCAGCTTCTCCGCCGCGCCCTTGGGGAAACCGATCACCGGAATATCGGGATGAAGGGCTTTCAGCTTCTCGACGATCCGCCGGTTGGGCTGAATGACCCAGCGCTCGAACTGCAGGGGCGCCAGACTTCCCGCCCAGCTGTCGAACAGCTGAATCGCCTCGACCCCTGCCTTGATCTGACCGCTGAGATAAATGACGGTCGCATCGACGATCGCATCGATGATCGCCGCGAAACGTTCGGGCTGCTGATAGGCAAGACGGCGGGCCGCGCCCTGATCCTTGCTGCCCTGACCCGCCACCATATAGGTCGCAATGGTCCAGGGGCTGCCTGCAAAGCCCAGGAAGGTCACTTCCGGGTCCAGGTCGGCCCTGACCCGCCGGACCGTCTCATAGACCGCCTCAAAGCGGCTGAAATCGGGTTTGAGCGCCGAAAGGTCGGTTTCGTCCAGCGTCGGGGCCAGCCGCGGCCCCTCCCCCGCCTCGAACCAGAGATTCTGCCCCATCGCATAAGGCACGATCAAAATGTCGGAAAAGAGGATCGCGCCGTCGAAACCGAAACGGCGCAGGGGCTGAAGCGTCACCTCCGCTGCTGCCGCGCTGTCATAGACCAGTTCCAGGAATCCGCCCTTCCGTGCCCGCAATTCGCGATATTCGGGCAGGTAACGGCCGGCCTGACGCATCAGCCACATGGGCGGCGGCGAGAGATATTCGCCCTTCAGGACCGAGAGAAGCGGCTTAAGGCTTGGCCCGTTTTCAAGGCCGGCATCTGGTCCCGTCATATTATCTCTTATTTAGATTCAAAGGATGATGGAGTTAGTAGGGCGCTTGGCAGCGGGGTTTATGCGCTGTGCCCGGATTTGCCAACAACTTGACTCCTCAAACGCATAGTTTCCCGTCCGAGTCAGCGAAGTTATCCCCCTTATCCACAATCTGTGGATGGAAAAATCCGGCTGTTGGGGAGCTGTGGACAAGAGTCCCCGAACCGGGGACGGGGATGAAGGCCCGATTCTGCCCGCAAGCTATGCCTTGATTTATCCACAGCCTCCCCACAGAGATATTCTTCCATGTCACGTATCCATCTCCATCTCCTCTCGGACTCCACCGGCGAAACACTGGAGAATATCGCCAAGGCAGCGATCGGCGCGTTCGAAAATGTCGAGGCGGTACGCCATTTCTGGCCGATGGTGCGGTCCGATGTCCATCTCGACCGGATCATGGAGGAGATTGCCGCCAATCCGGGGCTGGTGCTCTTCACCCTTTCAAACCACCAGCTGCGGCGGCGGCTGGAGACGCGCTGCCGGGCGCTGGGCCTGCCCCATGTGGCGGCGCTCGACAGCGTGACCGACGCGCTCTCCAACATATTGGGGCAGGAGACGCGCAACCGGCCGGGGCGCAAGCATATACTGGACGAAGCCTATTTCGCCCGGATCGAGGCGATCCAGTTCACCATCGCTCATGACGACGGCGTGGGCCATGAAAATTGGGAGGAGGCGGACATCGTGCTGGCAGGGGTGTCGCGCGCCTCCAAGACGCCGACGTCCATCTATCTCGCCAATCGCGGCTACAAGACCGCCAACATCCCGCTCGTGATCCAGTCGCCGCCGCCGCGCAGCCTCTATGCGCTCAAACATCCGATGGTGGTGGGTCTCACCGTCAGTCCGGAGCGCCTGGTGCAGATCCGCCGCAACCGCCTCCTGTCGCTCAATCAGGCGCCTGAAACCAGCTATGTCGATCTTGACAAGGTGCAGGAGGAACTGGCTTTCGCCCGGCGCATGTTCGCCGACAATGGCTGGCCGGTGATCGACATGACCCGCCGCTCGATCGAGGAAGCGGCCGCCGCCATCATCAACCTGTTCAATGACCGCGTGCTGGCGGAGGGGAGTTAAGCCATGATCGTGCTGGCATCGCAAAGCGCGAGCCGCCGGGCGCTGCTGGAAGCGGCGCAGGTGCCGTTCGAGGCGCTGTCGCCCGGCGTGGACGAGGATGCTGCCAAGGAAGCGCTGCGCGCCGATGGCCTCAATGCCCGGCAGCTGGCCGACGCGCTCGCGGAACTGAAGGCGCTGCGGGTATCGCGGCGGGTGCCGGGCGGGCTGGTGCTGGGCTGCGACCAGACCCTCAGCCTTGAAGACGGCACGATGATCGACAAGGCGGTCGACCGCGCCGATGCGGAGCGCATCCTGACGCTGCTTTCCGGCAACGTGCATCATCTGCACAGCGCTGCGGTGATCGCGCTCAATGGGGAGCCGATCTGGCGCCATATCGAGCGGGTGCGAATGACTGTGCGGCCCTTGTCTCAGGCTTTCATTGCCGCCTATCTGGATGGGGACTGGGAACAGTGCCGCTGGTGTGTCGGCTGTTACAGGATCGAAGGGCCGGGCGCGCAGCTTTTCGCAAGGGTCGAAGGCAGTCAGTTCGCGATTCAGGGGCTGCCGCTGCTTCCTTTGCTTGACTTTCTGCGCGTGCGGGGCGTTCTGGCGTCATGACCGACAAGCTCCCTTACGCTGAAGTGATCGGCGATCCAATCGAACACAGCAAATCGCCGCTGATTCACAATTTCTGGCTCGATGCGCTGGGAATCGAGGCGGAATACAGGAAGACCCATGTGACGGGCGAGGGGCTATCCGCCTATTTTCTGGCACGCCGGGCCGATCCCGACTGGCTGGGCTGCAACGTCACCATTCCGCACAAGATTGCGGTGATGGACTATACCGATGATCCGGGGGGCGTGCGGGAGCGGATCGGGGCGATGAACACGATCGCCAGCGAAACCGGCGGGCCGCTGATCGGCACCAACACCGATGCGGGCGGATTCCTCCAGCCGTTGCTGCGCGACAAGTGGCAGGGGCAAAGCGCGGTTCTGGTGGGCGCGGGCGGCGCGGCGCGGGCGATCCTGTTCGCGCTGACAAGTCTGGGCGTGTCTGACGTTACGGTCATGGTGCGCGATGCCGCCAAGGGGCAGTCTCTGCTCGACCGGGCGGGCGTCAAAGGGCGGGTAATCGGTATGACCGATGCGCTGCCCAAGGCCGATCTGCTGGTCAACACGAGTTCGCTTGGCATGACAGGTCAGCCGATCCTTGATCTGGATCTCCGACCACTGGCCGACGGCGCCACCGTCTATGACATCGTCTATGCGCCGCTGGAAACCGCGTTGCTGAAAGCCGCGCGGGACAGGGGACTAAAGGCGCTGGACGGTCTGGAAATGCTGATCGGGCAGGCGGCGCTGGCCTTCGACATCTTTTTTGATGCGCAGGCTCCGCGCGAACGGGATGAGGAATTGCGCGCGCTGCTGATGGCTGCCTGAGCGCGATGAAAATTTACGGTCTCACTGGCTCCATCGGCATGGGAAAGTCTGCCGTCGCGGCCATGTTGCGGCGGGAAAGGGTTCCGCTTTTCGATGCCGATGCGGAGGTGCACCGGTTGCAGGGGCCGGGCGGTGCCCTGCTGCCCGCGATCGAAGCCCGATTCCCCGGCACTACGGGTCCGGCGGGCGTCGACCGGGCAAGGCTGGGCGAGGCGGTCTTCGACCACCCGCAGGAGCTGAAGGCGCTGGAAGCCATCGTTCATCCCGCCGTGAAGCGGAGCCGGGAGGCATTTCTGCGGCGTTACCGCTCACGAAAATTCGTCGTGCTGGATATTCCGCTGCTGTTCGAGACTCACGGTTATCGCAAGCTGGCCGGCGTGATCGTCGTCACGGCGCCTGCCTGGAAGCAGCGCAAACGGGTCCTGGCCCGGCCCGGCATGACCGCTGCCAAATTCCGTCGGATTGTCCATCTGCAAACAGCCGATGCTGAAAAGCGGCGCCGGGCGGATTACATCATTCACACGGGCACGACCTTCGCAGAGACCCGTTCGCAGGTGCGCCGCTTGGTCGCTTGCCTTGGCGCGAAGAGAGTCCGATAAGAGGCAGTCAGGCCAGAGTCGTTGAAGAGGGCGATGCGCGAGATTATTTTCGACACTGAAACGACTGGATTCGACCCTGCCTCCGGCGATCGCCTGGTCGAAATCGGGTGCATAGAACTCCTCAACCGGGTGCCCACGGGGCGTACCTTCCACGCTTATTATAATCCGCAACGGTCCATGCCCGCGGCGGCGGAGGCGATACACGGCCTTTCGGATGCTTTCCTGCGGGACAAGCCGCTTTTTTCTCACGGCGTGGAGGAATTGCTGGCCTTTCTGGAGGACAGCCGGCTGGTGGCGCACAATGCGCGTTTCGATTTCGGGTTCCTCAATCACGAGCTGAAGCTTTGCGGCCTGCCCGAAGTGATGATGGACCGGATGATCGATACGGTCGCCATCGCCCGCCAACTCCATCCCGGCGCCAAGCACAGTCTGGATGCGCTCTGCACCCGCTACGGCATCGACCGCAGCCATCGCATCAAGCACGGCGCTCTGCTTGACGCCGAACTGCTGGCCCAGCTTTATATCGAACTGACCGGCGGCCGTCAGATCGGCCTTGGTCTTGCACAGGAGGAAGAGAAACAGGAGTTTAGGGTGGAACTTGCGGCGCAGGTCGCGGTTCGCCCTGTTCGTCCCGCGCGCGTCTTCATGGCCAGCGCGGAGGAGCTGGAGCGGCATGCCGCGTTCGTCGCGACGCTGGATAAGCCGCTCTGGCTCGAGGAGGCCTGAAACAGCCGTCATCCCATGACGCAACTGCCTTCAGGCCCCATGCCAGCCGGACCGTCGTCCGCGGTCCGGGCAGAACAAGGAGAAGGCATATGGATATTCGTGTTTCCGGGCATCAGGTCGACACGGGCGAGGCTCTGAAGGAGCATGTCACCACCCGGCTGGAGGCTGTGGCCGAGAAATATTTTTCCCGAACCCTTTCCGCTCAGGTCACGTTTCGGCGCGCCCCGCACGGGGCCTTTCATTGCGACATCGTCTGCCATGTCATGACCGGTCTCATCCTGAAGGGCGCGGGCGAGGCGCAGGAGGCGCATCCGGCCTTCGAAGGCGCGGCCGACAAGATCGAAAAGCAGCTTCGGCGCTACATGCGCCGCCTGAAGGACCGCAGCATGCAGGCGGCCGCGGCCGAAGCCCAGCGCTCCAACGGCTTTGGTCTGGATCAGCTGGACGGGGCGGGTTACACGATTTTCGCTTCGATCGCCGATGAGGAGGAACCGGCCGAAGCACCGTTGATCGTGGCGGAGACCCGCGTGGACATTCCGGAGGCCAGCGTGTCCGACGCGGTGATGATGCTCGACCTGCGCAACACCAATGCGCTGCTGTTCGTCAATGCGGGCACGGCCGCCTACAATATGGTCTATCGCCGTCACGACGGGACCATCGGCTGGGTCGAACCCCAGCTGCGCTGACATCGGCTTCCCCCCGGCCGCCGGTTGACCTTGGTCGGCAGGCGGCCTATGGGGCCGTGCTTTGAAGATCCGGGCATTGCGTCGATTTTCCGAAGCCGGGCGCGGCTCGGCTGGGATTTGGCATGGTTCATTTCAACGATATCGTCGCGCCCGAAGCACTGGCCACAGGCCTGTCGGTGAACGGCAAGAAGCAGTTGTTTCAGAAGATTGCGGTGCTGGCTGCGCAAGCCTACGGCCTTGACGCCGATCTGGTGGCCGAAGCGCTGACCGAGCGGGAAAAGCTGGGTTCGACCGGTTTCGGCAGCGGGGTGGCCATCCCCCATGCCAAGATTCCCGGCCTTCAGAAAATGTGCGGCGTCGTCGTGCTGGTCGATCCGGCGGTGCCCTTCGACGCCGTGGACGAAGCCCCGGTGGATATTGTCTTTGCCCTGTTGTCGCCTGTCGACAGTGGCGCCGAACATCTCAAGACTCTGGCGCGCGTGTCGCGTTACCTGCGGGACGAGGGCCAGGTTGCCCGTCTGCGCGGCGCGGGTTCGACTGCGGCGCTTCACGCCCTGCTGGCCGGTGGCGAGGCGCGTGACGCGGCCTGATCACCCCCCTTCGCCCAGCGGCGAGGCGGCGCATTTCCGGGCGCTGGAGAATCTCTACCGTTCCGCGCCGATCAACGGGCTGTTTCGTTCGGAACTCGTCATTCCCGAAGAGGGCCGATCAGTCATCCATTTCGACGTCGACGAGACGCAATTTCATGCCGCGGGCGCGGTGCATGGCACCGTCTATTTCAAGATGCTGGACGATGCGGCCTTTTACGCGGCGAACAGCCTTGTGAGCGATCGGTTCCTGCTCACGACCAGCTTCAATCTGCTGTTCACCCGTCCGATCGGGCCGGGCCGAATCCGTGCCGAAGGACGCTGGATCAGCGGCAAGCGGCGCGTCTATGTCGCCGAAGCCAGCCTGATCGACAGCGAAGGCGAGGAGGTCGGGCGCGGCACCGGCACTTTCATGCGCTCGCAATTCCCGCTGTCTTCGCTTCCGGGCTATGCCAACTGACCGGCTGACCAGCGCCATGCTGGTCGGCGTGCTGGTCCGACGCTGCGCCGCTGCGGGCGGATTTGCCACGGTGCTGGTCAAGGGCGATGGAATTAGTGGCGTGATTCTCATTCAAGCGCTTGAAAAGGGCCGGGAACTTGGGCTTTTTGAGCGCGTTTCTGACTATGCGGGCGGCTACAGCCTCGCCCGCTGCGGCCCGGAACCGGACAAGGGATCGGAGGCAATGGCGCAATATCTGGCGCGCCGTCGCAGCGCGGACCCCGATCTGTGGGTGGTAGAGCTTGATATCGCGGATGCGGAACGGTTCGCCGCTGAAACGATCTGTTGATCGTTGACTCATTTCCTGCGCGCGGGCAGAGGCCTCCGACGCTTTCAACGCGCAGGTTGCCGATTTCGTCCACGGGGGGCGGATGCGGTAAACACGCAGACGGGGGGCGGCCGGACGTCGGTGTATTTTGGGGTTTGATGACGTCCCCGGCCAAGAACCGCACGATTTTGAGCTGTAATGAGTTTTCGTCTGAAGGCTGCGATCATCGCAGCATTTGCCCTGTCCGCCACCGCGGCGGTTACCGCGGCCGACATGTCGAGCGCTTCCGAAGCCGCTCCGTCGGTTCTGTCCCTTCCGGGGACCACAGAGCTCAATGCAGCTCCGGCTGGTGCGAAGCCCGCCGTCACTTTTGCCGCGCCGCGCGAGATCGTGCAGCCGCTGGCTCCTCTTTCCGGCTCCGACGATGTGAAGGCCGATAATCTCGCTGCCCTTGTGGACGCGCAAAGCGTGGCCGATGATGTTTCCGGCGACATGAAGTGCCTGGCCGGCGCCGTTTATTTCGAATCGAAGGGCGAAAGCCTGGAAGGCCAACTGGCCGTTGCCCGCGTCATCATCAACCGGGCCAGGTCCGGCCGGTTCGCCAGCAGCCTGTGCGGCGTCGTCTATCAGCCGGGTCAGTTCAGCTTCGTGCGCGGCGGGGGGATGCCCTCGATCCGCACCGGCAGCGAAAGCTGGCGTGAAGCTGTCGCCATCGCCCGGATCGCGCTGGACGACAGCTGGGACAGCAAGGCGGAAGGCGCGCTCTATTTCCATGCGCGCCGCGTCTCGCCGGGCTGGGGCAAGCGTCAGCTCGCCGCGATCGACAATCATATCTTCTATCGCTGATCCTTTGCCTGCTGCGTAGCGCGCGGCGGGGATCGCCAGGTGAAGAGCCGATGGGGACATGCCTCATCGGCTCTTTCTTTTTGTTCCCGACTTGTTCTAAAATGCCGCGCATGACATCCGATCTTTCCCACAGTTGTTCGCCGCTGACTGACGGCACTGCGCTGGCCGTCGCGCGCGGCACGCTGCGCCTGTTTTTCCGGCATGACATGAGCGGTATTTTGGAAGTGCCGCTGCCCAATGGCCGCCGTGCTGATATCATGGCGCTGGACGGGGCAGGGCGGATCACGATCGTCGAGATCAAGTGCAGCCGGGCAGACCTTTTGGGCGACATGAAATGGCCGGATTATTTCGACTATTGCGATCGCTATTTCTGGGCAGTGCCGCCAGGTTTCGACCTGTCGCTGTTTGACAGCGAAGCTTTATGGCCGGGCAGAACGGGCCTGATCGTCGCGGATCAATATGACGCCGAATTGGTCCGCCCCGCGCCGATGGAGCCACTGGCGGCGGCCCGGCGCAAGGCAGAAACGCTGCGCTTTGCCCGGCGTGCCGCCCGACGGCTGACGGCGCTGGCGGACCCCGATCATGCGGCGGAACTGGGATGGTAGAATTGCGGTCAGTCCGGCGGAGGCCAGTATATCAAGAGGTTTTAGCCCCTGCGATCACAGCCTTCGCCGGATGACGTCACTGCGGACAAATCGCCCGAGCCTGAATCAGAACACCGGTCCCTGCACCGGTCCCTTGGGCGCAGTGGTCGTTTTCGCAGCGCTCAACGCCTCCACCAGTCCCGGCGTCCGGGAGTCGCGCTGCGCATAGTCCCGCGCCGACATGCCCGCGATGGTGTCGCGCTTGTCGGCATTGGCGCCCTGCGCCACCAGCAGACGGACAAGCCCTACGTCACGAAGCTGCACGGCGCGGATCAACGGGGTTTCGCCGCTGCCGTTCGGCTTGTCGATCTGTGCATTATAGCTCAGCAGGCTGCGCACGCCTTCCTCGAACCGCGCCTGCACCGCGTCCATGAGCGGCGTGTTGCCGTCATTGTCGGTCAGGTTGGGATTGGCGCCCTTGGCCAGCAGAAAGGTCAGCCATGTGTTGTCCCGCCGCGCGACGACCAGATGCAGGGCCGTGTCTCCCGAGGTCACATCGCGGCTGTTGATCACGGTCGATCCGGGCTTCTGGATCAGGTCGGTCACTTTCTGGCCGTCGGCGTCCTTCACCGCCTTCAGAAAGTTGTAATTGTCCGAAAATTGCGCCTGCGCCGCGACCGGCAGCAATGCCAGCGCCAAAGCGGCCAAGGCCGGAAAACGTCTCGTCATGGTCGTCGAAAGCCCCGTTGGGATTTGCAAATCGGGCCATAGCAGGGCATGGCTGGCGGCGCCATGAACAAAGCGCTGATTTCGCTCGCCCTGCCGCTCGCCGCTCTGCTGGCCGCCTGTAATATGGGGGCAGGCGGCAACGCATCAAGCAGCATGGAAAGCGCCCCTGGCGATCTGCATGGGGCGCGGATCGGTGCGCCCTTCACCCTTACCGATCAGACCGGCAGGAAGGTCCGCTGGGACGATTTCAGAGGAAAATACCGGCTGGTCTATTTCGGTTACACCTTCTGTCCCGATGTCTGCCCGCTTGATCTGCAACGCATCATGCAGGGCTTCGCGAAGTTCGAAAGGGACAGGCCTGCACTGGCCGCGAAGGTCGAGCCGATCTTTATCAGCGTCGATCCGGATCGGGACACACCCGCAGTGCTCAAAAGCTACGTCGCGGCATTCCACCCGCGGCTGATCGGCCTGACCGGCACGCCGGACGAGATCGCCAAGGTGGCCAAGGATTTCGTCGTGCTTTATAACAGGGAAAAGGCGCAGGGCGCGAGCGGCTATCTGGTCAGCCATAGCCGCACGCCCTATCTGTTCGGGACTGATGGCGCACCGGTCGCGCTGGTGCCGGTGGACGATCCGGGAACGCCGGGCGAGGATGAGGGCGAGCCGCAAAAGGTGACCGCCTTCCTCGAAAAATGGGTGAAGTGACGGTTGGATTTCTGGGAAAAGCCTCTCGACAAGCTGGACCGCGCCGAATGGGAAGCCCTGTGCGATGGTTGCGGCAAATGCTGCCTGCACAAGGCGGAGGATGAGGATACGGGGCATATCTATCCTACCAATGTCGCCTGCCGCCTGCTCGACAGGCACAGCGGGCAATGCACCAATTACAAGGACCGCCGCCGCTTCGTGCCTGATTGCGTGCGCCTGACCCCGCAGAAGGTGAAGACGATCAGCTGGCTGCCGCGCACCTGCGCCTATCGCCTGCGCGGCGAAGGCAAGCCGCTGCCCGAATGGCATTATCTGATCTGCGGCGATCGCGAGGCGGTGCATCGCGCGCAGGAATCCGTGCGCGGCTGGACGGTGGCCGAAGCCGACGCCGGGGACTGGGAAAATCATCTTGTCGACCGGGAACTGTGACGCAGAGATTCTGATTGACGGCGTTGCCGTCCCGGTGCGGGTTCGCCGTTCGGCACGGGCCAGGGCATATCGGCTGTCGCTGGATCATACGCGTGGGGAGTTGCGACTCTCGCTGCCGGTTCGCGCCAATCTGAAGCGCGCCCTGGGATGGGCGCAGGAGCATGAAGGCTGGGTCCGCTCGCAAATGGCAAAGCAGCCCGCGCTGACCATGCTGGGCGACGGTGCGGTGTTTCCGTTGGAGGGGCGGCAGTTGCAAATCTGCTGGATTGAAGGGGCGTCCCGCACGATCCGGATCGAGGGCGACCGTCTGATGCTGGGCGGCGCGGTGGAATCCGTGGGCCCACGCGTGCTGCGTTGGCTGAAGCTGCGGGCAAGGGCGGTGCTGGAAACCGAAAGTCACGCAATGGCGCGCGACAATGGCCTGATCGTGGCATCTGTCGGCGTGGGGGATCCGCGCAGCCGTTGGGGAAGCTGCGCGTCGGACGGATCGATCCGCTACAGCTGGCGGCTTATTCTTTGCCCGCCGGAGGTCCGCCGCGCCACCGTCGCGCATGAGCTGGCGCATCTGCTGCACATGGATCATAGCGCGGCCTTCCACGCGGCCCATAAGCGGATTTTGGGCTGCGATCCCCGGCCCGCCCGCGCCTGGTTGCGGGTCCATGGGGCGGCGCTGCATCGCTTCGTGGGATAAGCATGGCCCGCAAGAAGCGCTATCTGACGGCCACCATGCCCGATGGTTATGTGAAGACGATCGGGCCGACGACCGACCCCTTCACCCATTATTGGCGGATCGTCGCCGAACTGGAGAATGGCAAGACGGAGGTTTTCTGGGGTCACACCCGTTCGCTGGCCGAAGCGAAGAAGAAGAGGACCGCCGCGCAGGAGGGGGCAAGGATGCGCGGCTGGAAAAGCTATGCATTCGAGATTGCGGAACTGCTCGAAACGCCCCTCTAGAGCTGTTCCAATCGGATTGAATCAGATCGCCGCTCTGCTTTCCCTGTTTTCCACGATTTCTTGACCAGCGACCGGTTCCGATCGCCTGGAAATCGCTCTAGCCTCTGTGCGGCCATGCTCCCGACGCATCCGCCGAACAGTCATGCGCCGAATCACGCTGGTAGGGCAGACCGCAGGCGCGGCAGGTGGTGTAGTCGCCGGCCTTCAAACCATGCCCCACCGCCACCCTTTCATCGAACACATAGCAGTCACCCTGCCAGCGGCTTTGCGCTTCCGGCATTTCCTCCAGATAGCGCAATATGCCGCCGCGCAGATGATAGACCTCGTCAAAGCCGCGCGCCTTCGCCAGCGCTGTGGACTTTTCGCAGCGAATGCCGCCGGTGCAGAACATGGCGATGCGCGGGCTTCGCCCCTGTTCGCGCAAATCCTCCGCAAAGCGGTCGAACCAGGCGGGAAAGTCCCGGAAGGCCCGCGTGCCCGGGTCGACCGCGCCTTCAAAGCTGCCCACAGACACTTCATAGGCGTTGCGCGTGTCGATGATGACAGTGTCGGGATCAGCGATCAGGTCGTTCCATTGGGCGGGGTCGAGATAGGTGCCCGCCTGGTTCGCCGGATCGAGATCGCCCGCGCCCAGCGTCACGATCTCCGCCTTCACCTTCACCTTCATCCGCGCGAAGGGGGCTGCTGGCGCGCTGGCATATTTGACGTCAAGATCGGCGCAACCCGGCAGACTGCGGATATGTGCGACCAGGGCCGCTATCGCCGCTTCCCCGCCAGCGACCGTGCCGTTGATCCCTTCGCCTGCGACGATCAGCGTGCCGCAGGTCTGGAGTTTGGCGCAAAGGATGCGCAAATCCGCGGCAATCGATTTGGGATCAGAAAAGGTTGCGAAACGGTAGAGCGCGGCAATGGTGAAGGGGTGATCCATGCACCGCCCCATAAAGCATCGCATACCCTACTGGGAACCGCTTTTGCGCGAGCGCGGCGCGAGCATGGGAATCGGCATGGCACGCCCTCTTGAAAGCCGGGGGGCAAGGGGGCATAGCCAGATCATGGTTCCCCTTTCGTTCGCAGGTCACGAGTTTCTCGCCTTGCCGGAGGCTGCGTTGTTCTGGCCAGCGCGCTCGGCTTTGCTGGTGGCGGATCTGCATTTCGAAAAGGCGAGCTGGTTTGCCCGTTTCGGTCAGTTCCTTCCCCCGCATGACAGTCAGGCGACGCTGGACATGATCGAAACACTGGTCGATCGGACAGGGGCGCAGGCGGTCTGGTCGCTGGGCGACAGCTTTCATGATGCCGATGGCGCTGCGCGGCTCGATGTTCGGACGCGGCATCGGCTGCGGGCGCTGACCGACCGGCTGGACTGGGTTTGGATCACCGGCAATCATGATGTCGCCATGACCGAATCGCCTGGCGGCCAGTGCTGTGCCGAGTTGCAGGTTGACGGCATCTGGTTGCGGCATGAAGCCGAACCCACGGACCCGCGACCGGAGATATCCGGTCATTTCCACCCCAAATTGCGTCTGTCACTGCGTGGGCGGCATATATCGCGCCGGTGCTTCGTAGAATCTCGCACCAAATTGATTCTGCCTGCTCTGGGGGCGCTGACCGGCGGGCTGGATGCGGGGCATTGCGAGATCCTTCGTGTCATGGGCCCCGAAGCCATGGCCTTGGTCCCGGTTGCCGACCGGCTTCTGCGATTTCCGCTTGGTTCATAATGACGCTAGGGAAACGCTAATTTAAGCTGTTGCTGCTAGGCAACAGCAGATGAAAATCCTGTTATCGGCGACCGCAAAAAGCGCGGAAAATCAGGGCCATCTTGCCTTTATCCTGCTGTGTCCGCATAGTTGCAGGAGACAATTGACACGGCGGAAAGTCGTGCGGCGTGAAGAGAGGGAGCATCATCATGCATAAAAAGAGCCTTTGGCTGATTTCTGCCGGTGCCGTCGCACTGGGCAGCAGCGTTCCCGTCGCGTGGGCGCAAGACGGCAGTTCAGCGGTCGATCCGGACGGCGTCAACATCATCGTTACCGCTACGCGACGCGCCAGCCCCCTGTCGGACGTGCCGATAGCCGTGTCGGCCGTGACGGCGCAGGCGATGCAGAACAGCGGCGCCACCGATATCCGTTCGCTGAACCAGTTGGCGCCGTCGCTGCTGCTTTCCTCCACGGGCACGGAAGCCAATGCTTCGGCGCGTATTCGCGGGATCGGCACGGTCGGCGACAATCCCGGCCTGGAAAGCTCGGTCGCGGTGTTTATCGACGGCGTCTACCGCTCGCGTACGGGTGCGGGCCTGAACGAACTGGGTGAGATCGAGCGCGTCGAGGTGCTGCGCGGGCCGCAGGGTACGCTGTTCGGCCGCAACGCTTCGGCAGGTCTGATCAACATCATCAGCAAGGCGCCCGAGTTCAAGCTGGCTGGCAAGGCGGAGGTGACCTACGGCAATTATGATTATTGGCGCCTCGCCGGTCGGATCACCGGACCCGTCACGGACAGCCTTGCGCTCAGTCTGGACGGCGTCTGGTCGAAGCGCGACGGCTTCTTCGATCTGGTCGACGCTAGTGGCGCCAAGGTCGGCGATACCAATGACCGCGATCGCTATTTCCTGCGCGGGCAGGCGCTGTTCGAGCCGAACGACGCGTTGTCGATCCGACTGATCGGCGACTACACCAACCGCGATGAAAGCTGCTGCGGCGCGGCTTATGTCGAAACGCGCGAGCGACGGCCCGTGGCCGGCGGCGGCTACAGCACCGCGCCGTTCAACCGTATTGCCGCGATACTGGCCGGGCAGGGCAGCACCTTTGCGGCCGATCCCTACGATCGCGACCTGCATATCACGGCGGGCCGTGATTATGTCAGCAAGCTTGAGGATTGGGGCGTTTCGGGCGAGGTGAACTATGATCTGGGCGGCGCCAAGCTGACCAGCATCACCGCCTATCGCGACTATAAGAGCCAGGATTATGGCGATTATGACTATAGCGGCGCCGATCTGCTCTATCGCGATTCCAACACCTATCGCCAGTTCAGAACCTTCACCCAGGAGCTGAGGGCGCAGGGGTCAGCCTTCAATAATGTGCTCGACTGGCTGGTGGGCGGTTATTACGCTCATGAAAAGCTGACGCTGGAGGATAATATCCGTTTCGGCGCGGATTATGGCCGGTTCGCGGCTTGCCGCCTGATGGCGGGAGCCAGCGTCAACAGCAATCTCACCGCGGGGCAGCTTGCGGCCTGCGGTAATGGCACGGCGACGCAGTTGCTCATTGCCGGCACCCAGGCGCAGCTTAATGCGGGGCTGATCGGTGCCGGGGTTCCGGCTTTGCAGGCGGGCGCGATTTCCACGGGTCTGGGCAACGGGCTGCGCGCGCTGGCGGCGATCCCTTCGGGAACGGGTGACGTCGCTTCGCTCTACCACCAGAAAAGCGAGAACTGGGCGCTGTTCACGCACAATATCGTGCATATCACCAGCCAGATCGACCTGACGCTGGGGCTGCGTTACACCCATGAAAGCAAGCGTTTCTCAGCGGATTTCAACAATAACAACGCGACCTGCGCGGCATTGCAGGGGTCAAGTCTGCCAAGTCTGGCCACCAATCCGGCGCTGGGGTCGGCGGCTGCACTGGCGGGCGGGATCCTGACGCTGGGCTGCCTGGGCAACAGTTCGAGCGGTCTCAACGCGCTCGACCTCAACGACAGGATCAGCGACGGGGAATTTTCCGGCACAGCCGTCCTGTCGTGGAAGCCGGTCGATGAATTGCTGGTCTATGGCAGCTACTCGAAGGGCTATAAGGCGGGCGGCTATAATCTGGATCGCTTCCAGTTGGGGTCGACGGGTCTGAATCCGGTCCCGGCCGTGTTTGCCCCGCGCACCAATGCGGATGTGACCAGCCTGCGCTTTGCCGCTGAGAAGGTCGACGCCTTTGAAGTGGGCCTGAAATATACCCAGCCCAAATGGAGCGCGAACATCGCTGCATTCCGGCAGGAGTTCAAGAATTTCCAGCTCAATACCTTCAACGGCACCAGCTTCGTGGTCCAGAACATCAACGGCTGCGACAGCGCACTGACGGCGGCGCGAACCTGCGCCAGCGGCGATGTCGGTCCCGGCCTGATCAGTCAGGGCGTGGAGTTGGAACTGTCGGCGACGCCGGTGCGCAATGTCCGTTTTGCCGGCGGTTTCACCTATGCACGCGCCAAATTCGCCAACCGGCTGGTCGGCAGCAGCAGCGGCTCCGTGCCGCTCGACCCGGCGCTGTTCCTGCTGCCCGGCTCGATCAATTCGCAGGCGCCCGAAGTGGTGACGACAATGAGCGCGTCATGGACGCCAAAACTGGGAACCGGCGGCCTGTCGGCGCTGTTCTATGTTGATGGCCGTATGAGCAGCGACTTCAACACCGGCTCGGATCTGTTCCCTGAAAAGAAGCAGGACGGCTATGCGGTGTTCAACGCCCGCGTCGGTATTCGCGGTCCGCAGCAGCGGTGGGCGATCGAATTCTGGGGCCAGAATATCTTCAACCAGGATTATACGCAGGTCGCCTTCAGCAGCCCGCTGCAATCGAGCAGTCCGTCAACCTCGACCGTCGGCCAGTTTCCCGGCGCGCCGATGGCGAACCAGCTGATATCGGCCTATCTGGCCGAACCGCGTACCTACGGCATCACCCTGCGCGGGAGTTTCTGATCATGCCTCTCCCGCTCGCCGGTATCGGGCGAGCGGGGGACGGGCGTTCACCGAACAGCGCGGTTCCGACGCGGATGTCCGTCGCGCCCAGCATGATCGCCGTTTCATAATCCCCTGACATGCCCATGGAGAGGCGCTGGAGGCCTTCCTCCCGCGCCATTTTTGCAAGCAGCGCGAAAAAGGGCGTCGGTTCGATGCCGGCGGGTGGGACGCACATGAGTCCGAGCAAAGGAATTTCGGCAGCGCGGGCCGTCTTGATGAGCGCCGGGACCTCCGCGATGGTGCAGCCGCCCTTCTGCTCCTCCGCACCGATATTGACCTGAACATAGCAGGGGATGCGCCGGTCCGCCGCATCCATCGCCCTGGCAAGCGCCGTCAGCAGGGAGGGGCGGTCAAGCGAATGAATGACGTCGAACAAGGCAACGGCGTCGACGGCCTTGTTGGACTGAAGCTGGCCGACCAGATGCAGGGCGATATCGGGAAACTCCTCGCGCAGGGCGGGCCATTTGCCCTGCGCTTCCTGCACGCGATTTTCGCCAAAGATCCGCTGGCCCGCGTCGATCAACGGGCGGATGGCGTCTGATCCCTGCATCTTGGACACCGCGATCAGGGTGATGTCGTCAGCGGTGCGGCCCGTGAGGCGTGCGGCGCGGTCCATGGAATCGCGGATGGCGGTCAGGCGTTCGGCCGCTTCGATGGTGTCGGTCGTCATGGGCGCTGCTATAGGCAGGGCCATGAAATGCCGCCACCGCAAAAAATTGCCCAGCCTCTGGCTGATGACCGATGAGCGTGTGGCGGAAGCGAGGTTGCTGGCGGTAGCGGCCCGCTTGCCCAAAGGCAGGGCGGGCATCGTCCTGCGCCATTATCGCACGCCGGGACGGGAACGCAGGGCTTTGTTCGACCGGCTGGCGGATATTGCCCGCCGCCGGCGGCTGGTGCTGATGCTGGGCGGCACGGCGCATCAGGCTGCGGCCTGGGGCGCGGATGGCTGGCATGGGCGGGAGGTCCGCCGGGCGGGGCGGCCGATGCTCCATAGCGTGCCGGTGCATGATGCGAGGGAGATGCGCCTGGCAGCGCAGGCAGGGGCGGATTGCATTTTCCTGTCGCCCTTGTTCCCGACGCGGTCGCATCCCGGTGGCCGGTGGCTGGGGCGGGCGCGCTTCGCGGCTCTGGCAGGTCAGGCGCAAGTGCCGGTGATGGCGCTGGGTGGGGTTCGCCGGGAGCATCGGACGACGCTGAAAGGCATCGGAGCCTCGGGCTGGGCCGCCATCGACGGGCTGTCCGACTGAAGGGTGCGGGCTGCAAGCGACGAGAGCGGTGGGCGGAGGCGTGGTTGACATAGGTGGCAGCATCCGGCGCCGGAAATACGGCGCCTTTGCGAAAATTTCCTATTCAGAGCGCGTTGCGTTAAATCAGGCGCAGGCCGCGCGCTTCAACTTTTGTTGCCGCATCCGGTTAAGCGGATCGGCTCCCGCTTTCTGCACGATGCTCTAAACGAGGCTGGATGGGCCGGCCATGTTCGAGGATCTGTGATGGCAGCGCAAAAAGGCTTCTCTGTTCGTGAGCAAAAGGGAATCCCATATCATTGACGGCTGGCATCTCTACCGCCGGTGCAGGAGATGACCCCATCAGACCTCGCCCCTGGCTGGGATGACAATGAGGCAGCTGTCCCTGCTGCCGCCCGCTTGCAGATAAGCGCAGGCTGCTGCCTGATGAGATCATGCAGCAGGAAGACGGGAAACAGCTGGCGATTTTAGAATTTGAAGACCGTACCCAGATAGACGGCCTGCGCATCCTGACGATCGTCGGTCATCGGGGTGAGGCGGCCGGCAAAGCTGTTATTGTAGCGAATGCCCGCCGTGACGTTCAGATTGCGCGTCAGCGAATAGGAACTGGCCAGATCCAGCGAATAATCCTTGTCCGCGCTGGGGTTGCGAACGGTGGCCGCCGGTTCGCGGCGGCTTTCGATCAGCACCTTGGTGCTGAAGCGATCCTTGCCGTCCTTATCCCTGTCCAGCGAAAAGTTCTTGGCGCCGGCCATTTCGACCGGAACCGGATCAAGCTCCTTTCGGCCCACCGCTTCGGGCAGGGCGAACTTGCGCCAGTTGTGGGCGCTGTTCAGGCTGAACGCGACCGGAGCGATGCCGATCGGATCGAGCGTGCGGTTCACCGCCACGCGATCGTTGAGGTCCGCGGCCCGGACCATGACGGTGACGGAGCGCTGGCCGCTCATCGAACCGCTGGTGGGCGTGAATCGGAAATTCTGACGGCCCGCCGAGGCCGCGATCTTCGCATAGGCCGCCGCCAGACGCGGGTCCTTGGTCGTGGGGGTGAAGGAAGAGATGCTGCCCAGCGCGCCGAGCGAAACGGGCACTTCGCTGCGCAGCCGCACGAGATCGGTCGCCGCGCCGAGAGCCGGAGACAGCATGAAGCCGGCTGCGGCGATCGCCGAGCCTGCCAATGCAATATGTCCCCTTTTCAGGCGCATGATACGATTCTCTTCCCCGCCGACTAATTTTCTGTGAGTCTTTCTACACGCAAGACTCCGCAATTGGTAGAGCGCTACCAGTTTTTTGTCCGGCCTGTTGCACGGAACACACAGGATTCTTTCCCGTCCTGCGGCGGGCCGTGACGCGTCGGCCACGCTCCCCGCGCCCAACCCCTTGCCGATTGGTGCGGGTCGACTATAGAAGCGGGGCGTTTTCCTGAATGATGGGACATGAATTGATGGTCCGCCGCTTTTCTTCACCTTTTTCTGCCGGTCTGCTGCTGGCCGCCATCCTGCCGCTCGCCGCCTGCGGGGGCGGGTCGAAGGATCGCCCGAAGGCGGACCTCGCTGCGTCGAAGGTGACGACCATCGGCGTCAATGCCTATCTCTGGCGCGCAAGCCTCGACACCCTGTCCTTCATGCCGATGGTGCAGACGGACTCGAACGGCGGCGTGATCGTCACCGACTGGTACGCCAATCCGAACAGCCCGAATGAACGGATGAAGCTGACCGTATCGATTCTGGATCAGGATCTGCGGGCCGACGCGCTGCGCGTGGCGGCCAGCCGTCAGGTCAGCCAGAATGGCCAGTGGATCGACGCGCCGGTGCAGGCCGCGACCGTGCAGAAGCTGGAAGAGATCATCCTTACCAAGGCCCGCGACCTGCGCCGCATGGCGATTGCGGGCTAAAGCCCTTTTCCGTCGATTGTTGTAGAACCACGGGGCTGGGCTTGGACAAAGCTCAGCCCGAACGCATTTTGAGGACATATTCATGCAAAGGCGCTTCAACCCGCTTGAGGCCGATGCCCGCTGGCAGGCCGTCTGGGACGAGAAGCAGACGTTCAAGGCGTCGGACAGCAGCGACAAGCCGCGTTCCTACGTGCTGGAGATGTTCCCTTACCCCTCCGGGCGCATCCATATCGGCCATGTGCGCAACTATTCGATGGGCGACGTGCTGGCGCGTTTCCGCCGGATGACGGGGCATGAAGTGCTGCATCCGATGGGCTGGGACGCCTTCGGCATGCCCGCCGAGAACGCCGCGATGGAAAAGAAGGTGCATCCGGGCAGCTGGACGCGCGAAAACATCGCGACGATGCGGGCGCAGCTCAAAAAGCTGGGCTTTGCGCTGGACTGGAGCCGCGAACTCGCCACCTGCGAGCCGGATTATTATGGGCAGGAACAGGCGCTGTTCCTCGACATGATGGAAGCGGGCCTTGTCTATCGCAAGGAATCGGCGGTCAACTGGGACCCGGTCGACATGACCGTGCTGGCCAATGAGCAGGTGATCGACGGCAAGGGCTGGCGCTCTGGCGCGCCGGTCGAGAAGCGGAAGCTCAGCCAGTGGTTCCTCAGGATCACGCAATTTGCCGACGATCTGCTGAGCGGCCTCAAAACGCTCGACCAGTGGCCCGAAAAGGTGCGGCTGATGCAGGAAAACTGGATCGGCAAGTCGGTCGGTCTGGCGTTCCGCTTCAAGCTGGACGAAGTCGTGGACGGCATTGGTGAGGTCGAGGTCTTTTCCACCCGGCCCGACACGATTTTCGGGGCGAGCTTTGCGGCGATCGCGGCGGATCATCCGCTGGCCCTCGCGCTGGAAGCGAAGAATCCGGCGCTGGCCGCCTTTGCCGAGGAATGCCGCCACACCGGCACCGCCGCCGCCGAGGTCGAGACGCAGGAAAAGAAGGGCTATGACACCGGCCTGTCGGTGATCCATCCCTTTACCGGGCGGAAGCTCCCCCTGTTCGTCGCAAACTTCGTGCTGATGGATTATGGCACCGGCGCCGTGATGGCGGTTCCGGGCCACGACCAGCGCGACCTCGACTTTGCGCGCAAATATATGCTGCCGGTCGAGCGCGTCGTCGCCGCCGAGGGCGATGAGGACAAGGGCATTGGCGATGAGGCCTATACGGGTCCGGGCCGCCTTGTGAACTCCGACTTCCTCAACGGCATGGGCGTCGAGGAGGCGAAGGCCGAAGTGATCCGCCGCGCCGAGAACGAAGGCTGGGGCACCGGCACCACCGTCTTCCGGTTGAGGGATTGGGGCGTGTCGCGCCAGCGTTACTGGGGGACGCCGATCCCGGTCATCCATTGCGAGGATTGCGGGGCCGTGGGCGTGCCCAAGGACCAGCTGCCCGTGGTGCTGCCGGAGGATGTCAGCTTCGACATTCCGGGCAATCCGCTCGATCGCCATCCGACCTGGAAACATGTCGATTGCCCCAAGTGCGGCAAGGCGGCGCGGCGCGAGACGGACACGCTGGACACGTTCGCGGACTCCAGCTGGTATTTCATCCGCTTCGCCAGCCAGCCCAAGGACAGGCCTTTCGACCGCGAGACGGTGGAGAAATGGCTGCCCGTCGGGCAATATATCGGCGGCGTGGAACATGCGATCCTGCACCTGCTCTACGCCCGTTTCTGGACCCGCGCGCTCCAGCATATGGGGCAGCTGGGCTTTGCCGAGCCGTTCACCGGCCTGTTCACGCAGGGCATGGTGACGCATGAAACCTACAAGTCGCCCGAAGGCGCCTGGCTCGCGCCGCAGGATGTGGAGCGGCAGGGCGACAGGGTGGTGATGCTCGCCAGCGGCGCGCCGGTCACGGTCGGCCGCGTCGAGAAAATGTCCAAGTCGAAGAAGAATGTCGTCGATCCCGATGACATCATCGCCCAATATGGCGCGGACGCGGTACGCTGGTTCATGCTGTCCGACAGCCCGCCGGAACGCGACCTGCCCTGGACGGAAGCGGGCATCGAAGGCTCGTGGCGCTTCGTCAATCGCCTGTGGAGGCTGTTCGGGGAGGCCGACAAGGCTGCCGAAGGCACTGACAAGGCGCTCGACCGCAAGCTGCACCAGACGATCGACGGCGTGGCGAAGGATATCGAGGCGCTGTCCTTCAACAAGGCGGTGGCGAAGATCTACGAACTCACCAATGCCGTCGAAAAGGCCAAGCCGTCCGCCAGCCGCAGCGCGGCGATCCGGGCGCTGGCGCTGCTGGTCGCGCCGATGACCCCGCATCTCGCCGAAGAGGCATGGGCGGACATGGGTGAGGAAGGGCTGATCGCCGAGGCCGGATGGCCCGCAGTCGACCCGGCGATGCTGGTCGAGGATGAAGTGACCATCGCCTGTCAGGTGATGGGCAAGCTGCGCGACACCATCACCGTGCCCAAGGGCACGCCGAAGGACGAGCTGGAACGCCTTGCCCTTGCCGCGCCCAATGTGGTGCGGACGCTGGACGGCGTCAGCCCCAAGAAGGTGATTGTGGTGCCCGATCGTCTGGTGAACTTGGTCATCTGATCGTGAACGGTTAAGGTCCCCCCCATGAAGCCTATTCTGCCACTGCTCGGCCTCACCGTCCTGCTCTCCGCCTGCGGGCTGCGTCCCGTCTACAGCGGGGGCAGCCATGGCCCAGTCGCCCAGGCGCTTGGCAATGTCGAAGTGCAGCCGATCGAGGGCAAGGGCGGCTGGCTGGTGCGCAATGCGCTCAACGACCGGCTGGCGGCGATGAGCGGCACCGGGCCGGGCTACAAGCTGGTGGTGAAGCTGGACGACAATATCAGCGGTTTCGGTCTGCGGTCGGACGCCGCCGTCACGCGTGAGCGGCGGACCCTGCGCGCCCGCTATCAGCTGATCGACGCCGCCACCGGCGCGCAGATCATCGACGACACCGCCGGATCGGATGTCGGCATCGACGTCGTTTCCAGCGAATATGCGACGATCGCGGCGGAAGACACGGCGCTCGAACGCCTGTCGCAGACCATCGCTGACCAGATCATTTCCCGGCTCGCCCGGTTCGCGGCGCGGGACCGTGCCCAGGGCGGGGCGCGTTGAAGGCCAATCGCGGCCAGATCGAAAAGGCGCTCGACGCAGCAGGTCAGGGGTCGGCCGCCGATTGCCGCTTTTTCCTGCTTTACGGTCCCGATGATGCAGGCAGCGTCACGCTTGCCAAGCGTCTGGAACGCGCCATGGGGCCGGAGGCGGAGCGGATCGACCTTGACGGCTCCACGCTGCGCGACGATCCGGCGCGGCTGGCCGACGAGGCGGCTTCCTTCTCCATGTTCGGGGACAAGCGCTGGATTCGCGTCAACGGCATGGGCGAGGAGTCGCTGCCTGCGCTGACCGCGTTGCTGGAGGCGGAGGCGGCGGGCAATCCGGTCGTCGCCATGGCGGGGGCGCTCAAGCCCGCGTCGAAGTTGCTCAAGCTCGCGCTCGATCACAAGCAGACGTTGGCTTTTGCTTCCTATCAGCCCGACGCGCGGGAGGCGGAACAGATCGCCGTCGCCATTGCGCGGGAAGGGGGGCTGCGGCTCTCCTCCGATCTGGGGCGCCGCATCGCCGACCTCGCCCATGGCGATCGGACGCTGATGGCGGGGGAGGTCGAAAAGCTGATCCTCTATCTCGACGCGGCGCCCGACCGGCCGCGTGAGGCGACCGAGGAGGCGCTGGATGCGCTGTCCGCCGACAATCCCGACAGCGACGCCGCGCCGTTGGTGAATGCGGTGCTGGGCGGCGACCTGCGCGGCATGCACCGGGAACTGGGGCGGCTGGCGGAGGCGGGGACGGCGATGGCGGCGGTGCTGCGGCCGTTGCTGACCCGTGCCATGCTGCTGGCCAGTATCCGCGCCGATTTCGATGAGAGCGGCAGGCTGGAGGGCGCGGTCGAGGCGGCGGGTAAGGCGGTGTTCTGGAAGGAGAAGGGCGTCGTCACCCGACAGGTGCGGCTTTGGGACGCGACCGGGATCGCGCGCGTGATCCAGCGTCTGGCGCAGGCCGAACGTGCCAGCCGATCCGGCAGGGGGCTGGGCGACCTGATGGTCCGGCATGAATTGCTGGCCATCGCCCGACAGGCCGCCCGCGAGCGGTAAGCGCTTGATCGCATGCCGTGCCATCGCCATATTGCGGCGCATGGACAAGCTGGACCTGACCGACGAGGAATGGCGTGAGCGCCTTTCACCCGAACAATATCATATTCTGCGCGAAGCGGGGACGGAGCGGGCGTTTACCGGCAAATATAACAGCAACAAGGCCGATGGCGTCTATTATTGCGCGGGCTGCGGCGCCGAGCTGTTCGACGCCGAGGAAAAATATGACAGCGGATCGGGCTGGCCCAGCTTCACCGCCCCGATCGACATCGATGCGGTCGACGAGATCCGCGACAACAGCCATGGCATGATGCGCACCGAAGTTCGCTGCGCCAAGTGCGAAGGCCATCTGGGCCATGTCTTTCCCGATGGTCCCGGTCTGAACGGCCTGCGCTATTGCATGAACAGCGCGTCGCTGGATTTCAAGCCGCGCGACGACGTTGAATAATCGTTCATCGCCTGTAAAGCGTCCCTTCTCTTGAGAACCCCTTGAGAGTCTGCGCGGCCTGCACGGCTTTTCCACTGGCCGCTTATCCGTTTAGCGCATATCCGGGCGAACCATGGCAAAATCGAGCAGCGAGCCGCGAGGCAGGGTGAAAAAATGGCTGGTGCGGGGCCTGAAAACAGGCCTGGTCGGCGCGGTCAGCGCCATCATCGCGGTCGTGGTGGCGGTGGTGATCGCCTATCAGTCGCTGCCCGATTATGAATCGCTGAAATCCTCGCCCAACGGGCAGATGATCCGCGTTCATGCGGCGGACGGCAGCGTTATCGTTTCGCTGGGTCCCAGCTTCGGCCGCTGGCTGAGCTATGATCAGATACCCACGGTGATGGTCGACGCGATGGTCTCCACCGAGGACAAGCGCTATTATCTCCACCCCGGCGTCGATCCCATCGGCATGGCCCGCGCCGCCTGGGTCGCGCTGGAGCGGCGCGGCAGCGGGCGTCGCTGGCAGGGCGCCTCCACCATCACCCAGCAGGTGACGCGCAACATCTTTCTCAACAACAGCTACAGCTGGGGCCGCAAGGTCCGGGAAATGGTGCTGGCGCTGGCGCTGGAGCGGAAATTTTCCAAGCGGCAGATCCTCGAACTCTATTTGAACAAGGTCTATTTCGGTGGCGGTGCCTATGGCATCGATGCCGCCAGCCGCAAATTTTTCGGCCATCCCGCGACCAGTCTTGACCTGCCCGAAGCGGCAATCATCGCGGGTCTGGTGAAGGCGCCGTCCAGCTATTCCCCCACCGCCGACGCCGACGCTGCCATCGGCCGCGCGGGCGTGGTGCTGGAGCTGATGGAGGAAAATGGCAAGATCAGCGCCTCGGAACGGGCGAGCGCCCATCTTGGGGACGTGAAGATGGCGCCCGAGCCGCCGCAGAACAGCGTGCGCTATTTCACCGACTGGGCGCTGCCGCAGCTCGACACGCTGGTCGATGAGCCGAATGAGCCTCTGGAAGTCTATACAACCATCGACCTTGGCATGCAGAAGGCGGCGACCGCCGCAGTGCAGGCCAATGTGTCGAACGGCATGCAGGGTGCTTTGGTGTCGCTCGATCGCGATGGCGCGGTGCGGGCGATGGTCGGCGGTCTCGACTATGTGACGTCCAACTATAACCGCGCCACCACGGCCACCCGCCAGCCCGGCTCGGCGTGGAAGATCTTCGTCTATATGGCGGCGCTGGAGGCGGGCTATACCCCCGATACCGGCGTGACCGACAGCGCGGTCGACATCAACGGGTGGAAACCGCGCAACAGCAATGGTCGCTACTCCGGCGACATCGATATCCGCACCGCTTTCGCCTATTCGGTCAACACCGTGGCGGCCAAGCTGGGCGTGGAGGTCGGTTTCCCGACCATCGCGGACATGGCGCGGCGTTTCGGCATCACCACGCCGATCAACACCCATCCCTCGATGGTGCTGGGCACGTCCGATGTGCGCCTGATCGACATGACACGCGCCTTCGCCTCGATCGCGCGCAAGGGGGTGGCGGTCACGCCCTATGGCATCACCAAGGTCACGACCGCTGAGGGCCGCGTCCTTTACGAGCATCAGGACGACACCAGCCGCGTGCTGGTCGCGCCCTGGGTGGCGGCGGGCATGACAGACCTCATGCAGACGGCGGTCAGCACCGGCACAGGCAAGGCGGCGCAGATCGGACGCCCGGTCGCGGGCAAGACCGGCACCACCAACAGCGGCAAGGATGGCTGGTTCCTCGGCTTTTCCAGCGGCATCACGACCGGCGTATGGGTCGGACGCGACGACGCCAGGCCGGTGCCTGCGCTTTACGGCGGCCGCGCCCCGGCACGCGCCTTTGCCGATTATATGAAGGTTGCCGTCGCCAATCGGCCGGTCGAGCAGTTCGAGACGCAGGTGACCCTGCCCGAATGGCAGCTGGAACCCGATGAGGAGGCCTATTACGGCCAGCCCGACGGCGGGCCGGATGGAGGCATGATGGTCGATGAGAACGGCCTGCCGATCGATCGCGGTCAGCGGCAGGAGGGCGAAGGCGATCAGCAGCAGCCGGACGACAGCGAGCAGGCCGCTCCTAATCCTGCGGACCGGCCGCAGCCGCCCCGTCTCGATCAGCAGTGGATCGACAATGTGCTGGGCCGCAATCGCCAGCAACAACAGCCGCAACATTGAGCCAGAGCGTTTTTCAAGCGGATGGAATCATCTGTTGGCTCCTGGAAACGCGCTTAAAAAAGCATGGAGCGGCTGATCCGATGTGACCGGATCGGAAGCGGCTCTAGCCAGCTGCCCGTCTTGTTGCGGCGAAGCGGGCGCGATCCAGCAGGCCGGTATCGGGCAGGAGGAAATCCACCTTCCCCCGCCCGAAATCGATCGCCACCCGATCGAATATCCTGAGCGCATTGATGCCGAGCAGCAGGGCAGGTTTGTCCTGCAGGTCCAGTTCGGCGAAGGGCTGGGCATCGGCGAACATGACCGGCGTGTCGATCAGCGTCACCCGGCCCATCCGCACCCGGCCGATTACCCCCAGCTGACCGGCCAGCGTCTCGCCGGTCACGCTGGTCAGTTCCACCAGACTCAGAGCCGGCGCCTTCTTCTTGCGAACCAGCTTGTTCATCAGCGCCAGATTGCCGACGCTAATAGAGGTGCCGGTGTCCAGGATGATGTTGACCTTCGTGCCGTTGACGTCGGAATCGAGCAGGATCAGCTGGCCTTTGCGCCGCCGCGCTTCGACGATGATCGCATTGGGATCGCGCCAGCTCTGCTTGCTGGTGCTGATCTCCATCCGCCCGGTGCGGAAATTGAGCAACAGCCGCTTGGCGTGCAGCCCGTCCAGACCCAGCAATCCCGGTGCGCCGATATTCTCGCCCTCCAGTACCGGCGCTTCGATATCGTCGACCACCGTCTTGCCAAAGCCCAGCCGCGGCACTGCGACCGTGTCCACCTCCGCCCGGCCGGTCATGCTGATGACCGTCACCCGGTCGCGTACCGGCAGCGCCAGCCGCTCGGCCAGATCGCGGGAAATGACCGTCCGTTGTGACCCGGTGTCGACGACGAAGTTCCACGGCCCTTTGCCATCGATCCGGATGGGGATGGTGATGCGTGCGTCGGACGTGGGGACAGTTCGGACGACGGCCGGCGGGTCATCGGGATCGAGCGAGGGACGATCCTGCGCCGCGAGGGGCGGGCTGGCGATCGCGATCGCGATGCTCAGAGCGGCACGCCAGCGTCCCATCTCCCGATCCTCCGATATTTTATACCCGTATAGCATGAGCGCAGAGCTTCCGCCCATCCCATTTCATTCGCGGCAGAGCGCATGGCGGCAATTTTCTGTCGGCTCGCACCGTTTAGCCGCCTTGACTTGGCCGGGGTCGGATCGCTAAACGCCAGACATTCTATCCCGCCCGTCCGGAGCGGATTTCCCCGAGTCTTTACCGGGCCACTCTTCCCCATCTGTTCCTCATTTCTCTCAATCCATCGGACTTCACGCGAATGCACCTCAAGGATCTCAAGAAAAAAGCGCCCGCCGAACTCGTGACCATGGCGGAGGAGCTGGGCGTCGAAGGCGCGTCGACCCTGCGCAAGCAGGATCTGATGTTCGCGATCCTCAAGGTCGAAGCCGATAATGGCGAGCAGATCATGGGCGAGGGCACGATCGAAGTGCTGCCCGACGGCTTCGGCTTCCTGCGCAGCCCGGAAGCGAATTTCCTCGCCGGTCCGGACGACATCTATGTTTCGCCCAATCAGGTCCGCAAATTCGGCCTGCGCACCGGCGATACGGTGGAAGGCGAAATCCGCGCACCCAAGGATGGCGAGCGCTACTTTGCCCTTACCAAGCTGATCTCGGTCAATTTCGACGATCCTGAAGTCGTTCGTCACCGCGTCAATTTCGATAACCTGACGCCGCTTTATCCGACGCAGAAGCTGACGCTCGACACGCTGGACCCCACTGTGAAGGATAAATCGGCCCGCGTCATCGACATCGTCTCGCCGCAGGGCAAGGGACAGCGCGCGCTGATCGTCGCGCCGCCGCGCACCGGCAAGACCGTGCTGCTCCAAAACATCGCCAAGGCGATCACCGACAATCATCCGGAAGTCTTCCTAATCGTGCTGCTGATCGACGAGCGCCCGGAAGAAGTGACCGACATGCAGCGCAGCGTGAAGGGCGAGGTCGTCTCCTCGACCTTCGACGAACCGGCGCAGCGCCATGTGCAGGTTGCCGAAATGGTGATCGAAAAGGCCAAGCGTCTCGTGGAACACAAGAAGGATGTGGTGATCCTGCTCGATTCGATCACGCGTCTGGGTCGTGCCTACAACACTGTCGTACCTTCGTCGGGGAAGGTGCTGACCGGCGGTGTCGACGCCAATGCGCTCCAGCGCCCCAAGCGCTTCTTCGGCGCTGCGCGCAATATCGAGGAGGGCGGTTCGCTCTCCATCATCGCCACCGCGCTGATCGATACCGGCAGCCGTATGGACGAAGTCATTTTCGAAGAGTTCAAGGGCACCGGCAACTCGGAAATCGTGCTCGACCGTAAGGTGGCGGACAAGCGCATCTTCCCGGCGCTGGACGTCGGCAAGTCGGGCACCCGCAAGGAAGAGCTGCTGGTCGACAAGGCCAAGCTTTCCAAGATGTGGGTGCTGCGCCGCATCCTGATGCAGATGGGCACGGTCGACGCGATGGAATTCCTGCTCGACAAGATGAAGGATTCCAAGACCAACGAGGATTTCTTCGATTCGATGAACCAGTAAGCCGCGGAATGGGTTGTGCTTCTGCCGGAGGCGCACATCGATTCCATCGCGCCGCCGCGATTTTTCGGGCCGTCGGACTCCGGTCTGGCGGCCCTTTGTTTTGGGCCATATTTTTCAGGGGATAGCAGGCCGTCATGATCGACCTACTCGCAACCGCCGCCGCTGCGGCTCAGGGGATTGGTTCACCCGCCGATATCTGGGCGCATATCGTCAATGATTTCAGCAATATCGGCTCACCCGCTGCTCTGGCAGCCTTCGGTCAGGTGCTGATGATCGACGTGCTGCTGGCAGGGGACAACGCGATCGTCGTCGGCGCATTGGCGGCGGGCCTGCCCACGGAACAGCGCAAGAGGGTGATCCTGATCGGCATCATCGCTGCGCTGGTGCTGCGCATCGGCTTTGCGCTGGTGGTGACGCAGCTGATGCAGATTGTCGGCCTGATCCTCGCTGGCGGGCTGCTGCTGCTCTGGGTTGCGTTCAAGATGTGGCGCGAACTGCACCCGAAAAGGGGCGGGGATACGCCCGACACGAGCGATGACGATATTTCCGGCCTGCGTCCTGCAAAGAGCTTTGCGGGCGCGGCCTGGGCCGTTGCGGTCGCGGACGTTTCGATGAGCCTCGACAATGTGTTGGCCGTCGCCGGCGCGGCGCGGGATCATCCCGGCATCCTGATCATCGGTCTGATCCTGTCGGTGGCCCTGATGGGCATCGCCGCCAACATCATCGCCAAATATATCGAGCGGTTCCGCTGGATCGCCTATTTGGGCCTGGCGGTCATCATCTATGTCGCGATCAAGATGATTTATGACGGGATAGTGGACCATCAGGTCGGCGTTCTGACCCTTTTCGTTTAAAGCGATTCCAGGCGAACGGAATGATCGCCGATTAACGAATTGCGTTAAAACAGGAAGTGAGAGCGGTTTACCCGACACAATCGGATCGCAAACCGCTCCAAGTCCGTTTCCGGCGGACAGGTCAGTCGTCCGTGGGTCCCTTCAACCCGACCGGTCGCCATGGCTGGGGCATCAGCTTTTCCGCCTTGTCCCCCAGCCACCAGCGCAGAGGAACGCGCCGCTCGGCAATGCCGGGCAGGCTCAGGACATCCCATCCTCTGAACGGCCGGAAGGGATTGCGGCGGCCATAGGCCCAGATTTCGACGCGGGTGGCGGGCAGGCTCGCCTGCGTGCGGGCATGGAAGCCGAACGTGTCGGCGATCACCAGCGTATTGGCGGGCACGGCAAAGACCGTTGGTTGCGGAAGTTCCAGTGCGGCCAGCTCGCTGGTATCGATCCGCAGCGATCCCCGCGCCGACAGCCTGCAATCGCCGTCCCGGGCGCTAAGGCTGCGTTGCTTCTCCCAGGCCAGCCGGGCAGGGGTCAGCTTGTGGGACCCCTTCACATAGGCGAAAGGTCCCGTTTCCAGCGGCACGTCCTCCAGAAACAGCCAGGCCTTCATCGCCGGATAGAAGGTGTCGGCATGAAAGCGCACCTGTGGATCGGGCGGCGCGGAATGGCGCTGCGGCAGGATTGACTGGATGTAGAGCAGGGGTTCGATATCGAACCCTGCGACATAGCGGGCGAGGGCGGCCCAGCGTGCATCGCGGCTGAAGCGCTCAAAGGCAGGCAAGGCGCGCCGGGCGGCAGGATCCATCGCCAGCCGTCGGGTGATGGTATCGCCCTGTACCATCTCGCGGGCGGGCCCGCGATAGGCGAACAACTGTTCGCGCAGGGCCTGAAAAGTCGGGGCAGGAAGAAAGTCCCGGATCTCCACCACGCCATCGCGGTCAAATGCGGCGCGGTCCGCAGCCTCGACAGGAGCCGCCAGCTTTGCGCGGCGTCGCGCCGTCATCGCATGGGCCGCCCGAACGCGTGTGGCATGAAGGCCCAGTGCATTCAGTCGGGGCGAGCCGATCAGCGGATTATCAACGAAGGATTTGGCGCCCGTGAACAGTTGAGCGAACCAAAGGGGGGCGAGCAAGGGCGTCAATTGGGGCATGTTTTTTGCGCCCTGCCATTGCCTTTTATCCGGGTCGAGAGAAAATCAACCAGGATGTCGAAATAAAACAGCCCGCTATGTTTCGGGGAGCAATATTGTGCTGCCTACCGTATTGCGCGCTTCCAGCGCGCGATGCGCCTCCGCCGCGTCAGCCAGAGCAAAGCGTTGGCCGATCACCGCCTTTACTACGCCCCGCGCCATGCGGTCGAATAGCCTTTGGGCGGTATGGGCCAACTCTTGCGGGGTAGAGATATAGTCGAACAGCGTCGGCCGGGTGACGTAAAGCGATCCGCCCCGGCTGAGGTCGAGCAGACTGACCGGCGGCACCGCGCCCGATGCATTGCCGTAGCTGACCATCAAACCGCGCCGCTTGAGGCTGGCCAGCGAAGCATGCCAACTATCCTTGCCCACGCCATCATAGACGACATCCACGCCCTTGCCGTCCGTCAACTCCCGCACCCGCGCGGCGAGGCTGTCGAACGCGCCGTGCAGGCTATGGTCGGCCGCGACCCGCGCGGCCTTTTCGGCCGATCCGCTATGAGCGATCACGACCACGCCCCTGTCCCGCAGCCAGGGCACCAGCACCGATCCCACGCCGCCCGCTGCCGCATGCACCAGAGCAACCTGACCCGGCTCGAGCGCTATGCTGTCCTCGGCCAGATAGCAGGCGGTCATGCCCTTCAACATCATGGCGGCAGCAGCCTCCGTGCTGACGCCCTCCGGGATCTTCACCGCTCGATCCGCTTCCACCATGCGATGGGTGGCATAGGCGCCAAGGCCGCTGGCGCACGCAACCCTGTCGCCGACCGCAAAGGTCGTGACGCCGGATCCGACGGCTGCGACATGGCCCGCGCCTTCCGATCCCAGCGGGGTGGGCAGCGGCGCGGGGTAAAGACCGGAACGATAATAGGTGTCGATGAAGTTCAGACCGACGGCGTCCTGCGCGATCAGGATCTCGCCGTCGCCGGGCGTGCCGGGATCAAAATCCTCCCGCGCAATCACCTCCGGTCCGCCATGGGACCGGGCCACCATCCGCCAAGCCTGAACCATCTTCTTCCTTCCTGTCAGAGATTGGCCGCGAAGAAATCGGCCGTCCGCCTGTCGGCGAGCTGGGCGGCCTCTTCATTACGGCGATTGCCCATTTCGGCGGCAAAGCCATGATCGAGACCCTCATAATCATGGAGGGTGACATGACGATTATCCTTCAGCCCTTCGTGCATCTTCTGCTGGACTTCCGGCGGGACAAATCCGTCGGCGGTGGGAATGTGCAGCAGCACGGGCTTGCCGATCGCATGCTGTTCCCCCAGCAGGCCGTCAATCCCGACGCCATAATAGCCGACAAAGGCGTCGCCGTCGGTGCGGCAGGCGGACATGAACGCCAGCCGCCCGCCCAGGCAATAGCCCACCAGACCCACCTTGCCGCCTTCGCCCAGTTCGGCACGCGCCGCCTTGATCGTCGCCTCGATGTCGCGGATACCCTGATCCTGGTTCAACTTCTGCATATGGCCGATCGCCGCCTGAAAATCCTCCGGCACATCGGCATCCAGCTCGACATGCGGCTTTTCGCGCCAGAACAGGTCAGGTGATAGCGCCAGATAGCCTGCCTTCGCCCAGCTGTCGCATTTCCGCCGGATACCTTCATTGACGCCGAAAATTTCCTGAATCACCACGATCGCGGCCTTTGGCGTGCCCGTTGGCCGCGCCATGTAGACATCGAACTCCGCGTCCCCTTCCAGGGTGGAAATGGCAGTGAATGTGGCCATGGAGAATCCTTTCCTCTTTTCATTTCCAAAAATGGCTGGGGGCATAATGACCGCTGGGTCGGCCAGCGCAACCGCCGTTCGCGTCAAAAAATTTGCCTTCTCCGTCGTTATTGCGGCATGAGGGAGAGCATATGTTTCCCGCAACAAAGGTGGCTTGAGATGAAGGTAAGCGTGGACGTCGACTGCACCCCCGCCGAGGCTCGGGCTTTCCTTGGTCTGCCGGATGTGACCCCCATTCATGACAAATATGTGAAGACGGTGCTCGACAGCTTTGACGGGGTGGCCAATGTCGAGCAGATGGAGACGCTGTTCAAGAGTTTCTCGCCGCTGGGGGATGCGGGCATGCGTTTGTTCAAGCAGATGATGGATATCGGCCTTTCCGGCATGCCCGGCAAAAATGACAAGGGCTAAGCGGTTACGCTGAACAGGCTCTTATCATGGTTTTCCTGAGCGGCACGATCTTTGCCCTGTCGAGCGGTACGCCGCCGGCGGGGATCGGCATTATCCGGATCAGCGGGCCGCAGGCGGGCATGGCCTTGCAGGCTTTGGCGGGCGCGCTTCCCGAGGCCCGGCGTGCCCGCTTGGCGTTGCTGGCTGATCCGCGCGATGGAATGCCGCTGGACCGGGCGCTCATCCTCTGGTTCCCTGGCCCAAACACCGTTACGGGCGAGGATCTCGCTGAACTCCACTGTCATGGCGGCCGGGCGGTGATTGCGGCCGTCGAGGATGCATTGGCCGCTCTGCCAGGCCTGCGACGAGCCGAAGCTGGTGAATTTACCCGCCGCGCTTTTGCCAATGGTCGAATGGATCTGAATGCGGTGGAGGGTCTGTCCGATCTGCTCGCCGCCGAAACGCAGCAGCAGCGCCGGGCCGCCCTGATGATGGCGGAGGGCCACTTTTCCCGCCGGGTCGAGCGCTGGCGGGAGACGGTGCTGACCTTGTCCGCCATGACCGAGGCGGCGCTCGACTTCTCCGATGAAGATGACGTCCCGGATGCCGGGATCGAGGCGCGGATCAGGGATGACATTGTCGCGCTGGTCCGGGATGTGGATGCCGCTCTGACGGCTCCTTCGGCGGAGCGTCTTCGCGACGGCATCCGTGTGGTATTGGCCGGGCCGCCCAATGCGGGGAAGTCGACGCTGCTCAATCATCTGGTTGGTCGTGACGCAGCCATCGTATCCGACGTAGCAGGAACGACGCGGGACCGGATAGAGGTGCATGCAGCAATCGGCGGCGTCGCCTTTCTGCTCACCGACACGGCGGGGCTGCGCAAGGCAGCGGACGACGCGATCGAAGCGATCGGAATGGACCGGGCGCGCATGGCGCTGGAGGCGGCCGACATCATTCTTTGGTTGGGCGACCCGGCAGAGATGCCACGGGAAGACGCGCTGCTGATCGCCGCGCAATCCGACCGGCGCGAGCGGGATGATCGCCCCGGTCTCCGCCTGTCGGCCAAAACGGGGGAGGGGATGGACCGGCTGGTCGCAGCCCTGTTGGAGAGGGCGGCGAGGATGCTGCCGGGCGAGGGCGATTATGCGCTGCATCAACGCCAGCGGCACAGCGCCGAATTGGTGAAGGGCCATTTGCGGGCGGCGGGGACAAGTGACGACCTGCTGATCGTCGCGGAGGAACTGCGGCAGGCGCGCAACGCGATTGACGCCCTGACCGGTCAGGCCAGCACCGAGGACATGCTCGACCGGCTGTTTGCGGGATTCTGCATCGGCAAATGAAAGCATGTTCCACGTGGAACAGTTTTGACCCGGCAGGCCCATTTCTGATAAGGGGCCATCCATGCAGACAAGCTATGATGTGATCGTGGTCGGCGGTGGCCATGCAGGCTGCGAAGCGGCCTCAGTGGCGGCGCGCAAGGGTGCGTCGGTCGCGCTGCTGACTTTTGAAAAGGCGACTGTCGGGGCGATGTCCTGCAATCCTGCTATCGGCGGATTGGGCAAGGGGCATCTGGTTCGCGAAGTGGACGCGATGGATGGGTTGATTGCCCGCGCCGCCGATGCAGCCGCCATCCATTATCGCATGCTCAACAGCAGCAAGGGCGCGGCGGTGCAGGGGCCGCGCGTTCAGGCCGACCGTAAACGGTACCGGGCGGAAATCCACCGTCTGCTCGACGCGCAAGTCGGGTTGGAGATCGTCGAAGGCGAGGCGGTGGAATTGTTGCTGAAGCAGGGCGCTGCGGCGGGGCTGCGTCTGGCCGATGGCCGCTGCCTGATGGCAGCGTCGGTGGTTCTGGCAACCGGGACTTTTTTGGGTGGCAAGCTGTTTCGCGGCGAGGAAGCCAGCATTGGCGGACGCACGGGGGAGCGGGCCGCGACCGCGCTGGGCGTGCAGTTGCGCGCGCTTGATTTGCCGATCGGCCGACTGAAGACGGGAACGCCGCCCCGAATCGACGGTCGGACTATCGATTGGGCGCGGCTGGAGGAACAGTCCTCGGACGATGGGCAGTGGACGATGTCCGCCATGACCCCGGCCCGAATTTTGCCTCAACTGCGATGCGCCATCACGCGGACCAACGAGCGGACCCACGCTATCATCCGTGAGGGGCTGGGCCGCTCCCCCTTGTTCAGCGGCGCGATCGAAGGGCGGGGTCCGCGTTATTGCCCGTCCATCGAGGACAAGGTGATCCGCTTCGGCGACCGTGACGGGCACCAGATTTTCCTCGAGCCGGAAGGGCTGGAAGATCATCTCGTCTATCCCAATGGCATCAGCACCTCTTTGCCTGCGGACGTTCAGTTTGCGATGATAAGGTCGATGGCCGGTCTGGAGCGCGCCGAGATTGTCGTGCCTGGCTATGCTGTCGAGTATGATCATATCGATCCGCGTGCCCTGGACTCCACGCTGGAGACCCGCGCGATTCCCGGCCTGTTTTGTGCCGGGCAGATCAACGGCACCACCGGCTATGAGGAAGCCGCCGCGCAGGGGATGGTGGCGGGCGTCAATGCCGCGGCGCGGGCAAGGGGCGAGGAGCCGCTCATTCTGGATCGGGCGAGTAGCTATATCGGCGTGATGATCGACGATCTGGTGCTTCAGGGCGTGACGGAACCGTATCGCATGTTGACCGCCCGCGCCGAATATCGGCTGCGGCTGCGCGCCGATAATGCGGGAACGCGCCTTGGACCCGTCGCGCAGGCGCACGGCATTTTGGGTCCGGAGCGGGCCGCTTATTATGGCAGGCGGCAGGCGGAGCGGGATCGGGTCGAAGCCGAACTGGCTCGTCCCATGTCCGCCACCGAGATGGCGCGGGCAGGTGCGGCGGTGCGTCAGGATGGGGCTCGGCGGTCCTTGTTCGATTGGGCGCGCTTTCCGGAAGTCGACCGGGCGCTGCTCTTCGATCTGGCACCTTCGCTCCAGACGGTCTCGGAAGATCTGCGTGCTGAAATATTGGAGGATGCTCATTACGCCCCTTATCTCGAACGGCAGGAGGCGGAGATCGGCGAGTTGCGTCGGAACGAACGGGTCATCATTCCGCCTGATTTCGACTTCGCTGCCATCGGCGGCCTGTCCACCGAGATGATCGAGCGGCTGGAAACGGCGCGGCCTGATACGCTTGCGGCGGCGGGCCGGATCCGGGGCATCACGCCAGCAGCGCTCGCAGCGCTGCTCGTTCGCATAAGGCGGCGTGCCGCATGACTGAGGAGGAAGCGCGGGAGTGGCTGAATCGGCAGTTTGATGTTTCACGTGAAACATGGGGACGTCTCGAAGACTATGTCGCGATCCTGCTGACGGAGATGGATCGACAGAATCTGATCGCGGAGTCGACGCGTCCGCACATCTGGGCGCGGCATATCGTGGATTCCGCGCAGCTCATACCCTTGGCTGCCGGAGCGGACGAGGGGCCGTGGATCGATCTGGGATCAGGCGCCGGCCTGCCCGGCATCGTCGCAGCCATTCTGACGAGCCGTCCGGTGCAGATGGTTGAATCCCGGCGCAAGCGGATCGAATTTCTGAACGGGATAGTCGAACGGCTGGGCTTGGTCCGCGCCCGTGTGCTTGGCTGCAGGGTCGAAACGGTCCCCGCCGCACCAGCCGCCGTCATCAGCGCCCGGGCCTATGCCCCATTGCCGCGGCTTCTTGAGTCAGCGGTACATCTGTCCACAGAAAAGACGATCTGGGTGCTCCCAAAGGGACGAAATGCGCAGAATGAACTGGAGGCGGCGAGTCGATCATGGCAAGGTGCGTTCCACGTGGAACGCAGCGTGACCGATGCCGACAGCGCGATCATCGTCGCGCGCGCTGTCCGATCGGTCAGGAGGAAAGCCCGAGGATGATCCAGATCGCTATAGCCAACCAAAAGGGTGGCGTCGGAAAAACCACGACAGCGATCAATCTCGCCACCGGATTGGCTGCTACCGGTCTGCGCGTGCTGCTCGTCGATCTTGATCCGCAGGGCAACGCCTCGACAGGCCTTGGAGTGAACCAGTCGGAGCGCAGCCGGTCCAGCTATGACCTGTTGGTCGGCAATTGCGCCCTGGAAGATGCCATCATCACAACGCGCGTGCCCAAGCTCGACATCGTTCCTGCAACGCAGGATCTCTCGGGCGCGGAAATTGAACTGATCGAATATGAGGAACGGACCCACCGTTTGGAACGGGTGCTGGCGGAAGCGCAACCGGGCCGCTGGGACATTTGCCTGATCGACTGTCCGCCATCGCTGGGGTTGCTGACAATTAATGCACTGGTTGCCGCGCAGTCCTTGTTGGTGCCGTTGCAGTGCGAATTTTTCGCGCTCGAGGGGCTGTCTCAACTGCTTCAGACTGTTGAGCGCATCCGCGGTCGTTTCAATCCCGGGCTGTCGATCATGGGCGTAGCGCTCACCATGTATGATCGCCGTAATCGGTTGACCGATCAGGTGGCGGACGATGTGCGCGCCTGCCTTGGCGATCTGGTCTTTTCCACCGTCATACCCCGTAACGTCCGACTCTCCGAAGCGCCCAGCCATGGCGTGCCGGCCTTGATCTACGATTTCCGCTGCTCGGGGTCGGAAGCCTATATGCGTCTCGCGCGTGAGCTGATCGCGCGTCTGCCCCGTCAGGAGGTCGCTGCTTGAGTGAAGAAAATCTGCTGAAGCCCGTCAAACGCCCGCAGGGGCTTGGCCGGGGGCTGTCCGCGCTGTTGGGCGATGTCGCAAGGGAGGAGCCTGTCGCGCTGACAGCAGCAACTCCGCCGTCGACCAAGGCGATCCAGAGCATTGAAGTTGCGCTCATTCAACCGCATCCGGAGCAGCCGCGCCGTCATTTCGACGACGGGGCATTGCAGGAACTGGCCGAGAGCATCGCCAAGCGTGGCGTGATTCAACCGATTATCGTCCGCCCTCATGGCGGAGGTTTTCAGATCGTTGCCGGCGAGCGCCGCTGGCGTGCTGCGCAACGGGCGCAGCTCCATCGGATTCCGGCCATCGTTCGAGATTTCGACGAGGCGGAGACGTTGGAAATCGCGCTGATCGAGAATATCCAGCGCGAAGATCTGAATCCGATCGAAGAGGCAGAAGCCTATCGCAAGCTGATCGCCGAATTCCATCATAGCCAGGAAGCGCTGGGTCGTCTGGTCGGGAAGTCGCGCAGCCATGTCGCCAATCTGATGCGTTTGCTGGAACTGCCCGCATCGGTGCAGCAGCAGGTCATCGAGCAGAAACTGAGCATGGGTCATGCCCGCGCCCTGATCGGCGCTCCGGACTGCGAGACGCTGGCCCGCACGGTCGAGGGCAAGGGGCTGTCGGTGCGCGATACGGAGCAGCTGGTGCGCCGCGCCAAGAAGGGGACGGATGCGCCGGCTCCGCGCCGCGAGGCTGCGCCCAAGGAGAATGACGCCGATATTGCCGCGCTGGAGCAGCATCTGGCCGATATTTTGGGCGTGAAGGTCGACATCAGCTATGGCAGTGGCGGCGGAGGCATCCTCTCGCTGCATTATTCGACGCTCGACCAGTTGGACATGCTTTGTCAGCGCCTCTCGGGCGAACGCATCTGATCCTTTCAGGCGGCGTGCCAGAGCGCGCCGCCGCTCCTCCCAAGCGAACGGCACGTCCGGAGCGGGGCCATTTTTTCTTTCTTTTGCCGCCTTCTGCGACTAGTCCGCTGTTCCCGCTGCCCTCAGAATGTTTTAGGCTTGGGGAATGGCCGATATGCAATCCTCCCCCGCCGCTGGTCCTGTCATCATTCGCCGCGAAGATTACCGCCCGCCCGACTGGCTTGTCCCTGATATTGCGCTGGATTTCGCTCTGGACGCCGCCGCGACGCGGGTGCGCGCCACGCTTTCGGTCACGCGCAATGGCGAGCATGACCGGCCGGTCATGCTGGACGGCGATGGCCTGATCCCGCTGGAAATCAGGGTCGACGGCCAGCTTCTTGCCGACGATCAGTGGTCGCTGGAGGCCGGAGCGCTTCGCATCCCGCTCGCGGGAACGGCGCATGTCGTCGAAACGCTGGTTGAGATCGCGCCGCAGGGCAACAGCAAACTGATGGGTCTTTACGCCAGCGGTGGCTTGCTCTGCACCCAGTGCGAGGCGGAAGGGTTCCGCCGCATCACCTTCTTCCCCGATCGGCCGGACATATTGTCGCGCTATGATGTGCGAATGAGTGCGGACAAGGCGCTTTATCCGGTGTTGCTGGCCAATGGTGATCCGGTCGAGCAGGGCGATTTGCCCGGTGGCCGCCATTGGGCGCGCTGGCGCGATCCCTTTCCCAAGCCCTGCTATCTCTTCGCGCTGGTGGCCGGCGATCTGGCATGTAATGCTGACCGGTTTGTCACCATGAGCGGCCGCGAAGTCCAGCTGGGGATCTGGGTCAAGGCGGCTGACCTGCCTCGCACTGGGCATGCCATGCAGGCGCTCAAGAACAGCATGGCGTGGGACGAGCGGGTCTATGGCCGCGAATATGATCTGGATGTGTTCAACATCGTCGCCGTCGCCGATTTCAATTTTGGCGCGATGGAGAATAAAGGTCTCAACATCTTCAATTCGCGCTACATATTGGCGGACCCGGAGACGGCGACCGACATCGACTATGATGGTGTCGAGGGCGTTGTAGCGCATGAATATTTTCATAACTGGTCAGGCAACAGGGTCACCTGCCGCGACTGGTTTCAGCTGAGCCTCAAGGAAGGCTTCACCGTCTTTCGCGATCAGAATTTCTCCGCCGATATGGGCAGCCATGCCGTCAAGCGGATCGAAGATGTCCGTATCCTGCGCGCCGCCCAGTTTCAGGAGGATTCAGGCCCGCTGGCGCATCCGGTTCGTCCCGAATCCTATATGGAAATCAGCAACTTCTACACCGCCACCATCTATAATAAGGGCGCGGAGGTCATCCGCATGATGGCGCTGATGCTGGGACCGGAGCGGTTCCGGGCAGGAACCGACCTCTATTTCGAGCGCCATGACGGACAGGCCGCGACGTGCGAGGATTTCGTCCGCGCCATGGAGGAGGGGGGCGAGGTCGACCTCGCCCAGTTCCGCCGCTGGTATGAACAGGCCGGAACGCCGCATATCCGGGCGCTGCTGACCCATGATCCCCAAGCGCAGACCGCCGAGCTTCTGCTGGAGCAGAGCATTCCGCCGACGCCCGGCCAGCCGGACAAGCAACCCATGGCGATCCCGCTGCGCACGGCCCTGTTCGACCGGGAGTCAGGGAAGAGCCGCGGCGATGAGCTGCTGATGCTGACACAGGCCAAGCAGAGCTTCACGTTCACCGGACTGCCGACCGCGCCGGTGCTGTCGATCAATCGGGGCTTTTCCGCGCCGGTGATCGTCGAAACCAACCGCAGCCAGGCCGATCTTGCCTTCCTGTCCGCGCATGACGACGATCCTTTCGCCCGCTACGAGGCGATGCAGCAATTGATGGTCAATGTGCTGGTCGGCCGCATTGCGGGGCAGAAGGTCGACGAGGATGCGGTGGTCGCGGCGATCCGCGACACCGCCACCGATCCGCTGCTTGATCCCGCCTTCGTTGCGGAAGCGATCCGTTTGCCGAGCGAAGCCTATCTGGGCGATCAGATGGCGGTGGTCGATCCTGATGCGATCCACGCCGCCCGCGATGCCCTGCAACGACGGATCGGTGCCGAGCTGGAACCACTCTGGCGCGACATCCACGCGAAGACCAGGGCCAATGGCTTTGCACTGTCTTCCGCCGCGAAGGGCGCGCGCAAGCTGCGCAATACGGCCTTGCTCTATCTTGTGGCATCGGACGCGCAGGATGGCCCGGCCGTCGCCTTCGGCCAGTTCAGCGACGCCGACAACATGACCGAACGTCAGGCTGCACTGGCGACGCTGGCCAACGGCACCAGCGCGGAGCGCGAGGCGGCGTTGGACATTTTCTATAACCGCTATCATGACGATGCGCTGACGCTGGACAAATGGTTCCAGACGCAGGCTTTCGCCTTCCATCCCGGCACGGTCGATCTGGTCGAGGAACTGGGGAAGCACAAGGCTTTCACCATGTCCAACCCCAACCGGGTGCGCTCGCTGTACGGCGCCTTTGCGGGCAACCAGTGGGCGTTCCACCACAAGTCGGGCAAGGGCTATCGGCTGGTCGCGGACTGCATCATCGCGCTGGACAAGCTCAATCCGCAAACGGCCGCGCGGCTGGTGCCGCCGCTGGGCCGCTGGAAGCGCTTCGACAACGGGCGGGCGGCGATGATGCGGGCGGAGTTGCAGCGCATTCTGGCAGAGCCGGGCCTGTCGAAGGACGTCACCGAGCAGGTGAGCAAGAGTCTGGAATAGGGCCTTTGCAAGCAGGTGGAATCACCTGCGGGCCCGGAAAAGGCGGAAAACAAGGGCCTGGAGCGCCAAACCGATGCAATCGGGTCGGAAGCTGCTCCAGGTCCGGTGCTGACGCCGGCAGCCCTTGCCGACCGGCTGCCGGCGCTTTCCTCCGTTCAGCGTGCTTGAGTCGCCAGCCAAGCCGCGACGTCGGCCGCGACCTTGTTCGCGGCGGTGTTGAGCGGCGCGCCTATGCTGCCTGCCTCGATCTTGCCGTTTACTGGCGCGCTGGCGGTAAAGCGCTGTTTGGCGATGACCAGGCCTCCCGGACCGGCCAGCATCGCGTCATAGGTCACCACTGCCTGACTTCCCGTCGCGTCCAGTCCGAAATCGACCAGTTCACCCATCAGGCGCTGCCCCGCGTCGGCCGAATATTGGCCGGGGTCCAGCACGATTCGGTTGCTCGTCGCGGCAACGGTTTCCGCCAGCAGCTTCTGGAACAGATGGCGGGGTGTGTCAGCCCATTGCACTTTGGCCACGTAGGCGACCGACGTGGAGGAGGTACGCACCGGCACGCGCACCGTGTCGAGCATCCGGGGCGCTTCGGGATCGGCGATGGTGATCGTCGTGCCCGCATTGGCAGTGCGGAGCGTGCCCGGCGCCACCTTCTGCGCCGCGTCGAGCGACAACAGTCTTTCCGGCGGCTTGCCACCGAAGGATACGCAGGCCGACAACGCCAGAGTGCAGAGGAGGGCAGGACCCAGTTTCTTGTGGAACATCATCGGAGCCTCTCTCATGGCTTGTAGTCGGGCAGTTTGGGCGATCCGACGATCGACCCGGCGCCCTGCTGGTCGAGTTTTTCTGCCACGCCGCGGAAGGAACGCGACATTTCGCGCAGGTCGCGCACCAGCTGATTCACTTCGGGCATGGTCTGGTTGCTGAAGGCGTGAACGCCCGGTTGCGCTTCGGCGATCGTCTTGTCGAGCGTGTCGATGCTACGGGTGGCGGACTGCACGCTCTTGCGCAGGTCCGCCATCAGCGGACGACCTTCGTCGTTCAGCAGTCCGTCGGTGGTGGCGGCCAGCTTGCCGATCTGTTCGGCGGCGATCCCGGTCCGCTGCACGGCGATGCGGGCTTCTGCCAGAGTGGCGGAGATTTCCGGACTGCGATCGGCCAGCGAACCGGAAATCCGCTCCACATTGGCGAGGATGCCTGCGATCGACTGCTGATTCTTGTCGTTCAGCAATTCGGTCAGCCGCTCGGTCAGCGTCGACAGCCGTTCAAGCAGTTGCGGCGCATTGTTGAGCAGCTCGCCCAGCGCGCCCGGCTTGGTCGGGATCACCGGGACGCCGTCGGGGCATACCGCCAGCGTGTTTTCCGCCGGGCAGACGATTGGCCGCGCGCCCTTTACCGCGCCGTCCAGCACGATTTCCGACACGCCGGTAAAGCCGACGCCCGCGATGGTCGCGGTGGTGCCCTGCAGGACCGGCGTCCCTTCCTTAACCGAAATGCGGACCTTCACGAAGCTGGGATCGCGCTTCCAGAGTTCTATCTTCTCGACCTGGCCGGAGGGCACGCCGGAATAGTTGACGCTCGATCCTTTGGCGAGCCCATTCACCGACTGCTTGAAGAAGATATCATATTCCATGTTCTGGCCATCTGAGAGGCGCGAGAACCAGAAAGCCGCGATCATGATCGCCGCCAGCAACAGCAGCGTGACCGTGCCCACCAGCACATGGTTGGAGCGGGTTTCCATATCCTATCGCCTCTTGTCCTTTTCGCGGCTCACCGCCGCCGTCGCGGCACGTCCGCGCGGGCCGTTGAAATATTCCTGAATCCAGGGATGGTCGGTTGCCAGCAGCTCGTCGATGGTGCCGACGGCCGTGACTTTCCTGTCGGCCAGCACCGCCACCCGGTCGCAGATCGAATAGAGCGTGTCGAGATCATGGGTGATCAGGAACACGGTGAGACCCAGCGTCTGCTGCAATTTGCGCGTCTGGTCGTCAAAGGCGGCCGCGCCGATCGGATCGAGACCGGCGGTCGGTTCATCCAGAAACAATAGGTCGGGGTCCAGCGCCAGCGCGCGTGCCAATCCCGCCCGTTTCTTCATGCCGCCAGACAGTTCGGCCGGATATTTGGGACCGGCCTCGGCCGGAAGGCCCGTCATGCGAATCTTGTAGGCGGCGATCTCGTCGCGCAGTTTCGCCCCGATATTGGGATAATATTCGCGGATCGGCACCTCGACATTCTCGGCCACGGTCAGGGTCGAGAACAGCGCGCCGCCCTGGAATAGCACGCCCCAGCGCTTGCGGATCGCCAGCGCCTCGTCATCCAGACGGCCGATCATCGATTCGCCGAAAACGTGAATTTCGCCTTCGTCGGGCGTCTGGAGGCCGATGATCGATCGCATCAGCACGGACTTTCCCGTCCCCGAACCGCCGACCACGCCCAGAATCTCGCCCTTGCGCACGTCGAGGTCCAGCCCCTCATGCACCACCTGCTCGCCGAAGCTGTTTTTGAGGTTGCGCACCGAAATGGCGATTCCGTCCTTTTCGACGGCTTTTTCCACCCGGGCTTCTTCGGCAGCGATTTCTTCCTCCGGCGCCATCAGTTCCAGCCCAACCAGGTGAAGAAGACCGCGAAAAAGGCGTCCAGCACGATCACCAGAAAGATCGCCTGCACGACGGCGGAAGTCGTGCGCAGCCCGACCTCCTCGGCATTGGCCTTCACCTGCATGCCCTGAAAACAGCCGGCCAGCGCAATGATGACGCCGAACACCGGCGCCTTCAGCAGCCCGACCCACAGGTCGGTGATGGGCACCACTTCCCGCAACCGCTGGACGAAGGTGATCGGCGGAATGTCGAGCGACACGGCGCAGAGGAAGCCGCCGCCGATCACTGCGACGATGGAGGAGTAGAAGCCGAGCAACGGCATCATCACGACCACCGCCAGCGTGCGGGGCAGCACCAGCGCTTCCATCGGCGACACGCCGATGGTGCGCATGGCGTCGACCTCCTCGGTCAGCTTCATCGTGCCCAGCTGGGCGGCGAAGGCGGAGCCGGAACGCCCCGCGACCATGATGGCGGTCATCAGCACGCCCAGTTCGCGGAAGGTGAGGCGGCCGACCAGATTGATCGTCAGCATTTCCATGCCGAACTGGCGGAGCTGGACCGAACCCTGCTGGGCGATGACGATGCCGATCAGAAAGCTCATCAAGCCGATGATGCCGAGCGCCGATACGCCCACTACCTCGAAGCGCTGAACCACGGCATTGACGCGAAAGCGGCTGGGATGGCGGATGACGTTCCATGTCGCCACCAGCGTTCCGCCGAAGAAACCGAGCAGGCCCAGCAGCGTGGTTCCGGAATTGACCACGGCCTCGCCAATCTGGCCGACCACGCGTTGCCAGGGCTGCACATGATCCGGGCGAATGTTGACCGGCTCATCGACCTTGCCGACCTCCGCGATCAGCCTTTCCGCGTCGCAGCGGTCGCCCGTAAGCCGGCAATCCAGCCTTTTGATCGTGCGATACAGCACCCAGGCGCCGATCGTGTCCATATGGTCGACGTCCGACAGGTCGATGGCGTCGACGGGACCGGCAATCGCGTCCAGCCGGTCGGGCAGGTCGTTCAGACAGGCAATCGAAAGGTTTCCAGAAAGCCTGATGACCGCGCTGCCATCGCGCATTTCCTGGGCAAGATCAGCGGCTTTGTTCATCAAGGCGGTGGTGTGGTCCATTATCGGTTGCACGGCAAGCCGAAACGGCCCATCCGCACGATCAAACGAAGGGACCTTCCAAAAAGTTTCGGACACGGCATGACGCACAGGATCGCATTTTACGATATGGACCGCACGGTGACCTTTTCAGGCACCTATACCGGGTTCCTGATTCACGTGGCGCGCCGCATGGCGCCGTGGCGTCTTGTGCTGTTTCCGGGCGTGATCCTGCTGATGCTGGCCTATGTGCTGAAGCTGATCAGCCGCCAGCGGCTCAAGGAACTCAATCAGGCGCTGATGATCGGCTATAATGTCGAGCGGGCGAAGCTGATGCCGCATGTCGAAAGCTATGCGGCCAGGGTGGTGGCGGACAATGTCCGGGGCGGGGCGCTGGCGCAGATCGCGAAGGACAGGGCGGACGGCTATACGCTGGTCCTCGCGACCGCCTCCTATCGCCTCTATGTCGAGCCGATCGCCCGGCGGCTGGGCTTCGACGCGGTGATCGCGACCGATCATCTCAGTCAGGACCTGCGTTATGTACGCGCCAGGATCGCGGGCGAAAATTGCTATGACACCGGCAAGCTGCGGATGATCAAGGCGTGGATGGCGGCCGAGGCCATCGACCGTTCGATGGCGCATGTCCGCGCCTATTCGGACCATGTGTCGGACGCGCCGATGCTGGAGTTCGCGGATATCCCCTTCGCCTCCAATCCGCACAAGCCGCTGGCGAAGCTGGCGGCGGAACGCGGCTGGACGCGGGTGGACTGGCGCTAGGCCACTGGAGAGACCAACGGTTCGCCCGCAACATGCGCGGCGATGTTGGCGAGCAGCATCTGCGCCATTTTCGCCACGGCCTCCTGCGTCGCGCCGCCTGTGTGGGGCGTCAGCACGACATTGGGCACATCGGCCCAGCGCGCCGCAGGGGTAGGCTCGTTCTCGAACACGTCGAGCGCCGCGCCGCCCAGCCGCCCTTCGCGCAGGGCGGCGATCAGCGAATCCTCATCCACCAGCTGGCCGCGCGCGACATTCACCAGCAGTCCCTGCGGTCCCAGCGCCTCGCAGATCGCGGCCGAAATCATGCCGCGATTGGACTCGGTCGCCTTGGCCGCCACCACCATGACGTCGCTGTCCCGCGCCAGCGCTTCCAGTCCGGCAGCCCGTGGCCAGCGCAGTTCGGGCTTGTCCCGCGGTCCCCACCAGCCGACGCGCATCCGCATCGCTTCGGCGCGGGCGGCCAGAGCCATGCCGATGCTGCCCATGCCGACGATTCCGAGCTTCGCGCCGGCCATCGAGCGGGTGAGCATTTTTGCGCCCGCCGTCCACTCGCCCGATCGCAGCTGGCGATCGCCGGTGACGATCTGCCGCCGATGCGCGAGGATGAGACCGATGGCATGATCCGCCACATCCTCCGCATTGGCATCGCCCGCATGGGAGACGGCGATGCCCCGCGAACGCGCCCAGTCGAGATCCACCCCGTCATAGCCCACGGTGAAGCAGGCGATCAGCCGCAGCGCCGCCATCTGTTCCAGCATGGCCGGATCGAGCCGGAACTCGCCCGCCGTCACCAGTATCTCGGCGTAGGCGAGCCGCGCCCGCCCGCTGTCCTCCCATAGCGGCATGACGTCATATTGGGGCGAGAGCAGCCCCAGCAGCGGCGCCAGATGCGGCTGCGCGACGAGGATCAGCGGGCGGGTCTCGCTCATCCCACCGCCCTGAGCGCCTGCGCAAAGTCGGCGATCAGATCGTCCGCATCCTCGCAGCCGATCGAGATGCGCACCATATTGTCGCTGATTGCCAGCGCCTTCTTCCGCTCCGCGGGTACGGAGAGATGCGTCATGGCCGCAGGATGGCTCGCCAGCGTCTCCGTCCCGCCCAGACTGACCGCCAGCTTGGCGATCTTGAGCGCGTCGAGAAAGGCGAAGGCCTCCTCTTCGCCGCCCTTGAGATAGAGCGAGAAGGTCGATCCCGCCCCGGTGCAATGGCGCCTGTAGATATCCGCCTGCCGTTCCGTCTCAGGAAAGCCGAGATAGACGATTTTTTCCACCTGCGGCTGGTCCTTCAGCCAGGCGCAGACCCTGGCCGCATTCTCGCCCGCCCGGCTCATCCGCAGTTCCAGCGTCTCCAGACTCCGCAGCAGCATCCACGCCGAATGGGGGTCGAGGATGGTGCCGATAGTGTTGCGCATCAGGCGGATCGTGTTGATGAGACCATTGGGTCCCAGCACGCCGCCCGCTACCAGATCGCTATGCCCGCCCGCATATTTGGTGAGGCTGTAGATGACCAGATCGGCGCCATGCTTGAGCGGATGATGCCAGAGCGGCCCGAGGAAGGTGTTGTCGATGGCGATGGGCGGCCGATATTCTTCGCCTGCGAAGGAAAAGTCGCGCCGCGCAACTACCGCCTCCAGATCGACCAGAACATTGGTCGGATTGGCCGGGCTTTCGAGGTAGATCAGCGCGACGCGGCCCAACGTCTTCGCCTTTTCGATGACCGCGCCGATCTCCTCCTCGGTCGCGCCCGCCGGGAAATCCAGCCACTGGACGCCGAAACGCCCCAGGATGCGGCCGATCAGCGCTTCGGTCGCGGCATAGAGCGGCGCGGAATGGACGATCACGTCGCCGGGTTGCACCAGCGCGAGCAGGGTCGTGGCGATGGCCGACATGCCGCTGGAAAAGAGCAGGGCGTCCTCCGCTTCCTCCCAGACCGACAGCCGGTCCTCGGCAATCTCCTGATTGGGACCGTTGAAGCGCGAATAGACGAGACCTTCGGCGCCGCCGGGCCTGATGCCGGTCACGCCCTCGAAATGCCGCTTGCCCGCCGCCGCGCTTTCAAAGGCGAAGGTCGAGGTGAGAAAGATGGGCGGCTTGAGCGAGCCTTCGGACAGGGTCGGGTCATAGCCGTGCCCCATCATCAGGGTGGCGGGCTTCAGCTTGCGGCCATCGATTTCCATGATGGGCTGCTTGGGACGGCGCCGGTTGCGCGTGGGCTCCGCGCCGGTGAGGTCGGCTTCGGTTTCGCCGGTCATTCCTGTTCTCCTGCATGTTCGCGGCATCTGCTGCGCCGCTCCGATCGGAAGAGTGTAACGCCTTTCGAGGGGAGGGGGCCATAGCCAAGAGGTAATTTTATTCCTCAACGCTAAACTTATATTACCATTCCCGTTGCGCTTGTCGAAGCCCCCGTCTTCTTCCTACATCAGCCTCATGAGCCAACGCCTACCCGAGCCGCTGGAGCAATGGTTCACCTTGCGCGGCTGGACGCCCCGCCGCCATCAGCTCGACATGCTGGCTGCCGCCCGATCGGGCGAGCATGCGCTGCTCGTCGCCCCCACCGGCGCGGGCAAGACGCTGGCGGGATTCCTGCCGACCCTCGCCGATCTGATCGAACGTCCGGCCGAGGGTCTTCACACCCTCTATGTCTCGCCGCTCAAGGCGCTGGCGGTCGACGTTCGCCGCAACCTGCTGACGCCGATCGAGGAAATGGGCCTGACGATCCGCGTCGAGACGCGGACGGGCGACACGCCTTCCGACCGTAAGGCCCGCCAGCGCGCCCGTCCGCCGCAGATTCTGCTCACGACGCCGGAATCCCTGTCGCTGCTGCTGAGCTATCCCGACAGCTTCCTGATGTTCGCGGGCCTGCAGACCGTCATCGTCGACGAAGTCCACGCCTTCGCCACCCAGAAGCGCGGCGACCTGCTCAACCTCTCGCTGTCGCGCCTGCAGGCGATCAACCCCGGCCTGCGCCGCGTGGCGCTGTCCGCCACGGTCGCGGATGTCGACGCCTACCGCGCCTGGCTCGCGCCCGACGGGGACATCAACGCCGTCAGGCCGGTCATCGGCGAACAGGGCGCCGATCCCAATGTCGCCATCCTGATCCCCGAAGGCCGCATTCCCTGGTCCGGTCATTCGGGCAAATATGCCGCGAAGCAGGTGATGGCGGAGATCGAGCGCCGCGCCACCACATTGGTCTTCTGCAACACGCGGGGTCTGGCCGAGCTGATCTTTCAGGAACTCTGGTCGGTGAACGACGCCAACCTGCCGATCGCCATCCATCATGGCAGCCTGTCGATCGAGGCCCGGCGCAAGGTGGAGGCGGCGATGGCGGAGGGCAGGCTGCGCGCTCTGGTCGCCACGGCCTCGCTCGATCTGGGCGTCGACTGGGGCAATGTCGACTGCGTGATCCAGATGGGGGCGCCCAAGGGAAGCTCGCGTCTGCTCCAGCGCATCGGCCGCGCCAATCACCGGCTCGACACGCCCAGCGAAGCCATCCTCATTCCGGGCAACCGCTTCGAATATCTCGAAGCCCGCGCCGCCCTCGATGCGGTCGAGGCGGGCGAACGCGACGCCGACGACTTCCGCCCCGGCAGCCTCGACGTCCTTGCCCAGCATGTCATGGGACTCGCCTGCGCCGCGCCCTTCCGCGAGGCGGAGCTGCTGGCCGAAATCCGCTCCTCCATGCCCTATGGCGCGCTCAGCGAAGAGGGGTTCGCCAACGTCCTCCATTTCATCGAGGGCGGCGGCTATGCCCTGCGCGCCTATGACCGCTTCAAGCGGCTGACCCGCGATTCCGGCGGCACATGGCGCGTCTCCCATCCCCGCTTCATCCAGCAGCATCGCCTGAACGCCGGCATCATCGTCGACCAGCCCGCGCTCGCCGTCCGCTTCGCCAATGGCCGCAAACTGGGCACGGTGGAGGAGGGGTTCGCGGCGACGCTCAGCCCCGGCGACTGCTTCTTCTTCTCCGGCACCGCGCTGGAGGTGGTGCGGATGGACACCACCGACCTGATCGTGCGCGCCACCTCCAGAAGCGCGCGCATCCCCAGCTGGGGCGGCACCCGCATGGCCATGTCGACGCGCCTTGCCGACCGGGTGCGCCATTTCCTGGCCGAACCCGATCAATGGTCGCGCTTTCCCGAAGATGTGCGCGAATGGTTGGAGGTCCAGAAATATCGCTCGGCCCTGCCGGAGCCGGGCCAGCTGCTCATCGAAACCTTCCCGCATGAGGGGCGGCATTATCTCGTCTGCTACAGTTTCGAAGGGTGGAATGCGCACCAGTCGCTCGGCATGCTGCTGACCCGCCGCATGGACGCGCAGGGGCTGATGCCGATGGGCTTCGTGTCCAACGACTATGCGCTGGCGGTCTATGGGCTGAAGCCGGTCACGGACCCCGCCAGCCTCTTTTCCGCCGACATTCTCGACCATGAATTTGTCGACTGGGTCGAACAGTCGAGCCTGCTCAAGCGCGCCTTCCGCGACGTGGCGGTGATTTCCGGCCTGATCGAACGCCAGCATCCCGGCAAGCGCAAGACCGGGCGGCAGGTCACTTTCTCGACCGACCTGATCTATGACGTGCTGCGCAAATATCAGCCCGACCATCTGCTGCTGAAAGCCGCCTGGGCCGATGCCCGCGCGCGGATGACCGATGTGGGGCGTCTGGGCGACCTCATCGACCGCGCTTCGGCCACCATGCTGCATATCGATCTGGATCGCGTCAGCCCGCTGGCGGTGCCCGTCTTGATCCTCATCGGCCGCGAACAGGTCGCCCAGCATGAGGTGGAGGACGCACTGCTGATCGAGGCCGAAGCGCTGGTGGCGGAGGCGATGCGGACCGATTGACCGTTTATCGACACGCGCTTTTGCGTCCGCCCGGAAATACGCCTATACTGACCCATCGATGCAGGACTCAAGGACAGCGATGAAATCCAATTTCTTCCGGGGAGCCATTGCCCTCGGCGCGCTCGCGCTCATTCCCGCCACCACCGCCGCGCTCGCCGACGGGGAGGCCAGCAGCTACAAGGCGCTCGACGAGTTCATGGACGTGTTCCAGAAAGTCCGCAGCGACTATGTCGAGAAGGTTGACGACGAAAAGCTGATCAAGGGTGCGATCGACGGCATGCTGGCCAGCCTCGACCCGCATTCGAGCTTCCTCGATGCCCGCGATTTCCAGAATCTGCGCACCCAGACGGAGGGCAGCTATGGCGGTCTGGGTCTCTCGGTCACGCAGGAGGATGGCGCGGTCAAGGTGATCGCCCCCACGCAGGACACGCCGGCCTGGCGCGCCGGGATCAAGGCGGGCGACTATATCACCCATCTCGACGGGCAGTTGATCTATGGCGGCACGCTGGACGAGGCGGTCGACAAGATGCGCGGCGCGCCCGGCACCTCGATCAAGCTCACCATCGTCCGGCCCGGCCGCGACAAGCCGATCGACCTGACCCTGACTCGCGAAATTATTCAGCTCAAGCCCGTCAAATGGGAAGTGAAGAATGATGTCGGGATCATCAACATCGTCAGCTTCTCGGCCAATACCGGCGCCGACGTCCGGCAGGCGATCCGCAGCATCGACAAGTCGCTCGGCCGCAAGCCGACCGGCTATATCCTCGACCTGCGCTCCAATCCGGGCGGCCTGCTGGACGAAGCCGTGTCGGTCAGCGACACCTTCCTGGAGCGCGGCGAAATCGTGTCGCAGCGCGGCCGCAACAAGGGCGATGTCGAGCGTTATTATGCCAAGCCCGGCGACGATGCGAAGGGCCTGCCGATGATCGTGCTGGTCGATGCGGGATCCGCCTCGGCCTCTGAAATCGTTGCGGGCGCGCTTCAGGACCAGCATCGCGCGCTGGTGATGGGCGAGCGCAGCTTCGGCAAGGGCAGCGTGCAGACCATGCTGCCGCTCAGCAATACCACGGCGCTCAAGCTGACGACGGCGCGCTATTACACGCCTTCGGGCCGCTCCGTGCAGGAGGGTGGGATCGAACCCGACGTGAAGGTGCCGCAGCTGTCCGATCCGGATTACAAGAATCGGCCGAAATTCAGGGAGAGCGACCTGCGCCGTCACCTGATCAACGAGATCAAGACGGACAATGCCGCGCTGGAAGAGGACAACAAGGAGGATCCCCGCTTCAGCGCGACGGCGGAGGAGCTGAAGAAGAAGGGGATCGAAGACTTTCAGCTCGATTATGCGCTGAAGACCATTTCCCGTCTGGCGGCCAGGCCGGGCAGCGCGGTCGCCCAGGCCCAGCCTGCGCGCAAGCCTGCGACGCGGTGAACATCTGTCCTTTCGTCAAGCGGGCGCAAGTTCAGCATGACGAAAGGCTTTGCGCGGTTTAAGCGAGCGATATGAAAAGTCTGCCCCTTGCCCGCGCTCTCGCGCTCGCCGTGCCGTTGTTGATGCTGGGGGGCGCCTATGCCTTTCAGTTCATCGGCGGTCTGCACCCCTGCGAAATGTGCTGGTGGCAGCGTTACGCGCATATGGCCGCGATCCCGCTGGCGCTGATCGCCTATGCGGCGCGGGGCCGGGCGTGCGTCAGCGGATTGTTTGTCGGTTTGGCTGGGATCGCCATCGGCGTCAGCGGCGGCATCGGCCTGTTCCATGCCGGCGTCGAATATGGCTGGTGGCAGGGGCTGACCGCTTGCTCCACCAGCCCGGCCGGCGGCAGCACGGCGGACATATTGAACCAGATCATGGCGACGCCCATAACCCGTTGCGACGTGGCGCCGTGGCACCTGTTCGGCATTTCGATGGCGGGCTATAATGGCCTCTTGTCGGGGGGAGCCGCGCTTCTCATCTTGATGCTGCTGCTCGGAAAAGGGAGCAAGGCGTGAGCGCAAAGAACTTTCCCCGGCCTGACTTCCCCCGGCCCGATTTTCCCAGACCCGGCCGGCGCGTGACGGATGGTGAGCGCGCGTCCATGCTGCGCGTCGATCAGGCGGGCGAGTTTGGCGCGACCCGCATCTATGCCGGACAACTCGCCGTGATGGGCGACCGCCATCCCGATTCCCGGATCATCGCGGGCATGGCTGCGCAGGAAGAACGCCACCGCAAGCATTTCGACGCGATGATCGCCCGGCGCGGCGTGCGGCCGACGGCGCTGCAGCCGATCTGGAATGTGGCGGGCTTTGCTCTGGGCGCGGTGACTGCGGCGATCGGGCCGCGCGCCGCCATGGCCTGCACCGCCGCCATCGAAACGGAAATCGACCGGCATTATTCCGAACAGCTTGCCCGATTGGGGCAGGATGATCCGGAACTTGCCACCGCCATCACGGATTTTCAGGCGGAGGAAGTCGAGCATCGCGATACCGCTCTTGCGCACGGCGCAGAGCAGGCGGTGGCCTACCCGCTCTTGTCCGGAGCCATAAGGCTGGGATGCCGTGCCGCCATTGCCCTGTCAAAACGGATCTAGGGTCGAAACGGATATAGGATGGTCTTGGGAGAAGCATGATGAAGAAGATGATCGCAGCCATGCTTTTGCTGGGCACCCTATCCCCGGCGCTGGCGCAGCAGGGGCCTGCCCAACCGGGTGAACAGGCGCCTGCCGCCCAATCCGGTTCGGAGCGCGTCAATCTGGTGATCGTCTATGGCGACGATCCTTGTCCGCAGAGTCAGGGAAGCGACATCGTCGTCTGCGCACGCAAGGGCGAGGAGGAACGCTATCGCATTCCCGAACCGTTGAGGGGCGATCCGAACCAGCCCAGTCATCAGGCCTGGGGCGAGCGGGTCAAGTCGATGGAATATGTCGGCCGCACCGGCACCGAGAGCTGCTCGCCGGTGGGGGGTGGCGGTGCGACGGGCTGCTTCGCGGAATTGGCCCGTCTGGCGAAGGCGGAGCGGCAGGCCGCCGACAACGCAAGCTGGAAGGATCTGGTTGAAGCGGAGCGCGCCCGGCGCCTGTCCACCATCGATGCCGACAGCAAGGCGATCGAGGCCCGCGCCGTGGCCGAGGAAAAGGCGCAGGCGGCGCAGCCGCAGAATCAGGCGCCTGCCTCCAGCCCTGCGCCGGAAAGCGCGCCCAAACCCTGACGGCTATCGCCGCGTGGCGGCGTCAGCAAAATGGCTGCCGGAACCGGGCAATCCGGGCGGCGGGAAGAGGGACCAACGAGGAATTTGATTCGATGCGCATCCCCCCGTCCCGCCTTGCCATGGCAGTTCTGCTGCTCTCGCCCGCCCTCCCGCTGTCGCCCGCCAGGGCAGAGCCGCCGCAACGCATCACCAATCTGGTCGTATATGGCAATGATCCTTGCCCCAAAGGCGAGGGGGACGAAATCGTGGTTTGTGCGCACCGGCCGGAATCCGAACGCTATCGCATCCCCAAAAAGCTGCGCGAAAAGCCCGAGCCGATGGGTGGACCCGGTTGGGGGAGCCAGGTCGCGACCATGGAACAGGTCCAGCGGCAGACCCTGCCGGGCAGCTGTTCGGCGATCGGCAGCAACGGCTTTACCGGCTGCGCGGCCAAGGCGCTGGAACAATGGTTCGCCGAACGGCGGATGCAGGAGTCTAAGGGCGAACCCTGAGCGTAAGCCGACGGTCTCAGCGCTCGTTCTGATCATCCCGAACGCCGCCGCATCCGGTCAAGGTTCCCTCGCCGAAGGCGACGGCAACGCGATCCGACCAGACCGAATCGCTCATCCCGTCGCTGCATGGGCCTTCGGTCACGGTCATGGAAAAGCCCTCTCCAAGATAGCGGATCGCACGCTTGTCGTCATGGCGTGAAACGGCGTAGCGAACGGGCGCCCTGTCCGGCCGTTCCAGCGTGAGCGCGGATCCTTTTACCGTGACCGCCCAGAAGGGTTCAGTTCCGATTGCCCGATAGCGGTCTCCGGCAGCGGAATCGGGGGCCGGTCGATAAGGAGGCGGGGGAGGGATGGTCTGTTCGGTCCCTGTTTCACGTGAAACCGTTTCCGAAACATTTTCAGTCCCTTGGCCTGTGTTTTCAGGCTGGGCGATCGGCGCAGGGGCGTCAGGCTGGGCGATGTTGGCGGCCGGGACCTCCGTATCGCTGCCGCATCCCGTGACCGTAAGCGCCAGGACAAGGGGGAAGAACGGTCTCACGGGGCGATCGGATCACGCCGGAAGCAGGTCTGCGCATGGTCGTCGACCATGCCCACCGCCTGCATCCAGGCATAGACGATGGTGGGTCCCACAAATTTGAAGCCGCGCCGCTTGAGATCGCGGGAAATCGTTTCCGACAGATCAGTCTTCGCCGGGACCGTCACCCCGTCGTTGCGAATCGGCTTGCCGTTCACAAAGCCCCAGGCATAGGCGGAAAAATCCTCCCCCCGATCCCGCATGGCGCAGAAGATTTGAGCGCCCCGGATCGTCGCCTCGATCTTTGCCCGCGCCCGGACGATGCCGGGATCGGCCATCAGCCGCCCGACATCCGCCTCGCCGAAGGCGGCCACCCTGTCCGGATCGAACCCGGCGAAGGCGGCGCGAAACCCCTCTCGCTTGCGCAAGATGGTGATCCAGCTGAGGCCCGCCTGAAAGCCCTCCAGCATCAGCGTTTCCCAGAGCATGCGCGAATCGCGCTCCGGCACGCCCCATTCTTCGTCATGATAGGCGCAGTAAAGCGGGTCGGTCCCGGCCCAGCCGCAACGGACCCGCTCCATGGCTTCAGACGTCCAGATTGGCGACGTTCAGCGCGTTGTCCTGAATGAACTCGCGCCGCGGTTCGACCACATCGCCCATGAGACGGGTGAAGATTTCGTCGGCCACGTCGGCCTGCTCGACCTCGACCCGCAGCATCGAACGATTGTCGGGGTCCAGCGTGGTTTCCCAAAGCTGTTCCGCGTTCATCTCGCCCAGACCTTTATAGCGCTGGATCGCCAGCCCCTTGCGACCGGAGGCAAGGATCGCCTCCAGCAATTCGCTGGGCCGCGTGACATTGACCGCGCCTTTCGAAGCGATGGGCATATCGTCGTCCCCGGCTTCCTCGGCGGCGGCGGCCGCCTTGGCCGTCACCAGACGGCTGGTGGTGCGATAGCTGTCCGCCTCTTCGGCGGCGATGGCGTGCAGCTTGCGCGCTTCGGCCGAGCCGATGAAGCCATGTTCGATCATGTGATGATCGGTCACGCCGCGCCATAGCCGCTCGAAATGAAAGCCGCCTTCCTCCGCGATGCGTCCGCTCCATTTGCCTTCGGAGTCCTGCGCATCCATCCACTGGACCGTGGCGGCCAGCCGCCCGGCCTGCGCGTCATGGCTCAGTTCCGGATCGAGCGCGCCGTTGATCGCCAGCGCCTCGATGATCGCGGGATTGTAGCGGCGCGGCACATAGCGCATCACCGCGCGCATCCGCCGGCCATGTTCGATCAGGTGGCGCAGATCCTCGCCCGATCGCATGCCGCCGGTCGTTTCCAGCGCCATCGATTCGACGCCATTGTCGACCAGATATTGTTCCAGCGCCGCCTCGTTCTTGAGATAGACCTCCGACCGGCCCCGCGTCGCCTTGTAGAGCGGCGGCTGGGCGATATAGAGATGCCCCGCCTCGATGATCTGCGGCATCTGGCGGTAGAAGAAGGTCAGGAGCAGCGTGCGGATATGCGCGCCGTCGACGTCGGCGTCGGTCATGATGACGATCTTGTGGTAGCGCAGCTTTTCCAGATTGAAATCGTCGCGGATGCCGGTGCCCATCGCCTGAATGAGCGTGCCGACTTCCTTGGACGACAGCATCCGGTCGAACCGGGCGCGCTCGACGTTCAGGATCTTGCCCTTCAGCGGCAGGATCGCCTGATTGTGCCGGTTGCGCCCCTGCTTGGCCGATCCGCCGGCCGAGTCACCTTCGACCAGAAACAGTTCGGACTTGGCGGGATCGCGCTCCTGACAGTCGGCGAGCTTACCGGGCAGCGAGGCGATGTCCATCACGCCCTTGCGCCGGGTGAGTTCACGCGCCTTCTTCGCGGCCTCGCGGGCGGCGGCGGCGTCGATCACCTTCTGGATGATCATCTTGCCGTGCTGGGGATTTTCCTCCAGCCATTCCGCCATCTTGTCGGCCATCAGGCTTTCGAGCGGCTGGCGGACTTCGGACGAAACCAGCTTGTCCTTGGTCTGCGACGAGAATTTGGGATCGGGCAGTTTCACCGACACGATGGCGGTCAGGCCTTCGCGCATGTCCTCGCCGGTCAGCGACACCTTTTCCTTCTTCAGCATGCCCGACTTGTCGGCATAATTGTTGAGCGTCCGCGTCAGCGCCGCGCGGAAGGCAGCGAGGTGGGTGCCGCCGTCGCGTTGCGGAATATTGTTCGTGAAACAGAGGACGTTTTCGTAATAGCTGTCGTTCCACTCCAGCGCGACGTCGATGGTGACATCGTCGCGGCTGCCCGAAATCGCGATGGGATCGGGCATCAGCGGCTGCTTGTTGCGGTCCAGCCACTTCACGAAGGCTGCGATGCCGCCTTCGTAGAACAGCTCGACCTCTTTCTTCTCCTCATGTCGCGCATCGGCCAGAAACAGCCGCACGCCCGAGTTCAGGAAGGCCAGCTCGCGATAGCGATGCTCCAGCTTCTCGAAATCGAAATCGGTGTGATTCTTGAAGGTGCCGCCATCGCCGGGAACCTTCTCGGTCGAAGGGAGGAAGGTGACGCGCGTGCCCTTCTTGAAGCTCCCGTCTTCCTTGACAGGCGCATCGCCGATGACCTTCAGCGGCGCGACGGCATCGCCATAGGCAAAGCGCATATAATGCTCCTTGCCGTCCCGCCAGATATTGAGGTCCAGATATTCGCTGAGCGCGTTCACCACGGAAACGCCCACGCCGTGCAGGCCGCCCGACACCTTATAGGCATTGTCGTCGCTGGTGTTCTCGAACTTGCCCCCGGCATGGAGCTGGGTCATGATGACCTCGGCCGCAGACACGCCTTCTTCCCTGTGGATGTCCGTCGGGATGCCGCGGCCATTATCCTCGACGCTGACGGACCCATCGGGGTTGAGCGTGATCAGGATGCGGTCGCAATGCCCGGCCAGCGCTTCGTCGATCGCATTGTCGCTGACCTCGAACACCATATGGTGCAGGCCAGAGCCATCATCGGTGTCGCCGATATACATGCCGGGCCGCTTGCGAACGGCATCCAGCCCTTTCAGGACCTTGATGCTGTCGGCGCCATAGGCGTTGCTGTTGGGGCTGTTCTGGATTTCCTCGCTCATGCCCGAGCATATAGGGAAAAGGCCCGCGAAACTAAAGCGAAACATGCCGTCTTCCGCGCGGCCCAAGCACGGTCTATCAGGCTCTATGCGCGCCGTTCCCGTCTCCATCGCACTGGCAGTCCTGATGCTCGCCGCCTGCTCGAAAAGCAGCGACGTGCTGGAGGAATTGCCGAACAGTTCGCTCGCTGGCGCGGCGCGCGAAGATGTGCCCGAAACCCGGCTGGAATCGAGCCTCGCCCGCCCGGTGACGATCGGGGAGGACGGCCCTCGCCTCGACGCCTGCGGCGCGATGGGGCAGGCGGTGCGGGTGGGAGCCAAGGGGTTGCCGGTGCGGGCCGCGCCCTTTGCCGATGCGAAGGAAATCGCGCGCATGAGCGAAGGCGGCCGCGCCTGGGTGTGCACGCGCAGCCTTGACCAGAAATGGCTGGGCGTGGTTCTTGCCGCCGAACCCTCTTCCGATAACGCCTCCGAACCAGCCGATTGCGGCGTGTCGGAGCCGGTGGACCGCAAGCAGTCCTATGACGGCCCGTGCCTCAGTGGCTGGGTGTCGAGCGCGGGGATCAGGCTGATTGCCGGTTAGGGGGTTTCAAACCACGCCCCACAAATCCGTCACCCCCGCGAAGGCTGGGGTCTCTGGCCAGATTGCGCGCCCCTCCCGAGATTCCAGCCTTCGCCGGAATGACGGGAACTGGCCCAATCCAGCCTTGGCGGACCGCTAGATTCCGCCGAGATAATCCAGCTTGCCGATCGGTACGCCCGCCTGCCGCAGCAGGGCATAGGCGGTGGTCACATGAAAATAGAAATTGGGCAGCGCAAAGCCCAGCGCATGGCTGCGGCCGGTAAAGGAGAAATCGCCGCGCGGGGTCTTGAGCACGACCTGCGCATCCTCCCGCCCGTCAATGCGTTCGCGGGGCACGGATTCGAGGAAAGCGATGGTTTTCGCGATCCGCTCCTGCAACTGCGCAAAGCTCTGTTCGGTATCGGGCATGGGTAGCGGGTCAAGTTCGCCGATGCGGATGATCGCGCCCTTGGCGCTGTCGCTGGCGAACTGGACCTGGGCGGTGAGGGGCGCCATATCATCGATCAGCCTTGCGCTGGTCAGGGTCAGCGGATCGATGCCCTTTTCCTCGGCATGGGCGGCGGCCTTGTCCAGAATCGCGGACAGGTTGCGCAGACCCCGGATGAAGGCGGGAACGGTCAGATCATACAGGTCGGTGGCCACCAGGCTCTCCTCATATCGTGCCGATAGGATGCCATAGATATGGTGGCCGCCGCCGCTGTCGATACCGGGGCGAAATAAAAGGACCGGCCGGCGGGTCTTCGTGCCGGCCGGTCAGGGGGCAAGCGGTTCAGGCGAGCGCGGACGCTTCTCGCGGGGCGATGGTGAAGAAGGGCAGCGCATGGTGGACGATCCAGCCGATCGTCGCCGCATAGAGCAGGGTCCCAAGACCAACCGTGCCGCCCAGCAGCCAGCCAAGGGCCAGCACGGCGATCTCGATCCCGGTCCGCACCCATTTGACCGGCAGGCCGCTGCGGCGGCAAAATCCCGTCATCAGCCCGTCGCGCGGCCCCGGCCCCAGCCCCGCGCCGATATAGGCGCCCCCGGCAACGCCGTTGAGAATGATCCCGGCCACCAGCCAGCCGCAACGCATTGCGTAGCCCTCCGGGGTCGGCAGGATCAGGAGGCTCAGGTCCACCGCCGTCCCGATCACCATTATGTTGCAGACGGTGCCGATGCCGGGCCTTTGCCGCAGCGGCCACCAGAGCAGCAGCACCAACGCGCCGATCAGATTGACCGTCATGCCGAAGCTGAGGCCCAGACGCGGCGCCAGTCCCTGATGCAGCACGTCCCAGGGGTCCAGTCCCAGATTGGCGCGCAGCATGAGCGCCATGGCGAAACCATAGAGGCCAAGGCCCCAGAAGAGCTGAAACAGGCGGCGGTGCATCATCATGGTGCGGGTAATCCCCCGAAATGGCCTTTTACAAAACAGCCATTACCGGGTAAGTGGCCTTGATATCTGCAAAATTGGAACTGACGGCCATGTCCACTTCTCTCCTCCGGCCCCCCTCTCTGCTTCGCCTGCTCGGCGCCTGGCGCGCCGAGGACAGCGCCGAGCCTGCCTATCGCCAATTGGCGCAGGCGCTGCGGATGCTGGTGCTGGACGGGCGGATCGGCCTGAATGTCCGGCTGCCGGGGGAGCGGGAACTGGCGGCCGCGCTGGGCCTCAGCCGGACGACCATCGCGGCGGCCTTCGACCGACTGCGCGACGAAGGCTATCTCGAAAGCCGGCAGGGATCGGGCAGCGTCACCCGCCTGCCGCCCGGCCGGATCGAGCAGGACATGCCGGAGATCGATACGGCCAGTCATGGCAATATCCTGAACTGGACTCATGCCGCCTTGCCCGCGGCGCCCGGCGTGGGTCGCGCCTATCAGGCGGCGGTGGAGGCCTTGCCCGCCTATCTCGGGGAGCTGGGCTATGATCCGCTGGGCCTCGCGCCGCTGCGCCGGTCGATCGCGGCCTATTATGAGCGGCGCGGTTGCCCGACCAGCCCGGACCAGATCATCGTCACCAATGGCGCGCAACAGGGGCTTTCGCTGCTGTTGCAATGGCTGGCGGGGCCGGGCGACCGGGCGGTGATCGATCATCCCACCTATCACAATGCGATTCAGGCGTTGCAGCGTGCCCATATCGTCCCGGTGCCGGTCGGCCTGCCCGCTCAGGGCTGGGATATCGACGCGATGGAGGCGGCCTTCCGCCAGACAAGCCCGCGCTTTGCCTATATCATTGCCGATTTCCACAACCCCACCGGGCGCAGCATGGACCCGGCGACCCGCCGCGCGCTGGTGGCGGCCGCGACGCGCAGCCATACGCCGCTGATCATCGACGAGACGATGGCGCAGATGGGGTTGGATAATATGCCGCCGCCGCCGGTCGCGGTGCATGATCCGTCGGGGCGGCAGGTGATCAGCCTCGGTTCTGCAAGCAAGATTTTCTGGGGCGGCTTGCGCGTGGGCTGGATCCGCGCCGATGCGCAGACGATCGCGGCTTTGGGGCGGCTGCGTACGACGATGGACATGGCCAGTCCGGTGATCGAGCAGCTTGCCGTGGCGCAACTCATCGACAGCGACGAAGGGCTGGGGGCGCGGGCCGAAATGCTGCGCGGTCGGCGGGATCATCTGCTGGGGCTGATCGAGCGGCATCTGCCGCACTGGCGGGTCGAATCGCCTGCGGGGGGGCTGTCGCTCTGGGCGGAACTGCCGCGGGCGGAGGCGACCGCGCTGGCGGCGCTGGCGGAAAGTCATGGTGTGCGCGTCGCTCCGGGGCCGCGCTTCGGCGTGAGCGGGGCGTTTGAGCGGTTCCTGCGTCTGCCCTTCACCCTGTCGGAGGAGCAATTGACGGCGGGCGTCGAGCGGCTGGCGGAGGCTGATGCGCGGCTCCATGCCCGAATCCCCCGTGGGCGCGATTCGCTGGCTGCTGCGCTGGAGGCGGATCGGTTGATTTAATGCCGATTGGCCGGGCCAATATCGGTCATTTTGGACCTGAGGCGGAGCAAACGGGTGAAAGAAAGTGGATTACCGCTTTCACCCAAGCGGGGCGTCACCGGAATATAAAAAGGGCCGCGGAGGTGTTCTCCGCGGCCTTCGTAGTCTAGAAATCAGGCGGCCGGCTTCCCGGCCTTGTAGCGGTCGATCGCTTCCAGCGTGATGCGGCGGGCATCTTCGGCGCCGCCCCAGGTGCCGATCCGCACCCACTTCTGCTTTTCCAGATCCTTATAGTGGGTGAAGAAATGCTCGATCTGCTCCATCACGATGCCGGGCAGATCGTCCTTCTCATCCACATTGTGGTAATAGGGGAAAGTCTTGTTGTCGGGCACGCAGACCAGCTTTTCGTCGCCGCCGGCTTCATCTTCCAGATTCAGCACGGCGATGGGTCGGGCGCGCACGACCGAACCGGGCACGAAGGGCGAACGGGCGATGACCAGCGCGTCCAGCGGATCGCCGTCGGGCGACAGCGTATGCGGCACGAAGCCGTAATTGGCCGGATAGCGCATCGGCGTATGCAGGATGCGGTCCACGAACAGCGCGCCCGAAGCCTTGTCGAACTCATATTTCACCGGCTCGCCGCCAACGGGAACCTCGATGATGACATTCAGGCTGTTGGGCGGATCGTCGCCGACGGGAATCAGTTCGATATTCATGGACTTGAAAGCCTTTACCTACGCGTTGGCATTTGAAACGATTATGTTTTCGGTTTCAGCAGCCGATCGAGGCTGCCTTCACCCTCTCCTGTCTTTTCGAGGCGCGGATAGCGCAGCCCGCCCGAATAAGCGAGGGTCAAAGTGCGATAGTATTTATCCTGCTTCAGGATGATCTGGAGCGGCTTTCCGCTCTTTATCGCGGCCTTGAACACATCGCCCGAATATTCGTCGCCGTTGATCGCGACGATCTTCGCACCCGTGGCAAGGCCAGCCTTGAAGGCCGGACTGTCCCAGACGACGTTGCTGATCTCGCCGTCATTCTTGACGATCATGCCGATGCCGAAGCTCTGGTCGGTGAACTTGCCCGACCCCTCGGCCGCCTTGGTGATGGCGCCGGGCGTATCGCCATAGACCAGTTTGTAGCCGCCCAGCGTGAAGCCGCCCTTGGGCGTTTCCTTGGTCGTGCTGTCGACATATTTCTGGAAGAAGCCCGCCCAGTCATAGGGCGCAACCGCGTTCAGCGTCTTGACGACGTCGCCGCGATTATAGACGACCTGGCCCCAATCACCGGGATTGATGCCGAAAAACGCCTGGGCGAAATCGTCGAGACCCTTGGCGCCCTTGGTCTGCTGGCGGATGATCGCGTCCGCCTCCAGCCAGATCATCAGCCCTTCATTATAATAATCCTCCGACCGCTGCCAGCTCGACCAGCCCTTGGGGCGGCGGGCGGAGATGATCGGGTCGTGGGTGGTGTCCTCCATCGGCCGCCATTCGCGGCCGCGCGCGGTGTCCAGCTTGGCCGCGATATGGGCGTAGGCGTCCAGCGTCTCCTGCTTGGTGAACAGGCCCGATCGGGCGCCCAGCACATAGCCCCAGAATTGCGTCTGCCCTTCATAGACCCACAGCAGATTATCCTGCATCGGCACATTGAAATCT
>NZ_JBHIWJ010000003.1:0-119567 GCF_041987595.1 Sphingobium sp. | reverse complement strand
CGCCGTTCGAGCGCAAGCGGCCCGCCCGCAATCTGCAACTCGACATTTGTTTCCACTTTGCTAACAAGGTTTGCCCATTTTATTTGAGGGCTACGCTTTTCCTGTGCACCCAGAAACCAAGCAACTACCTGATCTGCAAAGCGCATACCCGAAATGTTTTTGCGATGCTTCAGTTTGATGAAGGTATCAAATGTTTCAAGATCATATGTGGAAAAACCAAACCTGCATCCAGATTCTTCACTCGTCAATCTTATTTCAGCGAAGCGATGCATAGCTATTTGATTATGTTGTTCAGCATCACCACCAACCATTCCTTGACTTCCGCCAACGAATATAAAGGCATTTGGTATACTTGCTTCAGAACGTAACTTTGAGACAAGAGATTTCTGGAGGGAAACCTGGCTATCTACACTCTCAATTAACCGCAATGCTGCATCGTTACGCCCTACCTGAAGCAAAATTGCATCAGCGCCGCCAGCCGCCAATATGGCCTGGACCAAGACTGCTCGCTGAGGAAATCCGTTCGCCTCCCATTGAGCTAGGGTAGTTCCGCTCACGCCACCCCGTAAGAACCGGACTTCCTTGCCTAGCGCGCGATAAATGGCGGCGCCCGCAGTCTTGCCGAAGGCACCCATGCTTAGCTCGACAAAATTAATGCCGTCGGATGATGCGGTGATGGCTGCGTTATTCGCCGGGCCGTTATACCATGACAAATATTGTTCGGCGAGACGCAGCCGCCGGAAGTTCGCGCATGGGGCTCCTGCCTAAATCGGCACGACGGCGCGCAGTTAGGGCGAACCGCGTCAGCCATTTGTGGTTGCAGTGCGGAAACCCATGGCATAATTCCCCTCTCGTACTTTTCCGAAGGTGGCTGATTTGCAGATTCGAAATTCGTCGGGGGGCGAGATCGCTTCAGAAAACGACAATGATCACTGCGGCCTGTTGCGTATGCCATCCCAAGTGGAAAGCTATCTAATTGGGTTGGCGCAGAAAACATTCGGATACCATTATCTGAAGCCCGACGCAAAAACCCTGAGGCAGACCCTGAAGCCAGGGCAGAGAATCGCCGCCCGCTTTAACCGCCGCGGTACCGAGTTTCTTGGAGTTGCGAAGGGGACAGTCACCATCAACGGCGTTCCTGTCGCAGAGGGAGAGGTGATCCGCATCGATACCGGCGAGATCATCGAAATTACCAGCGAATATGAGTCCGAGATCGTCTCACACATAATCCCCTATCGAAAAGCGCTGGCCCATCTTTCTTACGCGCAACCCGTCCGGCCTGAAATACTTAAGATGGGGCAAAGCAAAAAGGTCAGTATCATTGTCATTGCGAAGGATATTGAGAATCATATCTGTCACGCGCTGATCTCTTGCCTAAACCAGACCTATCCTAACATCGAGGTGGTCGTAGTCGATGACGGTTCAAAGGATGGTACTGCTTCGCGTATCGAGAGCATGGCAAAGTTCGATTCACGTATCCATCTGCACAATGCGAATCTTGGCGCCAACGGGGCGCGCCGTGTCGGCCTTGAGCATGCCACAGGCGATTATTTCCTCATTATCGATGGCGACGATTGGTTGAACGACGATGCGGTCGAGCACATGCTTATGACTGCGCTCAATCTCAAGAGCGACCTCGTGCAGTTTGGATATGACCTCTATAACGACCTCAACCGCCACTTCTGGGGATGGACGTATCCGTCGCCGGAGCCAGAGGTGGAAGTGTTGATGCCGAAGCCTACCAAGGATGAAGACGCCAAGGAGTTAGCTAGCCTCAATCACACGATCTGGATGAACTTCTTTTCCGCCAATGTCCGCAATGCGGCACTCAAGGCAATGTGTAACCTCACGCTCTATGAGGATTTGCCATTTTCCCTGTCGTTGATGCAGCATGCCAAGAATCCGGCTTTCTGTAATCTGGCTCTCTATCACTATCGCCGCGAACGAGGCGGTCAGACTACCCAGACTTGGCACAACGTGTCAGCCGGGCACAAGCAAGCGTGCCTCAAGGCATCGGTCGACCATACGCTTGCTCAATTTGATAAAAATCAGGATTTCTATCACCTCGTGCTGCTCTATAAGATCGATCAGATAATTTCCCACGAACTCGGCATCTCTCACGGCATAGAGGCGCAGTCTTGGCGCAAGCTCATGACAGAACTGTTCGCGAAATTTCCGGCCAAACTTCATAGTCGGCTTATCGGGGGCGGTATCAAGCAACACTTCCGCAAGGCGCATCCGGGGGGACAGGCATGATCGACGGCAAAGATATCAGCGTCATCATGCAAGGGCCGGTCGATTGGACGCATGACCCTGTCAGCGGCCTCGGCATCACCTTTGCTCTGTATCAAAACGTTCGTAAGTTGCTTCCCGACGCAGAGGTGATCCTTTCCACGTGGGCAAATCAGAAGATTGACGACTTTGGCTTCGACAAGATCGTCCAGAGCAAGGATCCCGGCCCGCAAGGAACCTGGCCTAGTTTTGTGCCGAACAACGTGAACCGACAGATTGTCAGCACCGTTGCCGGATTGAAAGCTGCGACGCGGAAATATGCCCTGAAAATCCGAACCGATATGGTGTTGCAGGGCGTCGAGTTCATCGAAGCTTTTGAGAAAGCCAAACCGCTAAAGGCGGACAAGCGCAATATCTTTTCGCGCCCGATCATCACGAACAACCTGTCGTCCCGCAATACGTCGGAGATCTTGGAACGGCTTCCAAATCATCCGTTGCCGTTCCATCCGTCTGACCATGCGAGCTTCGGGTTGCGGGAAGATATCTTGGCACTGTGGGATATCCCGCTGCAAAGTGATGATGAGGCTTATCACTTTCTCGATCGTTCACAGCCGAACCGTTTTCGCCTTGCTGACCTGTCAAAGCTTGCGCCAGAACAATATGTCATGACCAATGCGGTAGCGAAGAAAGTGCCGGTTGATATTCGGCACTATGCCGATATGCGCAAGGAAGTCATTACACTTAGCGAGTTCTATTTCTCTACACACATCATCTCAATGCCGGACCGGCTATTCCCGATCCATTTCCCAAAATACCACACTGACCATCACTTCTCGTTCGAGTGGATGCGCCGCAATCCAGATGAAAAGCTGTTGCATGAGAAGGATCAGGGCGGGGTGCCCGCTAGCGGGCAGCCTGAACTCAAGAAGAAGCCGCCGATGTTCATACGTGCCGTCACCTATCCGTTTCGCAAGCCTCAGAAGTTCAAGGAACGGGTGACGCGCTTCTTTGCTTCTTGAAGATCATTTCGGGGCTGCTGATCACCAAGCTGTTCGCTTTCGCCCAGCGACGAGTGCGCGCAGTGGCGGCGCAGCCCCGCCCCCCCGTTTCCGACGTAGCTATCATGCTGATCCAGAACCGTTTTTCTGGCCAACGCCATCGGCATTATCTGCGGCTTCTGCTCCGCCGAGAGATCGACCGCAGGCGACGCAGTTCTCGGAGGCACATTCGGACTAGGTCGTAGACTCATAAGCGCGGAGCCACAGTCTCATCGAGGCGAGTCGGATCATCGCGAGGAAGTTCTCGGCGAGTTTGTCGTAACGGGTGGCGATGCGCCGGAAGCTTGAGCTTGCTGAAGAACCGCTCGACCAGATTGCGCTCGCGATAGAGCCGCTCGCTGAAGCATGGTTTCCATTTGCGATTGGATTTGGCCGGGGTGTTGGGCACCCCGCCCTGGCCCTCGATGAGGTCGCGGATGCCATCGGCATCATAGGCTTTGTCCGCGAGCACGATGGTTCGCGGATCGAGACGGTCTAGGCGGCGTGGACAAATCAGCGATGCTTGGCGAACAGGTCTCGCTGCGCATGATTGACCGAGCCGCTATCCCAATCAACCTCACGCTTTGACGGCGGGATGTGGGCTCGCCGATCCTCATTGTCGTAAAACAGGGTGCCGTGAATGCCGAGCGCATCGCGCTTCAGGATCGGGCGGTCCCAGAGCGGCGCCAACACGGCCCCGGCAGCGTCTTCCCCAAGGCGGTCGATCAAATCTTCGATCAGTTCTATGTCGCGCCCATCCGGGAAGATCGCTTCGAACTCTTCCGCAGTCGCCTGGAACAGGCTGAAAGTAGCATTCACCGCGCCGTCAATGATCTGGATGTTCTTCATACGGGCGTTTTGGCAGCGGATAGGGCCATCGGCAACCGAACCTGATTGACGTGGGGTGAAAGCATTGATTCAAGGCTGCCTTTTGGAGGCGGGTTTGAGCCGGGGTGATCTCACCGAAGCGGAATGGCGTATTCTGAAGGGCTTGCTCCCCATCGAGCCAGAGAACCGTGGCCGAGGCAGACGACCCGAACAGAACCGCTCAATCATCAACGGCATTTTGTGGCGGCTCCGCTGTGGCGCTCCGTGGCGCGACGTGCCGCCCAAATATGGCAACTGGAACACAATCTATCGGCGGTTCAGAAGATGGAGCGAAGCCGGGGTCTGGGAAACCGTTGCCGTGACGTTGGCCGAGGTGGGACTGTCAGGAATTTCATGTGCGGCGAGGCGGTTGACCATCAGGCCGTCATGGCCCTGATGAAACGTTCGCCGAAGAGCACGGCAAATTGCGCCTTCGCCATGTTCCACTCACGCGGCGGCATTTTCCACTCTTTTTCCGATCGGTTCAAGATCAGATAGAGGAGCTTGGTGGCGGCCTCATCATTGGGGAAATGCCCCCGGGCACGAACAGCGCGGCGGAGCTTGGAATTGAGGGCCTCTATCGAATTTGTCGTATAGACGATCCGTCTGACCTCGTCGGGAAAGGCGAAAAATGGGATGACCTCGGGCCATGCCCGGCGCCAGCTCTGGCCGATGGCGGGATAACGCTGTCCCCAGAAGCTGGCTTCGAACGCTGTCAGGGCTTCTTCGGCGGCCGCAGCATTAACGGCCCGATAGATGGCCTTCAAGGCCGTTCCGAGCGCCTTGCGATCTTTCCACGCCACGAAATCCATCGAGTTGCGCAGCAGATGGACAATACAGGTTTGGACCATGGCTTCGGGGAAGACAGCGGTGATGGCGTCGGGGAAGCCCTTGAGGCCGTCGACGACAGCCAGCATGATATCCTCAACGCCGCGGTTGCGCAGTTCGTTCATGACGCGCAGCCAGAATTTGGCGCCTTCATTCTGCTCCAGCCACAACCCCAGGACCACCTTGGTGCCGTCGGCCATGACGCCCAGAGCAATATGAATCGCCTTGTTGCGGACCATCCCCTCGTCGCGGATCTTGACCCGGATCGCATCGAAGAAAACCAGCGGATAAGCTGGGTCCAGGGGACGTTGCTGCCAGGCTGCGACTTCCTCCAGCACCGCGTCCGTGATCGTGCTGATCAGATCGGGCGAGGCGTCGATCCCATACAGGTCGCGCAGATGCCCGGTGATCTCCCGCGTGCTCATGCCGCGCGCATACATTGAGATGATCTTGTCATCGAAGCCGGGGAAGCGTCGCTGATATTTGGCGATCAGCTGCGGATCAAAACTACCCGCTCGATCGCGCGGCACCTCGATCTCGATCCTTCCCCCGTCGGTCGTCACCGTCTTGCGGCCATAGCCGTTCCGGCTGTTGTTCCCTTGCTCCTCCTGGCCAAGATGGTGATCCATCTCCGCGTTGAGTGCCCGTTCGGCAAAAGCCTTCTTCAGGGTATCGAGCAGGCCGCCCTGGCCGAGCGCCGCCGCCGCGTCAGTGCCGGCCAGCAGCTGGTCGAGAATGTCGTTCGGTATCGAGGGTTCTTTCCGTCGTGACATATTGGGTCTCCTTGTTGCCCATTATGCCTCGCCGCACACGAAATTCCTGACAGTCCCGCCGAGGTCATGGCAGACAGCGGCCACTACAGCATCGATAGCACCGCCGTTCGCGCCCATGTGTCGGCAGCGGGCGGAAAAGGGGGACTCATCGACGCGCTCTTGGCCGCTCGCGGGGCGGGTTCACCAGTAAACTTCACTGCCTGGCTGATGCCCTCGGGCGACCACTCGTCTTCCATCTGACAGTCGGTGAGGCGGCAGACTGCAAAGCCTATGACGCCCTGATCGGCCTGCCCGAGCGAACGCCGGATGCTCTGCTTGCTGACAAGGGCTACGATGCCGACGCAATCCGCGCGGACCTTGCCGAACGGAAGATCGAGGCCGTCATTCCCGGCCGCTCAAACCGGCGCGTGAAAATCGAGCATGATCGAACGCTCTACAAGCAGCGCAACTGCATCGAGCGCATGTTCGGCCACCTCAAGATCAACCGCGCCATCGCCACCCGCTACGACCAGCTTGCCAACAGCTTCCTCGGAATGGTTCACATCGCCACGACCAGATATTGGCTCAAATTTGTCCACGCCGCCTAGCAGGCGATACGCAGCGGGGCCATCATGCGCCTGCCCGGCAGTCAGGTTGAGCCGGATCGGGAGCCCTTGCGCGTCGACGACCGCGTGGATTTTGGTCGTGAGCCCGCCCCGTGAGCGACCGAGACAATGATCTCGATCCCCCTTTTTGCCGTCGCGGCCTGCTGATGGGCGCGAACAGCGGTGCTGTCGATCATCTGGATCTCGCCGTCATGGGCGGTGGTGATGGCGTCCATCATTCGATCCCACACACCTGCTTTTCGCCATCGCGCGAAGCGTAGCAGGTCGTGCGCGGGCCATAACGATCGGGCAGGTCACGCCGCGGCGCACCGGATCGCAGCACCCAGAAGATGCCGTTCAGCACACGTCGGTCATCTACGCGGGGCACGCCTCGCGGCTTGTTGGGCAGCAGCGGCTCGATCACGCGCCATTCGAAGTCAGTCAGGTCATATCGGCTCATGCCGGTGCTGAATCAGTGTTCCGCTTGCGGGTAAAGCCTGGACTTGCCAAAGGCCGTGTCAGCCGGCAGCTTCAGCGCAGGGACCCTACTGCCTTCGTCGCGCGAATATGCGACCACTATGTCGATCAATTTCGCGCCTTCGCCGAACAGCAACGGGCAAGCTGCACTCGTGGGGCGTCCGAGGTAAAGATACAGCTAAGCGAGCAGAGTGAGTTGTTCGATAGGCTCTATTGCGTCGACTTCATCAAGAACGACGGCGCCCAAGAGATCGTAGAGCTTCAACCAGAGAACATTCTCACCTTCGAGCCGATCGTCGGCACATTCAGTAAAGCCTCTTTATCGATCGAGCATCTCCGGTGGGACGATGTGTTGATCCGCCATGATGTTGACGCCATCCCTTGCGATCCCCTGTCCCACTGGTTCCAGCTTTGGTTCGACCCCGAGGATGAACGTCACGATCCCAACGCCGAGTTGTCAGGGATCATCCATTCGATGCTCCTCCAGGCCCATTGCGTCAGCATCGATTTCGGTAGCGCCAGCCCAGATGCCTTTTGGGACATCCTCCAACTGCTCGAAGATGCGGAAGCATCACGGATCGAGGTTAGCAGCTCCCGAGCCGAGGCACCGACCGGAAATTAATGGGTTCACGACCTAGCAGGATGGGTCAATGCGCCTTAAAAATGGCGATAGTCCATTTGAATAGGTAAAGAATTCCGCGAATGTTGCGACATCCTGACAGCCATTTTCTACACAAATTGGCCGATGCAGCAGACGCGCAAACCCTGCCGCGGTTCAAATCCAGCTTTGTGGTTGACTGCAAGAATGATCCGAGGGGCGGCTTCGATCCAGTTACGGAAGCGGATCGCGCTGCTGAGGCAGCGATGAGAGACATTATCGCGCGCGATTTTCCTGAGCATGCGATTTTGGGTGAGGAATTTGGCGAGACCGGGAAAAGTGATGCGCAATGGGTCCTGGATCCCATAGATGGAACGCGCGCTTTTCTTTGTGGCATGCCAATGTGGGGCACGCTGATCGGCTTTATAGAACGTGGCCGCGCGATATCCGGCATGCTCAGCCAGCCATTCACGGGCGAACGCTTTTGGGCGGATGAAACAGGTGCATGGTCGGGTACAAAGGCCAAGCCCATGTCGTTAGCCACGAGCAAGGTCGATGACCTGTCTATGGCGATACTCCATACGACTTCGCCGGAGTATTTTGACGATACAAGCCGAGACGGCTTTACCCGGTTATCCAAATCCGTTCGGATGACTCGCTACGGGGGCGAATGCTACGCGACCGCCATGGTTGCAGCAGGCCACATTCATCTTAATTTCGAACCTGTGTTAGAATCCTATGACGTGGTGGCCTTGATCCCGATTGTCGAACGCGCTGGTGGCCTGATCACACGACTGGATGGCGGCCGTCCGGAAGTAGGGGGGGCCATATTAGCTTCGGCCAATGAGGCTCTTCACTATGCAGCCCTAGAACTGCTGAATTTTTAAACCGCCACCGACGGCATTAGATTTTTATGTCTATTACGTTATTCACATCGAACGTTCGAACATCGTGACCAGCGAAGATCACACCATTGAATAACGGGCATATGAAATAAATATCGCGATATGTCTGTTCATGCCGGTTGCGGATAGCGTGACTAACCGCCATCGAATAAACTGATGCATCCCGAAAAAAATATGTGCCTGCCGATGCGTTAGAAGAGATTATGCTCTTCTCTGCTGTTCTTATTGCTTTCCCATCAGTACCCAACTCAACGTAGCTGTAGATCGGATTATCAGCCCAAAATACGGGAACCATGCCTCCAAGATTGGGATCGACAGCGAAGATGCTTTCAGGCTCGCACGCCTCATCGTAAAGGATATCGGCAAGGTCGACACAAAGAAGTTTGGTGGGGTCGCAGACGGCTACCCCGGCAATAGCTGAAAACGCCGCCCCGGCAGTCGGATGGGAAAGGTACACTACACGAGCACCGGGGAACCATTTGAGCAAGCTGCGGGCAGAAAATGCTCGGCTGCATTCCGTATCTTTGAGCACAAAGATCAAGTCAGAGGCTGAAACTTCCCCGCGCCGCCACCATGAACGCGATGTCAGCGCGCGTACCAGCAGTGGCATGCCGTCAATGGTTATTTCAGCCTTCGTAAAGCCATCAGGACGCTCAAAGTCGGGACCGGCCAAGGGGACGACTATTTCCATGAGATCAAGCTGGCGCGTGCATTGATCGAGCGTTATCGCCCACAGTTCGCGTCAAATAGCTATCCAGATCCTCTGGTGTGCCCAATCCGGACATTGCCGCCGAAGGCACTTCGTAGACACCGATTTTAGCACCATTCTTGATCAAGTAGTTATAAACCGGGCAGGTATAGAACTCATTATTGACGCGATCATTATGAGCAATCATATCAACAGCGGCTCTGACAAATTCCGTTCCGTTCATGAACAGATAAATGCCGACAGTCGCCAAATCAGATATAGCCTTTTTTTCGGCCACTTCTGTCACATGGCCGTTTTCATCGAGCGCTGCGAATGACCATTTCGGATTGCGTTCAATATCCCGAAAAACAAGAATTGAACCATCAAGGCCCCGCTTACGGGCATCGTCAACAAAATCCTGACAGTCAAACTCAACCAACTGGTCCGAGTTCGCCACCAGCAGCGGCGCCGCCGTGTCAAAGTGCTTTCGCGCCAAAAGTAACGTACACGCTGTCCCTTCGGTAAGCTGGACTACTGGCACAATGGTAAGATCAACATCTCTTCCACCGCTAATGGTTCCGGCATATTGCGCCAGATGGTCTTCGCGGAGGAGCAACGTGAATTTAGCGTTCCGTACAGCGACATTTTCGATCACATGGGCGAGCATCGGCTTGCCAACCACATCAATGAAGGGCTTTGGCGCGGTATAGCCGGCCTTGGCAAAGCGTGAGCCTTCGCCAGCGGCAGGGATCACAACATTGACCATATTTGCTCCCCCCTCATCCCTGGCCTTGGCGGCAACGCCTTCAACTTGCAGCTCTTGCTCAAAGGCCTGAATACGAGCAGGCAGGAAGAAGCTATGCATTTTCGAATTGTCGCGCATCGGGATAGCAGCCACCCGCTTCCCTGCCAGCACTAGCTGGTTCAGCACTGGTGCGATGAAAAACTGCTCATCCACGCTATCATTGACGCGAATTGTTTCCAGCGCAGCAGCGATAAAGTCAGCGCCTCTAGCGAACCAATATACGCCGGCTATTGCTTGACGTGAAATTACCCGCTTCTCGGCAGCTTCAACGACCTCGGTGCCGCTCGTCTTCACATAAGACCAACGTGGATGGGTAGCATCGAAAGTCAGCACCCCTGCGTCTGCGCCCAGTTCCTCGAAGCGAGAAATCAGATCATGGAATTCCCCGTCAATAACCTGGTCGTAATTCGCAATTACTAGCGGCTCGTCTGGAGCGATATGCTCAATAGCCATAAGGCAACTGCACAAAGCGCCTGCCGTCCGAGCTGAGAGCTTTACAACCTCAGCATTATCTCCTGCCAAGAGGCGCAAGACATGTTCATATGAGTATTTGACGGCTTCGTCTTGCATAGTGACGAAGATAAACTTGCCCTTACCTTCCAATGCTTGCAGATTTTCAACCGCCCAGGCGATCATCGGCCGATTGGCAATTTCAATAAGCGGCTTTGGGAAGGGGAACTCCTCACTTGAAAAATAAGGCGTGGCACCAGCGACGGGGACAAGAATATTCACATTAATTTCCTTGAATGCTGGTTATAGCTGCGTTGATCCTGTCGAACGTAACATCTTCCGTTGTTCCGACGCGCATGACATGCCCGCCGCTGGCTTGCGCGGCCTGGAATCCATGATCATTATCTTCAACAATCAAGCATTCGTGGGGAGCCAAATCAAGGCGGCGCATAGCCTCCAAATAAATATCCGGGGCTGGCTTCGCCTTTTCAACATCCTCATTAGAAAGTTGAAAATCCAAATAGTGATCCAGCTTAGACAATTTCATCATCAATGAGACGGTAGCCCTAATCGAGTTGGAGCATACTGCAATCTTATACCCGTCCGCCTTTAATTTGCTAAGCGCGTATTGATGATGAAATGTAGGACGACAGCGCGAATAAACCAGCGTTTCAGTAAAACTTTGCTTCATTTCGTTAATAAAGCCATGAAGCCGGGCCGGCAATCCGTGAGTTATCCCAAGAATTTCCAATTTTCTTTTCGTTGGAAGCCCGTCGAAAGTGGCGAGGTGCGCATGACGATCTATCGGCATCCCAAACAAATCCAGGGCTTGATTCAGAGCCTCATAATGCCAATCTTTAGCTTCGATGAGAACACCGTCCATATCGAATAGTATTGCTTTAATTGTCATCACAAATCCTTGAAAAATTCCGCAGCTTCCCGTGGAAAATCTGTACATAGCATCAAGTTACTATTCAATATATCTGCGCCAAAATCGGATTTCTTAATCCAATCTTTTAAAATTTTCCAAAACCTTTGATAAATTTCGCGCTTGTGGAGTTCCGGAGAGACAATGGCTACCTTTTGCCCCTTTCTCACCCGCTCCATGATCGCATCAGGATCAACCCACGCATTTACAAAACAGTCCATCCACACGCCTTGGGACTGCATTTCAAGCGGCGGCAAGGGTTCATATTCACTATGTCTGGTAAAAACCTGCAATCCCTTGCCGAGATATTGAATAGTATCTGGAACAGACATATCAAATACGAACGCGTTTTGGCGCATGCCCGCAAAAGCGTCCAACTCCTCGATCAAGGCCGCGGTAAGACCGTCTGCCTTGACGTTTAGAGCCAACGGGCCCGGCCTTCCAGCAGTATCATAGTCAGCAAGCATGACGGACAGCGGAAGCGAATCCGGAGTAGCCATGTCATGGCTAATCACCAATCGCCCATCGAAATCACGAATGTCGGTTTCAACTCCGAAACCCAATTCGAACGCTGCCTTTAGAGCGGACCGACTGTTGCGCTCATCCAGCGCAGTCCATAAGCCACGATGCGCAAGAAAGAGCATTGAAACCCTTCACAAATTCGAATTTCAGTTACCTAACGTGTCAACCGCCCCCTTCTCAGATCACGATCGGAACGGCGGTGCGGAGGCATATACGCAAGTTCCGGTGGCGGCAAGAACATAGTCTGCACCACCTGCTCGCTCACCTCAGGTGAAGATTTGATCCGTAAATTGAAAGCGTCCAAGTCACAGGCCTAGGCGGCGTGGACAAATTTGAGTCAATATCTGGCGGTGGCGATATGAACCATTCCGAGGAAGCTGTGGGGCAGTTGGTCGAAGCGGGTAGCGATGGCGCGATTGATCTTGAGATGGCCGAACATGCGCTCGATGCAGTTGCGCTGCTTGTAGAGCGTTCGGTCATGTTCGATCTTCAAGCGACGGTTTGACCGGCCAGGAATGACGGCCTCGATATTCCGTTTTGCAAGGTCGGCACGGATCGCGTCGGCATCGTAGCCCTTATCGGCGAGCAAAGCGTCGGGTGCGCGCTCAGGCAAATCGATCAGCGCATCATACGCCTTACAGCGACGACGGACTCGCCTTCGATATCGAAGCACTCGCGGCGACGGTCATCCGAGAGGAAATGGAATATGGCGGCGTCCGTTTGAAGACTGCGGCCTACCGCGAAAAGACGCGCATCCCCGTCACAATCGACATCGGCTTCGGAAACGTCATGGCCGACGCGACGCAGCGGCTCGACTATCCAACCTTGCTGGATCTTCCCGTTCCGCGGGTACGTTCCTATCCACCTGCAACGGTGATCGCCGAGAAATTCCAGGCGATGGTGACGCTCGGCGTCCTCAACGGACGTATGAAGGACTATTACGATCTATGGGCGATCCCGCGCGCAATCGACATTTCTGGTGACGATCTGGACGCAGCCATCCGTGCGACGTTCGAGCGCCGTGGAACGCCGATCCCGAATGAACGTCCCCCAGGCCTGTCGGTCGAGATGGTCGGTGACGAAGGGAAGCAACGGCAGTGGCGTGCCTATGCAGCATCGCTCGGACTCGACAATGTCTCGTTGGAATCGATCATCGACGCGGTTTGGGAACTGGTAAGCCCGTCGTGTGCGCGGATCGTTGAAAAAATCGGGGATAAAGGATGGCGTAGGCCAATCCTCCCGTGAAGCATCACTATATCCCGTAGTTCCTGCTCGCTCATCGGGCGGTGAACCTCGGCAAGCTCTGACGCTTGGTGCCAACAAAGAATTCGGTGCTCAGAGCGGCGGTCAAAACGCGAAACTGGGCTTTCGGCTCGGCTGAAGGAACTTGCCGACATACTTGTGAAAGCCTTCCCTCGGCATCGCCCGATGCGCCCGAGGAAGCGTGGACTCTCACTACTTACGATGCATCAGTCATTCATATCCGGACGATCAGCGTTCCGGCATTGCGCCCGTTGAAAATGTCGACGAAGGCATCGGGGATGCGCTCGAACCCGTCCCGCACATCATAGCGATTGCGCAGCCGCCCTTCAGCTTCCCACCGCCGTATCGATGCGATTGCGGACGCATAGTCGTCGGCATAGTCCCCGACGACAAAGCCCTGCATCCGGATCCGTCCGTAGACCAGCTTCATCATATCCCTGGGGCCAGCGGCCGGGCTATTTGAATCATAGGCGGCCAGCTGACCGCAAAGCACGATGCGGCCATGGGGCGCCATCCGGTCGACCGCTGCCTGCAATATGTCCCCGCCGACATTGTCGAAAAAGATGTTGATGCCGTCGGGACTAGCGTCCCTCAAAGCCGCCGGAAGGTCTGCCGAGCGATAGTCGATCGCGACTTCCGCCCCGACCTCGTCTTCCAGCCCACGACATTTGTCCGGACCGCCCGCCACCGCAATGACCCGGCAGCCCGCGATGCGGGCCATCTGGCACACCATCGCGCCGACCGATCCCGCCGCACCGGACACGAGCACGGTCATGCCGGACTTAATCTCCCCCACCGCGAAGAGACCGAAATAGGCGGTCAGGCTATTGGGCGAGTAAAGCGTCATCGCGTCGACCGGGTCGATGTCCTCCTCAATAGCCTTGACGGGCACGGCCGCCGCATCCGGCCGCAGAACCGCATAGTCCTGCCATGGCGCGACTGCCGTCAACCATTGCCCCACCGCGAAATGCGCGTGACGAGACGCCAGCACTTCGACCGCCGCCATGCCCCGGATCGGATCACCGATGCCGATCGCGCCGCGATAGCTGCGTTCGGGTGGGTTCAGCCAGTTGCGGATCGTCGGCGCGCAGGAGATGATCCGCGTACGGACGAGAATGTCGCCTTCCTGCAGCGTGGGCGGATCGAACGCCTCCTCGCGATAGGCGAAGTCGCTGGCCCGCACCGCGCCTTCAGGCCTGCGCGCGAGCAGCCAGGCGCGGTTGAGGGTCACGACCTGTCGCCAAACCGCCGCCCCGCCTCGGCCAGCCGCACGAGCAGCGGCGCAGGGCGGAAGCTTTCGCCATGCACCGCTTCAAACCGGCGCATGTCCGCGACGATCCTCTCCAGCCCGACCTGATCTGCCCAGAAGAGCGGCCCGCCGCGATAGACTGGCCAGTTATAGCCAAGCACGGCCGCTATATCGATGTCGGAGGCGCGCAGCGCTATGCCTTCATCCAGTATCTTCGCGCCCTCGTTGACGACCGGATAGAGCAGCCGCGCGAGCAGCGCGTCGTCGCCCGACGTGGGGGCATGCGCAATGCCGTGGGCCGCGGCGACCTCCTTGATCAGGCCGTCTGTCACGTGCGAAGGACGCGAACGCCGCTTCTCGTCATAATCATAATAGCCCGCGCCGCGCTTCTGGCCCAGCCGACCGGCGGCGACCAGATCGCCCATCACGGTTCGCTCCGTCGCGTTCCGGCCGATGACGTCCAGGCCGACCAGATCCATCATCTGGAAATGGCCCATGGCAAAACCATAATCGACGAGCACGCGGTCGATCTCCGCGATCGGCGTGCCTTCCAGCATCATCGCTTCGGCCTGCCCGCCGCGAGGCGCCAGCAGCCGGTTGGCGATGAAGCCGTCGCATACGCCGCTCAACACCGCCACCTTGCCGATCCGCTTGGCGAGCCGCATAGCCGTGGCGACCACGGGCTTTGCCGTTGCCGCCCCGCGCACCACCTCCAGCAGGCGCATGACATTGGCCGGCGAAAAGAAATGAAGGCCGACGACCCATTCGGGCCGGCTGGTCGCCGCCGCGATGCGATTGAGGTCGAGGAAGGAGGTATTGGACGCCAGGATCGCTCCCTTTCTGGCAATCCGGTCAAGCCTGGCGAATATGTCCGTCTTGACGTCCATGCTCTCATAGACGGCTTCGATGATGAGATCGGCCTCGGCAAGCGCTGCGAGGTCGAGGCTGGGCGAGATGAGGCCCATCCGCTGCTCCATCTGCGCCGCCGTCATCCGCCCCTTGGCAGCCGTCGCCTCATAGTTGCGGCGGATGGTGGCGATACCGCGATCCAGCGCTTCCTGGCTGGTCTCCACCAGCGTGACGGGGATGCCGGCATTCAGGAAGTTCATCGTGATGCCGCCGCCCATCGTGCCCGCGCCGATGACGCCGACCGACCGGATGTCGATCACGGATATGTCAGGACCAATGTCTGGAACGCGGGCCGCCTCGCGTTCTGCAAAGAAGACATGGCGCTGGGCGGCCGATTCGGGACTGGCGACCAGCCGCTCGAACAGGGCGGTTTCCTTTGCCAGCCCTTCCTCGAAGGGGAGGGTCACTGCTGCCTCGACGGCCTCGATGATGGCGGCGGGCGCGGCGAACCCCTTGAACCGGCGCGCGTTCGCAGCGGCGAAGGCGGTGAACAGTTCCGGGCGATTCCGATCGCCCTCGAGTGTGTCGGCCCGGTCGCGTATCCGCGGCTTCGCACCGCCATCGGCCACGATCCGGCGCGCGAAGGCCAGCGCCTCTGCCTGCAAGGCCGCATCGTCGACCACGGCATCGACCAGCCCGAGCGAAAGGGCTTCGGCAGCCTTGATCTGTCGCCCCGAAGTGATGATCTCGAGCGCAGCTTCCGCGCCTACGGCCCGGGGCACGCGCTGGGTGCCGCCCGCGCCGGGAAGCAGGCCCAGGTGGACCTCCGGCAGGCCGACCTTCGCGCTCTGCGCCGCCACCCGATAGTGGCAGGCGAGCGCCAGTTCGAACCCGCCGCCCAGCGCCGTGCCATGAATGGCGGCGATGATGGGCTTGGGCGCGTCGTCCAGCATGGCGCACAGGTCGGGCAAGGATGGCGGCTGCCAGGGTTGGCCGAATTCGGTGATGTCCGCGCCGGCAATGAAGGTCCGTCCCGCGCAGAGCAAGACGATGGCGCCAACCGCCTCGTCGTCAAATGCCGTTTCAAGTTCGGCCTGCAGCCCTTGACGAAGGGACGCGGACAGCGCGTTTACCGGCGGATTGTCGAGCGTGATCAGAGCGACGCCGTCGGTGACGACGCTGGTTGCGGTCTGCTTCATGTCATGCATCCTGTCTGTTGGGCGGCGCCGCGCGTCTGCGGGCGACTTCGTCCACGGCGATGGCGGCCATCGCCTTCTTGTCGAGCTTGCCGGTGGCGGTGACGGCCATCGCCTCCACCAGCACCAGATGTTCGGGCCATTTCTTGCGGGACAGGCCCTGCTGAGAGAGATGGTCGAGCAGGGCGGGCAGGCCGATGCTCGCGTCGTCCGTTCGCAGACGACATACGGCGCAGGCCTGCTCACCCAGCTTGCGTTCGGGCACCGCGACCACCGCCACCTCCGCAACGGCGGGATGGCGCAGCAGGGCCGCCTCCACCTCGGCCGGGTCGATGTTGAAGCCGCCGCGAATGATCTGGTCCTTGATGCGGCCGACCACGCGGACGAAGCCCTCGTCATCCCGGATGATCTCGTCGCCAGTCAGGTAGAAGCCGTCGGGCGTCATGCGCTCCTGCCCCGCGCCCATGCCCTGCGCATAGCCCAGGAACAGCGAAGGTCCCCGCACGCCTGCCTGACCCCGGCTGCCGCGCGGCAGAGGGCGCAATTCGCCGTCGAAGGCCTCCTCCTGCGTGCCGGGAAACGGCATGCCGTCGAAGAGCTGGCGGCGTTCCAGCGAATGGGCGGGATTGGTGGAGGCATGGCCCATGCATTCGGACATGCCGAACATGCGCAGCGCCTTGAGGCCGAGCAGCCGATCGGCGTCCTCTATCAGTTCCGGCGTCATCGCGCTGCCGCCGACTGCCATTGCGCGCAGCGGCAGGCGACCGGTCCATTCGCCAAGCCGGGCGGCCTCCACCATCGTGAAAAGATGCGTCGGCACCGCGATCGCCCAGCCGCAGCCATAGCGTTCGGCCCGCCGCAGCGCCTCGGCGGGCACCCATGGATCGACCAGCACCAGGGGATGCCCCAATGACAGCGCGAAATGCGCCGTGAAAGTGAAGCCGGGCGCGCTATCGAGCGGGACGATGCCCAGAATCGCGTCGTCCGGTTGCAAACCCGCAATGGCCGCGCAGGCACGGGTCGCATAGTTCAGGGCTTCGGGTCCATGCATCACGCCCTTGGGGACGCCTGTGCTGCCTGAGGTGAAGCCGATGAGCGCGGTGTCGCGATCGCGCGGATCGGCCGACCGGTCGCCGGCGACGGCGGTCACCTCCGGCAAGGCGCTGCCGGCGCCACTCACTTTGGCGGCATGACCAAGCACGGATTCAAGCAGAGCGAGGTCGCCTGCTCCAAGCTTTGGCGATATCGGGCAGAAGGTCGCCTGCAGCGATGATATGGCAAGCGCCGTGGCGATCGTCGCGGGGCTTTTGTGCGCAGTGACGAGGACGCGGTCACCCGGCACGACACCCGCCACCTTCAGCAAGCCCGCGATCTCGCCCGCCTGCACGCGCAACTCTTCCCGGCTCCAGAGCCGGTCGGCGCAATCCGCCAGGGCAAGGGCGTCAGGCTCGGCCTCGGCAAGGCGGGCGAACTGCGGCCAGAGCCGCTCGGCATTCCATTCGAACGTCGGATGGCTTTGCTCTTCAGGCAAGGGATTGCCCTCCATCGACCAGAAAGGTCTGACCGGTGATGAAACTGCCCGCGTCTGACGCCAGCAAGGCCAGCGTGCCTGCCACTTCGTCCGGGCGACCGAAGCGGCGCATCAATATGCCCGCCCGCGTCTTTTCCTGAATGGCGGGATCGAGCGTTTCGGTCATCCCCGTCTCGATCGATCCGGGCGCGATGGCATTGACGCGGATATTGTGCCCCGCCCACTGCGCGGCGAGATCGCTGGTCAGGTGAACGATCGCCGCCTTGCTGGTGGTATAGGGAACGACTTGTCCGGCGTCCGGCTGGTAGGACAGGAATGCGCCCACCGACGCGATGTTGACGATGACGCCGCCGCCCGCCGCGATCATATGGCGCGCGGCGTGGCGGCAGGCGAGGAAGGTGCCGGTCACATTGACATCCATCACCTTTTGCCAGCCTTTGAGCGGGATGTCCTGCGGCAGGCCCCACCAGGAGGCGCCTGCATTGTTGATGAGGATGTCAAGCCCGCCGAGCCGATCGACCGTTCCAGCGATCGCCGCCTCCACCGATGCCTCGTCGGCGATGTTGCAGGAAAGGCCGACGGCCGGAACCCCGAACCGCTCGGCTATGCCGGCCGCAAGATCGGCGCAGTCGGCCTCGGTGCGGGACGCAAGGGCGACGGCGCAGCCCAGGTCCGCCAGCGTCGCGGCCATGACCTCGGCCAGCGCGCCGCGTCCGCCGGTTATGAGCGCGCGCTTGCCGTCCAGACGGAATTGCGCGGCGGTGAAACCGGGGTTCCAGTCAGCCATGTTTGTCTCCGGCAAGCAGATCGACCTCATCGGTGATGAGAATGATGCGCCGACCGCCCATGCCCTTTGTCTGGGCGGTCGCCGCCTTCCATTCGGGCGAGGCGAAGGCGGCGTCGAGCGCCGCCTGATCGGCGAAGGTCAGCACGGCGTGGCCGTCCCAGCCCGGCGCTTCCGGATTGTCATAATCCTTCGTCACCGCGCCGTGCCGATAGGCCCGAAGGCCCGGCAGCACCCTGGCGGCGTCGGCATGCGGCCCACGCCACCAGGTGGTGAACTGCTCGTGCGTCCAGTCCTGCGGCCGGCTGGCCAGGACGACCATGCTGACCGCCATGGCTTACTTGCCCGTCCAGACCGGCTGGCGCTTCTCGAGGAACGCCGCGACGCCTTCCTTCGCATCGGCGGAGTGATGCACCACGTTGCAGGTCATCGTCTCCAACGTGATGAGCGAGTTGGTGTCGGCATCCATGCCGCGGTTGACCGCCATCTTGGTCATCCACATGCAGAAGGGACTCTTGTCGATCAGCGGTGCGCAGAAATCCTGGATCAACTGCTCCAACTGGTCGCTGGGCGCCGAGGCATTGCACAGGCCCCATTCGACGCATTCCTTGCCGGACAAGAGCTTGCCGGTCAGCATCAGCTCCTTCGACTTGCGCATGCCGATGTAGCGCGGCAGACGATAGATCGGGCCGGCGCCGCCGAACAAAGCGCGGCGGATGTGGAAATCGCCGATCTTGGCGTCATCGGCGGCAATGCCGAAGTCGCAGGAGATGAAGAGCTCGAACCCGCCGGCGACGGCATAGCCCTCGACGCAGGCGATGGTCGGCTTCTTCATATTGTAGATCTTGTCATAGGTGCGCGCCGAGTCGATCGCGAGCTGAAGCGAGGTGCTGGTTTCATGCAGCACCGGACCCACGAGCTGCCCGAGGTCCGCACCGGCGCAGAAGGTGTTCCCGCGACCGCGGAAAACGACCGCCAGCACCGAATCGTCCTCGGCAGCCTTGTCGACCGCCGCTTCCAGATCGCGCAGAAGCTGGGGGCTCACGCAATTCTTCACATGGGGACGGTTGAGCCAGATCGTGCAGATGCCGTTGTCGGCCACTTCATATTGGATGACGTCCTTTTCCGGTTCCATGTAACTCTCTCCTTGGCAAAGATGTGAAAAAATTGGTCGTTTCAGCGGGCGATGCCGCCTTCTTCGGGCGGGGCAAGCATGCCGCCCACCGCCATCCAGGCGGCGATCCCCGCCGATGGAACGGCGCAGAGCACCGCTTCGGCAATTTCCTCGTCGGTGGCGCCGGCATTGCGCGCACCGCGCACATGGGTCGCGGCCATGGGGCTGTATCCGGCCGCCAATATGGCGAGCAGAAGCAGTTCGCCATATTTGGCTGATAACGGGTTGGCGTCGATGCTGCCCCGCCGCATGAGGTAGTAGGCGTCCGCCGCTTCGGGCACGAGACGCATCAGCGCGCCGAGCGGCGCCGGAATGCTTCCCGCCCAATAGGCCCGAAAATTGGCCTCCGCCTCTCCCTCCGCCGCCGTGGGCAGGGGTTGTGGGTCCGGCGCCTGGACGTCGCCGAAACTCTCATCGATGATCTGCGCGAAATCGAGCGCCGCAGCCTCGCCGCGGAGGCTGGACAACACGATGAGACCTGCGGTCGCCTCCTTGGAGGTCAGGCCAAGCGTCACGCCGCGTTCCAGCTCTCGGCGCGCAAGGGGCAGATGGCGGCGATCGACGGCAGCCACCGCTGCGAACAGCGCTTTCAGACGAGCGGGCACCGCACCGTCCGACTCGATCACCGATCGGAAAATGTCATATCCCGCAAGCGTATACGGCGCACAGCCCCGCAGCAGGGCGACTTCCATGATTGGGCTATTCGTCATCGCTTGCTCTCCTGCGATCCAGATGATCGACCGACTGGTCGGGCGTCAACCAAAAATTTCTCCCCTGACCAATTTGACAGCCGACCAGTCGGTCGACTATTTATCACTCGACCGATCGGTCGGGTGAGTATTAGAACAGGTGCAGGCCGGCTCGAATCCGGCGGCGTAATTGGAGCGGATGCGTGGATTTCGAACAGTCGGCCAAATCCAGGGAATGGATGGAGCGCGTACGGGCGTTTATGGAGGAGCACATCGTTCCTGCCGTTCCCGTCTATCACCGGCAGTCCGCCGCGATCGATCGCTGGACCGAGATTCCGCCAGTGTTCGACGAACTCAAGGACAGGGCGCGCGAAGCGGGACTTTGGAACATTTTCATGCCGCCATCTGAGCATGACGACGAGTTTTTCACCAGCGTAGGCCTCACCAACGTCGAATATGCGCCGATCGCCGAGCTGATGGGCCGGATTTCCTTTGCCAGCGAGGTGTTCAACTGCATGGCGCCCGACACCGGCAATTTCGAGGTGCTGCATCGCTATGGCACGGCCGAGCAGAAGCAGCGCTTCATGGTGCCGCTGCGTGACGGGAAGACCCGGTCCGCCTTCCTGATGACCGAACCGGCCGTCGCCTCCTCCGATGCGCGCAACATCCAGACCGACATTCGCCGCGACGGCAGTGATTATGTCATCAACGGCCGGAAATGGTGGTCGTCGGGCGCTGGCCATCCGCGTTGCGACTTCTTCATCGTCATGGGCAAGACCGACCCGGACGCCGCGCCCTACCGGCAGCAATCGATGATCCTGGTGCCGCGCGACACGCCCGGCGTGACGCTTGTGCGGCATCTGCCCGTCTTTGGTTACGATCACGCTCCGCACGGGCATTTCGAGGTGGCGCTGGAGAATGTCCGCGTGCCGGCGGAGAATATGTTGCTCGGCGAAGGCTGCGGCTTCGAGATCGCGCAGGGGCGGCTCGGGCCGGGGCGCATCCACCACACGATGCGCAACATCGCGACGATGGAAGTCGCGCTGGAGAAGATGTGCCGCCGCCTCCTTTCCCGCCGGACCTTCGGCAAAGTCATCGCCGAACATTCGGTCTGGGAGGAGCGGATTGCCCGCGCCCGCTGCGAGATCGAGATGGCGCGCCTGCTGTGCCTGAAGGCCGCGCATATGATGGACACGGTCGGCAACAAGGCCGCCCGCGCCGAAATCGCGATGATCAAGATCGCCGCCCCCAAAATGGCGCAGCAGATCGTCGACGACGCCATCCAGGCGCATGGCGGCGGCGGCGTCAGCGACGATTTCGGCCTGGCCGAACTTTGGGCGAATACGCGCATCGTGCGGCTGACGGATGGTCCCGACGAGGTCCATGAACGCCAGCTTGCCCGGATGGAGCTTGCCAAATATGCGGAAGGCGCAGCGTCGTGAGCGCCGCGCAGCCTGCCGCGACGATCGGCTCGACGGTCGATGTTGCCCTCAACAGTGCATTCGACGAAACCCGTCTTGCCGCTTATCTGGCGGGACGGATCGCCGATTTTTCCGGACCCATGCGTGTCCAGCGGTTCGAGGGCGGACAGTCCAATCCGACCTTCCTTCTGTCGACGCAGGACCAAAGCTATGTCCTGCGGCGCAAGCCCGCGGGCATATTGCTGAAATCTGCCCATGCGGTGGATCGCGAATATCGCATCACCATGGCGCTCCACGAAGCCGGGCTGCCCGTTGCCGAGCCGCTGCTGCTTTGCGAGGATGAGGATGTCATCGGCAGTATCTTCTATGTGATGCGCTACGTTCCGGGACGCAGCTTCTGGGACCCGCGCATGCCGGGCCTCGATCCGGCGGAGCGCGCCGCGATCTATGATTCCGCCAATGAAACGCTTGCCCGTCTGCATCTGGTCGACTTCGCGGCGCTCGGGCTCGCCGACTATGGCAAGCCGGGCAATTATTTTGCGCGGCAGATTTCGCGCTGGTCACGGCAATATGATGCCTCGCGCACCCGCGACATCCCTGAGATGGACCGGCTGGTAGACTGGTTGCCCGGCGCGATCCCACCCACCGAAGAACGCACCACCATCATCCATGGCGACTATTCCTTCCATAACCTGCTGGTCCATCCGACCGAGCCGCGCGTTTCCGCCGTTATAGACTGGGAGTTGTCGACCCTGGGCGATCCGCTCGGCGACCTCACCTATCATATGATGGAGTGGTTCAGGCCGGAGGGCGTCGATGTGCGCGGAACCCTGCGCGGCGCCGATCTTGCCGCGCTCGGCATTCCCACGGCCGAAGATTATGCCCGGCGCTATTGCGAGCGGACCGGCCTTCGCGGTGATCCGACGCACCCCTTCTATCGCGCCTTCAACCTGTTCCGGGTCGCCGCCATTCTGCAGGGCATCGCCGGCCGGGCGCGCGACGGCGTGCAGACCGCAAGCAATGCCGGCGACATCGTCACGCGGATCGAACCACTCGCCAGGGCCGCCTGGCTGGCAGCGCAGGAGGCCGGCGCAATCTGATCTTCTGACAGGATGAAACGAGATTTCAGGGCGAAAGACAAAATGGCCCTAATCAGAGGGAGAGAGATGATGACAAGGTTCAAGATTGGCCGATTGGCGCTCCTTTCGGGATGCGCGTTTGCCGGGATCATCGTGCCGGCCCATGCGCAGACAACGGCGACGGCGGCGACCGAACCGCAGTCGGCTGAGGATGCCGGCGCGCCTTCCACGCAAGACATCATCGTCACCGGAACACGCGTCGTGCGCGACGGCTACAATCAGCCGACACCGGTCACCGTCGCGCCCACCACGGAACTGGAGAAGGCGACGCCAACCAACCTCGCCGATGCGATCAACAAGCTGCCGCAGTTCGCCAACTCCGTGAGCCCACAGTCCAACAGCCAGTTGCAGGGTAATAGCGGCGAGCATGGCAATCTGCTCAACCTGCGCGGCGTCGGCCCGACGCGGGCGCTGATCCTCCTCGATGGCATCCGCGTGCCGCCCACGACCTTCCGCGGCGCGGTGGACGTCAACACTATCCCCCAGCTGCTGATCCAGCGGGTGGATGTCGTGACCGGCGGCGCATCGGCCGTCTACGGCTCCGACGCCGTCAGCGGCGCGGTCAACTTCGTCCTCGACAAGAAGTTCGAGGGCGTGAAGGGCGTCGCGCAGCGCGGCGTATCGACCCGGGGCGACCTCGGCAACTATCGCATCGGCATTGCGGGGGGCCTGAGCTTCGCAGGCGATCGCGGTCATATCCTTGCGTCAATCGAGCGCTTTCACAGCGATGGCATCAAGCGCAGTGCGCGCATTTACGGTGACGACGCTTATGCGGCCGTGGGCTCGGTCCCCGGATCGACCGCTGCGCCGGGTCGCGCGGCAAACCCGTTCATCTTCCTGCCAAACCTGCGGTTCACGACGAACGACTATAATAACGGCATCATCCTGACGAGCACCGTGCCCTCGCTTGCCAACAACATCTTTCTGCCCGGCGGCGCGGTACGCCCGATACAGCGCGGCACGCCGACCGGGACACCGGGCACCAACGTAGGCGGCGACGGCCTCTACATTCCCGGCTTCAACCAGTTGATCGCGCCGCTGACGACGACCCAGGGTTTTGGCCGGCTGGCCTACGATCTGACCGACGGGCTGACGGCGCATGTCCAGGGCAGCTACTCGCGCAGCGTCACCAGCTACGATACGCAGGCCCAGTCCGTGCTCGGCTTCCGCTTTTTCAGCGGCAACGCCTTCCTGAACCCGGCGGTCCAGGCGCAAATGGGACCGAATGACAGCTTCACCGTCTTCCGCTTCATCGCCGAGCAGGGACCGATCCCGACGCGGGAAGCAACCAATGCCTATCTCATCAACGGCGGCCTTGAGTGGAACCTTGGCGGATGGAACATCGCCGCCGACTACACCCATGGCAAGTCCGTCACCAAATTCGCCCAGACGCAGGTCGAGATTCCCAAGCTCGCAGCGGCACTGGACGCGGTTCGCGCGCCCAACGGCTCGATCGTCTGCCGCGTCACGCTGACCAACCCCGGCCTCTATCCGGGATGCACGCCGCTCAATGTCTTTGGCGCGGGAACGCCCACCACCGCCGATCTGCAAACCGTCCTAGGCGTATCCCGCTACCGCGCCATGAACTCGACCGACGATTTCGTCCTGTCGGCGCGCGGAGACCTTTTCGAGCTTCCGGCGGGCCCGGTCACCGTCGCCATTGGCGGGCAATATCGCAGGCAGAAGCTGGACCTGACGTCCAATTCCGATCCTGCGGTGCCCGTGGACTTTACCGGACTGCGGGGCATTCCGGCCAATCGCATGACCCGCTTCAACAACACCAATGTCGGCTCGGCCTTCGGCAAGCTGAACGTGAAGGAGGTATTTGCAGAAGCGCAGGTTCCGATATTCAAGGGCCAGCCCTTCTTTGAGGAACTGAGCCTCAACGGCGCTTTCCGCCTCACCGACTACAGCACAAGCGGAAGCGTCAAGACCTGGAAGGTGGGCGCGGTCTACAAGCCGATCCAGGATGTGATGTTCCGCGTCACGCGCTCGCACGACATTCGCGCACCTTCGCTGTTCGAACTGTTTGCAGGCATTCAGACCGCACCGGTGAACTTCAACGATCCTCATACGGGCCAGCCGGGCTCGATCCGTCAATTCAGCGGCGGCAATCCCGACCTCGATCCCGAAACGGGCGACACGTTCGCCGCGGGTGTGGTCCTCAGCCCCAGTTTCCTGCCCGGATTTGACGTTTCGGTCGATTATTACGACCTCAAGATCAAGGGCGCCATCGCCACCCAAGGGCTGAACGATGTCGTCAACGAGTGCGAAACGTCGAACGGCACGTCGCCGACCTGCGCTCTTATCGAAAGGCCACTGCCGTTCAGCGATCGCTCACCCGCCAACTATCCGATTTCGGTAAGCCTCATTACGCAGAATATCAGCTTCCTGAGGACCAGCGGTCTCGACATCACCATGTCGTACCGGACCAAGCTGGGCGATGGCGAACTCACGCTGCGCGCTTTCGCCAACTATCTCGATCGCTACAAGACGCAGACCAATTCCATCGCGCCGGTGATCGATTATGCCGGCCATGGCGTCAACAGCCAGACGGGCTATGCCTATCCCAAGTTCAGGGGCACGCTCAGCGCCAATTACACCAATGGGGGCCTGACCCTGTTCGTGCAGGAATCGATGATCGGCAAGGTGACCATCGGCAACCTCAAGAACGATCCGACGTCCTTTTATGATGTCCCGGCGATCAAGCCGGTATTCTATACCGACGCCACGGCATCCTATAAGTTCGACGTGCGCGGGGAGCCGGAGCTGTTCGTGACAGCCACCAACCTGTTCGACCGCAAGCCGCCGCTGGTCGCCGCAGCCGCCGCGCCGGGGCTTCTCTATCCGACCCTGTTCACGCTCTACAACGTCGCAGGGCGCACGCTCACGGCAGGGGTTCGTTTCAAGTTCTGATGGATTGCCAAGCGGACTGCCCGCAGGGAAGTTCGATAGTCCGCGGAGGCTCGCTCAAAGCGGGCCTCCCTTCAATCCAGGAGCCTTTCAAGAGGTAATCGCATGAACAGCCCTCCTATCGGACTCACCGCCCCGCCGACGACCTCCGCCGCCGGGTTGCGCCGTACGATGCTGGTCATGCTGGGCCTGGTTTCGATGTTCAACTATATCGATCGCACGGTCCTGTCGGTGCTTCAGGAGCCGATCAAGCGCGAGCTGGCGCTAAGCGACGGCCAGCTCGGGCTGCTCACCGGCCTTGCCTTTGCGCTGTTCTATGCGACGCTGTCTCTTCCGATCGCGCGTCTGGCGGATCGCTTCAATCGCCGCAACATCATCGCTGCCTCGCTCGCCACCTGGAGCGGCATGACGGCGCTCTCGGGCCTCGCGACCGGCTTTGGTTCCCTGGTCGCATTCCGCATCGGCGTCGCGCTGGGAGAAGCCGGTTCCGTGCCGGCTTCCCATTCCATCATCGCCGATTACTACCCGCCCGAAAAGCGGGTGACGGCGCTCGCCCTGTGGGGACTGGCGCTCCCGGCCGGCATCATGCTCGGCTATGCATCGGGCGGCTGGATAGCCGCGGCGCTGGGATGGCGTCTTGCCTTTGGGGTGATCGGGGTAGCGGGGCTGGCCCTGGCGCCGCTCGTCCTGCTGCTCGTGCGGGAGCCTGCGCGGACGGGGTCAGGCCCTTCGATCCGAACGGAAAAAGCGCCGCCCCTCGGCGAAGCCATGCGCTTCCTGTGGCGCTTGCGGACCTATCGCTACATGCTGATCGGCACGACCCTTCATGCCTTCGCCCAATATGCGATGATGAGCTGGTCCGCGCCCTTCTACATGCGCGTCCACCACATGCCGCTTGCCGACGTCGCCTCCTGGCTCGCGCTGATGAACGGGCTGGGCGGCGGCATCGGCATCTATCTGGGCGGCCGTCTGTCGGACGCGGCGGGATCGCGCAATCCGGCGGGCCGCGTGTGGGTGAGCGCCGCCGCGATGCTCCTGATGGTCCCCGCCGCGCTGGTCCAGTTCCTGATCCCTTCGCTGACGGCGTCGCTGGCGTTCGGCTTCTTGGCGACCATGCTGATGTTCTTCTATTACGGCCCGATCATAGGTGTCCCGCAGTCTGTCGTTCCGCCGCGCATCCGGGCACTTACGTCGGCCGTGACCCTGCTGGTGTTCAATCTGTTCGGGCTCGGTCTAGGGCCGGCGGTGACGGGATTCCTCAGCGATCATCTGTCGGCGGCGGGGATGGAAGACACATCGCTGCGTTACGCGCTATCGGCCGTGGTCCTGTTCTCGCTCGCAGGCGCCGGCAGCATCGCCTGGGCATCCCGCTTCTACGCAGGAGATCTTAAGGAGCATTGAACCGTCCATGCCGCCAATCCGTTCTCCCATGCTGTTGTTCGCCTTTCTGCTGAGCGTCGTTGCCCCGCAGCCGCTCAAGGCAGAGCCGCTCCAGAACGCGACGAACACGCGGCAGATATTTGCCGGCGCAAGCACCGACCCCTACACGCTGGCCGTCCGCGCCACTGTCTGGGGCTACCCCCTGGTTCGGGCGGCGGAGCTGCGGCAGAAGGCCACCCAGCCGGAGCATCCTTTCGCGCCCCGTCCGACAACGCTCGCCACGGCCCCGATCAACCGGATGGGGCAGGCGCGCGACCTTGCCGGACCCGACACGCGGATCGGTGTCGCGCCGAATAATGACACGCTTTACAGCCTCGCCTTTCTGGACATGCAGGCAGCGCCGTTTCAGCTCGATACGCCGGACTTTGGGACGCGCTACTACATCTTTCAGTTCGGCGACGCCGACAGCGAGACGCGGCAATCCCATGGTCAGAGCAGCCATGGCGGACGGCTTCCGCCGATTTTCATCGTCGGGCCGGACTATCGCGGAGAAATCCCGAAGGGCGTAAAAGTCGTCCGCAGCGCGCAGCGCTACCTCATGGTGGCGGGACGCCTCCTCGTCGACGGATCGCAGGACCTGCCGAACGCTCACCGGATTCAGGACGAGACAAGGCTGCGCCAATGGTCTGGCCCGGGACGCCTGGCCCAGGCGCCGAGAACATCGCAGCGCGCCCTGGCAGGCGACATGAAGGACGTACCCGATGGCCTGAAGCTTCTCGCCAATCTGGGCACCGTGCTTGAAGACTGGCGCGTGTCGAAAGAGGATGCTGGCCTGATCGCATCCCTGCGCCGGATCGGCCTCACCGTCGAAAACGGCTTCCGCTACGCGCATCTGTCGTCGGCAGAGCGCGCCGCCATTGAGCGTGGCGTCGCCGATGGCCTTGCCATCATTCGGGAGAAGACGCGCCATCTCGGCACGCTTTCGGGCGGCTGGTCGACCAGCTATGCCGGCTCCCGCTTCGGTCGGGACTACCTGTTGCGCGCAGCCGTGGCGATGGACCAGATTTATGTGCTGGACAAGGGCGAAGCGCTTTATCCGGTTGCCCATCTCGATGCGCAGGGGCGACAGCTCGACGGTCGGAACAACTATACCCTCTGCTTTCGCGAGCAGGATCTGCCGCCGGTGGACGGCTTCTGGTCCATCACGCTCTATTATGAGAAAGGCTTTCTGGCCGCCAATCCGATCGATCGCTACTCGATCGGCAACCGGACACCGGGCCTCGCCTATGGACCGGACGGATCGCTTCGCCTTGTCATCCAGAATGAAGATCCCGGCGCGGACAAGCGGGCGAACTGGCTGCCGGCACCGCGTGAGCCGTTCATGCTGATGATGCGCCTTTACCGACCCAAGGCAAAGGCGGCGGACGCGCGGTGGCATCCGCCAGCCGTCCAGCCGATTAGCACAAAAGTCCCGCCTGCCTCAGGAGGCTGTGAGGGCTCCTAGCATCAGGCCACCGTCCGGCCATTGTCGATCACGATCTCCGCACCGTTCAGCCGGGCGGACTCGTCCGACACCAAAAACAGGACCAGATCGGCGACATGCTCCGGCCGCCCCTCATGCCTTTGGGCGGCTTCGCGCAATTCGGGTGCGGCGAAACGATGGGCCTCGCGGACCATCTGCGTATCATGCGATCCGGGGAGAACCACATTCGCGCGAACGGGATAGCCCTGCTGCTGGCAGTGTACGATCAGGCTGCGCGTCATGGAGAGCACGGCGCCCTTGGCCGCGCTGTAGGCGAACACCGCCGGATTGCCCCGGATCGCAGCCACAGACGCGATGTTGACGATCGATCCCCCGCCACTCGCGACCAGCGCCGACAGGCAGGTCTTGCATCCCAGGAACGTCCCTTCCGCCGAAACGGACATCACGCGGCGGAATGCCTCCAACGACGACTGTTCGACCGTTTCAAAGGCGGCGATCCCCGCATTGTTGACCAATGCGTCGAGGCGGCCATAGGCTTGGATGATTTTCGTCACTGCGTGCTGCCATTGCGCTTCGCAGGTCACGTCCAGGCGGAGCGCCATCGCTGCCGGAAGCGTGTCGACGACCCGTTGCGCTTCCTCCTCGTCGATATCGGCGACGATCACGCGCGCACCCTCGCGCGCCAGCGCCTCGGCATCGGCCTTGCCCAGCCCATGCGCCGCGCCGGTCACAAGGACGACCTTCCCCTCAACCCTGCCTTTTGTCGCCATCGCTGATCCCTTCAGGCTGCCAGCGCGGCACGAGCGGCGATTCCACCGCCATGAAGGCGTGACAGGAGCAGCACGCGGCGCAGCCCACGCCCGACCGCAAGTTCGTCGGTCACACCCATGCCGCCATGCAACTGCACCGCCTCCTCCGCGAGTTTCAGGGCGGCGTCGCCGATATAGGCCCTTGCCGCCATCACCGCCCGGACCCGCGCTTCTTCCTCCACCATGGCCGCTTTCAAGAGCAGTGAGCGGGATTGCTCCAACCAGGTGTACATCCGGGCGCAGCGATGCTGGACAATTTGAAAGCTCGCGATCGGCTTGCCGAACTGGTGGCGCTGCCTGACATAATCGACGGTCAGGTCGAGCAGGGTCGCCATTGCGCCGACCAGTTCGGCGACGATCGACAGGCCGGTGAGAGCTTGCGCTTCTGCCCACATGTTCGCCGAAACCGTGAGCGGCTGGGCCTGGGCGGCATCGAAACGCACCTTGGCCGCCATGCTGCCGTCGACCAGACGAACCGGCTCCCTGCGAACGCCGCTTTCCTGACCATCAACCAGCAGAAGCCTGCCCGCTTCCGTTTCCACGACGAAGCCATCGGCTTCCATACCGTCCCGGACGATATCGACCAAACCGGAGAGCCGTCCATCCACGACCTTCCCGCCTTGCACGAACGTGAGCAAGGCGTCCCCCTGCATCAGTCTGTCGCTCCAGCTTCCGGCGGCCGGATCAGCGGCAAGCGCGCGGCCGCATAGCAGGATAGCCTCGGCCAGCGGCGTGATCGCAAGGGCGCGCCCCATCTCTTCGGAGACGATCATCACCTCCACCGCGCCGCCACCCAGGCCGCCTGCCTGTTCCGGCGTCAGCAAGGCAAAAAGGCCAAGTTCCCCCAGCGCGCGCCAGTCGTCGGGAGACATCGGCCCTTTCGCCATGGTCGCCGCGTCATAGCGGTCCGCCAGAAAGCGGCGGACCATGTCGCGGACCATTAGCTGCTCATCGCTGAGCGCGACGTTCATGGCTCAGAGCACCTCGATGATCGAGGCGTTGGCGATGCCGCCACCTTCACACATGGTCTGGAGACCGTAGCGCCGGCCGCGCGCCTTGAGCGCATGGATGAGCGTCGCCATCAGCTTCGTGCCGGTCGCGCCGAGCGGATGGCCGAGCGCAATCGCGCCCCCGTTGACGTTCAGCCTCTGCGGGTCAGCGTCGAGCGCCTTCATCCACGCCATGGGAATCGATGCGAAAGCTTCGTTCACTTCGAACAGATCGATGTCCTTCATCGTCATGCCGGCCCGCTCGAGAACCCGCCGCGTCGCCGGAATCGGCTCTTCCAGCATGATGACCGGGTCACCCGCCGTCACCGCCAGGTTGACGATGCGGGCGATGGGCGTCAGGCCGTGCGCCCTGACGGCCGCTTCGGACGCGACGAGCACGCCGCTCGCGCCGTCGCAAATCTGGCTTGCGGTCGCCGCGGAAAGCGTGCCGCCCTCGCTCAGCAGCTTGACCGACCCGATCGATTCCAGCGAGGAATCCGGGCGGACACCTTCGTCGCGGTCGTGGATCGCCTGCTCCCCTTCCGCCGTGACGATGGGAACCGGCACGATCTCCTTGTCGAACGCGCCGGCATCGGCTGCCGCCGCCGCCTTATGGTGGCTGGCGAGCGCAAACCGGTCATGGTCGTCGCGGGTGAAGCCATATTTGTCGGCGATCATCTGGGCGCCGTGGAACTGGCTGAACATCTCGACACCATAGCGCTTCTGGATTGCCTCGGAGAACGGATTGGCGCCGATGCCGCCGGCCTTTGCCAGCGTAATGGCGGACCCCATCGGCACGCGCGTCATACTTTCCACGCCGCCCGCAATAACGAGATCCTGAAGGCCCGACATGACGGCCTGGGCGGCGAAATGCACCGCCTGCTGGGACGAGCCGCACTGCCGGTCGATCGTCACCGCCGGCACGCTGTCAGGCAGGCTGGACGCGAGCACGATGTTGCGGCCGAAGGCGAAGGTCTGCTCGCCGACCTGGCTGACGCAGCCTATGATGACGTCGTCGATCGCGGCGGGATCGACCCCCGCGTCGGCGACCAGCGAGTCGAGCACCAGCGCGCCGAGATCGGCGGGGTGCCAGCCGGCAAGGCGGCCGTTACGGCGGCCACCCGCGGTGCGGCGTGCGGAAACGATATAGGCTTCAGGCATGATGCATCCTTCTTTTTCTAAAGGCCGAGCGCGGCCTTCGCGATGAGGGTGAGCTGGATTTCGCTCGTGCCGCCGAAGATCGACCAGGCGCGGGCGTTGAGGTAGCGCGCCGCCGCGACCTGCGCTTGCGCCGAACCAATCGGTGCAGGGATGGCGTCACCGTAGAAAGGACGCTCGATCGGGAATTGCAGGCCAGCGAGACCGAAAGCGTCGACCGCGAGCGCTTCCACCCCCTGCCGGATTTCGGAGGCCAGCAGCTTGGTGGTGAGGCTGCGCGGGTCGGGCGCGGCGCCATGCTCGATCTCGATCAGCGTCCGCAGCTCGGTCATCTCCAGCGCTTCCGCCTCCAGCTTGAGCCGGAGAGCGCGATCCGCCAGTTCGCCGGTCAGGGAGCCCACCGATGTCCGCAATCGGGCAAGATCAGCCAGGATCGCCGGGGCGAAGCTGGACCCGCCCCGCTCATTTTCCAGCAGGAACTTGGCGATCGACCAGCCTTGCCCTTCGTCGCCGACACGTTCCGAGACCGGCACCCGTACCTCATCGAGGAAGACCTCGTTCAGCTCATGGTCGCCCGATGCGCTGAGGATCGGCTTGACCGTCACGCCGGGCAGCGCCATGTCGATCAGCAGGAAGCTGATGCCCTGCTGCGGCTTCACCTCCGCATCGGTCCGGACGAGGGCGAACAGCCGGTTCGCAAACTGGGCCTGGGTCGTCCAGATCTTGTGTCCCGACACGATATAATGGTCGCCGTCGCGCACGGCGCGGGTCCGCAGGCTCGCGAGATCGGAGCCGGAACCTGGTTCCGAAAAACCCTGCGCCCAAACATGCTCTGCCGTACGGAGGCGCGGGAGATAATGATCCTTCTGCGCCGGGGTCCCATAGGTGTAAAGCACCGGCCCCACCAGCTTCAGACCCATCCCGGGCAGAACCGGAGCGCCCGCCTCCCCGCATTCCTTCTCGAAGATCCAGCGCTGGACCGGCGTCCATCCGGGTCCGCCCGCATGGTCCGGCCAGTGATAGACGAGCCATCCCTTCGCTTCCAATATCGCCTGCCATTCGCGTGCGATATCGGGTTCGGCGAAGACACCGGATGTCAGCGCGGCACCGCGCCGAAGCTCGGGCGAAAGCGACGCGGCGAGGAAAGCGCGCACCTCCTCACGGAACGCATGCTGCTCTGTGGTAAGTGCCAGGTCCATGGCGTCAGCGCTCCACGATAGCGACGGCGGAGACGCCCGGTGCGCCATAGACATGGCTGTAGCCCAGGCGCAGCTTGCCCGGTGCCTGTCGCGCGCCCGCCAGCCCCATCAGTTGCACATAATTTTCGTAGACCTGACGAAGCCCCGATGCGCCGATCGGCTCCCCGCAGGCAAGACACCCGCCATCGGTATTGACCGGCAGGCTGCCGTCGATCCGCGTGCGGCCCTCGGCGATCCACGCGGTCTGCTCGCCATCGGCGCAGAACCCGTTTTCGGCCATGTGCATGATCTCGGCCCCTGCCTCCGTGTCCTGAAGCTGCGCGATGTCGATGTCCTCGGGGCCGACGCCCGCCATGTCGTAGGCCGCCTGAGACGCGACGCTGGTTGGCGAACCGCCACGCTCCAGATCAAGCGCTGGCGAAAAGACCTCGAACGAACCGGGGGGCCGGGTGCGGACGGCTGCGGCACGCAATCGTACCGCTGGCAGGCCGAGTTCGCGCGCTTTCCTGCCGCTCGCGAGCAACAGTGCCACGCCGCCCTCTCCCGGCGAGCAGAACATGAATTTGGTGAGCGGATCGCTGACCATCTGCGAATGGAGGATGGTGTCGATATCAACCGTCTCGCGCCGCCAGGCATGATCAGCCAGAACACCATTGGCGAAGGCCTTTTCGGCGACAGCGCCCAGCGTGTGCGGGGTGATGCCGTAGAGGCTCATATAGCGCTGGATCTTCATGGCGAAGAACTGGGTGGTCAGCATCAGCCCCGTCTCGCCATACCAGTCCGGCAACCCCCAGTCCGCCGGCAGGGGCGAGAAGGAGCCGCGCGGGTGCTTGTCGAAACCCACCGCAAGGCCCAGGTCGAACTCGCCGGACTTGATCGTGCTGTAGGCGCCGAACATGGCCGAACCGCCAGTCGCGCATCCGTTTGCGACGTTGATGAAGGGAATGCCGGTAAGCCCCAGTTCCGACACCATCGTGTCCGCATTCCCGGCGGCATCCGATCCGCCGAAGGCGAACTGGATATCGCGCCATGCGAGCCCCGCGCGTTCGAGCGCCTGGCGGACGGCGAAGACGCCCTGCTGCAGGCCCGAAAGGCCTGGCGTGCGGCCGAAGGGATGAATGCCCGCGCCGACGATGAAGACGTCTTCGCTCATGCCCCAACCCCCTTGTCCGGCGCGAAGCCGAAGCTGGTGCGCAGCGCTCCGTCCGTCATTTCGAAGGGCAGCGGCACGACGCGCATCGCCATGCCGATCGCCAGATCATCGAACGCCACATCGACCAGTCGGCCCTCGACGATCAGCGCCCCATCCAGCTCGACATAGCCCACGGCATAGGGCTCGAAAGCTTCCGGGCCGGCATAGGGCGGCGACTTGGGTCGGAAGCGCTGGACAGTCCACGACCACAGCCGGCCGGTGCGGGGCAGCACGACGCGGTCGTGGCGCGGGTCATATTCCGGCCGCGCGGGAAAGCACAGGCGATTGGTTGCCCGCTCTCTGGAGGCAAGCAGCGCAATGCCGTCTGCATCGGGGCAGATGAGGCCGTCAGCTATCGGAACGGGCAGGGTGTCGGGCATCGCTTATCTCCTGCCGAAGACATAGCACCCGACCGTTCGGTCGGCTTCTGACCAATGCGACAGGGGCTAGTTTATCATGCCCAGGAAGCCGAGCTGCGCCGCCTTGAACATCGTCTGGTCGCGGTTGACCGCGTCCAACTTCACCGACGCCGATCGGATATGGAACCGCACCGTTGTGCGTTGCAGGCCCAGGATGATGCCGATTTCCTCGTTCGTCTTTCCGGCAGCCGCCCAGCGCAGGCATTCCACCTCACGCTTGGTCAACGATATGCTCCCCAGACCGGGGCGCGACCGCGCCGTTACCTTGACATAGCTTTGCACGAAGGCGCGCGCGAGCACGGCCAGAGCGTCCGCGGCACAGGCATAGGCATCGGACAGGTCATTGGCCTCGGGCTCGGGCGAGAGGAAGCTCGCCGCGCCGATCTGCCCGAACGGCAGGTGGATCGGGACCACGATCGCGGCCGCCGTCATGGCCCGGATGCGGAAATCGTGCAGGTCGATCACATCGAGCAGCGGGTTGGGCAGGCGGGTGCGAAAGCCATGCGCGTTACACCAGAAGGGTTCGGCTTCCACCCGGCAGGCGTGAACGATGGGCGAGGAAAGGGCAAGCTGAGGCACCTCCCACCAGCGCGACTCTTCACCGCGAAATCCGAAAACCTCGCTTGCCAGCACAGCGCCATTCCCGTCGCGCATCGGTTCTCGGGAGGCCACATTATGCGTGACCGCCGTGCGTAGCCCGCAAAGGTCCATCACCGCATCACGCAGCCGCTCCGCCGCCGGCCCTATGCCCCCTGGTTCCGAAAAGCGGACCGCGTCGATCAAGGCAACGGACGGCATCGTGCAGGAGTGGCCGGCGACGGACATGATCAGCAGCCCTTCAGGCTCAACCCCTCGAAAAAGGGTTGGCAGATCGCGTCGGCGACGTCCTCCGGCGTTCTGCGCTTCGCCAGAGGAGGATACCATTTATAGGCCCAGTTGCACATGCCGAGGAAACCGAGAGTGGTGAGCTCCGGGTCGCACGGGCGGAAATGGCCGTTCGCGATCCCCTGCTCGATGATACTGCGCACCCTCTGCAGATAGGCATTGCGTTGCGCTCGGATATGATCGCGCATCTTGCCTTCCAGATCTTCATAATGGTCCATGAACGCCCGGACATAACCCGGATGCTCCGCAATCTGCCGCAGGATGTCGATACATGCCGCGCGCAGGCGGCCTAGCGGATCGTCCGATCCCCCTTCCTCGTCGAGGCCGGCCAGCAGCGCGCTCATATGGGCGTCGTGCATCGCGAAAAGGATGGCGTTCTTGCTCGGAAAATAATGATAGAGCGTGGGCTTGCCGAGGCCCACCTCATCCGCCAGCATCTGCATCGACGCCTTGTGACGGTCGAACAGCGTCGCACAATGTCTCAATATCTCATTGCGCTTCTCGTCATGCGCTTCGGTCTTCTGCCGTTTCTTTCCTGCTTCTCGCGCCATTGCCGGCTCTTTTCCCTGTTCTGCGTCCTACCTCTCACAAAGGTAAGTCGACCGTCTGGTCGGTTCCTCCTAGGGATAGGACTGGATGACAAGAATGCAAGCGCGAGGGAGCGGACAATGCAAGTTGAGGGCAAGACAGCGCTGATCACCGGGGCAAGTTCGGGTTTGGGCCGTCATTTCGCTCGCCTGCTGGCGCGGGAAGGGGCGAGGGTCGTGACAGCGGCGCGCCGAGTCGATGCCCTCGCTGCGCTCTGCGATGAAATTGGGCGGGAGGGCGGCACATGCATTCCCGTGGCTATGGATGTGACCGATCCGGCAGCCGTAGCGGCAGCCTTCCAGCAAATCGAGCGCGACCTTGCGGCGCCTCTCTCAATCCTCGTCAACAATGCAGGCGTAGCTCACACGCGCGCGGCGATCGATCTCAGCCCGACCGAGTGGTCGCAGGTGCTCCAGCCTAATCTGACCGGCGCCTTCCTCGTGGCTCAGCAGGCAGCGCGCATGATGCGGGATGGAGGCGGGACGATCGTCAACGTCGCCTCAATCCTGGGAGAACGCGTGTCCAAGGGGCTGGCGGCCTATGCCGCCAGCAAGGCAGGCCTCATCCAGTTGACGAAGGCGCTTGCCCTCGAATGGGCGGCGTTCGACATCCGGGTCAACGCGCTCGCGCCCGGCTATATCGAGACGGACCTCAACCGGGACTTCTTCGCTTCCGACGCCGGCCAACGACTGGTCTCGCGCATACCGCAGAAGCGACTCGGCCAGATGCATGACCTGGACGGGCCGCTCCTGCTGCTATGCTCCGATCAGTCGCGCTACATGACCGGTGCGGTCATCGCGGTGGATGGCGGGCACCTCGTCAGCGGTCTTTAAGGGCGGGCAGCCCTTAAGCATCCATCGCTGTCGCGCCGATGACCCAGGCCGACAGGCCTGCGGCCGGCACGGCGCAGATCACCGCTTCGGCCACTGCTTCCTCGCTGGCGCCGGCGGTGCGCGCGCCCTTCATATGGACGGACGCCCATGAACTATAGTCGGCGACCAGGACGGTGACGAGCAGCAGTTCCGCATGCACGGGACCCAGCGCAGTCCCCGACAAAGTCCCCTCACGCATGAGATAATAGGCCTCGGCGCCAAGGGGCTTGAGCTCGAACAGCTTGCCCAGCGAAGGGGGCATAGTGCCGAAATATTGAAGGAAATTGGCCTCCGCGGCGCCATCTTCCACGACCAGGTCGTCGTCGGGCCAGGCGGGATCGGTGGCTTCGGGGTAAATCTCCCGGAAAAGATCATGGAAACGCAGCGACGCCCCCTCGCCGCGCACGCTTGCCAGGATCGCGATCGCCGCTCCGGCCTCCGCCTCGGTGAGACCGGCCGCCCGGGCTTCGGCCAGTTCCCGCATTGCAAGTTCCCGATAGCCCTTCATCGTGGCGGCGCAGGCGACGAACAATCGCTTCACCCTGGCAGGAACAGCGCCATCGGTATCGATGATCGTGCGCCAGCGACGAAAACCCGCGACGGTCTTCGGGGCGTCGCGACGCAGGCGGCCAAGACTGGCGAGCGGGGGCAGAAGATCAGTCATCGTCTCTCCGATAGTATATGGACCGTCCGGTCGGTTGAATATCGCTATGCCGCTTCGCGATCGCGGTCAACTGCCGATAAAGAGTTGACGTCCGACCGGACGGTCGACTAAATCCCACCATGATAAAGGCCGATCCCGGTTCGGCAGATGCGAGAGGAGCGCGCCCCTATGAGGGACTTCAAGGGCAGGACGGCAGTCATTACTGGGGCAGGCAGCGGCATTGGCGCGGCCCTCGCGCATCTGGCCGCGCGGGAGGGGATGAATCTGGTCCTTGCCGACATCAATCTTGCCGACCTTGAGGCGGTTGCCGACACCATCGACAGTCCGGCAATCGCGCTCCACAGAACCGATGTGGCCGATCCGGAGGCGGTACAGGCCATGGCCGACCTTGCATGGTCGCGCTTCGGTGAGGTGTCCCTGCTGTGCAACAATGCCGGCGTCGTCCCCGGCGGCCGTCACCGGCTTGTCTGGGAATATGCGCTGGAGGATTGGCGCTGGGCTTTCGGCGTCAACATGGACGGCGTGGTCAACGGCATCCGCAGCTTCGTGCCCAGAATGCTGGCCGAAGGGCGGCCGGGGCATATTCTCAACACCGCGTCCGTCGCCGGCTTCGTGAGCGGCGAAGGCTCTGCAGTCTACGGCGCGTCCAAACATGCCGTCGTCCGCATCACCGAAGCCCTCTATGCAGGCCTGCGCGGGCGGAACGCCCCGATCGGCGTTACGATGCTGTGCCCCGGCCTGGTCGCAACGCGTATTTATGAGGGCGAACGATCCCGGCCGGCTCATCTGCAATCGAGCGACGGGCCGCCAGAGGAAGCGGCCGAGTTCCGGTCGATTTCGGACAATCTGTTCCAGAACGCCCCCTCACCTGAGGAAGTGGCCGCGCAGGCTTTCGAGGGCATCCGCAAGGATCAGTTCTACGTCTTCACTTCGTCCCGGTACGACCAGGTGATAGCGCAACGGACGCAGGCCATCCTTGCCCGGGAAAATCCGGTCTTCGACAGCCTGATTTCGCTCAGCAAGGGCAAGGCTGACGCAGCGGAGGAAAGGGCGTGAGCAGGCTTCAGGCGCGGATTGCGCTCATTACCGGCGCCGCTTCCGGCATCGGGCTCGCCACCGCACGGCGCTTCGCGGCGGAGGGAGCGACGCTCATCCTGGCGGATCGCAATGGGGATGCCCTGTCGGATGCGGCCAAGTCCCTGTCGGGCTACGGTCATGAGGTCACCGTCATGGACGTTACCGATGAGCAGGCATGGGCTGCGCTGGCGGATCGGATACAAACACGGTTCGGCACGCTCGACATCCTTGTAAACAATGCCGGCTTCGGCAAGTTCGCGTCGATCGCGGACACGACCCTGGCGCAATGGCGTTCGATCATCGCCGTCAATCTCGACAGTGTATTTCTGGGGACCAAATATATGATGCCTCTGCTCGCCGCCTCCGGCCGGGGGGCGATCATCAACATGTCCTCCATTCGCGGTATTGTAGGAGGCGCGAACGCCGGGTCCTACAGCGCAGCGAAAGGCGGCGTTCGACTGTTCACCAAGGCGAGTGCGATCGAATGCGCGGAGGCCCACAATGGCGTGCGCGTGAACTCCATTCACCCCGGTCACATCGCGACGCCGCTGACCGCACCTGCCTATGCCGATGCGGAAATAGCCAGGAGCCTGCTGGCGGATGTCCCGCTCGGCCGGATCGGGCAAGCGGAGGAGATCGCGGATGGAATCCTGTTCCTGGCAAGCGACGAGTCCCGCTACATGACGGGCGCCGAACTCGTGATCGACGGCGGGAGCACCGCGCAATGACCGAGCGAGCCACCGCGATAGCCGCCAAGGTGGAAGCCTTCGTCCGGAACATGGTCATTCCCTATGAAAAGGACAGCCGCCTCGGCTTTCATGGCCCGGAAGACGCGCTCGTCGGGGAGCTACGCGCAAAAGCGCGCGAAGCAGGCGTACTGACCCCGCATATCCTGCATGACGGATCGCATCTGACGCAGCGGGAAACGGCCATCGTCCTCATCAAGACGGGCCTGTCGCCGCTCGGCCCCCTCGCCTGCAACACCGCCGCGCCTGACGAGGGCAATATGTATCTGCTCGGGAAGGTCGGCAGTGCCGGGCAGAAGTCCCGCTTCCTCGACCCGCTGGTGAGGGGCGAAGCGCGCTCCGCTTTCTTCATGACCGAGCCTGCCGAAACCGGCGGCGCGGGGTCGGATCCGTCGATGATGCAGACGACCTGCCGCCTTGACGGCAACCATTGGGTCATCAACGGCCGCAAGAAGTTCATCACCGGGGCGGAAGGCGCGCGCGTTGGCATCGTCATGGCCCGGTCCAACGAGGGCGCATGCATGTTCCTTGTAGACCTGCCCGACCCGGCGATCCGGACGGTGCGCGTGATCGACACGATCGACAGCTCGATGCCCGGCGGTCACGCGGAGGTCGACATCGTCGATCTGCGCGTTCCGGCGGACCAGATGCTGGGCACGAGCGGGGAAGGCTTTTCCTACGCGCAGATACGCCTCAGCCCTGCCCGCCTGTCCCACTGCATGCGCTGGCTCGGCCTTGCAACGCGCGCGCAGGAAATCGCCGCCGATTATGCCTGCCGCCGCCACGCCTTCGGCAAGCCGCTGGTCGACCATGAAGGCGTCGGTTTCATGCTGGCGGACAATCTCATCGACCTGAAGCAGGCCGAACGCATGATCGACTGGTGCGCGGCCGTTCTCGACACGGGGTCGCTCGGCACGGCGGAAAGCTCCATGGCCAAGGTCGCGGTGTCCGACGCATTGTTCCGCGTGGCCGACCGCTGCGTTCAGGTGATGGGCGGGACGGGCGTGTCCGGCGACACCATCGTCGAGCAGGCGTTCCGGGAAATCCGCGCCTTCCGCATCTATGACGGTCCGACCGAGGTTCATAAGTGGAGCCTGGCCAAGAAGATCAAGCGCGACTGGAAGGCGGCGCAGGGATGAGCGCTCGACAATCGATTTCAGTGGTGCGGCCGATGCTGGCCCTCCTCCCGCTCATCATGTCGACCGCCGGACATGCCCAGCCAGCGAACTTCGCGGCGCCCGAGGCACCTACTTCGCAAGCCGGTTATGGCGAGGACATGCTGCCCAAGGACGAGAAGGATCGCGCCAACCTGCTCCGGACCGTCGCGTTCGAAGCGACCATCTATGGCATGGCTGCCTATCTGCACTATGAGCAACTCTATCGGCAGGTGTTCGATCGAAGCTCGAACAATTACACCGGATTCAACCGCTTTGCGCATGAGAGAAACCTTGCGGGACCGGACTATGCGACGTTCAAGGTGCCAAATACGGACACGCTTTACTCCACGGCCTGGATAGACCTGAGCAAGGGGCCGGTCGAAATCGACATCCCGGCCACGCAGCTCAAATATTTCACGCTCAACATCTTCGATATCTTCGGCAATCCCGGCAATCTCAGCAATCGTACCATCGGCGTCAAAGGCGGTCGCTTCCTGCTGGTGCCGCGCGGCTGGCGCGGAATACCTCCCGCCGGGGTCACGGTTTATCCAGCCTCCACGACCCAGCTCTGGATCCTCATGCGCGCCTTCGCCCAGTCCGACGCCGACGTCAGGACCGCGCGTGCTTTTCAGGACACGGTCCGGATCATCGCTCCGGAAGGCGAAGGGACGGCGAGCCCTGATGGCAACGCGTCGCCACCACCACCCACCCCTGGCGCTGTCGGCTATTTTCGGGCGCTCGACCATGTGCTTCGGGCCAATGGCTGTCAGCCCGGCGAGGAGGCGCTCGTGTCGCGTTTCCGAGCGCTGGGCCTAGGGAGCACCCGCCCGTTCGATCCCGATAGTCTGACCCCGGCCACGCGAGCCGCGATCGAAAGCGGCTATGCGGACGCGCTGGACATGCTCACACGCGCCAAGTCGCAATTGGGCGAACCCACCGGCACGGGCTGGATGAAGGTCAACAAGGGTGTCTACGGGTTCAATTATCTGCGCCGGTCCGTCATCAACATGGCGGGCCTCGGCGCGAATGTGCGGGAGGAAAATGCCTCCTACACGACGTTCGCGGACGGCAAGGGCGCGGTGCTGGACGGCGCATCGTCGCGCTACATGCTCCGGCTGCAGACGCCTCCGCCCATCAACAGTTTCTGGTCCGTCACCCTCTACGACGCGAAGACCTTCGCCCTCCATCCCAATCCGCTCCGCCGCTATCTGGTGAGCGATCGGACAAAGGGCTTGAAGGTGAAGAAGGATGGTTCGATCGAAATCCGCATACAACACGCCGCATCATCTGATGGAAACTGGCTTCCCGCACCGGCGGGACCATTTTTCGTCGTGATCCGCGCCTATGGACCGAAGCCCGACATGCTGAACGGCCAATGGCTGCCCCCGCCCATTTCAAGGGAAGGCGACGCACGATGAATGCCCTGGTCGAAGACAATAGCGGGACTGCGGCCGTCCGCCCCGGCCATGAGCTGGATCTGGGAGCGCTGGACGCCTGGATGCGCGCCAATGTCCCCGATTATGCCGGGCCGCTCACGGTCGAGCAGTTCAAGGGCGGACAGTCCAATCCGACCTACAAGCTGATCACGCCCGGCAAGACCTATGTCCTGCGTAAGCAGCCGCCCGGTCCCTTGCTCAAGGGCGCCCATGCGCTCGACCGGGAGGCGAAAGTGCTCGCCGGCCTCTCCCGGGCGGGCTTCCCGGTCGCCGCCGTCCATGGCCTGTGCACCGATCCCGCGGTCATCGGCACGATCTTCTACATCATGGACATGGTGGAGGGTCGCATCTTCTGGAATGCCGCGATTCCCGACGTGCCTTCTGCGGAAAGAGCCGCGCTCTTCGACGCGATGAACGCGGCGATCGCCGATCTTCATAGCATCGATCATGTGGCCGTCGGCCTTGCGGACTATGGCCGACCGGGAAACTATTTCGAACGGCAGATAGCGCGCTGGTCCCGCCAATATCTTGAGGACGCAGAGGCGGGTCGTGATCCCTATATGGACCGGCTGGTCGAATGGCTCCCCGCGCATATTCCGCCGGGCGAGGAAACGAGCATCGTTCATGGCGATTTCCGCATCGACAATCTGATCTTCCACCCGACGCAGCCGCGGGTGCTGGCCGTGCTCGACTGGGAGCTTTCGACGCTGGGCCATCCGGCGGCCGACTTCGCCTATCACGCGATGATGTATCGGATGCCGCCGCACATCGTCGCCGGCCTCGGCGGAAGCGACCCCGCCGCGCTTGGAATCGCCGACGAGGAAGCCTATCTCGCTGCCTATTGCAGGCGCAGGGGGCTGGCGGGCATGCCGGGTTACGACTTCTATATCGCCTTCAACTTCTTTCGGCTCGCGGCCATTTTCCATGGCATCAAAGGCCGGGTGATCCGCGGTAACGCCTCCTCCTCGCAGGCGCGCGAGCGCGTCACGGTACTCCCCGAACTCATGCATCTCGCATGGCGGCAGGCAGAAAAGGCTGACGCCCGATGAACAGCCCGTCCATCACGCTCGATATCGAGGACGGCATCGCCTGGCTGACACTGGCACGCCCCGAAAAGCGCAACTCCGTCGATCCTGAATTCGCATTCCGCCTTCATGAGCTGGCGGAGCGATGCGCGGCGGACCAGCAAATACGCTGCGTCGTCCTCACCGGAAGCGGCAAATTCTTCTGCGTCGGTGGCGACATCGATGCCTTCTCTGCCGCCGGGGAGGATGCCGAAGCGGCGGTCGGCTCCCTCGCACGCAGTTTCCACGCCGGTATCCATCGACTCGCCACGATGGAAAAGCCTCTGGTCACCGCGATCAACGGCCCCGCGGCCGGCGCGGGACTCAGCCTTGCGATATTGGGAGATATTGCGCTTGCAGCCGCTTCCGCGCATTTCACTTCGGCCTATAGCGCCGTTGGATTGACGCCGGATGGTGGCGCATCATGGTGGTTGCCGCGCCTGATCGGGATGCGCCGGGCGCAGGAGATGCTGCTCACCAATCGACGGATCGGGGCGGAGGAGGCGGCGCACATCGGCCTCGTGACCCGCGTGGTTACCGACGATGCGCTCCATGCCGAGGCGTCGACCGTCGCGTCAGCGCTCGCGAAGGGGCCAGTTCGCGCGCTCGCCAGATGTCGCGCTTTGCTGGTGGAATCGGCAAACACCGACTTTCTCACCCAGCTGGATCGCGAAGCCACATCGATCGCCCAGTCCGCCGGTGCAGCCGAAGGGCGGGAAGGAGTTGCCGCTTTCCTGGCGAAGCGATCGCCGCGTTTCGTGTGACCGCAGGTTGATGGACAAGGCGCGCTACAAGCCGCATGAACGTCGCAGCCCCGTCGGAAGGTCCGCGCCCTTGCCATGAGACCCGAACAACTCAACTTTCCACCCAATCCGGATTACGGGACCGGCTCCACCATTCGTCGCGTGTCCCTGCATGCGCAGGCCAATCGGGTCGACGGCCATCTCCTCGACAATTTTCATGAGATGCGCTGCTCCATCGTGCACGATGGCACCATCGTGACCGCCGTCGCGGGGCAAAGCGTCCGCATTCCCACCACGGCATGCCCTGGCGCAGTCGACCAGCTTCAGTCCCTGGCAGGGCTGCCGATCAGCACGCCAACGCGCGACTTCTACGCCGGGGGTATCGCGCGCCATCATTGCACCCACCTTCTGGACCTGGCGGTCATGGCAATTGGCCATGCTCAAAGACCATCGACGGAGATGCTCTATGAAGCGGAGGTCCCTGACGAAGTCGAATTGCCCGTCCCCATCACGATCTGGCGAAATGGTCGGCTGGTCTGTCGCTGGCTTGTCCAGCAGGGCGCTATCCTCGAGCCGCGGGAACTTCGGGGCAGGCCGCTCGGAGCAGGCTTTGCCGCATGGGCCAGTCTCGCTTTCGAGCAGGATCAACTTGAAGCCGCCACCATCCTGGCGCGTACCTGGCTCATAGCCATCGGCCGGCGCTACCGCCCATCACAAGCTGCGGGTCGGCCTGCTCGCGACAATCCGGAGATGCTCGGACGGTGTTACGCTTACGGCGCAGGGCAAGTAAAAACTGCGGTCATGACCGGAGAGAAAGAAGTTCATTTGCGCCATCTCCGGCATAAAGCGAGGTAGCCTTTTACAATCAGGGAATGGATGCCATTCGAGCCCTTCGGCTACGACGAACACCACGTCGCCCGTGCGCGTCTGGTCGGCGTGCTGCGCGGATCGTTCACCGATCCTGGGCTTACCAGGAGAAAGCACTCGGTCGGTGTTGCCCTGCGACGCTGTGGTGGCAAGAGAGCGATAATCCGGATTATCGACGGCAAAATAATCGCGTCTACAGGTGACGCACTGCATCCATCCGTTGATGCAGGATGCGGATGATCGCGATGCCATAGCTGGTTTGCTGGAAATAGATCATGTGATGCTCGGTGCCGCGCCGCCTATACCCAAGCCGAATATTGGTGCAGCCCTGTCCCTGTTGGGGGGCATCGGCCAGCTTGGCGAACATGGCTTTGAGACCAAGCGTGTAGCGGTTCGCCTGCTCCTTGCCCCATTGCTTATTAGTGTAACGCCAAATGTCCGCCAGATCGCGCTCGGCCGCAGGACTGAGACGATATTCAGGCATTTTCCGCATTCATCCGGCGCAGGAAATCGTCAAAATCGAAGGGCTGCGGCTCCCCGCTCTTTTCGCCCTCGATCAACGCCTGGCGGATCGTGTCGATTTCAAAGCTACGCTCCTGCTCACGCCGGATAAGATCGCGTATGGCTTCACTGTCATTGGTATATTGCCCCGCTTCGATCTGCGAAGCGATCCAGGCATCTTGCTGGTCGGTAAGGGTGATTGTCTTACGCACCGTTCCCATGACTGACACCCTCCGGAATTTGCTATCAAGGATTTGATAAAAATCATACTATTGGTGCAATATAGCGTCTCATCGTCATGCAGCAAGTCATTACTCATGATTGTGCCGCTGCGCCCTGACACGTGCCGGATGAATATCGGCTTCCCGACCACCGACGAGACCGATCCCGAAAGAAGCATAGAGCGCTATTAAAAATCGGGCATCGGGAAGCGTCAGATACCAAATTTCGGTGATGAAAGTGCCAACAAACGCCTAAACTCTTGACGAACCCAAAATTGTTGCAAATGAAGGTGACGTTTTGGGACGATTTTATCTTTCAGCCGTACCGGGCAAATTCTGGGCAGCCACGCCAGACCGAAGCGCTATTGGCTTGATTTCAAGCGGAAAAGTTGCCGACGCCCGCCGCCTTGACATCGCAGGGTGCAAGTTCAATCCTTGCCCCGAACCTGTGCAAACTCCATCCAGCTTCATTCTGCAGCTTTTCTATTCCCTTTCATGACGGCGCCCAAATACAGTTCAGTCGGCAGCCGCTGGCCTGTAAGGAGCAACGGATAGCGGGCTGAAAACCCCGCCGATATGTGAAGATGCACAAAACCGGACAATCCGATCGCCGGGCATTGCCCGGAGCCGCGCCACTTTCCACTTGAGACGGCATGGCCGATATGGTTGGAAAGCGCCAATGAACGCAGAATCGATGCTGGCCGGGGTAGAGCTCGGCGGAACCAAGGTCTTTGTGCTACGTGCCCGCGGCCGCACTATTCTGGATCGGGAGATGATCCCCACCACCACTCCGGTCGAAACCCTTGGACGGGCAGTGGAGGTACTGAAGAGCTGGGATGTCGAGGCACCGTTCGCGGCCATGGGCATTGGCAGCTTCGGACCGGTCCGACTGGACCCGCACGCCCCGGATTTCGGCATCATGCTGCCCACGCCAAAGCCGGGTTGGGCCGGGGCCGACATTTTCGGCACATTGACGGCGCCCTTTGACTGCCCGGCGGAGATCGATACCGACGTCAATGGCGCGGCGCTGGCTGAACTGCGCTGGGGCGCCGGGGCGCAGGAACCAGTGCCGTCGGACAGCCTGTGCTACATCACGATCGGAACCGGCGTAGGCGGCGGCTTCGCGTTCAACGGCCGGACGCTGCACGGCGCCATGCATCCGGAAATCGGCCATATCCGCGTTCCTCGCGCGGCAGGCGACAGCTTTGCCGGAAATTGCCCTTTCCATGGCGACTGCATCGAGGGACTCGTTTCCGGCCCCGCCCTTGCCAAGCGCTTTGGCGTGCCCGGTCATGAAATCGATCCCGACGATCCGCGCTGGGACGATGTGGCGAGCGACATCGCCCATCTGGTTTCCACCATCCTGCTCGGCACCGCGGCGCGGCAGGTGTTGATCGGCGGCGGCGTCGGCATGGGGCGGCCCGGCCTGCTCGATCAGGTGCGGAAAAAGGTCGTGGCGCAACTGGGCGGATATCTGCCGCATGTCGATGATCGCAGCATCGGCCGTATCGTCGCCGCGCCGCTGCTGGGCGATCAGGCAGGCCCACTTGGCGCAGTGGCGCTCGCGATGGACGCACTGGAGAGCAAGGGGTCAGTTGCCCCCCTCACGGCGGAGAAGCGGTAGGAACATCATCGGCACCACCATGACGATGACGCCTGCAACCAACAGATCATCCACCATCCCGTAAATGATGCTGAAAAACAGCATTACGGCCACTGCCGCCGCGACCGGAAGCAACAGCTTCGCCAATCTTTCCTCAACCTGCGCCGCCATGCGCGGCATCGCGGCGGGACCGAAATCTTGAATGGCATGCGTGATTGGCCGGTTCACGGGCTTGTCCTTGGCTGATGCAGTCTCGTTGCATATAGCAACCAAAATGCCAGCTTCCAGATGCCAATCCGGCTACGGATTGTTTCCGATCGCGACAGGATCAGCTCAAGTCCCGCTCAGCGGGTGAGTCCGTGCCCCAGTATATGAAGGGTGCGCGCATCGACCTGCACGAAAGCCCGCACGCAGCTGACCTCCGCAAGATGTGCCACGCTCGTCTCGCTCGCCAGTTCAATGCGAAGTCGCCCGGCAACCATCTGTGCCCTGCGGATCGCATCCCGACCGCCCAGTGCGTCGACGATTTCCGATGCCGGTTCGACGCAAGCCGCCGGGGACAGAATCGATGCCTGTTCGGCGACAGGCCCGTGATGCGCTGCGGCCTGTCGGATTTCTTCGGAAATCTGGTCCGCCATCGGGCCGATGATGACCTGCACCGCCTGCGCCGACGGGCGGAGCACGGCCACCGCGCCCAGCGCCTTGAGCGACGCTTCGTCGATCGCCGCCTGATCCTGCACCACCAGCCGCAGCCGCGTCGTGCAGGCGCCGATCGTGTGAAGATTGGCCGCGCCGCCCAACGCCCTGAGATAGGCGGCGCCACGCTGGCCCTCTGCCGTATCCGCGACCGCTTCCTGACCGGGCTGGCGCCCCGGCGTCGCAAGGTTGAAGCGCTGGATGGCGAAGCGGAACACGCCGTAATAGACAGCGAAATAGGCCAGACCCACGGGCAGAAGCATCCACGGCCGCGTCGCCCGCCCATAGTTCAGCACATAGTCAAACAGGCCAGCCGAAAAGCCGAAACCCAGCTTGACGCCCAGCAGGTCCATCAGCACCATCGACAGGCCGGTCAGCACCGCATGGATGGCGTAGAGCAGCGGCGCGAGGAACATGAAGCTGAACTCGATCGGCTCGGTTACGCCGGTCAGGAAAGAGGTTAGCGCCAGGCTGAGCAGCATGCTGCCCACCGCCTGCTTCTGGTCCGGCAGGGCCGAGCGATACATGGCAAGACAGGCCGCGGGCAGACCGAACATCATGACAGGGAAAAAACCCGCCATGAAGGCGCCCGCATGCGGATCGCCTGCGAAGAAGCGACGCAGATCGCCGGTGGTTCCGGCATAATCGCCAAGCACGAACCAGGCGACATTGTTGAGGATATGGTGCAGCCCCGTCACCAGCAGTAGCCGGTTGAGCAGACCGAAACCGAACAGGCCGAAGCTGCCCGACGCGACGAGGCCCCTGCTCGCAAGGCTGAGGCCCGCGTCAAGCGCGCTGTAGCTCGCGCCGACGAGCAGCGCCATCAGCACACCCGCCCCCCCCGCGACGATGGGTACGAACCGGCGTCCGCCGAAAAAGGAGAGATAGGCCGGCACCTCGATCGTCGCATAGCGATTGTAAAGCGCGCCGCCAATCAGGCCCGCGCTGATGCCGATCGGTACGTCGAGCCGGGCGAAGGCCTTGATCTTCCATGCGTCGGCGACGGTTTGCGCAACGGCATCCGCCAACCCCGCGGTCACTTCGGGCGGGACGTCGAGAAGCACCCGCCCGCCATGCATGGCGACCAGATAGCAGACCACGCCCGCCAGCCCCGCGGCGCCATTGCCGTCGCGCGATATGCCGGTGGCGACACCGATGGCAAAGAGCAGGCCAAGGCTGGAAAACAGCGCATCGCCGGACGCCGCGAGCAGAGGGATGCCGAGCAGATCGGGCTGGCCCAGACGCAGCAGCAGGCCCGCCACCGGCAGCACCGCGATCGGCAGCATCAAGGCGCGGCCAATGGGCTGAAGCGCTCCGATGATGGTCCTCATGCCAGAAACTCCTCTTCAAAGCGGCGCGCCAGCGCCCGCACCTCGGCTGCCGATTCCAGTTGCAAGGCCCGCACGGCGTGGGCACGGCAGTCCGCAATGGACAGCCGCCGCACCAGCGCTTTCAGATCAGGCACAAAGCGCGGTGCGGCCGACAATTCGGTCACGCCCAGCCCCAGCAGCAGCGGGATCGCCAGCCGGTCCGATGCAAGACCGCCACATACGCCGACCCAACGCTTGTGGGCCTGCGCGCCCTGCGTGGTGAGCGCGATCAATTGCAGGACCGCCGGATGCAGCCCGTCGATCCCGGCTGCCACCGCCGGATTACCGCGATCCATCGCCAGCGCATATTGGGTGAGGTCATTGGTTCCGATCGACAGGAAATCGGCATGGCGCGCCAGCGTCCCGGCGGTCACGGCAGCAGCGGGCGTTTCCACCATGATCCCGACTTCGGGACGGTAAGACAGGACCATTTCATCGGCGATCGCGGCGACCCGCTCGCGCACCTTCAACAATTCGGCAACACTGGCGACCATCGGCACCATGATCCGGCACTGGCCGTGCGGCGTCACTGAAAGGATGGCCCGCAGTTGCTCATCCAGGACATCGGGCATGGCCAGCCCGACGCGAATACCGCGCAGACCCAGTGCCGGATTTTCCTCCGCCGCAATCGGCAGATAGGAGGCCGGCTTGTCGCCGCCAATGTCGAGCAGGCGCACAATAAGCGGCCGGCCCTCCAGCTTCGCGGCCACGGCGCCATAGAGCGCGGCCTGTTCCGCCACGGTGGGCGCGGTGTCGCGCTCCAGAAACAGAAATTCGGTGCGCAGCAGCCCCGATCCCTCGGCGCCGTGCGCCATGGCGATCGCCGCGTCCTCGACCGAACCGAGATTGGCAAAGGCCTCTATCCGCACGCCGTCACGGCTGACGCAGTTTTCGGCCGCCGCCGCCACCGCCGCTTCCCGCGCCGCCGAACGCCGCACGACCTCGGCCTTGGCCGACGTCCAATGCTCCGCCGCCGGATCGGCATGGACGAGTCCGCCATCTGCATCGAGGATCAGCGTCGTGCCATCGACGATTCCTGCCAGGGCAGGACCTACTGCGACCAGGGCAGGCAGGCCCATGGTGGCCGCCAGAATCGCGACATGCGAGGTCGGCCCGCCCCGTTCCAGCACAAGGCCGATGACATTGGGATCCAGCGCCATCACCTGAGACGGCAGCAATTCGTCGGCCAGCAATATGGTGCCCGGAGCGAAGCTCAGCGCCTCTTCCTGCGTCCCGGTCAGGATGCGCAGCATCTGCCGCTCCAGATCGATCAGATCGTCGGCCCGCTCGGCAAAGCGAGCATCGCCCATGGCACGCATCGTGGCGGCCGTAGCCCGGCACGCCTGCCGCCACGCATGGCCTGCATCCCGCCCCTGCCCGATCCGTGCATAAGCATCGAGTTGCAGCGCCGGATCTTCCAGAAAGGCCATATGCGCGCGGCGGATCGCGACGCCCGTCTCATCGCCCGAAGCATCGGAGAGTCGCTGACGCATGATGTCCAGCGCGGCGTTCAGCCGCTCCGTCTCGCGCTCCGGACCCTGCCCGTCGCGCGGCACGTCTATATCGATGACCCGAAGCCAGCACGCCTGCCCGACCGCATAACCCGGCGCCGCGAGCGTCCCGGCCAGAGCGCCTTCCGGGATTTCGACCGCAACGGGTTCCGACCTCGTGACAGGCGCGGATTCGGCCTGGTCATGCTCGTCCATCCCGCCTTCGATCAGCGCGACGAGGGCGGCAACCGCCGCTTCGGCGTCCGCGCCGCTCGCGACCACATCCACCTCGTCATGAAGACGGATGCCGAGCTTCAGCAACGCAATGGGAGAACGGGTCGAGGCTTCACAGCCATCCTTGACGATCCAGCTTTCCGCGACGAAGGCCCGCGCCGCCTCCCCGACCCGAGCGGCCGGCCGCGCATGGATGCCATGCACCATCGGCACGCGAACCTTGCCGCTGACCCGATCGCCCCGATCATCGCGCTTCACTTCGACGACCGCTTCGGCGGGTTCAAGGTAGATCAGCCCTTCGCCCACGCCGACCAGCTTCCCGGTTTCGGTGCGGGTGATGCGGAACTGCTCGGTATTGGTGACGATCACGGGCGTCATCAGCGACGGCACGGATTGCGCCACGCCATCCAGGTCGAAGCGCACCAAGGGCTGACCGCGCGTCACGGCATCGCCCACGGCGACCAGCGGTTCAAAGCCTTTGCCGCCCAGCGCCACCGTATCGATGCCCAGATGCATCAGCACCTCGACCCCGCCTTCGCCGCGCAGCGTGACCGCATGATGGCTCGCTTGGAGCGTCAGCACCTCGCCGTCGCAAGGGGCATGCAGCACATTGCCGATCGGATCGATGGCCACGCCATCGCCCAGCATCCGGCTGGAAAAAACAGCGTCAGGCACATCGTCGATGGCCGCGGCCCAGCCCTGCAAGGGCGAAGTGAGGATGATCGAACCCATTGCGTCCCCTTAGAGCATTTTCGAGTGGCCCGTTGACGGTCAACGGCCCGGAAAATGCAGCATCGAAAAAGCGTCCCGGTCGTGCTGCCGGGGAACGTCAAAACCACGGCGGCAGGGGGCGCGCTCAGGCGACCCGCTTGCCGCCGATCCAGGTGCCGCGAACGTTCAGATCGCGATCCAGCCACACGAAATCCGCGCGCAGGCCCAGCGCCAGCACGCCCTGCACCGCACCCAGACCAAGAAAAGCCGCCGGATTGGCCGCCGCCATCGCCACGGCCTGTTCCAGCGGCAGGCCCAGCGCATGAATGTTGCGCACCGCCCGCGCCATGTCGAGGTCCGACCCGGCCAGTGTCCCGGCCTCGTTGACGCACACGCCATCCTGGACGGTGATGCGCTCGCCGTTCAGCACGAATGTCCTGTCGGAGCTGCCGACGCTCGGCATGGCATCCGTCACCAGCAGGAAGCGGTCGAGCGGCCGCGCGCCCAGGGCGATCCGCGTCGCGGCCGGGTGCATATGCGCGCCATCGATGATGAGACCGCAATAAAGGCTCCGGTCCTCCAGCGCCGCACCGACGACGCCCGGTTCGCGATGGTGCAGCGGCGACATGGCGTTGAAGAGATGAGTCACGCCCGTCGCGCCCGCTTCGATCGCTGCTCGCGCCTGCGCATAGGTCGCATTGCTGTGGCCGATGCTGACGATCACTCCCGCCTCGACCAGTGCGCGGATCGCCGCAACGTCATTCTGCTCCGGGGCCAGCGTGACCAGCACCTTCCCCTTGCGCGGCGCGGTCAACAGGGCCAGCGCTTCCGCGTCCAGCGGACGGAAATTTCCGGCATCATGAATGCCTTTGCGCTCGGCGTTCAGGAACGGCCCCTCGATATGGATGCCGACCACGCCGGGCACGCCCTGCCCGATCGCCTGATCCACCGCATCCAGCGCCCGCGCGATCACCGGCAGGCGGCAGCTGATCAGCGTCGGCAGGAAAGCGGTCGTGCCATAGGGCGCATGGGCCGCGCCGATCCGGGCGATCGCATCGACATCGGGCTGGTCGTTGAACAGCACGCCGCCACCGCCATTGACCTGCGTGTCGATGAAGCCGGGGACGATCCAGCCGCCCTCCAGATCAAGCGCACCGTCGCCAGCCTCGCTGATCGCGCCGATCCGGGCGCCGTCCAGTTTGAAGGCGCCACCGTCCAGCACGGCATCGCGGGTCAAAATCTGCCCGTTGCGAAAGCCGATCACACTCATCGCGTTTCGGTGACCTTGCGCAGGAAAGGCGGCTGGTCGGGATCAAGACCGCGGGTCCGGGCCAGCTTTTCCGCCGCGCCGTAGAAAGACTGGATCATCAGGACAGGTTCCAGCACCGGGTGGGCCGACAGCACCGGCAACGTGCCCTTAGGATCCGCCAGCAGGACATCGGCGCCGCGCTGGGCAAATTCCGCCGCGGCCTGCCGCACATCGTCACCCGACCTGTCGCTGGTCGCGAAGGCCAGCACGGGGAAGCCATTGCGCACGATCGCCATCGGGCCGTGCCGAACTTCGGCGCTGGAAAATCCCTCGGCGTGCAGGCCGCAGGTCTCCTTGAGTTTGAGCGCGGCTTCCTGCGTCACCGACAGGCCATAGCCGCGCCCGACGATGAAAAGGTTGCGCGCATGGGCCAGCGTCTCGATCATCGGCGTCCAGTCCAGCGCATAGGCCTGTTCGAGCTGCGCGGGCAGCCCGTCCAGCGCTTCGAGCAGCGCCGCATCCTCGCTCCAGTAGGCGGCAAGTGCAGCAAGGCCGGCGATCGAGGTGATGAAGGACTTGGTCGCCGCGACCGAGGTTTCCGTTCCCGCGCAAAGCGGCAACAGCGTGTCGGCCATGGCAGCCAGCGGCGACGTCTCGTCATTCACCAGCACGACCACATAGGCGCCCGCCCGCTTGTAGCGCTCGACGGCGGAAAGCAGGTCCGGACTGCGGCCCGACTGCGAAATGGCGATCAGCAGCGCGCCGGTCTGCTGGAACTCGGTCGCGAATACCGAAGTGACGGAGGGCGCCGCCGAAGCGACTGGCAGTCCCAGCAGAGTCTCGATCAGATATTTGCCATAGGTCGCGGCATGGTCTGAAGACCCCCGTGCGCAGGTAACGACAAAGGCTGGGGGATTGGCGCGCAGATGCGCGCCCAGTTGGCGCAGCGTATCGGCATTGCGATTCAGGAAACGGGCGAAGGATGGGCCACTTTCGCCGGCTTCCCGGCGCATCGCGGAGGAGCCTTGCTCCACAGTCACATCTGGCATTTGATCCCCTTGGGCCCGGACCTGCCGGGCTAACTGGCGTTTAGTTCCGCAACGACGTCGTAGGCATCGCCGCGATAATAGCTCTGGGTGAACTCCACGGCCTCGCCATCGGCCAGGAAACCGCGTCGTTCGATGAACAGCCCCGCATGGCCGGTTTCGACACCGAGCCGCTTCGACTGTTCGGACGGAAAATGCATTGCACGCAGTCGCTGCAACGCCCGCACCGGACGGCAGCCATTGGCCTCCAGCGCAGCGTAGAGCGAATCGACCACCGCATCGAGCGAGGGCAGGCAATGACCCACGATGGTCGAATATTCGACCGCCATCGGCACATCGTCGGCAAAGCGCATGCGCTGGAAGCGATAGACCCGCGTTCCGGGCGACAGCCCCAGCGACAGCGATTCTTCCGGCGTCACCGACCCCACCGATTTGGACAGCCATTCGCTGCCCGGCCGGCGGCCACGGGCCATCATGTCCTCCGAGAAGGAAGATAGCTTGGAAAAGCTCTTGTCGACACGCGCCGCAACGAAGGTTCCCGCACCGCGCCGCCGCACCAGCAGCCCTTCCTGCGCCAGCCCGTCGATCGCCTTGCGCACGGTAATGCGCGAGACACCATATTCCTCGGCCAGATCGCGTTCGGCCGGGATGACATCATCCTGGACGAGCACACGACTCTGGATCGCCTGTCGCACGAGTTGCTGCAACTGAAGGTAAAGCGGAACCCGCAGGTCTTCCTGAAGCAGACCAATACGATCGGAAAAAGACGTCATACCCCCCTCATTCGAAACGCAGCCGTTGGGCAGGGAGCGTAAAGGAGGGGTGCGCATATCACAATGAGGGTGATAGGTTATAGATTGGTATTCTTCAAGCCGTAAAAGCAGGACCAATTTTACGAAACTCCGGGCAAACCTGTCTCGCGCGTCCGCCCAGCGTTGGAGCGGACGCCCCGATGCCTCCCGTTATCGGACTGAGTCAGTCTTCCTGAAAGGCGCCTTGGCGATTCGATAAGGCAACCCGATCGCCGCTGATGAAATAACCAAAAGGATACCAATGGCCGCACCCGCCCCGCAAAAATATCGCCTTTTTTCATATATTTATCAGTTTTATCGTTTAATTTTTCTAAGAGTTTCATTTTTGTGTAGATTTTATGATGGTAGCGTATAACAATAACAGGACCAAATAAGAGAATAAAAATACCTGCATAGGACCAAATTTAGCGCGGACGGATCAGCCAGGCACGGCGGACGGACCAAAGGTAACAAGGGTAGCGCCCCGCTGGGGCGCCAGTTAGGGGATCATATCATGGCATTGCGACGGACCGTATTTCTCGCCACCAGCGCGCTCGCGGCGCTTCCAGCCGCAGCTTTCGCCCAGATTAGCGCTGGGTCCGACACACAGCCCGGTTCTCAGGCTCCCGTTTCCGACAATGGCGAGATTGTCGTTACCGGCATCCGCGCATCGTTGCGCAACGCGATCAACGTCAAGAAAGAGGCCAATGCCGTCGTCGACGTGATCAGTGCGGAAGACATCGGCAAATTCCCCGACCGCAACGTCGCTGAATCCCTGTCCCACATCCCCGGTGTATCGATCGACCGCCGCTTCGGCGAAGGCGAGAAGGTCGCGATCCACGGCACCGATCCGGCCCTCAATCGCATGCTGCTCGATGGCCACGCCGTCGCTTCGGCCGACTGGGGCGGGAACGACAACGATCCGACCAGCCGTACCTTCAACTATTCGCTGCTGGCGCCCGAACTGGTCGATCGCCTGGAAGTCTACAAGTCGCCCGAACCGCGCCTGGAAGAAGGCAGCATCGGCGGCACCGTGATCGTGCGCACCCGCAAGCCGCTCGACACGCCCGCAAACAGCATCTTCGCATCGGGCGGCTACAGCTATAACGACCGTGCCGAAAAGGGCAGCGTCCGCGCTTCGGGCCTCTACAGCTGGAAGAACAAGGACGAGACGTTCGGCGTGCTCGTCGCCGCCACCTATGACAAGCAGCGGATGACGCGCGCGGGCGTCGAATTTTTCGGCTTTGAAAATGCGGGCAGCCGTTTCTTCGAAACCGACACGAACGGCGACCTGGTACGCGACGGCAGCGGCCAGCCGGTTCTGAAAAACCCGTCGGCCACCGTCACAGGCGGTTCGCTGGACGATCTGGCCAATGCCAAGATTCCCTTCGGCATCAACTATGCCTATTTCACCCAGACCCGCCGGCGCATCAGCTACAACGGCACGGTGCAGTATAAGCCCACGGACACGGTGACGCTGACCCTCAACGCGCTGCACATCGACGGCCAGTATAACAACTCCAGCCAATCCATGTATGTCATTCCCGGCGCGTGGAGCGGCGGCTCCCTGACGTCGGCGACGATCGACAATGGCGTCGTGACCTCGGCCAGCTTCGGCGCGGCCCAGACCAACAACGGCAATGCCCAGCTCGACCTCCTGATCCGCAAGACGAAGCTCACCACCAACAACATCAATTTCGAGGGCGAGTGGAAGGGCGACAGCGGCGCCAGCTTCACGGTCAGCGGCGGCTGGAGCAAGGCGATCGGCGGCAAGAACCCCGAATATCTGCTCGATGTAAAGACCGACCTGCCCTACAGCTACAGCTTCACGCCCACCAGCGCGACGGTGAATTATGACGGCGATCTGACCGATCCCGCCAATTACCGCCGTTCGAACACCCCGCAGCTTCAGACCATCGACGGCCAGCCGCTGATGTATAACGGCTCGCAGCTCTATGCGGCCCGCGCAGGCGGCATCGACTATTCCAAGACCATCGATCGCGATGTCTATGCCGGCTATGACGCCGTCATACCGATCGAATTCGGCCCCTTCACCGAATTCCGCGTCGGGGGCAAATATACCAAGCACCGCAACCGCCTGAACGCCAAGGGCGTCAACAATTACGACCTGTCCGGCGGCTACACGCTCGACAGTCTGGGCGTGCCCACCACCCTGACGCCGAGCGGCGTGTTCAACGGCACGGGCGGTTCGGGTAACGCGACCCAATATATCAACCTGCCCGCCCAGTCGGTCATCGACATCCTCGCGGACTCGGTGAACATCTATATCGACAAGCCGACAGCCTCCTACATCGTGGATGAAGAGGTTGCCGCCAACTATCTCCAGTTCAACTTCGAACAGGGCGGTTTCCGCGGCAATATCGGCGGTCGTCTGGTCTACACCCAGAACCGGTCGAGCTACACCAGCCAGGTGTCCGGCACCGATGGCACGCTGCCCACGCTGGTCCCCGAAACCGTGTCCAACGACTATCTGAAGTTCCTGCCGAGCTTCAACATCGCCTATGACACCGGATCGAACCTGATCTTCCGCGGCAGCATCGCCAAGGTGATCGCCCGCCCCCGCTACGAACAGCTGGGCGGCTCGATCAGCCGCAACGACATCACGCTGGATGCCAGCGGCGGCAATCCGAACCTGAAGCCCTATCAGTCGACCAATTATGAACTGTCGGCCGAATGGTATCCCAAGGCCGGCATGCTCTTCTCGGTGGAACTGTTCCGCCGCGAGGTGAAGGATTATATCTATAACGCACTGACGCAGCAGACCTTCTTCAACGAGCTGAACCAGGCCAACGCGACCTACAACGTCTCGCAGCCGATCAATGGCGGCAAGGCAAAGGTCAACGGCATTCTGGTCGCAGGTCAGGCGGAAATCTGGGGCGGCTTCGGTATTCAGGCCAACTACAGCTTTGCCGACAGCTCGACCGACGCGGGCCTCAACCTGCCCTATCTGTCGAAGCACACCGTCAACATCATTCCCTATTTCGAAAGCGGTCCGTTTCAGGCGCGCGTCAGCTACAATTACCGCTCGGCCTATTTCCGCGCGATCGGTCGCCTGAACTCGGTGGACATGGTGGCACCCTACAGCCAGCTGGACGCATCGGTCAGCTATGCGATCACGCCGAACATCACCTTTACGGCCAATGCGCAGAACCTGCTGGATGAAACCTACATCCAGTATGCCGGCACCCGCGCAACCCCGACCGCCTTCTACAAGAACGGCCGGACCTTCGTGGGCAACGTCAGCGTCCGCTTCTGATCGACCTTCGGCCATGCTCCTGCCCCCCAGGATCATGGCCCGGGAACTGGCCCGGCATACCCCCCATCCCTCCCCGCCGGGCCAGTTCCACCCCCTCTCTCCGTCCGTCAGCCCTTGCAGGGCAGACGGGCTCCATGGCAGGAAACTGCCGCGGGCGGCCCACTGCACGGGGTCGCCCGTCCCTTTTCATGACGGTGCGCTGACCGCCGCGTCGGCCAAACAGGGAGCCAAAGCCAATGCGCAGCCTTCTCGCGATCCCTCTCGCGCTGACCGCCATCCCCGCTCAGGCTCAAGCCAGCCTTCCGCTGATCCCCTTCCCCGCTTCGGTGACGCCTGCGACCGGCACGCTGTTGATTGCCAATGGCGCGACCGTTTCCGCCAGCGACGGAGACAGGGGCGCCGCCATGGCCGCCCAGCTGCTGATCGACCGGGTCAAGATCGACCGCGGTCTGATGCTCGCCAAAGCAGCAACCGGCACGATCCGCATCGAGCGCGACGCCGCCATCGCGGGCGAGGAAGCCTATAGGCTCGACATCGACACGAAGGGCGCGACCGTCCGCGCGAGCGGCGATCGCGGCCTTATCTGGGGCGCGATGACGCTGGCGCAATTGCTCTCCCCCGACGCGCAGTTCGGCAAGCCCGTCACCCTTTCCGCCCTTTCGATTAGTGATGCGCCGCGGTTCCGCTGGCGCGGGCTGATGATGGACGTGGCGCGTCATTTCCAGCCGGTCGAGACGCTCTACACCATAGTCGACGCCATGGCGGCGCAGAAGCTGAACACGCTGCACCTGCATCTGACCGACGACCAGGGCTGGCGGGTCGAGATCAAGCGCTATCCCAAGCTCACCGAAATCGGTGGCTGGCGAACGCCGCCTTCCTCCGGCGGCGCGCCGGGGGAGAAAGTCGGCGGCTTCTACACACAGGAGCAACTGAAGGCGCTGGTCGCCTATGCCGCGGATCGCGGCATCACCATCGTTCCCGAAATCGACATGCCCGGCCACGCGCAGGCGGCGGTGGCCGCCTATCCGCAGGAGATCGGGGTGCTGGGCGACCGGCCGGAAACCGGCCATGACTGGGGCATCAATCCCTGGCTCTTTTCGCCCGGCCCGCGCTCGATGGCCTTCATCGAAAATGTGCTGGATGAGCTGATTGCCATTTTCCCGTCCGAGTTCATCCATGTGGGCGGCGACGAGGCGGTGAAGGACCAGTGGCAACGCTCGCCGGAGGTGCAGGCGCAGATGAAGGCGCTGGGGCTGACAACCGAGAACCAGATGCAGGGCTGGATGATCGGGGAACTGGGCAAATATCTCGCCTCCAGGAACCGCCGCCTGATCGGCTGGGACGAAATTCTTGAAGGCGATGTGCCGACCAGCGCGTCGGTCATGTCCTGGCGCGGCGAAAAGGGCGCGGTCGAGGCGGCGAACAAGGGGCATGATGTGGTGCTCGCGCCCGCGCCGGTCCTCTATTTCGACAGCCTCCAGTCAGACCGCAGCGACGAACCGCCGGGCCGCCTGTCGATCCAGACGCTGGAACAGGTCTATGCCTTCGACCCGGTGCCAGCCGGCATCGATGCCGGGCGCGTAAAGCATGTCCTGGGCGCGCAGGCGACTTCCTTCGCGGAATATCTCGCCACGCCCAAACAGAAGGAACATGCGATCTTCCCGCGCCTGTCGGCCATATCGGAACTGACATGGTCGCCCAGAGACAAGCGCGATTTCAAGGACTTTGTGAACCGGCTCGACCCCCAGATGCTGCGCTATGCCCATGAAGGCATCGCCGCCGCCGACAGCGCCTTTGCCGTCAATTTCCGGATGCAGGGCAAGCGCGGCGACGCGCTGCGCGGCGGCAGGCTGACCCTCGCCATGGACACGCAAACCGGCGCGGGCACGATCCGTTATGGCGCCAAGGCCGGTGCGAAGGCACGCGCCTATACCGTGCCGATCACGATCAGGACCGGCACAACGCTCGAAGCCGCCGCTTATTACAAGGACGGTCGCGCCACTGCGGCACCGCGCCGCTTCGATGCTTCGCGGACGGCTCTCCTGACGGCGGCGCCAACCGATCTGGCCGCCTGCCCCAAGGGCGCGCTCGGCCTGCGCGTGCCGCTCAACTCCGGGCAGAGCGAGGACGCTCCCGCGTTCAACGTCAACATCTTCGACACCTGCACGCAATGGCCCGACGCGCCGCTGGGCGAGGCCAAGGCCTTCGCCATCGATGTTGCCCGCCTGCCGCGCCACTATGGCCTTGCGCATGAGGAAAGCGCGCTGCGCGCCCATTATGCCGTCACCGCCCATGGTGAGCTGGTCGTGCGCGCCGGCGGCTGCGAGGGGAGCGTGATCGGCACCTTCCCGCTGCCCGATCCCCGGACCGCACCCAACCGGATGCGCTTCAGCGCAGCGCTGCAGGACCAAAAGGGCGACGCGAACCTTTGCTTCCAGTTCACCTCCCCATTGTCCGACCCGTTCTATGCCGTAGAAAAGGTCATATTGGAGGACCGTCGCTGATGATCCGTCGCGCCGCAGCCCTCCTACTGGCGGTCGCTCCCGCTGCCCTGATCGCCGCTCCGCGCACCAGCATCCCGCTTGACCGGAACTGGCAGCTTCGCCTTGCCCCCGGCGAGGGCGAAGCTGCCAGGGCGCACCCCAAGGCCGCTAAATGGCTGCCCGCCAGCGTCCCCGGCGCGGTCCAGACCGATCTTGTGGCGCAAAAGCTGACGCCCGATCCCTATGTCGGGCTTAACGAAGCGACCATCCAGTGGGTCGGCCGCAGCGACTGGGACTATCGCGGGCGGATCGACGCGACGCCGCAGCTGCTTGCCCGCGAGCATATCGACCTCGTGTTTGACGGCCTCGACACCTATGCCGAAGTAAAGGTGAACGGCCAGACCATCCTGTCCGCCGACAATGCCCATCGCCGCTGGCGCGTGGACGTCAAGACGCTGCTGAAGCCCGGCGTCAACGAAATCACCATCCATTTCCAAAGTCCGCTGAAGGCCCTGCAACCCAAGGTGCTGGCGCTCGCCAACCCCCTGCCGGGCGAATATGACAGCGTCTTTGGCGATGAACCGGAAGCGCGCCAGACCTCCCCCTACATCCGCAAGCCCAAATATCATTATGGCTGGGATTGGGGTCCACGCATCCTCGCCATCGGGCCGAACGGTCCGATCCATATCGACGCGTGGGACGCCGCCCGGATCGAATCGCTAAGGGTCGTGCAGGAAGCGGTGACCAAGGCGGAAGCCCGCATCGCCGCAAATGTCGAGCTGATCGCCGGTCGCGATGGCCGCGCTCAGGTGGAGGTGGAGGTGAAGGGGCCGGACGGCCGCACCATTAGCTCCATGCGCGACGTGACGCTGACCGCGGGCGTCAATCAGATCGCCGTCCCGGTCACCCTGTCCGATCCGCAGCTCTGGTATCCGGCGGGCTATGGCGCGCAGCCGCTCTACAACGTCACCACCAAGGTCCGCTTCGAGGGCGAGGAAGCCGACACCGCCGCCCGCTCCACCGGCCTGCGCACGGTCGAACTGGTGCGCGAGGCTGACGCCAAGGGGCGCGGTTTCCAGCTGCGGATCAACGGCCTCCCCATCTTCATGAAGGGCGCTAACATCATCCCCTTCGACATGTTTCCGACCCGCGTGAAGCCGGAGACGATGGCGGGCCTGCTCAGCGATGCCCGCGACGCGAATATGAACATGGTGCGCATCTGGGGTGGCGGATATTACCTCCCCGACAGCTTCTATGATGCGGCCGACCGGCTGGGGCTGATGGTGTGGCAGGACTTCATGTTCGGCGGCGCCGTCACCCCTTATGACCGCGAGTTCCGCGAGAATGTGCGGATCGAAGCGGAGGAGCAGGTCGACCGGGTGCAGGCGCATCCCTCGATCGTCCTGTGGTCCGGCAACAACGAAGTCCTCTCCGGCTGGGAAAGCTGGTCCGACCGCATCGCCTACAAGAAGAAAGTGGGCGCGGACGAGCAGGAGAAGATCGGCGTCGGCCTTGCGATCCTGTTCAACCAGGTTCTGCGCGATGCCGCCGAACGACGCGATCCCGATGTGCCCTATTGGCCCGGATCGCCCAGCAGCAATTATGAGGGCAAGCCCGATCAGGACGCCGATGGCGACCGCCATTATTGGGACGTCTGGGGCGGCAAGAAGCCGGTGAGTGCCTATCTGGAAAGCTGCCCCCGCTTCATGTCCGAATATGGATTGCAAGGCATGCCGGTCATGCCGACCATCGACGCCTTCGCGGCGCCAAAGGATCGCAGCATCACCTCGCCTGTGATGCGCGCCCATCAGAAATTCCTGAAGGGTGAAGGGCAGGAACGGCTGCTCCTCTATATCGAGCAGCGCTATCGCACCCCCCGCGATTTCGCGGATTTCGTCTATCTGAGCCAGGCCATGCAGGCGGACGGCATCGCTCTGGGCGCGCTGCACCACCGCGCCTGCCGCCCGGAAACCACCGGATCGCTCTTTTGGCAGCTCAATGACGTATGGCCCGGCGCCTCATGGTCCAGCATTGACTATTATGGCCGCTGGAAGGCCCTGCACTATGCCGCACGCCGCTTCTTCGCCCCCGTCGCCATCTCGGCGGGTCGGCGTGAGAACGGCGCCACCGAAATCTCGCTGATCTCCGACAAGGCTGCGCCCGTCGCCGCTCATTGGCGCATCCGCCTGATCGACGTGGACGGCAAGGACAGCATCGTCAAGGAAGGCGACGCCACCCTTGCCCCGCTTTCCGCCACGAAGATTGGCGACCTCACCGACGACTCCCTTTTCGGCAGCGCCGACAAGGCCCGGACCTTTGCAGTCGCGGAACTGCTGGTCGACGGCAGACTCGCCTCCCGCGCACTCGTCTCCGCTTTGCCGGAAAAGGCCATGCCGCTGCCCGATCCGGGCTTCGCGGCCAGTTGGACCACCGCCCCGGACGGCAAGCCGCAACTCACCGTCAAGGCCAGCCGTCTCGCCCGTGGCCTGTGGATCGGCTTCGGCAGAGTCGATGCCAGCGCCTCCGACAATTATGTCGACCTGCTCCCCGGTGAAAGCGTGACCGTCTCAATCAGCTCCAACGACAGCCTTGCCAAGCTCAAGGCCGCCCTCGAACTGCGCCATCTGGGAGCCGGGCAATGAGCGCCCTCCTCTTCCTGCTCGCAGCCTCCGCCGATCCCGCGATCGAGGCGAAGATCGCGAGCATGACCCCGGCGCAAAAGGCGGCCCAGCTTCAGTCCGGCGCACCCCGGGACGGCGACGACCTCCCGGCCTATGATTATTGGAACGAGGCGCTGCACGGACTTGCACGCAATGGCATCGCCACCGTCTTTCCGCAGGCGATCGGCCTCGGCGCGACGTGGGACCCCGACCTCATGGAGCGCATCGGAACAGCCGTCTCCACCGAAGCGCGCGCCAAATATAACGGCCTCTCCGGCAAGGACCGGCGGCGCTATCAGGGCCTCACCATCTGGTCGCCCAATATCAACATCTTCCGCGATCCGCGCTGGGGCCGGGGGCAGGAGACCTATGGCGAAGACCCGCTGCTGACCGGCAGCCTCGCAGTCGGCTACGTGCGCGGCCTGCAAGGACCTGACCTCAGCCAGCCCCGCGTCATCGCCACGCCCAAGCATCTGGTCGCCCATAGCGGCCCCGAAGCCGGGCGCGACAGTTTCAACGTCCAGTCCAGCGCCTATGATATGGAGGCGACCTACCTCCCCGCCTTCCGCATGGCGTTGACGCAGGGCAAGGCGCTGTCGGTGATGTGCGCCTATAACAGCGTCCATGGCGTGCCGGTCTGCGCGTCGGACTGGCTGCTGAACCAGCGGGTGCGACAGGATTGGGGCTTTACCGGCCTTGTCGTGTCGGACTGCGACGCGATAGGGAATATCAACCATTATCAGCGCTATCGCCAGACCAACGCCGCCGCCGCCGCCGTAGCGATCAATGCGGGGATGGATCTGAATTGCGGCAAGGCTTACGCCGCGCTTGATCAGGCGATGGCGCAGGGTCTGACCTCGCAGGCGACCGTCGACACCGCCCTCGCCCGCACTTTCGCCGCGCGCAAGGCGCTGGGCGATGCCCTAGGCGCAAAAAGCCGCTGGGACAGCGTTCCGGCCAGCGCCGTGGACACGCTCGCCAACCGCAATCTTGCGGTGGAAGCGGCGCGCAAGTCGCTGGTGCTGCTCCAGAATAACGGCGTTCTCCCCTTGAAGCGCGGCGCGCGCATTGCCGTCATCGGTCCCAATGCCGACAGCCTCGACGTGCTGGAAGCCAATTATCACGGCACCGCCGCCGATCCGGTGACCCCGCTCGCCGCCCTGCGCAAACGGTTCGAGGTGCATTATGCCCAAGGATCGACACTGGCCGAGGGCGTGCCCGTGGTCATTCCCGAAACCGCCTTCGCGCCCGGCCTGAAGGCGGAATTTTTCGCCAGTCCCGACTTCAGCGGTGCGCCGGTCGTGACCCAAACCCATCGCAAGGTCGATTTCGACTGGAACCGCAGTTCGCCCGCGCAGGGCGTGCCGAGCAACCGCTATGGCGTGCGCTGGACCGGCACGCTGCTGCCGGAAGGACCGGGCGATCATCTGCTGCGCGTCGATGTGCCGCGCTGCTTCGATTGCAGCGGCCATGATGCGGTGCGCCTCTGGGTCGACGGTCAGCCGGTCGTCACCGACACCGGCGACAATAAGAGCGTCGAGGCCCGCCTCCATTTCGCCGATGCCCGCCCGCGCAGCATCCGCCTCGAACTCGCCCATAGCGGCGAGGATGAAGGCATACGCCTCACCTGGGTCGCGCCTGCTCTGCCGCAGCGCAGCCGCGCCGTGGCCGAAGCCCGCGCTTCCGATGCCGTGATCGCCTTCATCGGCCTGTCCCCGGCGGTCGAGGGCGAAGCGCTCCAGATCGAGGTGCCCGGCTTCTCCGGCGGCGACCGCACCGATATCGGCCTGCCCGACGCCCAGCAACAACTGCTCGAAGCGGTCAAGGCCACCGGTAGGCCGCTGGTCGTCGTCCTGCTCTCGGGCAGCGCCGTCGCCATGCAATGGGCGAAGGACCATGCCGACGCGGTCGTCGCCGCCTGGTATCCGGGCGAAGCGGGCGGCACCGCGATCAGCGACCTGATCGAAGGCCGCTATGCCCCGTCGGGCCGCCTGCCCGTCACTTTCTACGCCAAGACCCGCGATCTGCCTGCCTTCGTCGATTACAACATGCGCGAGCGGACCTATCGCTATTTCCACGGGACCCCGCTCTGGGGCTTCGGCCATGGCCTGAGCTACGCCAGCTTCACCTATGACCAGCCCGAAGCGCCTGCGACCATCGCAGCGGGCGACACGCTGACGGTCAAGGCCCGCCTCACCAATAGCGGCGCTCGCGAAGGCGAGGAAGTGGCGCAGGCCTATCTGATCCCACCGGAAAATCTCCGCATTATCGGCGAGTTCAACGATCCGGTGCTGCGCCATAATCTGGTCGGCTTCCAACGCGTCAATCTGAAGCAGGGCAAGGAAAAGACACTGAGCTTCACCTTCGATCCGCGCGCGCTCAGCACCGTGGACCGCGACGGCAACCGTGCCGTGCGCCCCGGCGCCTATCGCCTCTTCATCGGCAGCGGCCAGCCGGGCGAAGCCAAGGGCACCGAAGTCAGCTTTACCATCACCGGAACGCAGGAGCTGCCGAAATGAAGATCGACCGCCGCTCCCTGATCGCTGGCGGCATGGCGCTCGCCGCAACGCCCGCGATCGGCGCCGGCCCGCGCTTCGAAAGCAAGCGCCCCGCGCAGCGCCACTTCACCAGCCAGGCCGTCGAACGCGAACTCGCCCGCGTCTCCACAAAGATCGGCGATGCCGAACTGCGCTGGATGTTCGGCAACTGCTATCCGAACACGCTCGACACGACGGTCTTCCTGGGGGAGGTCGACGGCAAGCCCGACGCCTGCGTCATCACCGGCGACATTGAATGTCTCTGGCTGCGCGACAGTTCGGCGCAGCTCAACCCCTATGTCCATCTGACCCGCGAAGATGCGAAGCTGCGCATCCTGTTCCATGGCCTCATCGCCCGGCAGGCGCGCTCGATCCTGATCGATCCTTACGCTAACGCCTTCATGCGCGACCCCACGGCCAGGACGAACCTGCCATGGGCACAGGCCGACGATACCGAGATGAAACCCGGCGTCGCGGAACGAAAATGGGAGATCGACTCCCTATGCTATCCGATGCGCCTCGCCCACGATTATTGGAAGGCGAGCGGCGATTCCGCCCCCTTCGATGCGCTCTGGGCGAAGGCTGCCCGCACCAGCATCCGTACCTTCCGCGAGCAGCAGCGCAAGGACGGCCCCGGTCCCTATCGCTTCCTGCGTCGCGACAGGCTGGCCACCGAAACGCAGATCCTGAACGGCTATGGCGCACCCACGCGCAAGGTCGGGATGATCCACAGCATGTATCGGCCCTCGGACGATGCCTGCATCTTCCCCTTCCTCGTGCCCGCCAATCTCTTCGCGGTGGCGGCGCTGCGCAAGCTGGCCATCGTCGCCAGCGAGGCGGCGAAGGACGCCACGCTTGCCGCCGATGCCAGGGCGCTGGCCGACGAGGTGGAAGCCGCCACCCGCGCCCATGGCACGATGATCGACCCGGCGACGGGCGAGCGCCTCTGGGCCTATGAGGTGGACGGTTTCGGCAACGGCCATTTCATGGACGATGCCAATGTGCCGAGCCTCTCCGCGCTCGCCTATCTTGGCGCGGTCCCGACCGGCGATCCCCTGTTCCAGCGCACCGCCGCCGCTGCATGGAGCGATCGCAACCCCTATTTCTTCAAAGGCACGGTGGCCGAGGGCATCGGCGGACCCCATGCGGGCCTGCGCATGATCTGGCCGATGTCGATCATCATGCATGCCCTCAACAGCGACGACGACGCCACCATCCGCCAATGTTTGCGTCATCTGAAGGCCAGCCATGGCGGCACCGGCTTCATCCACGAGGCCTTCGATCAGGATGACGCCGCTACCTACACCCGTCACTGGTTCGCGTGGGCCAATGGCCTGTTCGGCGAACTGATGCTGGACCTCGCCCGCCGCAAGCCTGCCCTGTTGGGGGCGCCGCTGTGACGCATCTCACCCGCCGCACCCTGCTCAGCGCAAGCGCCACGCTCGCACTCGCGAGGGCGGCCCGCCTCGAAGCCGCCGTGCCAACGGCCAGGCCGAACCTTTTCGTCGGCACCGGAGGCGACGGTCACACCTTCCCCGGCGCGTCCATGCCCTTCGGCATGGTGCAATTGTCGCCCGACACCGACACGGCCCGCTGGGACACATGTTCGGGCTATCATCATGGCGATGCCTCGCTGCTGGGCTTTTCGCACACGCACCTGTCGGGCACCGGTATCGGCGACATGCTGGACGTGCTGGTGGTCCCGACGCGCGGCCCGGTCCAGTTGCAGCCCGGCCGGCTCGACAAGCCGGATGAAGGTTATCGCCAGCGCTACAGTGAGGAACAGGCCGAACCGGGTTACTATGCCGTCTCCCTCGAAAGCGGTGTTCGTGCCGAACTGACGGTGACGCCGCGCACCGGCATCCATCGCTATCATTTCCCCGCCGGCCCGGCCCATATCCTGATCGACATGAGTCATCTGGTGATGGAAGGCCCCGGCGAAGCTCCGCTGATCGATGAGGCCGGACTGATCCTCGAAGCGGACGGCACCCTTACCGGCACGCGCCGCGTGTTCCGTTGGGCCAAGGGCCGTCGCATCTTCTTTGCGATGCAATTCTCCCGCCCGCCCAGCCGGGCCGAGTTCTTCTCCGACGACGACCAGCCTGCCGGAGCAACCTCCGCGAAGGGCAGGCGCCTTAAAGCCGTCCTCCATTATGAGGATGCAGGCATCGCGCCGCTGGTCATCCGCTGCGGCATTTCAGCGGTCGGTCTCGACGGCGCGAAGAAGAATCTCAAGGCCGAGGCCTCCCACTGGAACTTCAACCGCTACCGCGCCGCCGCCGCCCAGGCATGGGCGGAGGAAATGAGCCATATCGCGGCGGAAGGCGGCACGCCCGAGCAGCGCACCATTCTCTCCTCGGCACTTTATCATGCGAGCCTTGGTCCGACCCTCTTCTCCGATGTCGACGGCCGTTATGTGGGCCTCGACCACCAGATCCATCGGCTGAACAAGGGCGAGGAAGCCTATAGCGCCTATTCGCTCTGGGACACCTATCGCGCCTTTCACCCGCTTCAGACGCTGATCCGCCCGCATCGCGCCGCAGTGTTCACCGCCGATCTCATCCGCCAGACGCAGCAAAGCCCCTTCGGCCCGCCCGTCTGGCCGCTGCAAGGCGTGGAAACCGGCTGCATGATCAGCTGGCATAGCGTCGCCGTGCTGGCCGAAGCACGGGCGAAGGGCATCTCCGCCGACTATGCCGCCGCCTGGCCCGGCATCGAAAGGCGGCTGTTCGACTGGTCCACCCCGCATCAGGACAATAGCCTTGGCATCCGCGAATATGACGAGATGGGCTTCATCCCCGCCGACCGCATTTTCGAGAGCGTGTCGCGGGTGCTGGAATATAGTTATGACGACTATGCCGCCGCGTATGTCGCGGACGCGGCGGGCGCGACCGACAGGGCCAGGCGCCTGCGCCAACGCTGCGGTAACTGGCGCAATGTCTTCGACACGAAGCTGAACTTCGCCCGTCCGCGTCTGGCCGATGGCCGCTGGGCAGAACCCTTCGCGCCCAACGCAGTCGGCCATTCGAAACAATGGCGCGACTTCACTGAAAGCAACAGCTGGCAGGCGACCTTCCTCAACCAGCATGACGTCCACGGCCTGATCGCGGCCATGGGCGGCGATGCCGCGTTCGAGGCGAAGCTGGACGCCCTGTTCACCGCCGATTCCACCCTGCCCGAAGGCGCGCCGCCGGACATTAGCGGCCTTGTCGGCCAATATGCCCATGGCAATGAGCCGAGCCACCATGTCGCCTATCTTTACGCCTATTGCGGCGCTGCGTGGAAGACGCAGGCCATGGTTCGCCGCCTGCTGACGGAAATGTATAAGGCCGCGCCCGACGGCGTGATCGGCAATGACGATTGCGGGCAGATGAGCGCCTGGTTCATCCTGTCCTCGCTCGGTTTCTATCCGGTCGATCCGGTCAGCGCGACCTATGTGCTGGGCAGCCCGCTCTTTACCCGCGCGACCGTCAGTCTCGGCAAGGGAAGGAAGCTGGTCGTCGAGGCGCCCAATAACGGCCCCGACGCCCCTTATGTCCGCTCGGTGGAGTGGAACGGGAAACAGTGGACGAAAAGCTGGATCGCCCATGCCGATCTGGCGCAGGGCGGCACGCTGCGCTTCGAGATGAGCAGCACGCCCAACAAGGCCTTCGCCAGCCGCCCTGAAGACCGCCCCGGCCGCCCGGTATGAGCGTCGCAGCGGCCCTGACGCTGCTCGCCCAAAGCGCGCCATCCGCATTCGTGCCGCTGCAATCGGTCTGCGTGGTCGGGACCGGCACGGCCAAGCCAGCCGCCGACCTGCTGCGCCGCCGCCTTGTGGAACGCGGCGCGAACGACAAGAGCTGCGCGACGCGCATCGCCTTCCGGCCCGCGCACCTGTCCCAAGAAGCCTTCCGCATCGACCGGCAGGCCGCGACCGTCAGCATCAGCGCCGCCAGCACGCGCGGTTTCGTCTATGGCGCGGGCTGGCTGCTGCGGCATAGCGACAATCTCGCGCTCTCGCTGAGCGCGCCGGTCAGCGAAAAACCGCAGCAGTCGATTCGCGGCACCCAGATCGGTTATCGCTTCAAGAATAACAGCTATGATGCCTGGACCCCGGCGATGCTCAGGCGCCGGATCGAGGATTTCGCGCTCTGGGGCGCGAACCGCATCCAGATCATATCGCCGCGCTCCGACGACGCACCGATCTCGCCGCTGATGCCCGTGCCGCCCGAACAGGCCGTGCGCGATATGGCGCAGGCCACGCATGATCTGGGGCTGGACGTTGCGATCTTCTATCCGCTGCTGGGGGACTATGACGGCGGCGCGGCGGATAAGGCGGAGGCGCGCACTCTCGCCGCCTTCCTCAAGACCCTGCCCGCGCTCAACGCCCTCTATTTCCCCGGCGGCGATCCCGGCCATACCAGCCCAGAACGGCTTTTCCCGCTGCTTGACCGGCTATCCAGGACGCTGCGTGCCCGCTTCCCCAAGGCCGAATTGCTGCTCTCGACCCAAGGCTTTGATGCCAGGGATCTTGACGCGTTCCATGCCGCATTGGCCCGCCGCCCGACATGGCTGACCGCGATCTTCGTCGGCCCCCAGACCCGTGAAAGCGCCGCCATCCATCTTCGCCGCCTCGCGGGCCGTTTGCCGCTGGAACTCTATCCCGACACCGCCCATGCGATGCAGGCGCAATTTCCCATCCCCGACTGGCATCCTGCCTTCGCGCTCACACAAGGCCGCGAGCCGGTCAATCCGCGCCCCTCGGCACAGGCAGACATCTTCGCCGCAATCACGCCCGGCACGCGCGGCGCGATCAGCTACTCCGAGGGGGTCAACGACGACTGGAACGTCCACCAATGGCTCGCCATGGGTTGGAATGCCGGGGCGGACATCGCCAGCGATTATGCCAATTTCTACATTGGCGACCCGGCCTTCGCCGCCATCCCGGCGATGCTGGAAGCCAATTGGCAGGGCAACCCCGCCGCCAACACCGCCATCGACCGCACGCTGAAGGCCATTGACGCGGTCCACCCCGCACCATGGGCGGGCTGGCATGTCGACCTCTACCGATACCGCGCCGTCTACGACGCGCTGATCCGCGAGCGGCTGATCCGCGCGCGTTCCAATCAGGCTGAGGCGCTCTACACGCTGCGCCAGACGCCAGCCATCGGCGCCGAACCTGCCGTCGCCGCTGCCCGTTTCGCCTACGCCCGCCCGGACGCCCCCCGCTCGACGAGCTTGTATCAGCGGCTGAGCGCTCTGGCCGACCGGCTGCGCGCAACGGCCGGGATGCAGCTGTCAGTCGAGCGTCATGGCGCCTCCGACTGGCGACGTGGCGCCAATTTCGACCGTGCGATGATCGACCTTAACGACCGCTTCGCCGTTGAGCGCGACATGAACGCCGCCCTCTCTTTCCCCACCGAAGCCGAGCGGATCGCGGCGCTCTACGCGCTGGGCGACCGCTGGGGGATGGCAGATTTCGCCCTCTATGACGATCTGGGCGATCCCGATAACGAGCCGCATCTGGTGCGCGGCCCCGGCTATCCCGGCGATCCGCAGCTCTGGCGGACGGCAATCGACGGCGTGGCTGAATATACGCCGAATGAAGGCTGGCGCATGGCCGAACTCAGCTATGCCGAGGCGCTGTTCGAACATCCGCTGACCCTCCATTACGAAGGGCTGGAGAAGAACCGCGCCTATCGCCTGCGCTACAGCCGGGCCGGCGAGGATTACAGCCTGCCGCTCACCCTCACTGCCAACGGCACGCCTCTGCCCGCCCCATCCATGCGCGCGACCAACCCGCAGCGCGTAGAACTCCTTCTCGCCCCATCCCTCACTGCCGGCGGCACGCTCGATCTCGTCTGGAGCCGACCGCAGGGCGTGGGCGGCAGCGGCCGAGGCCGCCAGATCGCCGAAGTCTGGCTCATTCCCGAACCCCTAACCCCAAAGGCCAAGCCATGACCCCGCATCTTACCCGCCGCTCGCTGATGGCCGGATCGCTGCTCGCCGGAACAGCCGCCTGCGCCCCGCGCGGTCCCACGGCAACGCTCGGCAAGCCGCCGTTCCCCGCCGCATGGGGCGCCACCCCCTCGGCCCGGCAGCTTAAATGGCATGACCGGCGCATGTATGCCTTCATCCATTTTTCGATAAACACCTTCACCGACAAGGAATGGGGCTATGGCGACGAAGATGTCCGCCTGTTCAACCCCACCGACTTCGACCCCGACCAGATCGTCGCGGCAGCGAAGGCAGGTGGTCTCAACGGCATCATCATAACCGCCAAGCATCATGACGGCTTCTGCCTCTGGCCTACAATGCTGACCGAACATTGCGTCCGCAACACGCCCTACAGGCAAGGCAAGGGCGACATTGTCGGAGAATTGGAACAGGCCTGTCGCCGGGCTGGCATGGCGTTCGGCATCTATCTGTCGCCCTGGGACCGCAACCGCGCCGATTATGGAAAGCCCAGCTATATCGATTATTACCGCGCCCAGTTGACCGAACTCTGCACCCGCTATGGCGAGCTGTTCGAGGTGTGGTTCGACGGCGCCAATGGCGGCGACGGCTGGTATGGCGGTGCCCGCGAGACGCGGAAGATCGACGCTGAGCCCTATTATGACTGGCCCAGCATCGTCGCACTGGTCCATGAGCTGCAACCCAATGCCTGCACCTTCGACCCGCTGGGCGCGGACATTCGCTGGGTCGGCAATGAGGATGGCCATGCGGGCGATCCCTGCTGGCCAACCATGCCCAACGAACCTTATGACCAGACGAAGGGCAATAGCGGCGTGCGCGGCGCTGAACTGTGGTGGCCCGCCGAAACCAACGTCTCGATCCGGCCCGGCTGGTTTTACCATGCCGATGAGGATGCGCAGGTAAAGACGCCGCAGAAGCTGATGGAGATGTTCGACCAGTCGATCGGCCACGGCACGACCTTCCACCTCAACCTGCCGCCCGACAAGCGCGGCCGTATTGCTGATCGCGACGTCGCCAGCCTGAAAGCCTTTGGCGATGCCGTCCGCGCCACCTTTGCCACCGATCTTGCGCAAAACGCGGTTGCCACCGCAAGCGCTGACATTGGCAGCACGGCGGCCCACGCAACTGACGGCAACCCCGATAGTTTCTGGTGCGCGCCTACCGAAGCGAAAGACGCGACCCTCATCCTCGACCTTCAACCGGGCACCCGTTTCGATACTATCCGCCTGCAGGAATGGCTTCCGCTCGGCCTGCGCACGACCAGCTTCGCCATCGACATTTCCCATGACGGCCAAAACTGGCAGCAGGTCGCGGAAAAGCAGATGATCGGCCCCCAGCGCCTCATCCGCCTGGCCCAGCCCATCGCGCCCCGCCGAGTCCGCTTCCGCCCCACCGCTGCGGAGGCAGGCCCGACCCTGCGCGAATTCGCCCTGTTCCTCTCGGTCGCGCCCGCCGAACTGCCCCCGGCCAAAGCCAGCGATGCCAGCATCGTCGCCCGCAAGGGGTGGAAGATCATCGCCGCCAGCGCCCCCGGAGCCGAAGCCGTCCTCGATGAAGATGCCGGGACCGTCTGGACTTCCGTAGCTCCGGCAAATCTGACCATTGATCTGGGCCAGACCGAGAAGCTCGCCGGCTTCTCGCTGACGCCCACTCGCCATGTCGACCCGCAAGCCGCCCCGCCCGCCCGCTATGTGGTGGAAAGCAGCACCGACGGCAAAAACTGGACCAGACCGCACGAGGGCGAGTTCCAGAATATCAACTACGCCCGCGCAACCCAGCGCATTGCCTTCGCCGCCGCGCAAGATGTCCGCTATCTGCGCCTCAGCTTCCCACGCCCGGCAGTCCCGGCGCCCGCCATCGCGGTCGCCACGATCGGCGCTTTCCGCTGATCCTCTGAAGGGACGGAAGTGAGGGTTGGAAGCCGCATACGGCCCAAAGCAGCCCTCACTTCCCGGCCAGCCGGACAGCGCCCAATATCCCTGATCTTTCGTCAGGATCCGATTGGATCAGCAGCGCGACCTCATGCGCGCCGGCGGGCACTATGGCTGCCATGGCGCCAACGCCACCCCGATCCTTCACCCCCGCGCGCCTGCCGTCGATCCAAAGCTCCGCGCGCCCCGCAACCTGATCGAGCAACAGCCGTCCGCCTTCGGCCTTGATCCGCCTGCGCTCCGGCAGGACGGCCCGCCAGATGCGCCACTGCGCCGCCTTGTCCGCCTCAACGGCGGTCCCGCTGCGGATGAAGGCCCAGAGATTATTGTCTCCGTCGGCAGGACGCAGCGCGGGATCTGGACGCTCGGCAAAGGCGGGAGACACACGCCATTCCGTCAGAAGCGCGGCCCGAGCCTGCACCGGGACAAAGGGCCGCACGTCGCTCGCGAGTACCGGCAGCACCAGCCGAACCGGCCGTAGCCCTTCGGCCTGCGCATCGATCGTCACCCGGCCCCGTCCCTCACCCGCCTGCACGATCAGCTGCGCCAGACCATTGAACAGAGAACGCTCCGGCGCCTTCTCGCTCTCATGGCAATTGGGATCGCCGTTGCCGATGCCGATCAGTGTCGCGCCCGACACGCCAAAGCACACCTTGCGCTGCTCCACCGGCACATGATGGCCACGCGCGTCGACGGCGTCGACCGTCACCGCCACGACATCCTCGCCGTCGCCCCGCAAGGCGCGCCGTGTGGGCGTCAGCCGCAGCGCCACCGCTGGCCCGGCCGTATGATGCGTCGCCCGCGCCATGACGCGGCCGCCTCTCAGCGCCTCGACCTCCAGCACACCCGGCACATAGGTCGCGGCGAACCTGTTGCCCATGATGCGGTCGCAATCCTGCTCGCCGATCACGCGGCCGTTGATCTTCACCCGCACCCGATCGGCATTGGCGCTGACCAGCAGGTCGATCGTCTGACCTTCCCGGCCCGGCCCATGACCCGACCATGTCCAGTGCGGCGCAACGCCCACCACCACCTCGTCATCGATCCACTGCGCGCGCCGGATGTCATAAGCCGTCTTGGCAAAGCCGCACAGGTCCAGCACGCCGAAAAAGCTGGCGATCGTCGGCCAGGCATAGGGGGTCGGCTCGCCATGATAGTCGAAGCCCGTCCACACGAAGCCGCCCGCGATAAAAGGCCGCTCGGCAATCGCCTTCCACGATGCCCGATGCGTCGCGCCCCAGGCTGCTGCTTCCTCGTCCATGGAGGAAATGACATGCCTGCCCGAATCGCTGGCGAACGCGCCCCGCGTCATGAAGGCGCTCGTATCCTCCGAACTGGTCGAGGGCCTGGCCGGATTCAGTGCATGGAAGCGGTCGTAATCGTCTGGATAATAGTTGAATCCCATCACATCCACGACCTGCGACACGTTATGCAGGGCGTAGAAAGAGCCGTTCATCGCTGCCGTTACCGGGCGGCTGTCGTCCAGCGCGTGCACCGCCGCGCGCATACGCCGCACCATCTCGACCCCGGCCTGCGTGCCCTGCATCGGCTCTTCATTGAACACCGACCAGAGGATGATGCTGGGATGGTTGCGATGCGCCCGCACCAGCCATTGCAACTGCGCCATATTTTCGGGTGCCGGATTGAAAATCCGGTTCTCATCCATGACCAGAAAGCCCATCTGGTCGCAGAGCGCATAAAATTCCGGCGCCTGCGCATTGTGAGAACAGCGTATGGCGTTGCAGCCGAAATCCTTGAGGCGCTGGAGCCGCCATGCCAACAGCGCATCCGGCACGGCGACACCCACCCCTGCATGGTCCTGATGCAGACATACGCCCTTCAGCTTCACCGTCTGGCCATTCAACAGAAAGCCCCGCCCGGCGTCGAAGGCAATGGAACGGAAGCCGATGGGGATGGTCCGCCGATCCTCCCCGTGAGGGCCCTTGACCTCCATCTCGACCGTATAGAGCCGCGGCGTCTCGACCGACCAGAGCAGGACATCGCCCGCCTCGATCAGCAGCTCGGCATGTCCCGACGCGAGAGGAGCGACTTGCGCCGCAACGGCCTGCCGCGCCACCTCCCGCCCGTCCGGATCGCGCAGCACCGCCGTCACCCCCACATCGGCGGGAGCATCGGAGACGCTTTCCAGCGTCACCGTAACCGGCACTGTCCATCGTCCGTCAACCAGCCGGGGATCACAATGCACGCCGTCGGTCGCAACGGACACGGCAGCCCGCTTCGCCAGCCAGACATGGCGGTAAATGCCTGCGCCCTCATACCACCAGCCCTCCATCGCGGTGGCATCCACCTGCACCGCGATGACATTCCCTTCCTCACCGAACCGGGCGAAGGGCGTGATGTCGACAATGACCGCATTATAGGCCGAGAAATTCCGGACGACGAGGCTGCCATTGACCCAGATGGTCGATCGCGTCGCAATGCCGCCGAACTGCAATTCCAGCCGCTTGGCCCGGTCGCTCTCCTCCAACCGGAAGCTGCGCCGATACCAGCCCATGCCGCGCGGCCGATAACCCTGCGAGACATTGGCGCTTTCGACGAAAGGCTGAAAAGACGCCCAGTCATGCGGCAGGCTGACCTGCTGCCAGTCACTGTCGTCCCAGTCGATCGCGGCCGCTCCACGCGCATTGCCTGCCTTGACCGAAAGATAGGTCTGATGGTGGCCGACCGGCGGGTCCAGCGGAATGTCGCCCTCGTGAAAGAGCCACCCCCGGTCCAGCAACAGCCGCGAAGGATCGCCCTGTGGCAGAGGAGGCCACTCCCTCTGGCCCAGACCGTGCAACTCGGGTGCAGGCTCAGCCGCACTGGCGGCGTCGGGAACCAATCCGGCAGCCATCGCCAGCATCATGACCTCCCGCCGGCTGAAGCAGTTCACGCGTCCAGCGCCGCGCGCAAGGCCTGGACTTCAGCCAGCGAGGTCCGCCGCGCCGCCCCCAGCGCAAAGCCCATCGTCAATGCCCGCGGGTCTGGCGCGTAGCCTTCCATGCTGGCCGACGCATGAACCGCCTGCACATCGGTCGCGGCGATCAGCTGCCGCACATTGGCTGCCCGGATGCCCGATCCCGGCATGATGACGATCCTGCCGCCGGCCCGCCGGTGCATGGCCGCCAGCACCGGCAGCGCGTCGAGCGCCTTCACCGCTCCGCCCGATGTCAGGATATGATCGAAGCCCAGCTCGACGGCCAGATCGACCGAGGCCAAAGGATCATCCGCCAGATCGATTGCCCGATGCAGCGTCAGCCCGATATTTCCACGTCTTTTCCGCATCGCCGTGACCCAGCCGCGCAGGGCATCCGCGTCCAGCCCCCCGTTGCGCACCGCGCCGAAGACCAGCCCGTCCACCCCCGCGTCGATCAGCGCCGCACCTTCCGCCACGGCCGTATCCAGCATGGCCGCATCATAAACAAAATCGCCATCGCGCGGACGCACCATGGCACGCACGGTTTTGCCGCCCGCCCGCAGCCTTTCGACCGCCAGTCGGGCCAGACCCGCCGATGGCGTCAGCCCGCCGAGCGCCAACGCGCCGCACAATTCGATCCGATCCGCGCCGCCCCTGATCGCGCTTTCCAGGTCCGGCATGCTCTCTACGCAAATTTCCAGCAGGATGCGGCTCATATATTCTCAAATGTCCTAAAAATGGGAGGCGGGGCCGGGACAAAGGCGATTGGCGGCTGTCCTTTCGCAAGGCTATTGTATAGCGCTACCATTGCCAAGCCCCGGCTAGCCGGGGTCTGAATTCAGCCCTTCTTTCGCGGCAGAGCCGCTTGCCTCGCGGAAAAGACTTTCATAAGGAACTGCATGACGACGACCCGCCTTCTTGCCCACGCGGTGGAAAAGCCCTGGGGCCGCACCGACATTCCCGGCCATATCGCCGCCGCCGACGGCAGGCGCATCGGAGAGCTGTGGTTCTCGCCAGAGCAGGACAAAAATCTGCCGCTGTTGGTCAAATATATCTTCACCAGCGAGAAACTGTCGGTGCAGGTCCATCCCAATGACGCGCAGGCGCAGGAATGTGGACTGGCGGGCGGCAAGTCCGAATGTTGGTATATCTTGGATGCGCGGCCCGATGCGCGGCTGGGCATCGGGCTGACCCGGGAGTTGACGCCTGAGGAACTGCGCGCCGCGGCGCTCGATGGCAGCATCGAAGGACTGATGGACTGGAAACCGGTCGAGCCGGGCAGCTTCTACTATATTCCGGCGGGGACCATCCATGCCATTGGCGGCGGCGTGACATTGGTGGAGGTCCAGCAGAATAACGATGTCACCTATCGCCTCTATGATTATGGCCGCCCCCGCGAATTGCATCTGGAAGAGGCCATGGCGGTCAGCCTTCCCGCGCCCTATGCGATGCCCGACCGCATCGTGCCGGCGACGGCGGAGGAAAGGCTGGTCGCCGGTCCCGGCACACCCTTCCTTCTCGACATGATGCAGGCCGGAGCGGGCACGCAGCAGCAGATCGAGGGCGAGACGCTATGGTTCATTCCGCTGGCGGGGGCCGGCACGATCGACGGGCAGCCGTGGCGGCAGGGCGAATGTTGGTTGATTGAGGGGAGCGCCGCCCTGACCGCAGATCAGCATATGAGCGCGCTGCTCGCGCGCTTGCCCTGACATAGCGGCGCGAGCAAAGGGAGGCTGCGATGCCGCGCGCGGAAATGATAGCGAACAAGCGGGTCCTGTTCGTGATGGCGGTGGAGGATGAATATGGTCCCCATCTCAAGGCCCGATTCGACCCGCTCATGATCGGCGTCGGGCCGGTGGAAGCCGCGCTCAATACCGGCATCGCATTGCATGACATGGAACGGCGTCAGTCCCTGCCCGATCTGGTCGTCTCGCTCGGATCGGCCGGATCGCGCATCTGCACGCTGGGCGAGGTCTATCAGGTCGCCAGCGTCTCCTGGCGCGACATGGATGCTTCGCGCCTTGGCTTTCCCAAGGGCATCACGCCCTTTTCCGACCATCCGGCCGAAATGCCGCTGCATACGCCGCTGGAATTGCGCGCTGCCCGGCTGTCTACCGGCGCGAATATCGTCGGCGGCGAAGATTATGCCGGGATCGATGCGGACATGGTCGACATGGAAACCTTTTCCGTGGTCCGCGCCTGTCAGCGCTTTGGGGTGCCGGTCATGGGGCTGCGCGGCATTTCCGACGGGCCGGGCGAACTGGCCGACATGCTTGGCTGGACGCAATTGCTCGCGCTGCTGGACGAGCGGCTGGCCCAGGCCGTGGACATGATGGCGGGCGCGCTAGGCGACTGAGGATCTGCGGGGCCGCCATTGGCCAATGGCGAACATAGAGCGATTTCCAGTCAGATGGCATCATCTGACGGTTAAGAAATCGCAGCAAACAAAAGACTTGGAGCGGCGGTCTGATTCAATCAGATCGAAAACCGCTCTAGTGCCCGGCAATCCCCGCTGCGACCAAACCGTGCTTTCAGCGCAGCGGATCTCGCGCCCCTCACGCTTGCGGGATGGCTGGGAAGGAATATTCGGGAGGTAAAGGGCCGCTTTCATCCTTACCGCCCATGTGCGAGCAGACTGGCGGTAAGGCCATGCCAGGCTCGCTCAACCACGCGGTCAATGCCCCTCAAAGGCGATGATCGCCTCTGACGCAACGCCATCCGCTTCCAGCGCCGCCATACCGCCCAGTTCGGGCAGGTCGATGGCGAACAGCGCCATGAGCACGGATGCCCCCTGTTCGCGAATCAGTTGCGCCGCCGCCAGCGCAGTCCCGCCCGTCGCTATAAGGTCATCCACCAGCAGCACCCGCGCTCCGTCAGGAATCTGTCCTTCATGCAGTTCGAGCCTGTCCGTGCCATATTCCAGCACATAATCGATGCCGACGGTCTTGCCCGGCAGCTTCCCCTTCTTGCGCACCGGCACGAAACCCGTGCCCAGCGCATGGGCCAGCGCCGCGCCCAGAATGAAGCCCCGCGCTTCGATCCCGACGATGAAATCCGGATCGAGCGGTCGGGCAATCGCAGCCATGCGTCCCACCAGTTCGCTCAGGCCCTGCCTGTCCGCCAGCAAGGTCGTGATGTCCCGGAACTGGATGCCCGGCTTGGGAAAGTCGGGAATGGTGCGGACCAGGGCCGCCAGACTGTCAGCGCTCATATCTGCCCTCAAAAGAAAAGGGGCCCGGTTCCTTCGAAACCGCGCCCCTCCCATTTTTCTGCGTCAGACCGTAATCAGGCGGCCTTCTTCTTGTCCGCCCAGATATTCTGATAGGCCATGTAAGCCAAGCCCGTTGCGATCAGCAGGAAGAAGATCGTCGCCAGACCCGCACGGCGGCGGTTTTCCAGCTTCGGTTCGGCCGTCCAGGTCAGGAAGGCCGCGACGTCCTGCGACATCTGGTCGACGGTCGCCTTGGTGCCGTCGCCATAGGTCACCTGACCATCGGCCGTCAACGGCGGCGCCATGGCAAGGTTCAGGTTGGCGAAATAGGGGTTGTAGTGCAGCCCCTCCGGCGTCTTCGCATCCGGGAATTCCTTCAGCAGTTCGGCCGGCTGCGGCTGGAAGCCCGTCAGCAGCGAATAGACATAGGCGCTGCCATGATGGCGGGCCTTGGTCATCAGCGAGAGATCCGGCGGGATCGCATTGTTGTTCGCCGCCGCCGCCGCGACATTGTTTGCGAAGGGCTTGGGGAAATAATCCGCAGGGATCGGGTCGCGGGTCGACATCTCGCCCGTTTTGGGATCGACGTCGGGGGTCTTGATCGCCCACTGCTTGGCGATCGCCTTGATCTCCGCTTCATTATAGCCAATGCCCTTGAGGTCGCGGAAAGCGACGAACTTCAGGCTGTGGCAGGCCGAGCAGACCTCCTTGAACACCTGAAAACCGCGCTGGAGCTGCGCCTGATCGAACTTGCCGAAGGGACCGTCGAACGAGAAGGACACTTCCTTGGGATTGCGGTGAAATTCATGCTCCACCGTGGCCGCGGGCGGTTCGGTGACATAGGCCACCGCGCCGACCAGGAAGGACACGAGCAGCCAGCCGGCAAAGAAGAGCCCGACAAGAAATGCGCCAATGCGTACCATGCCTGTCAACTCCCCTTATTCGGCCGCGACCGCGACGGGTTCGCCGTCGGTCTTGCCATATTTTGCCAGCACTGCCTCCGTAATCGAATTGGGCAGCGGCAGCGGCTTTTCGAAGCGCGAGATCAGCGGCAGGATGATCAGGAAATGGGCGAAATAATAAGCCGCCGCAATTTGGGAGATCATTACATAGGGTTCCGCCGCGGGCGCGCCGCCGCAATAGCCAAGCACCAGCACGTCCAGGATCAGGATCCAGAAGAACTTCTTGAAGGTCGGGCGATAGCTGCCCGAACGCACTGCCGAAGTGTCGAGCCAGGGCAGGAAGAAGAGCAGCAGGATCGACGCGAACATCGCCAGCACGCCCAGCAGCTTCGCGGGGACAAAGAAGAAGTCCACGGTAAAAGCGCGCAGGATCGCGTAGAAGGGCCAGAAATACCACTCCGGCACGATATGCGCAGGCGTCGAGAGCGGGTTCGCCTCGATATAGTTATCGGGATGGCCCAGATAGTTGGGCGCATAGAAGAGCATGATCGCGAACAGGATCAGAAACACGCCCGCCCCGAAACCGTCCTTCGCGGTGTAATAGGGGTGGAAGGGCACCGTGTCCTGAGGCCCCTTCACTTCCACGCCGGTCGGGTTCGACGAGCCTGGAATGTGCAGCGCCCAGATGTGCAGGATCACGACCGCCGCGATCACGAAGGGCAGCAGGAAGTGCAGCGAGAAGAAGCGGTTCAGCGACGCGTTGCCCGGCGCGAAACCGCCCAGCAGCCAGGTCTGGATCGGCTCGCCCACGACCGGGATCGCGCCGAACAGGCCGGTAATCACCTTCGCGCCCCAGTAGGACATCTGTCCCCAGGGCAGCACATAGCCCATGAACGCCGTCGCCATCATCAACAGGAAGATGACAAGGCCCAGCAGCCAGACCATTTCACGGGGCGCCTTGTAGGAACCGAAATAGAGGCCGCGGAAGATGTGCAGATAGACGACGATGAAGAAGAAGCTGGCGCCATTGGCATGAGCGTAACGCATCAGCCAGCCCGCATTCACGTCGCGCATCGTGTGTTCGACGGTGTCGAAGGCGACAGCGGCGTTGGCGCCATAATGCATCGCCATGACGACGCCGGTGACGATCTGGATGACGAGGGCCAGGCCGGCCAGAACACCGAAGTTCCAGAAATAGTTGAGGTTGCGCGGCACCGGATAGCCTGCGCCCACGGCGTTGTAGACGAGGCGCGGAAGCGGCAGCTTCTCGTCGATCCACTGCATCGCGGGATGCTTGGGAGTATAATGTTCAGCCCAGGGAAAGCTCATCTTATATCCCCTCAACCCACAAGAATGGCGGTGTCGGAAGTGAAGCTGAACTTCGGCACTTCCAGGTTCTTCGGCGCGGGGCCTTTGCGGATGCGGGCCGCGGTGTCGTAGGAAGACCCGTGGCAGGGGCAGAAATAGCCACCATATTCACCGCGATTCTCACCCTCGCCCGCGCCCAGCGGCACGCAGCCCAGATGGGTGCAGACGCCCATGGTGATCAGCCACTGCTTCTTGCCGTCGACGGTGCGCTCCTCCAGCGTCTGCGGATCGCGCAGGGTGGACGGATCGACCTTGTCGGCTTCGGCGATTTCCTTCTCGGTCAGGTGCCGCACGAACAGCGGTTGCGAGCGAAAGGTCGTCTTGATCGCCTGACCCGGCTGGATCGCGGAGAGATCAACCTCCGTCGACGCCAGGGCCAGAACGTCGGCGCTGGGGTTCATCTGGTCGATCAGCGGCACCACGACCGCGACCGCGCCGACTCCCGCAAAGCTCACGGCTGCGATGTTGATGAAATCGCGGCGGCGAACACCCTCGCCCCCCGATGGCCCCTCACTCTCCACATGCTCAACAGTCGTCATGCACCTCAACCCTTGCAAGAACGTCACTGGCCCCGCCGCATTGCCTGTTTGGCTATGATTATCGGGAGAGCCGCGGCGCCCAGGCAAGTGGACGCGCCTTTCCCCCTGGCGCGGTTTGCAGGCCTGATAACCGTAGGATACGCCCTTTGCCAAGCAATTTAGACAGGCTATGACAATTAACCGCACTGTTCTATGGCCCGGGCCATGCGTATTGCCCTTTATCAACCCGAAATCGCTGGCAATGTCGGCGCGATCCTTCGTCTTGCCGCCTGCTTTTCCGTGCCCGTGGATATCATCATGCCGATGGGGTTCGCCTTTTCCGATGCGAAGCTGAAGCGGGCCGCCATGGATTATGGCGCGTCGGCCGACATCACCCGCCACGCCAATTTCGAGACCTTCGATGCCGCCCGCCGGGCCGAAGGGCGGCGCCTGATGCTGATGAGCAGCCATGCTTCGCAGCGGTTGCCGGATGTCGAATTCCGCACGGACGACATATTGTTGATGGGGTCGGAAAGCGCAGGCGTCCCCGACAGCGTGCGCGATCTGGCCGATGTTCGCGTACGCATTCCGATGGCGCCGGGCTTTCGGTCCTTGAACATCGCCGTTTCGACGGGCATCGCGATCGCAGAGGCCCTTCGCCAGACTGGAAGTTTTCCGCAATGACTAAAGTCCCTGAAATGACATTGGCTTTGAATCCCCGGCAACAGGCCGCCCGCCATTGGTTCGAATCGCTGCGGGACCGCATCTGCGCCGAATTTGAAGCGATCGAGCGGGAGGCGGGGTCGGATGCCCGCTTCGATTACAGCGCATGGGACCGCGAAGCGCCCGGCCTGACGCTGGGTGAAGGCGGCGGCGGCGTGCGCGGCGTCATGAAGGGCAAGATATTCGAGAAGGTCGGCGTCAACGTCTCGACCGTAAGCGGCGCCTTCTCCCCTGAGTTCGCCAAGACCATCCATGGCGCGGCCGAAGACCCCCGCTTCTTCGCCACCGGCATCAGTCTGGTCGCGCATATGGCCAATCCGCATGTTCCCGCCGTGCACATGAACACCCGCTATCTGGTAACGGCGAAAAGCTGGTTTGGCGGCGGCGCGGACCTCAATCCCCCGCTTCCAAGAGACGAAGACACGGCCCATTTCCATGCGGTGCTGAAGGCCGCCTGCGATGCCCATGGTCCGGACCATTATCCCCGCTTCAGCAAATGGGCCGACGACTATTTCTTCATTCCGCACCGCAACGTCCATCGCGGCGTCGGCGGGATTTTCTACGATCACCTGGAATGCGGGGACGATGCCGCGTTCGAGGCCAATTTCGCCTTCACCCGCGATGTGGGCGAGGCGTTTCTCAAGGCCTTCCCGCCCATCGTCCGGCGCCGCATGAACGAGAGCTGGTCGGAGGCGGACTATGCCCAGATGCTGGAATGGCGCGGCCGCTATGCCGAATTCAATCTGGTGCATGACCGGGGCACGCTTTTCGGCCTCAAGACCGGCGGCAATATCGACGCCATATTGATGAGCCTGCCACCCATGGCCAGCTGGAGCTGACGCAGTTGATGAGCCTGACCCCGGTTCCCGACGGCCAGATCGCCACCATCGTCACCCATCTGGAGATGCGGGAACGGCCGCGTCCCGCGCCGATCCCGCCTGCGCCGCTGCGACTGGTGCCGTGGAAGGCCCCCGCGCTGGACGCCTATCGCGCGCTGTTCCGCCGCGTGGGCGAGCCGTGGCTCTGGTTTTCCCGGCTGGCGATGAGCGACGAGGCGCTCAGCGCCATCATCCACGACCCTGCCGTCCAGATCTATGCGGCGACCGACCCGCGCGGGGTCGAGGTGGGGTTGCTGGAACTGGATTTCCGGTCCCTGCCGGACTGCGAACTGGCCTTTTTCGGGCTGGTCCCGCAGCATGTCGGCAAGGGCTTCGGCAAATGGCTGATGGCGCAGGCCAAGGCGCTTGCCTGGCGTAAGGATGTGACGCGCTTCTGGGTGCATAGCTGCACGCTCGACAGCCCGGCGGCGCTGGGCTTCTACCGGAAGGCGGGATTCCTGCCCTATAAGCGGGAGGTAGAGATTTTTGCCGATCCGCGGCTGGCCGGGCTGCTATCGCCCGACGCGGCGCCCCATGTGCCGATGCTGGGTCAGCTTACGGCCTGACGATAGAGCCGGGCCAGCATGACCAGCATATAGACCTGCACCACCGTCGAAACGGCGGCGGCCGCCACGCCGCCGGTCAGCCGCCCGCCCGTCTGCCCGCCGATCAGCGTGCCGATCAGTCCGAAAACGGCCTGCGCGGCGCCGCCGACGATGGCCGACAGCAAAGTCAACACCAGCATGAAACCCAGCAGCCGCCAGAAATGCCCGCGGGTCAGCGCCCAGCCCTGACGCAGCGAGGTCATGACTCCCTCCGTCCCGTCAATCACCACCGGATTGAGGAGCAGCAGCCGCACGCTGGCGAAAATGGTGGCGATGACCACCCCCGCCCCAAGCAGCAGGCCCAGAGTCGCCCCCAGCGGCTTGGCGATCAGGGTCAGGGCAGTCACGACCAGCATGGCGGCGATCACCGCCCCGGCCAGAAAACCGGCCACCACCATCGCCGTGCCCAGCAAAACCGGCAGCCGCGCAAAGCTGAGGCGCAGCGCTTCGCCCACGCTGATACCAGGGCGCAGGGCCAGCGCGAACAGGGTCAGCGACCCGAACCAGATGATGACCACCGCCAGCATCATCGCGATCCAGAAGCTGCCCGGAACATGCGGCAGGCTCGATTCCGCCATATTCCAGTTCGCCAGTTCCGGGGGCGTCATTTCCTGAAGGATCAGTCCCGGCAGGGCGACGAACAGCAGGGCGACCGGAAACAGCAGGCTGCTTTCGCGCGAGACGAAGGCGACAGCCTCCTCCCAAGCCTTGCCGATGGACATTGTCGCCATATCTTTGTGCCCTGTTCTCTTTACGATGCCTAGAAATTTGCGGGTGAGACTTGATCGCTCGCCCGGCCCAAGTCAAGGAAACGCCATGCCGTCCCTGTCCCCGTCCGACCCCGCCCGAAATATCGAGTGGACCGTGGAATCCAGTCCGGTCGATTATCCGGCGGCGCTGGCCGATATGGAGGCGCGGGCAGCGGCAATATTCGAGGGCGATGCGACGGAGCGGGTCTGGCTGCTGGAGCATCCGCCGCTCTATACTGCAGGCACCAGCGCCAATCCGGACGAGCTGCTCGATCCGCGCTTCCCGGTGCATGATGCCGGGCGCGGGGGGCGCTATACCTATCATGGGCCGGGTCAGCGGATCGGCTATCTCAATATCGACCTGCGCGAACGGGGCAGGGATGTGCGCAATTTCGTCCACCATCTGGAGGGCTGGATGATCGGCGCGCTGGGCGATCTGGGCATCGCCGCCCGCCGGGCGGAGGGCCGCATCGGCATCTGGACCGACGATCTGGAGGGACGCGAGGCGAAGATAGGCGCACTCGGCATCCGGGTGCGGCGCTGGGTCACGCTGCACGGATTTTCGATCAACGTGAACCCCGACCTGTCCCATTTCGGGGGCATCGTGCCGTGCGGTCTTGCCGAGTATCCGGTGACCAGCATGGCGGCGCTGGGCGTAAAAGCATCGATGGCCGACCTCGACGCCGCTTTGAAGGCTCATTTCCCGGCCTTTATCGGGCGCTTGCGCCGCTGCCCCACGCCCGACGGGGAAGGGGTTGAGCAATGCGGGACAGGCCGCTAGGGTCGCGGCTTTCGCCAGGTGGGGGGCTACCGGGCATGCTTTTTAAGGCTTGAAGGAGACCCGGATGCGTCTTGACGCGAAGACGGTTTGGACGAGTTTGCTTGTGACGGGCTGCCTGGGGCTGGCCGGATGCGGCAGCAAGAAAGAGACCAGCACCACCGTCCCCATGAACCATATGGAAGTGGTCGACGGCACGGTCAGCGACGCCATGACCGATCTGGACGGCGTGCAAAGCGAAGGCGCCACGATGGCGCTGCCCGCCAACCGCAGCGACAATGCCGCCGCTCCCGCCGCCGCCGCGTCCACGGAGGACAAAGCGCAAAAGCCTGCCGCCGATACCGAAGTGCTGTCGGACCAATAGGGGGCTGGCAGGGGCGTTCAGCCGTGATACAGCCCCCTCCAGCCAGATCAAAAGCTGTTGTCCGACAAGGGGATTTTCGATGACTTTCCGTTCCGCTCTGCGTCTTGCCGCTCTGGGGCTGACGGTCATGACCGTGCAACCGGCGTCGGCGCAGTTCTTCTGGTCGCCGCCCGATTTCTCGACGCCGCCGCTGACCGATGCGGAGGCCGCGACGGCTCTGGGCCTGCCCGGCGCCACCGCGGCGGAGATCAAGGCGGGGCTGGTGTGGAACCTGCGCGCCGCGCTCAATGTCGCGGCGCTGCAATGCCAGTTCGAACCCACCCTGCTGTCTATCAGCAACTATAACGCGATGATCGCCCATCATGACGCGGAACTGGACGCGGCACAGGCGACGCTGCTCGGCTATTTCCAGCGCACCGTGGGCAAGGGGAAGCCGGGGCAGATGGCGTCCGACCAATATGGCACGCGCATCTATTCGGGCTATTCGACCGTGCAGGCTCAACGTGGCTTCTGCCAGGCGGCGGCGCTGGTCGGACGGCAGGCGATCTTCGCCCAGCGGGGCACGCTGAACGAAGTGGCGCGCGGCGGCCTGGGCTCCATCAAGAAATCGCTGATCCTCGCGGGCGAGCAATTTTATGGCGATCCGGGGCGCAGCTATTCGCTGAACCTGCCGTCTTTCGATCCCAAATGCTGGAAGAAGGGCAAGATGGTGCCCGCCTGTCAGATTGCCTGGAATCAGAAGACCGGCGCGCAGCCCTGAAGAGGATTAACGCAAGCCCAGATATTTGTGCGACTGGAGGCTGAGCCGCCAGCGCGGGCGGGCCATGACCAGATCGACCGCCGCCTGCACATTTTCCGCAGCCTTGGGGTCATCGAGCGGCTGAACCAGCAAATGGTCGAATGCCCAATCCTCCATCGCCTCCACATCGGCAAGGCTATGCCCCCGCCCCGGCTGCGGCCAGACCAGTTTCAGCTCATTGCCGCGACGCTGAACCACCTCGCTTCCGGCTTTGGGGCTGATGCAAACCCAGTCCAGCCCCGGATGCGCGGGCAAGGTTCCGTTGCTCTCGATCGCAATAGCAAAGCCGCGCGCGTGCAACGCGTCCACCAGCGCGTCGTCGATCTGGAGCATCGGCTCGCCGCCTGTCAGGACGATATAGCGCCCTTCTTCGCCCGCGCCCCAAAAAATCAGAGCCGCATCGGCAAGACTCTCCGAATCGGCGAACCTGCCGCCGCCCTCGCCGTCGGTGCCGACGAAATCCGTATCGCAAAACCGGCAGATCGCAGTTGTGCGGTCCTGTTCCCTCCCGGTCCACAGGTTGCAGCCGGCAAAGCGCAGGAACACCGCCCGGCGTCCGGCATGCACACCCTCCCCCTGAAGCGTGAGGAACATTTCCTTGACGGCATAGCTCATGGCGTCAGGGCTTTACCGCATAAATGGTGGGATCGGGCAGGCCCGCTTCCTCGAACCCCTTGGATCGCAGGCGGCAGCTGTCGCACAGGCCGCAATGCTTGCCGTCGGGCGTCGGATCATAGCAGGACCAGCTCATCCCCGCGTCCAGCCCCAGCCGATGCGCTTCCCGCACGATGTCGGCCTTGCTCATATGCTGGAGCGGCGCGTTGATCCGGATCGGATTGCCCTCGACCCCCGCCTTTGTGGCAAGCGCCGCCATATTCTGGAAGGCCTCGATAAATTCGGGGCGGCAGTCGGGATAGCCGGAATAATCGAGCGCATTGACCCCGATATAGATGTCGTTCGCGCCCGCAACCTCCGCCATCCCCAGCGTCAGCGACAGAAAGATGGTGTTGCGCGCAGGCACATAGGTGACCGGAATGCCCTCTCCAACGCCACTCTTGGGCACGGCGATGTCGGCGGTCAGGGCCGATCCGCCAAAGGCGCTCAGATCGAGCGGCAGGACGATATGCGAAAGGGCGTTGAGCGCCGACGCGACGCGCGCGGCCGCCTGCAATTCCAGACGATGGCGCTGATTATAATCGATCGTCAGCGCCAGAACGCGATAACCGGCTTCGCGCGCGAGACCTCCCGCGACCATGGAGTCGAGTCCGCCCGACAGCAGAACGACGGCGAATTTTCCTTCATTGGCAACCATGGGTTCGCGCTACCCCTCCCGGCGCATGAGCGCAAGCGGGTCGACTCAGGAACAGGGGCGCACCCACCGTCCCTCCAGCGCGAACTCGAAAGGGGCACCATCGGCAATGCCCTGCGACTGGATCTGAACGAGCCGCGCCGTTTCGACGCGCAGATCGGTCCGTCCATTGCCCGCGCCGCCACATTCATAGGTCACGATCAGGCGGGTCGGCGTCTCGCTGACGGTGAAGCTCCGGCAGCTCGCACGGGCATGGCGAACCTGCAAAAACTGGCGGAAATCGGAAATGCAGAGCCGCCGGACCTCGCCCCCGCCGCCGCGCTCCCGCAATTCCCATTCGCCCGGCTCCAGCCCCTTGGCGAGCCGGGGCGAAGGCGCAACCGCCCCCGCGGGCCAGGCCGCCATCATCATCGCCATCACTGCCATCAGGGTGCGCAAACCCATTCGTCCAGCCTTCATCTGTTGCGCGCCGTGCACGCGGGAACGCGACTCCGCCAAACCCCTTGCCTCCCAATTGCGGCAATTTGATAGCGAAATGATTCCCCGCGGGCGGCAGCGACGCGGGATGGCGCGGTCAGCCCTGCCCGAAACTGTCGAGCGCCACCGGGAACATGCGCGAGCAAAAGGCGCAATCGACGCCGATGATCCCCTGATCGTCGGCCATTTCGGCCCGCTCCTCCGCCGGGAATCGGCCGATCACGCTGCGGATATGGCCAAGATCGCAGCGGCAACCCTTGGTGAGCGCAGTCGGTTCGGTCACCCGCACCTCATCCTCTTCATGGAACAGGCGCCAGACGATGTCGGTGAGCGGCAGGCTGCCATCCGTCAGCTCTGCATCCTGGAGCGTATGCGCCAGTGCCTGCACATGCTCCCATTCGGGATGGTCGTGACGCACATGCAATCGCTCGCGCCCCACCTCGCCCTCCGGCAGATGCTGAAGCAGCAGGCCCGCAGCCAGACAGCCCTCGCCCGCATCATGACGGGTCGCGATCTGGATGATGCTGGGAATCTGTTCTGACTGGAAGAAATAATGCTCTGCCGCGTCGGCGAGCGATTCGCCGTCGAGCGGCACAATGCCCTGATAGCGCTCGCCCGATACCGCCTGATCGAAGGTAATGGCGAGATAGCCCTTGCCGAACAGGCCGAACAGCGTCGGATTGGCGCCCAGCTCTGCCAGCCGGTCGGCGTCGAACTTGGCATAGCCGCGCACTTCGCCGCCCTTGTAATCGGCGACCAGCAGGCTGACGACGCCATTTTCAGTCTGCGCCTGAAGGGTCAGCTGCCCGCCCGCATCCTTGAGCGTCGTGCCGAGCAGCCCCGCCAGCACCAGCGCGGAGGCCAGCAGCCGCTCGATCTGCGGGGGATAGGCGTGCGCGGCCAGCACATCGTCAAGGACCGGTCCCAGCCGCACGATCCGCCCGCGCGCATGACGCGAGGGGATGGTAAAGCCAAGGGCCTGGTCGAGCGAAGCGGTTGAGGTCAAGTCGGACTCCGTGGGACCCGTGATCGCACGGGCCAGTCAAATGCTGCCGGAGCGCGCTGCGTCAAATCAGACGCAGCGCGCTCCAAGCTCTTGTTGGCGCATCGTTTTAAGCGGGAAATCGGTTCCCACTTTCCCGCACGATGCCCTAGATAGGAAGGCGGCCGCCAAACTCAACCGAGGCGACCAAGCGCCCAGAGCAGCACCGACTTCTGGGCATGGATGCGGTTTTCCGCCTCGTCCCAGATCACCGACTGCGGCCCGTCGATCACCGCTTCCACCACTTCCTCGCCGCGATGCGCAGGCAGGCAGTGCAGGAATTTGGCTGTCGGCCTGGCCAGCGCCATCAGATCAGGCGTCACCTGATAGGGCATCATCGCCTTCAATTTTTCCTCGGCATGGGCCTGACCCATGGAGATCCACGTATCGGTGACGACGATATCGGCGCCCGCCACGGCCGCCTGCGGATCCCGGCTGTGGATGATCTGCGCGCCCAGTGCACGGGCCTCCGCTTCGAAGGACGGATTGGGATCATAGCCCTCCGGTACGGCGATGCGCACGTCAAACTTCATCAGCCCCGCCGCCTCGACGATCGAGTGGAGGACATTGTTGCCGTCGCCCAGCCACGCCCACTGGCTGCCGGGCAGCGCCACGCCATGTTCCACCACGGTCAGCAGGTCCGCGACGATCTGACAGGGATGCGACATGTCGGTCAGGCCGTTGATCACCGGAACCGTCGCATGATGCGCCATTTCCTCGATCTTCGCATGATCGTCGGTGCGGATCATGATGGTGTCGCACATGCGGCTCAGCACGCGGGCGGTATCGGCGATCGTCTCGCCCCGGCCAAGCTGGCTGGTCGCGCCGTCCAGGATCAGCGACGTGCCGCCAAGCTGACGGATCGCCATGTCGAAGGATACGCGGGTGCGGGTCGAATTCTTCTCGAAGATCATCGCCAGCGTATGCCCGGCGAGCGGCGCATCCGCATCGGCCCGTCCCTTGGGCCAGCTCTTGCGCGCCGCCTTCCGGTCGATGGCGTCGGCAATCATGGCGGCGATCGCATCGCCGCCGGCATCGGATAGATTCAGAAAATGTCTGGTCATGATAACCCCCAATCCCAGCCTCCGTCCGATCGCGTCGAACGGAGGGGGATGATTGGCGTCAGGCCGCGTTCGCGAAGCTCCGCGCACCGGCGGAAATCTTCTCGATGCACTCGGCGATATGGCTTTCCTCGATGACGAGGGGCGGCAGGATGCGCACGACATTCTGCCCCGCCGACACCGCCAGCAGGCCATGATGGTCACGCAGATGCGCCACGAAATTGCGCGCATCATAGCTGTCCGTCATCTTGACGCCCAGCATCAGGCCCATGCCCCGCACGTCCACGAACATGCCGTCATGATTGGGGATAAGCTGCTCCAGCGCCGAACGCAGACGCGCGCCCATCGCCTTGACATGATCGAGGAAGCCCTCGCCCAGCACCTCGTCCACCACGGTCAGACCGACCGCCATGGCGAGCGGATTGCCGCCATAGGTCGATCCATGGGTGCCGAACACCATGCCCTTGGCCGCTTCCTCCGTCGCGAGGCAAGCGCCAAGCGGAAAGCCCGCGCCGATGCCCTTGGCCACCGCCATGATGTCGGGGGTCAGGCCATATTGCTCATGCGCGAAGAAGGTGCCGGTGCGGGCGTAGCCGCACTGCACTTCGTCCAGGATCAGCAGCAGGCCCTTCTCGTCGCACAGCTTGCGCAGGCCGGAGAGAAATTCCTGCGTGGCAGGCGTGACGCCGCCCTCACCCTGCACCGGCTCCAGCATGATCGCTGCCGTGTCTTCATCGACCGCAGCAGTGGCCGCCGCCAGATCGTTGAAAGGCACCACGTCGAAACCGGGCAGCAGCGGCTCGAACCCGTCGCGCATCTTGGGCTGGCTGGTGGCGGAGATCGTTCCCAGCGTCCGCCCGTGGAAGGCGTTGTCGAAGGTCACGATCTTGTGCCGGTGCGCCTCGCCATTGGCATAGTGATAGCGGCGCGCCGTCTTGATCGCGCACTCGACCGCCTCGGCGCCCGAATTGGTGAAGAACACCGTGTCGGCAAAGGTCGTGTCGACGAGACGCTGCGCGAATTTTTCGCCCAGCGGCATGCCGTAGAGATTTGACGTATGCATCAGCGTCGCGGCCTGATCGGCAATGGTCCTGACCAGTTTCGGATGGCCATGGCCCAACAGGTTGACCGCGATGCCGCTGGCGAAATCCAGATAGCGCTCGCCGCGTTCCCCGATCAGATAGCAGCCCTCGCCTCGGACCGGGCGTACATCGCACCGGGGGTAAACGGGCATGAGCGGCGTAATCGACATGGACCTTCCCTTTCTGGGCTGATGTGTAACACGTTCCGAAACGCAAAAAGGCGGCCCCCGCCGGGCCGCCCTTTGCGAGCGCTGCCTATACAGGGGCGCCCCCAAAGGCGCAACCCCATGCGACAGGGACGGGATTGGCCTTTTTACCCGATCTGGTTCCACGCCTCGGCAATCTCGCCGATCATGACGCGGGCCTGTTCGACCGGCTCGGCCTTGCGTTCCTTGGCCCCCACCAGCAGCAGGCGGCGGGCTTCGCGATAGATTTGTGCAAGGCCGGTCGCGATATCGCCGCCCTTGTCGAAATCCAGGCTCGATTCGAGCGCGAACAGGATCGACATGGCACGGGCCTGCTTGTCCGACACCTTGATGCGGTCGCCGCTCCGTTCGGCCAGCGCGGCGGCGTCCAGCGCCAGCAGCAGTTCGTCGAACAGCACCTTGACCAGCGCATGGGGCGTCGCCCCCTCTATCCGGCTGCCCGAATGCACCGCCGCATAACGGCGCGCCGCCATGCCGCCACCAAAGCTGCCATGATTATAAAACATGTCCGTGCTGACCCCTTTTTATCAATTGTCGCTCTTGGTCCAGAGCGCCACCTGCTGCTCCAGATAGCTCTGCGTCGCCTTCATGGCGGACAGCCGGGTTTCCATGGCCGAATAGACCTTGGTCAGCTGCGCCTGATAATCCGTCATCTGCGAGTCCAGCTTGTCGAGCTGATCGCTCAGATCGCTGGCCAGCGCCTTATATTTGCTTTGCGACGTAGCGAGCGGGCCGCCATCCTTCTGGATATTGTCGCGCACGCTGTCCATCATCCCGGCCAGACCGATGTTGGTGGCCGTCTTGACCGAAGGGTTCAGCATCTGCGTGATCGCCGTCGGGTCCGCCGCGATCGCCTTGTCCAGCGCCGCCGTGTCCAGCGACAGCGTGCCGTCGCGATTGGTGCTGACGCCGATGTCGTTCAGCGTCCGGTATGTTCCGCTGCCCGTCAGCGCGGTCGACACCATGGCCGACAATTGCCGCTTCATGTCGCGGATCGACGATTCGCCGTTCAGCACGCCCGCATTCGACGAATCCGTGCCAGTCGCCGTCGCCGTGTTCAGCGCCTTCATCAGTGTGTTGTAGGCGTCGACGAATTCGACCATCAGGTCGCGCATCGACGTCGTTGGCTCGCTCGTCGCCAGCGTGACCATGGTGCCGGGCGCAGCTTTGTTCAGGTCGATCCGCAGGTAGGAAATCGCGCTGTCGATCGTGTTGCTGGCATAATGCTGCTCTACACCGTCCAGCTTGATGATCGCGTCCCTGGGATCGGACTTGGAGACCATCGTGCTGCTGTCCGTGCCGCTCCAGGCGAATTGGGCAAGATCGGTTCCCGACACGCTGGTCAGGGAAAAATCATTCGCTGCGCCGGTCTGCCCCTTTAGCACCAGCCGCGTGCCCTGCGTATCGGTCACGACCGACGCCGTGACGCCCAGACCCGCATTGTTGATGGCGGTGGCGAGGCCGGCATAGCTGTTGTTGGTCGAACCGATGGTGATGGTGGCGCTGCTGCCGCCAACGCTCAGGGTCAGCTGGCCCTCGCCAACCGCCGTGCTGGAGGTGGCACCGGACACGGGTGTCGACGCCAGCGTCCGAGCCGAGGCCAGTTGCTGCACCTCGATCTGCGCGGGCAGCCCGGCGGGCGTGCCGCCCGGCAGCGCGCTGACCGCGGCGATGCTCGTGTCGTTGGAAGCGGGCGTCCCCGAATAGCCGGTGCCCGACAGCAGGCTGCTCAGGGCATCGGCGAAGGTGTCGAGCGAGCTGGAGGCCGAGGCCAGCGCCGAAATGCGCGCGCTGTTCGTCGTCTGGCGGCTGGTGATGGCGGTCTGCTTGGGCTCCTTGGCCGCGCTGACCAGGCTGGAAACGAGCGAGGCCGTGTCGATGCCCGATCCCGCGCCAAGCGCCGTCAAGATGCTGCTGCTCACCGAAGTCATTGGGCCGTCCTTTCAAATGCAAGAACGGCCCTAAGCCCAAGACCTTTAGGAATGATTTGCGTCAGGGTTCAAAAAAGCAAAGCCGAGTCTCGCTGACTGTCTGCAAGTGCGCCTTTCGGCCCATGGCGGCGGCACCCCTCTCGCCCGCGATCCGGCTACCCAACGGAAGTATCATATAATTGGCCGGGTCGGGCAGAGGGCTGGCACGGCATCGAGATGCGCGCTTCCGCGCACCGCCAAACAGACTCTCAAACCCCGGCGGCTACGATGTGATCGACCGTGCCGCGACGCACGTTGGCCTGCGCGGCATGGGCATAAGCAACCTGCTCCGCGATGCGCCTGGCGATGCGGATGGAGCTTTCCACCGCTTCCTTCGAAGCGGGCGGCAGGGGCACCAGCACCTGCGGCGCAGGCAGCATGGACTGGATTTCCTCCGCTGCGCCATCGACGGTCGCGCTGCTGCCTTGCGATCGCAGATCGGCCAATATGTCGGCTATGCGGGCATGCACCCTGGCATATTCGGCACTGCTGGCGATATCGACCTCCGCCGCCGCCTGTTCCTCGGGCTGTGCATTTCCAGTCGACCGGCCATTGGAGTTGACCGTAACTGAGGCGGAAACCGGCTGAACGGCGGACACGGCTGACGGAGCGCGGGTAACGCTGCGCTCGACCGGCGATATCTCATTCCGCGATAAATAGTCGCTCATGACGCACCATCTTAATGCGTCCCCGCCAATATTATACGGATAATAAGACCTAAACTTGAGTTAAGGATCGTAATTTTACTGCATTTCTGGCCAACATTCTGAAATCATGATATTTTCTTGCCATCTCCGTCGAAGCGGAGATCGTCGGGCACGGTGATGAACGGCCGGTCCATCTCGCTGGCCATCCGATTTTCTACCCGGAAGACGAAGGCCAGCACCGTTGCGACCGCCATATACAGCCCTTCGTTGACGATCTGCCCGGCGCGGGAGGTGAAGTAGATGGCGCGCGCCAGCTCGGGATATTGCAGCACCGTCACGCCATTCTGATCGGCCAGGTCGCGGATCGCCGCCGCCACCGCATCGCAGCCCCTCGCCACGACGACGGGCGCTCCGTCCTGCCCCGGCTTGTAGCGCAGCGCGACGGCGAAATGGGTCGGGTTCGTGATGATGACGCTGGCTTCGGCCACCGCCTTTCGGGTGGAACCGCTCAGCACCTCGAACTGGCGGCGGCGGATATGCCCCTTGAGTTCCGGCGAGCCTTCGCTTTCCTTATGCTCGTCCTTGATTTCCTGCTTGCTCATCGACAGCCGCCTGGCGCGCTGGAACAGCTGTGCCGGCACATCGATCCCGGCGATCACAAACAACCCGCCCGCCATGACCAGACAGGTCATGATGAAGATATTGCCCAGATCTGCCATGGCGGGCGCGAGACCGGCCTTGCCCAGCCCGACGATCTCGGTCAGCCTGTCCCAGATCATCCACACGCCGATGGCGCCCAGCAGCGAGACCTTTGCGATCGACTTGACCAGTTCGATCAGCCCCTGAAGCCCGAACATGCGCTTGAGACCGGAGGCGGGATTGAGCTTCGACGCCTTGGGTGCAAAGGCACCGGGACGGAATCCCAGCGAACCCAATAGCGCAGGCCCGGCAATGGCAGCCAGCAGCGTCGCCAGCAGGATCCCCGCCACCGGCAGGGCAATGCCGGAGAGCAGGCTCATTCCCCGGTCGGCGGGGGCGAAATTGACGATATCCTCCCGCCGGAAGCGCAGCGCCTCGATCAGCATGTCGGACAGGGATTTGACCACCGACGGGCCGGTTACCGCGATCCAGCCGATCCCTGCCATCACCACCAAAGCCGTCGCCAGATCGCGGGACTGAAGGATGTCACCGTTCTTGGCCGCGTCCTTCAGCTTCTTGGCTGTAGGCTTTTCGGTCTTTTCGCCGCTGCCATTTTGCTCCGCCATGGCTCAGCGCCCTTCCGAAATGGCCTGGGCCTGATCCAGCCCGGCCTTGAGCGCCACCGTGATCCCTTCGCCCATGACCGGAACGGTCATCGCCAGCAGGATCAGCCCGGCCATCAGCGCCACCGGCATGCCGACCGCGAACAGGTTGAGCGCTGGAGCCGTGCGCGACAGCATGCCCATGACAATCTGCACCAGCACAAGCGCGAAACCGACCGGCAGCGCGATCGTCAGCCCTGCGCCCAGCAGCGCGCCGCCAAATTCGATGAGATGCCAGACCGCATCGTTGCTGAGCATCGGCCCGCCCGGCGGCAGTGCCTGATAACTCTGCACGATGAAGCTCACCAGCATCAGATGCCCGTCCATGGCCAGCAGCAGAAACGTAGCGAGGATCGAGAGAAACTGCCCCACGGCCTGCGTGGCCTGCCCCGAGGAGGGATCGACCATCGCCGCGAAATTGAGTCCCATGGTGTTGCCGATCGCTTCGCCCGCCACCAGCGCGGCGGCGTAGCCGATCTGCACCGCAAACCCCATGGCAAGCCCGGCCAGCACTTCGCCCGCGACCAGCATGATGCCTTCGAAACTGGCGACGCCGTCCTGGGGCAGAACGATATGCACGCTGTTGAGCGCCGCCATGCCCAGCGCCAGCGACAGGATCAGCCGCAACTGCACCGGAACGGAGGGCGCGCCGAAAACCGGCGCGGCGATGAAGGCTGCGCCCGGCCGGATCATGGCGATCAGCCATATCCAGAGCTGGACTTCGACATTGGCGAAGCCCGGCGCGATCATTGGAGCAGGTCCGGGATGCGTTCGAAAATCTCGCGCGTGAAATCGGCGATCAGCACCATGATGGAGCCGCCGAACAGCACCAGCATGGCGCCGACGATCAGGATCTTCGGAATGAAGCTCAGCGTCTGTTCGTTGATCGACGTCGCGGCCTGAATCATGCCGATCAGCACGCCCGCGATCAGCGCCGGAATCAGGATCGGCGCTGCCGCCAGCGCCGTGATCCATAGCGCCTGTTGCGCCAGCCCCATGAAGAAATCGGCATTCTCCATCTCAGGGCCTCTATGTCGCGAAGGAGCCGGCGAGCGACCCCATGGTCAGCGCCCAGCCGTCGACCAGCACGAACAGCAGCAGCTTGAACGGCATGGAGATGATCGTGGGCGACAGCATCATCATGCCCAGCGCCATCAGCGTGGATGCCACCACTAGGTCAATGATGAGGAACGGCAGGAAGATCATGAAGCCGATCTGGAAGGCGGTCTTCAGCTCCGACGTCACAAAGGCGGGCAGCAGGATCGAGAAGGGAATGTCGGCGGGCGACCGGAAGGCGGGCGCCTCGGCCAGATTTTGGAACAGCTTGAGGTCGGTCTCCCGCGTCTGCTTGGTCATGAAGCCATGCAGCACCTTGGCCGAGCGGCCGACGGCTTCCTCGATCGGGATCTGGCCCTTGCCATAGGGGTCGAAGGCCTGCGCGTTGATCTGGTCGATGGCGGGCCGCATCACGAACAGCGACAGGAACAGCGACAGGCCGACCAGCACCTGATTGGGCGGGGTCTGTTGCAAACCCAGCGCCTGACGCAGCAGCGACAGGACGATGATGATGCGGGTGAAGCTGGTCATCATGAGGATCAGCGACGGCAACACCGTCAGCAGGCTCATGAGGATCAGGATTTGCAGCGACAGCGACAGCGAGCGCCCATCGCCCGAAATCTGGCCCATGGCGCGGGTCAGCGCGCCGCCATTGTCGGCGGGGGCGGCCTGCGCTGCGGCCTGCGCCAGAGCGGGTTCCGCCAGCAGGAGTCCGGCGGCCAGGGCAAGGCCGCCGATCAGAAAAAATCTAGCGCGCACGAAAAGGATCGCCTTCCGCGATCTTCTCGATCCGTCCGCGGGTCACCGACAGCAGGATCTTCTTCCCCTCGAATTCCACCACCGCCAGCTTGCCGAAAGTCCCCATCGGCAGCGCTTCGAGCAGCTTGAGCGAGCGGTCGTTCTGCCCCACCATCATGCCCGGCTGATATTTGCGCCAGAGCCAGAGCGCGCCGAAGGCCATGCCGCCGACAAGAGGCAGCAGGATCAGCAGCTTGACGAAATACCAGATCATGCAAAGGCTTTCCGCGACTATGGTTAATGCGTCATCCGTTCGGAAAGAATGGCGCGCAAGGCAAGCGCTAAAATCAGCGGCTTGCGATCAACCCCGCCGCTCGACGCCCGCCAGACGGGTTTCGGTCGCGGCGATCTCGACGATGCGGATGCCATAGCGGCCGTTCACCGTCACCACCTCGCCCTTCGCGATCAGCGCGCCATTGACCATGATGTCGAGCAGATCGTCGGCCTGCCGGTCCAGTTCGACCACGCTGCCTTCGGAAAGGTCCATGACCTCGGCCAGGCGCAGAGAGGTCGACCCGACCTCCACCGACATGCGGACGGGGATGTCCGCCAGCAGACGGAACTGGCGGTTGTTCACCATGCGGCTCACGCTGTCTTCGCCGACGCCGTCGAGACGCGGGGCTTCGCTCATGTCGCTCATTGTCCGGGTTCCTGTGCAAGCTTTTCGATCTGGAATGCGGCGCGGCCATCCTGGTCGCCGATCGAGCCATGGGCAACGATGCGGTCGCCGACGATCAGCGGCAGGCTGCGGTTGATGGTGACGGGAATGATGTCGCCGGCCTTGAGCTGCATCAGCTCGGCGAGCGAGAGATTGGGACGCGCCAGCACCGTGCGGGCGGGCAGGCGGATGTCGCGCATGCGCGATGCGATGCGGGCCTGCCACACCGGATCGGCGCGTTCCTCGTCAACCGGCAGCTTCGTCCCCATCAGCGGCTCGACCGCCCGCAACGCGGCAAGCGGAAACAGCAGGTCGATCGGCCATTCCTGATCGCGGGAAATGCTGATCCTGAAGCGTTGCAGCACCATCTGTTCGCCCGGCTGCGCCGCGGCGGCAAAGCCGATGCCGGTTTCGCGCACCACCAGCGCCGGTTCGACGGCCAGCATGTCGCTCCAGCATTCGACCAGACGTGCCATGACCGCATCGGAAATGCGGGCGATCAGCCGGTCTTCGGTGGGCGTGAACTCGCCGCGCGAGGGCAGCGGGCGATTGCCGATGCCGCCATAGAAACAGTCGACCAGCGTGGAGATCATCGCAGCGTCCAGCCGCAGCAGCACCTGCCCCTTGAGCGGGGCCAGCCGATAGACGCCGATGCTGGAAAAGGCGGGCACTTCCGCGCTCCAGGCGCCGAATTCCAGCGCCCGCGCATCCTGCGCGACGACAAGCGGACGGGCGCCCGCAATCGGCTCAATCAGGGCGCGAAGGCGCCGGCCGAGCTTTTCGCCCAGCCGGTCCAGCCCTGACAGCATCAGCGGCGCCTGCGATTCCCCTCGCCCGAAGGCATAGGACTGAACGTCGGTCATGAATGTCCCCTGCCGTCACGGTGAGGGACTTCCCACGCGATCAGGCAGGCCTATTGAATAACGAAATTGGTAAAATAAACGTTATCGACGCCGCCATAGCCCGTCTTTTGCTTCAAAATGTCGTTAATTATGGTCCGGATCTTCCCCTGAAGGGCCTTTTTGCCCTCCGGCGTCGACAGCGCCTCCACCGGCTGCTGCGCCAGCATCATCAAAACCTGGCTGCGAATCGCCGTCTCATGGGTCTTGATCGCCTCGATCACGCGCATGTCGTAATAGGTCGAAACCGCGATGGAAATCTGCGCGAAGGCGTCCGTGTCCGACATGTTCGAGGTGAACGGCGTCTGAAGCTGAAAATAGGTTGCCTGATAGGCCGAGGGATTGGCCGGGACGGGCAGATCGATGCCCTTGGCGGGGATATGGACGCCAGCGGGCAACGGCTGATGACCGCTGCCGCCGCCCTTGCCGCCTTCGCCCCCCTCACCGCCGCCGCCATGGGCCTTGGCCACTTCCTCTGCGCTCTCGCCCGCCAGGACGAGGACCGGCTTGTTCGGATCTTCCTTGGGGCCTTCCTCCTTGTGGGTGAAGAAACCGGCGGCATAAAGACCGCCAGCAGCCCCCGCCCCGCCCACGACCATGGCGATGACGATCAGCAGGATCATCTTCATGCCCCCGCCCTTCTTCTTCTTCGGCTTTGCGTCGTCACTCATCGGTCATAATCCCCCGTATCAGGCCAATCAGGCATAGCGCGCGCGGACGGATTCATTGCCCGCCCGACGCATGTCGTCATGGTTAAGAACGGCAGGATCGCCGGTATTTTTAGGGGTAAAGCCGCCATTTTCCTGCGCCCGCCAACGGCCTTGCCCCTGCGACTGGCCCATATTCTGGCTGTTGGCCCAGGCGGTCTGCGCAGATTGCTGCTGGGATGCCTGCTGTTGGGGCTGCTGCTGCGAACCTTGCTGACCGGGACTGTCGGCCCGCGCGGCTTCCGCGACATGAGGCGCGCGCTCAATCTTCAGGTCGGTGATGCGCACGGCCGCGAAGCCAGCATCCAGACGCAGCCGGTCGCTGTCCTGCCGGAGCGCCATTTCCGCGGCCTCGCTGGCAACGGTCAGACTGACGGCGGCGCCGTCCTGTCCCTGCCGGATGTCAACCTGAACCGGACCGAGTTGATCGGCGTTGATCTGGAACCGGCCCTGCGCACCATGGGCAGACAGCCCCGCTATGTCGCGGGCCAGCCCGTCGATCCACTGTCCGGAAACGCCCATGTCGACGACCTGCGCACCCAGACTGGCGGACAGGTCGACGACCGGCGCAGCGGCAATTGCCGAAGGCGCGGTCGGGGCAGCAGACGGCTGCGACGCCACGGTCTGCGGAGCGACATCAGCCAGTGCGGGCTGGACGGGGCTGGCGATGGCGACTTCAGCCGCCCGGGCGGGCCGTTCCGGTTTGGCGCGAGCCGGGACAACCTGATCGCCCGTACGAACGGGCGCGCCCGCCGGACGTGCAGCAACCTGTTCACGCACCATCTGGAGCAGAGCGAGCGCCTCGGATTTCACCGGCTGGACCGGCGGTGCCGCAGCGCCCGGATCACGCGCCAGGGACGACTCCCCGGCGATCGGGGCGGGACTGGCGATCGGGACAGGACCGGCGATCGGGACGGGACTGGCGATCGGGACGGGACTGGCGGCCGGTGCGTTCGCGGTGTTGGACGCGGTGGCCGGGATTGCGGGGCGGGACGGCTCGTCGGCCTGCGCGGTCGCGGCAGGCATGACGACGGTCCCCTTATCCGGAGCAGGCGCGTCGGAAGCCGCCTTGCCCGATGGGGCAGCGCTATCCTCCGGCCGCGCCTCTGGACCGGACGGCGTCGGCGCGCGTTGCGGCGATTGACTGGCCGCCGCGACGGCAGGTTGGGGCGTTTCGCCTGCCGCCGCCTTGCTAACCGGAGAGGCGGGAGAAGACGGCACGACATTCGCCGGGAGCATGGGCGCCGACGAAGACTGAGGCGCCGCTTCGGTCTGAACCGGCGCGGGCTGGTCCTCATCCTGATCGGCCGCCTCTGCTTCCGGCGCCGGCGCAATAAGGGTGGCATCGGAGACCGGGTCCGCCGTCACGATTGCCATCTGTTCAGGAAACGCAGGGGCTTTCGTTGCCTTGTCCGGCTTCACGACAGGCTGATCCGCGATCAACGGCCCGCCATCCTTCAGATCCATCACTGGCGGCACAGGAAGATCGACCGCTTCCTGCAGGACAGACGGAACAGGTCCGGTCTCGTCGGAATATGTTGCAGGAGGCGCCTCTTCGACATCAGCGTCAGCGGCCTGCTGCGCCTTCTCCACCCGTTGGGCCAGGCCAGCGGGGAGCGGCAAAGACGGATTGCGATGGCTCTGCACCGCGTTCAGAGCCGTGGCCAGACCCAGAGGCAGCGCGCCAGCGGGAATGTCGATCGCGGGCGTCTTGGCTCCGGGGAGATCGGCAGCCGGCGGAGCGGCGCCCCCTTCGTCCGTTGCGGCTGTCGGCTGGAGGGTCGGGGCCGCTTCGATGGTGCCCGACAGAAGCTGGGCGAAATCCGCGGCGCCCTCACCCGGCACGGCGAGCGCGCCAGTCCCGTCGACGGGCGCACGCATCGCGGCCGACGAAAAAAGCAAGGCCTTGAGACTGGTCAACATGGTCACGTCAGACATCTCCTGTCCGCTGCATCCGGCGATAGCGCGGCAGCGCCGCAAGTTTATTCTCCCGCCATTCCTCCAGGTCCGCGCGGGCGCGATCCTTGAGTTTCACGGCGATTTCGCGATCCCGATTGGCCGCGAGGGAGAGGGTTTCCTTGACCTCCACCTTGCGGCGCGCATCGTAGAGCGCACCATCCAATTGCCGTCCGGCCTGCTCCAGCCGCCCCGCAAGTTCCTGCATCGCTGCAAAATTCGCGCCAGTTGCGACGCCCTGCCCGGCAAAAAGATCATTGCGCACGTTGCGCAGCCGTTCGACGTTGCGGGCAATGCCCTCTGCCTCGTCGCGGGCGCGGGCGGTTTCGGCCGCGGCCATGGCATGCTGCACATGGCGGACGCGCAGCACGCGCTGGCGGCGGGCGACTTCGCCCTTCATGCGCCGAACTCGGCGATGAGCGCGTTGGCGCTGGTGTCGAGGTCGATGAAACTCTTCTGATCCTGCCGGATGAAGTCGAGGATTTCCTGACGACGCTGCACCGCCTCGTCGATCACCGGATCGTTGCCGGGGCGATAGGCGCCCATCAGGATGAGGTCGCGATTTTCCTCATAGGCGGCCCAGAGGCGGCGATAGGCGGCGGCGGCAAGGCGATGCTCGTCCGGCACCACGTCGGCCATCACGCGGGAGAGCGACTTGCCGATGTCGATGGCGGGGAAGATCGCCTGTTCCGACAGATGGCGCGACAGCACGAAATGGCCGTCGACGATGGCGCGGGCGGCGTCGACGATCGGATCGTCGGTGTCGTCGCCATCGGCCAGCACGGTGTAAAGCGCGGTGATCGAGCCGCCGGTCCGGGCGTCAACGCCCGCCCGCTCGACCAGACGCGGGATCAGCGCCAGCGCAGACGGCGGATAGCCCTTCATCGCTGGCGGCTCGCCCAGGGCGAGACCGATCTCGCGCTGGGCATGGGCGCAGCGGGTCAGACTGTCGATCAGCAGCAGCACCTTCTTGCCGCGTGCCCGGAAATATTCGGCGATGGCGGTGGCGCGGGCAGCGGCGCGCAGGCGTAGCACCGGAGGATGGTCGGCGGGCACGGCGACGACGATGCTCTTGTGCATCGCGCCCTTGAGCTTGGTTTCGAGGAAATCGCTGACCTCGCGGCCGCGCTCGCCGATCAGGCCGGCGACGACGATATCGGCTTCGGCGCCCTGGATCATCTGGCCCATCAGCACCGATTTGCCGACGCCGGACCCCGCGATGATGGCAATGCGCTGGCCACGCCCGGCGGTCAGCAGCGCATTGACGGCGCGCACGCCCAGATCGAACGGCTCGGTCACGCGGCCGCGGTCGAGGACGTTGCCCTTCACGCCGTTGAGCGGCCAGCTGCCCCCTGCGATGATCGGTCCCTTGCGGTCGAGCGGCTGACCCATGGCGTCGATGACGCGGCCGATAAGGCCCTCGCCCACCTGCACCATGGTCGCCTGCGCATCGGGTTCCACCCGCGCGCCATTTTCCAGCGGCGCATCGCTGTCGAGCGGCACCAGCAGCGTCCTGTCGCCGCGAAAGCCCACGACCTCGGCGCGGCAGATGGTGCCGTCGGACGCGATCACCCGCGCGCCCGCGCCGATCGGACGGCGGAAGCCGGTGACTTCCAGCATCCCGGCATCATGACTCACCAGACGGCCGACATGGCGGGGTGCACGGTTCTGGACCTGCATATGGTCGAACAGCGTCTCCGCCTGTGCAAGCGCGGCGCGGATCATAGCTTGCCCTCCATATCGTCGAGCAGGGCGCGCAGGCGCGAGAGGCGCACGTCCGGGCCATCCTCGACCCAGCCGTCCCGGGTTTCCAGCCGCACGCAGCCGCGCTGCATGGCGGGATCGCCCACCAGTTTGACGCCGATCTCCTCGCCTTCGAGCAGTGCGATATCTTCGGGATGCAGGTGCAGCGCGCCCTTCTCGTCATTGTCCTCGATGAAGGCAGCGACGCTGTCGCAGCGCTGGAGCAACCGCTCTATGTCGATTTCGACCTCGCCCACGATCTGCTCGACCAGCCGCACCACCGTCGCCGACAGCATGGTAGAAAGCATGCCGCTGGGCGCCGGGGACAGCAGTTCGAGCGCTTCGGCCAGCCGGTTGCGCGCTTCGGTTTCGGCGGCATGGGCGTCGCCTGTCACGCGGCACCCTTCATCGAAGCCCATGGCGAACGCCTCGATGCGCGCCTGTTCGAGAATATCCTCTTCGCTTTCAGGGACGGCGTCGCTGACGGCGGGACGGTGGGTGCCATGCCCCTCGGTGAACAGGCTGCGAAAGCCGCCGCTCGTCACCTGGCCTACGCCGCCCAGCGGAATGCTGGCGACTTCATGCCCGTTCCAGCCCTTATACAAAGTCGTTCCCCTTGCCGCCCAGCATGATGGTGCCCGCGTCGGCCATGCGGCGCGCGGTGCCGATGATCAGCTTCTGCGCGTCGATCACTTCGGCGAGGCGGATCGGGCCGCGCTCCTCGATCTCGTCGGCAATGGCCTGCGCGGCGCGGGCCGACATCGATCCGAAGATCTTGGCCTTCAGCATCTCGTTCGCGCCCTTCAGCGCCACCACCAGGATCGAGCTGTCGACGGTGCGCATCAGCGTGCCCAGATTCTTGTCGTCCATGTCGATGAGGTTGTCGAAGACGAACATTTCCTCTTCGATCGTCTGGGCGACCATCTTGTCCCGCTTGGCCAGCGCCTTGATGATGCGCTGCTCATTTTCCTTGCGGACGTTATTCATGATCGCCGCGGCCTCGATCGTGCCGCCGCGCTGCGACGCGCCGCCCTGCTTCTTGGCCATGTTGCCGCGCAGCAGCAGCTGTTCGAGGTCATCGAGCGCCTCGTTCGACACGGGGCCGAGCGTGGCTATGCGGTAGACGATCTCTTCCTGATATTCGACCGGCAGCAATTGCAGCACATCGGCGGCAATCGGCGCCTCCAGATGCGCCAGCACGATCGCCATGATCTGCGGATGCTCCGCCTCGATCAGCGCGGCGATTTCCTTGGCGTCCATCCATTTCAGCATTTCCAGCTGGGTGGACCGGGTCGGCGGGGTGATGCGGGCGAGCATATTCTCCGCCCGCTCTTCGCCCAGCGCCTTGGTCATCGCGCCGCGAATATGCTGGGTCGCGCCATAACCGATGGTGGTGCGCTTCTTCGCCTTGGTGACGAAATGGTCGAGCGCCTCGTTCACTTCCTCGACCGCGACGTCCGCGACGTCGTACATCGCATAGCCGAGCTGGCGGACTTCGTCGGGCTCGAGGCGCGAGAGGATCTGCGCGGCTTCGTCCTCGTCGAACAGCATCAGCAGGACGGCGGCGGCGGCGCTGCCCTTCAGCGCCGGACTGGCGGCGGCAACCTCAGGCATTTTCCTTCTTCCCTTCCTTCAGAAGGTCACGGACGACGAGGGCGGCGCGGTCGGGGTCCTGCTTCACGAAGTTGCGGATCAGGTCGGCGCGCTGGGCATAGTCGTAGGTGGACGAGATCATGTCGAGCGTCACGGGCGTCGAACCGTCGGGGTTCACCGTCGCCTGACGGCTGATCTCGGTCGAGATTTCGCGGCCGATCTTCTGGCCTTCAGCCGCGGTCTGCCCGGCGGCGGCCTCCTGCGCGGCGGCGCGACGCTTCAGCAGCGGGCGGCCAATGCCGAAGATCAGCAGCAGCGCGACCAGCAGCGCCGACACGTTCCGCACCAGCGGCGACACCCATTCCGCTTCATACCACGGCGCCTTGACCTCTTCTTCCCTGGCAAAGCTGCGAGCCGACAGGGCGACCACATCGCCCCGCGCCTGATCGAAGCCGACCGCGCCCTTCACCAGCGCTTCCAGAGCGGCGATTTCCTGCGCACTCCGGGGCTTGCCGTCCGGGCCATTGTCCAGCGCGACGGCGACCGACAGGCGTTTCACCGTGCCGATGGCGTCCTTGGTGACGGACACTTCGCGGCCCAGTTCGAAGCTGCGGTTGAAGGTTTCTTCCGTCTTCATCAGCGGATTGGGCGGGGTGCCGGGCTGGGCGGCGGTCTGCGCGCTGGTGGTCCCCTGCGCCACGGCCTGCCCATTGGGATTGGTCTGGGTCACGGTCGGGTTGACCGGCGCCTGATTGCTCAGCGCGCCCGGAACGCCGCTCGCCTCACCCCCCGCCCCCTGCCCCCGCGGGTCAGAGGCCCAGGTGCCCTGTTCGCTGCGCAGACGGGCTTCGTCCTGCGGATAGGTTTCGCGGGTCGCCTGACGTTCAGCGAAGTTCAGTTCGGCATGCACCTCGGTGGAAAATTTGCCTGCGCCAAGGATCGGGGTCAGCAGCGCGATCACCGACTGGCGATAGCGGTCCTCCATCTTCGTTTGAACGGCGAGCTGGCGATCATCAGCGGCATTGCTGTCATTATTGCTGATCAGGCGGCCATTCTGGTCGACGACCGAAATATCCTCCGGATTGAGTTCCGGGATCGACGAAGCGACCAGATGCACGATGGCGCTCACCTGCGCGTCGGTCAGCGACCGGCCCGAAGCCAGACGCAGCATCACCGAGGCGGAGGGCTTGGCCCGTTCGCGCAGGAAGACGCTGGGCGGCTCCACGGCCAGATGCACCTTGGCGCTCTCGACGCTGTCGATCGCCTCGATCGTGCGGGCAAGGTCCATTTCGCGGGCCGAGCGCAGCTTTTCGCCCTCGACGGCACGGCTGGCGCCCATGGGCAGGCTGTCGATCATGCTGTTGCCGTCAGGCGCGCTTTTGGGCAGCCCTTGAGCGGCGAGCATCATCTTCGCCTTGAAATAATCGTCCTCGCCAACAGTCATGCCGCCCGAATTGTCGAAATCGTAGCGGATGCCATTCTGGTCCAGCACCTGCGCCACCGCCGACTTGTCGGCATCGGGCAAGGCGCGGAACAGATCGCGCTGCGGCGGTTCGCGTAGCGCGAGCCAGGCGGCGCCGGCCGTCGCAACGACGCCCAGCAGACCCAGCAGCGGCAGGCTTTTCGCCACCGCCGGCTGCCTTATGAAGCCGGTGAAGCGCGCCTTAAGCGCATCGACGCCCTTCGCGCCGCCGAAGGAGGCGGGGCTGGTGGCGGGGAGAGCGGCAGCGCCGCCGACGTTCGTGGAGAGTGCGTTCTCGCTCATATTACACCGGCATGCTCATGATGTCCTTGTAAGCGGACAGCAATTTGTTGCGGACCTGAAGGGTGGCTTCGAAGCTGACCGACGCCTGCTGCTTGGCAAGCATGACGCCGGCAATATCCGTCGTTTCCCCCCGTTCGAACGAGGCGGCGGCTTCACCCGCCTGATTTTGCAGGCCATTGACCTGCTCCAGCGCCGATTTCAGCGCGTCGGTGAAACCGCCCGGCGCGGTGGCGCCATTGGTGCCGACGGCCGAGCCGGTGCCGACATTGCCGGTGTGGGCGACATCGCGCAGCGCCGCGTTCTTCTGAAGGATGGCGTTGCGGATCGCCATCACGCTGTCGGTGGGGGAAATGCCGGACATGTCCTATCTCCCCTTAAGCGGCCAGCTCGCGCATCTCGGCGAGCCGATAGCGCAAGGTACGTTCGGAAATGCCCAGCTTGCGCGCGGCGGCGGCGCGGTGGCCGTCTGTCTCGCGCAGCGCGGCGCGGACCGCTTCCAGCTTCGAATTATGGGCAACGTCGCGCAGGCGGATCGGCTGGGCCGTTTCCAGAACCTGAGCCTGCACCACGCGCAGCGGCTGGGGGGCGCCCGAAATATGCAGGTCCTGGGCATCGATGCGATCGCCGTCACGCAGGACGAGCGCGCGCTGAAGGACATTGCCCAACTCGCGGGCGTTGCCCGGCCAGCTATGCGTGGCAAGTTTGGCCAGAGCGGCAGCGGTCGGCCATATAAAGGCCTCCGGCGAGCGGAGCAGCATGGCGGCGGCAATGGCGGTCACGTCGCCCGGACGCTCCACCAGCGGGCGAAGCTCCAGCGGCATGACGTTGAGGCGCCAGTAGAGATCCTCGCGGAAGCGCCCGGCCGCGACCTCGGCGGCGAGGTTGCGGTTGCAGGCTGCGATGATGCGGACATTGACCGGCACCGGGTGAGTCGCGCCGACCGGCAGCACTTCGCCTTCCTGCAATGCGCGCAGCAGCTTGGCCTGAAGCGCCAGCGGCAGCTCGGCGATTTCGTCAAGGAACAGCGTGCCGCCGTCGGCCGCCAGAAACAGACCGTCAGATGCATTGGCCGCGCCGGTGAAGCTGCCCTTCTTGTGACCGAAGAGCATCGCTTCCATCATGGTTTCGGGCAGCGCCGCGCAATTGACGGCGATGAAGTCATGGGCGGTACGGCCCGACCGGGCGTGAAGGAAGCGCGCCATGCCTTCCTTGCCGGTGCCGGTATCGCCCTGAATCAGTACGGTGGCGTCGCTGCGGGCCACGCGGGCAGCCAGAGCCATCAGCCGCGCGCTGGCATGGTCGCCTACCGCCGGAACGGCAGCGGGCCGGGCGAGTTCGGCGATCAGCGCGAAGGCAAAGCCCATATCTTCCAGACCGAAGGCGACGCGAGCGGGCAGGCCGTTCGCGGCGGGCACCAGCGAGGGGGCACCGTCGATCACATTGATCAATATGTCGCGATGGGTTGCATGACCGATCTCGGTCGCCAGCAGCACACGGCGGTCCTCACGCTCACGCGGGCTTTGCGCGTCTACGATACGAACACAGAAGAACGCATTTTCCAGCCAGTGCCGCAGGCCCGGAACGAGCGCGCAAACGGCTCGGCTCACGTCCAGTGATGCCATGAACTTGACCCCATGTTTTGGCTGGCTTGTACCCCCGTACGCCCCAGACCCCTTCGATGGGTTCAACCTGCCCGACCATGGTTATCATATGGTTAATCCGGCAAACCGCTTGCCGCATAACGGCAATTTTTTTCCGGCTGGGCGGAACTTTTTTCCGGCTTGTGCATATGAAGCCGCCTTAAAAGCAGTCAAAATGCGCGATTTCCGGGGTCCTTGACGTTTTTTGAAAAAAATTGCGGCTGGCCCTAAAAGCTTTTTTGCCCCCGCCGTTATCCCCTTTCGAGGCCGCAAGCAGCCTGATGGCAGCGACCTGACTGAACGGAAAGGGAATCAAAATGACTGTTATCGGAACCAACTCCTCGGCGCTGCGCGCTCAGAACGCCAACATGTCTTCCAGCAAGGCGCTCTCCACCGCGATGGAACGCCTGTCGACCGGCAAGCGCATCAACTCGGCCAAGGACGACGCCGCCGGCCTCGCCATCGCCGCCACCATGACCTCGCAGATCAAGGGCATGACCCAAGGCATCCGCAACGCGAACGACGGCATCTCGCTGGCGCAGACGGCGGAAGGCTCGCTCGCCGAAGTCACCAACATCCTGCAGCGCATGCGTGAACTGACCGTCCAGTCGGTCAACGGCACCAACGACACCAATGCCCAGACGAATATCGCGTCCGAACTGACGTCGCTCTCGGCTCAGCTGACCGACACGCTGGCCAACACCAAGTTCAACGGCCTGACCCTGTTCGACGGCTCGGCTGGCACCGCCGGCGTCGTAACGATCCAGGCTGGCGCAAACAGCAGCGACGGCGTCGACATCACGCTGGACAACCTGTCCGCCGACGCCACCATCACGGCCATCGCGGGTTTGACCTTCGGCACCCCGACCTCGGCCGACCTCGACACCTACGACACCGCAATCCAGACGATCTCGACGACCCGCGCCAACCTTGGTGCCGCGCAGAATCAGCTGGAATCGGTGGTCAACAGCCTGACCGCGAACGTCACCAACCTGACCGACGCCAAGAGCCGCATCGAGGACGCGGACTTTTCGACCGAGACGACCGCTCTCGCCAAGGCCCAGATCCTGAGCCAGGCTTCGACCGCGATGCTGGCGCAGGCCAATCAGAGCCAGCAGAACGTCCTGAAGCTGATCCAGTAATCCGCTTCTTCCCAGATTGACCGTCTGAGGTTTTGGTCACCGACAGCGGTCATGCAACCCCCGGCACATTAACAGTCCCCACCGTGCCGGGGGTCCAAACTTCGATGAAACGACCAGCTACCGGAAGCCTCCGTCCCCCCGGGCGGAGGCTTCATCGCATTTCCCGATCGGTTCGGGATCGAAACACTTGCCTTGGCGGTTATGGCCTCCATGATGCGGACCATGACCAAGTTAGACCGCCGCGCGATGATCGCGGCCTCCGGCGCAGCCTTGCTGCTTCCCCGCCCCCTTTTTGCGCAGGCCCGCGCCGAAGCCTTTTCCTGGGACATGGTGGTGGGCAAGGCGCAGCGGCTGGCCCGCAGTCCGTTCAAGGTCACCCCATTTTTCCCCGGCGCGGACAAGATCGGCTATGACGCTTTCAATCAGGCGCGGTTCCGGGACGACCGGACGATCTGGAACGATCTGGGCGGCGACACCGGCATCCGCCTCTTCCCCTTAAGTGGTACGGTGCAGCAGCCCGTGACGATCGCGCTGGTCGAAAAGGGGCGGGCAACGCCGCTGCGCTATGATCCGGACATGTTCGACGCCCCGGCGGACAATCCGGTGCGCGCTCTGGGACCGGATGCGGGCTTTGCCGGTTTCCGCATCATGAACGCGGCGCGGGACGGCGACTGGCTGTCCTTTCTGGGCGCCACCTATTTCCGGGCGCCCGCGGAAAAGCAGTTCGGCCTGTCCGCCCGCGCCGTCGCACTCAACACCAGCATCGCTGGCAAGGAGGAATTTCCCCGCTTCACCCATTTCTGGCTGGAGCGCACGGGCAAGAGCAGCGTCACCGTTTACGCCCTGCTCGACAGCGCCTCCATCACCGGCGCCATGCGCTTTGTCAGCAGCCTCGATCGGGGCGGCGTCCATCAGGATGTCGACGCGGTCTTGTTCACCCGCCGCTCCATAGCCGAACTAGGGCTGATGCCGATGACCAGCATGTTCTGGTACGATCAGGCCGACCGCCGCACCCGCACCGACTGGCGGCCGGAAATCCATGACAGCGACATGCTCAGCATCGCCAGCGGCGACGGCACGGTTCATTGCCGTCCGCTGGTCAACCCCTCCAGCCCTCGCGTCGACGTCTTTGCCGAGCGCAATCCCAAGGGCTTCGGGCTGCTTCAGCGCGACCGCGATTTCGACCATTATCAGGACGACGGCGTGTTTTACGAACGGCGGCCCTCGCTCTGGGCGACCGCGCGCAAACCGCTGGGTGCCGGGCAGATCCGGCTCTATGCCTTTCCGACCGACAGCGAATATACCGACAATGTCGCCGCTTACTGGACTCCCGCCGCCGCCGTTCGCGCGGGCAGCCGGATCGAGGCCAGCTACCGGCTCGATTGGACCACGGCCCGCGCGCCCGCATCCGCTGGGCTGGCGACGGTCGAGAATATCTGGCTCGGCAAATCCGAACCCGACGGCGAACGGCTGCTGATCGATTTTTCAGGCGTGCCGGACAAGACGCAACCCGATATCTGGGTCGATCTGGCCGGGGCAACGCTGGTGAAGAAAGCTGGCTATCCGGTGCTCCATCAGAAGGGCCTGTTCCGGGTTGTCCTGGATATCCGCCGGGACCGGGGCAAGGCGGCCGATATCCGCGCCCAACTCCGCGCTGGCAATCGTCCGTTCAGTGAATATGTGCATTACCCGCTGGGCGCCTGAAGGGAACCAGCCGGCATCGAAACGGTTTCTTGGCACGGGGTTTAACGGCAAATGGGTCGGGAATGAAGGCGATCGGCGGCGTGCAATCGGGTAAAGCCACGGGACCGGTGCCCGTCAGGGCGTTCGAGCATCTGCCCGCCGAAAGGCGGCTGGCCATGCCTGCGCAGGATTTTTCGACAAGTCCGCGCGATCTGCCGCATCGCCCCTTCAATGTCGACCTTTGGGCGCGGCGCATGTTGGTGGTGCTGCTCGCTCTGCTGCCTGCATCGATGGCGGCGCACGAAATGCGACGGTCGATCGGCCTTGACGGCATTTCCGTCTGGGAGGGCGTGTATCTTGCCCTGTTCATCCCGCTTTTCGCCTGGATCGCTTTCGGCTTTGCCACCAGCCTGATCGGCTTCCTGATCCTGACCATGGGCAAGGCGCCTCGCGCCCGCCCCTATCGCGCCCGGCCGACGACCCCGCTGCGCGGCCGGACCGCCGTTCTGCTGCCGGTCTGCAACGAGGACTTTCGGGGCGTGCTGGGCCGGCTGTCCATCATGGAACGCTCGCTGGCGCAGGTGATGGGCGGGGAGCGCTTCGAATTCTTCATCCTGAGCGATTCAAACCCCGACAATGGCGAGATCGAGCGCACAGCCTATCTCAAGATGCGCAAAAGCTTTTCCCGGCCCGTCCACTATCGCCGCCGGGCGCTGAATGTCGGCCGCAAACCCGGCAACATCGCGGAATGGGTCGAACGTTTCGGCGGTGCTTATGACTATATGATCGTGCTGGATGCCGACAGCGTGATGAGCGGCCAGACGATGGCGCGCCTGGCTGCCGATATGGAGCGGCACCCGCATGTCGGCCTGATCCAGACAGTGCCGTCGATCGTCGGCGCCTCTACTTTCTTCGCCCGCTGGCAGCAGTTCGCCAGCCGCCTGTTCGGACCGATTTCCGCCGCGGGCATGATCTGGTGGTCAGGATCGGAAGGCATGTTCTGGGGCCACAACGCCATTCTGCGCACCAAGGCCTTCGCCCAGAGCTGCGGGTTGCCCGAACTGCCCGGCCGCGCGCCCTTTGGCGGCCATATCATGAGCCACGACATGATCGAGGCCGCGCTCTTGCGCCGTCGCGGCTGGGATGTGCACATCGTCATGGCCGACGACAGTTTCGAGGAATTTCCCCCGTCGCTGCCCGATCTCGCCACCCGCGACCGGCGTTGGTGCCAAGGCAATATCCAGCATGTTCCGTTGTTGGCGAAGATCAGGGGCATGCATCCGGTCAGCAAGTTCCAGCTGTTCGTCGGGGCCTCGGCCTACTGCACCTCGCCACTCTGGCTGGCGCTGATGCTGGTGGTGCTGGGCGGCGCGGCGGCTGGCGTCTGGCCGCCAAGCGCCATCCTGCCCTCGGGCGGGCTACTGGCGCTGACCGCGGTGCTGCTGTTCGGGCCGAAGCTGCTCGCCATGCTCTGGGCATTGGCCGATCCGTCGGCACGCATCGGTTTTGGCGGGGGCATCCGCATGATGCGCGGCGTGATCGCGGACATTGCGCTGTCGATCCTGATGGCCCCGGTCAGCATGCTGACCCAGACGATCAACCTGTTCGGCATTTTGATGGGCCGCAAGAGCAGCTGGAACGGCCAGACCCGCGATCGCGACGGCATGGCGATCCTGCCCGCCATCTGGCTGTTCAAATGGCACATCCTGCTGGGCGCGGGACTGACGCTGCTGGCGGTCCGATCGGGCACATCCCTGGGCTGGATCGCGCCGGTCGCGGGGGGATTGGTGCTGGCGCCGCTGTTCGCGGCCTTTACCGCGCGCAAGGATCTGGGCACGCATGTCGCGAAAAGCGGACTGTTCCAGGTGGCCGAGCCATGGTGGCGGACGCAGAATTACCAGAAGACGCGCTATCGGCAGCTGCAGCTGGATAATGCGCCGCTCAAGGACTTTTCCGACGCGGCGAACGACAGTTGATGCTTTCGGGATTGCGGAACGATCGGTCCCGCTCTCTCAATTCCAGTCGCGCAACTTCTCGCGCAGCCTGTCCAGCGCGGCTTTCTTGATCTGGCAGACCCGCGCCGCCCCGATGTCCAGCGTGGCGCCGATTTCCTCCAGATTGAGTTCCTCGACGAAATAGAGCTGAAGCACCAGCGCCTCGCGTTGGGGCAGGTCCCCGATGCATTTCGCCAGCGCACCCTTCAGCGACTCGCGTTCCATCACATCGTCGGCGCGGTCCTCGACATCGGCGAACCACATGGACTGGTCGGAATAGACTTCATCCATGCTGGTGTGCTGAACCATCTCGCAACTGTCCGCGACTTCGCGATAGGCGGCAGCGTCCAGTCCCATTTCCGCGGACATTTCCGCCTCCAGCGGCGCGCGGCCCAGCCTCTGTTCCAGCCGGTTGCGGATGCCCGCGATCGTCTTGCGCTGCGCCATGGCAGAGCGCGTCATGGTGGCGTTGCGGCGCAGATGATCGATCATCGCGCCGCGCACGCGCATCTGCGCATAGGAGGCAAAGCCCAGCCCGCGGTCCTCGAAGCCATTGGCCGCCTCGACCAGCGCGACCATGCCGATCTGGAGCAGATCCTCGATCTCGATCGCGCTCGATACCCGGCCATGGACGTGCCAGGCGATCTTGCGGACCAGCGGCATATATTGGCGCGCCAGCCGTTCGGGCGAGTTGGCGTGGGCGGACCGGCCATAGGTATTGGCATCGGAACCGGCGACGACCCTATTCATGAACATTGGTCAGGCTCCTCAACTCAGGCAACGCGTTCGCGTGCGGGCAGGGGATCGTGGCGCGGCGCGGGCCGCTGTTCGCCGCCGACCACGGCGACGACTTCCACGCCCTTGCCATCGGGAATTTCCAGGAAGGACAGCACCGGCGTTTCGGGCAGGTGGGGCTTGAACAGCCGGGCGAGCGCGCGGCGCGCCACCGGAGAGGTGACGATGGCGAAGTTGCGCGCCTGCCCCAACAGCGGGCGGGCGGCGGTGACCACCGCTTCGATGATGCGGTTGGCGAGCGCGGGTTCGATCGGATGCCGGGCATCGCCCGCCATGCGCATCGCCTGCGCCAGCAGCGCTTCCAGATCGCCGTCCAGCGTGATCACCGGCAACGGCATCTTCACCGGGACAAGACCCTGAATGATGAGCGATCCGATGCGCTGGCGCACCGCTTCCACCAGCTGGTCGAGGGTCATGTCGGGCCGCGCGGCCTCCACCATCGCCTCGCAGATGCGGCGGAAGTCCTTGAGCGCGATGCCCTCGGCCAGCAGGGCGCGGCACAGCGCGCTGATCTGCGTCAGGCTGAGCAGCCCCGGCGTCAGGCCATCGACCAGTTGCGGCGCCGCCTCCTTCAGATTGTCGAGCAGCTTGCGCGCTTCGTCGAGGCCGAACATCTCGCTGGCATTCATCGCAATCAGTTGATTGAGATGGGTGGCAACGACCGTCGGCGGATCGACCACGGTATAACCGGCGACCACGGCTTCGCTGCGTTTGGCGGGCGAGATCCACACGGCGTCAAGGCCGAAGGTCGGGTCCTTGGCTTCGCGGCCGGAAACCGTGCCCTCCAGCGCGCCGCTATCGAGCGCCAGCAGATCATCCGGGAAAATCTCGTCCTCGCCCACGACGACACCGGCGATGGTGATGCGATACTGGTTCGGCTCCAGCGCCAGATTGTCCTTCACGCGAACCATCGGCACGACGAAGCCCAATTCCTTGGAAAGCTGACGGCGGATGCCGGTGATGCGCGCCATCAGCGGGGCGCCTTTGCGCTCATCGACCAGGCTGATGAGACCATAGCCGATCTCCAGACCCAGCACCGCGCCGTCGGAAACGTCGTTCCATTCGATGACCGCCGGGTTGGGCGGCGGCGCGACGGGTTCAGGTTCAGCGGCCTTGCGCTGGCCCGCCTTGCGAAGCTGCCATGCAATAGCCCCTGCGATCGCCGCGGCAGGCAGGATGATCATGTGCGGCATTCCCGGCAGCACGCCCAGGAAGGTCAGAATAGCCGCCACCGGAACCCAGGCCTTGCCCGATCCGAACTGGCTGGTGATCTGACTCGACAGATCGTCTTCGCTGCCGACGCGGGTGACGATGGCTGCCGCCGCGATGGACAGCAGCAGCGCGGGAACCTGCGCTACCAGAGCATCGCCGATGGCGAGAACGATATAGGTCTGCGCCGCTTCCCCGATGCTCAGCCCATGGCTGACCACGCCCAGGATGATGCCGCCGACGATGTTGATGGCAAGGATCAGGATGCCCGCGACGGCATCGCCCTTCACAAATTTGCTGGCACCGTCCATCGAGCCGTAGAAATCCGCCTCGGTCGCGACTTCGCGCCGGCGGACCTTGGCTTCTTCAGGCGTCAGCAGACCGGCGTTGAGGTCAGCGTCGATCGCCATCTGCTTGCCGGGCAGGGCGTCCAGGGTGAAGCGGGCGGACACCTCGGACACGCGGCCCGCGCCCTTGGTGATGACGACGAGGTTGATGATCATCAGGATCGCGAAGACGAAGATGCCGACGACATAGTCGCCGCCGATCAGGAAATGGCCGAACGCCTCGATCACATGGCCGGCCGCGTCCGATCCCTCATGCCCCGACACCAGCACCACGCGGGTCGAGGCGACGTTCAGCGCCAGCCGCAGCAGCGTCGCGAACAGCAGCACCGTGGGGAAGCTGGAAAAATCGAGCGGCTTGGCGGCGTTCAGCGCGACCATCAGCACGGCGAGGCTGATCATGATATTGGCGATGAACCCGACGTCCAGCATGAACGAAGGCACCGGCACCATCATGAACAGCACGACCATCAGCGTCGCGAACGGCAGGACCGCGCCTTTGGCGGCGCTCATCCAGATCTTCGCTTTGACTTGGGCAGGAGTCATTGTCGGCCGTTACCTTCCGAGGGTGGCAAGCATGAGATAGGCGAGACGTGCCGTCTGCGGGTCCGGCCGGACGCTGACGTCGGCGGTACTCGCAAGGCGCTGGGTTTCGATCCGCACATAGTCGGCGGGCTGCACGGTCTTCGCACCCGAGGGCAAAGAAGCGTCGGCATATTGAATGTCGCCGGTGCCGACCGAATCAAAGCCCTTCTGGAGCTTGACGGCAAAACGGTCGCGGATTTCGGCGAAGCTGCGGGCATTGCCCTGCCTGTCGTAGAAAATGGAGCGGTTCGCCCGCGCCGCCGCCGGGAACAGGGAAGCCGCGCTCGCATGGGGCGCGGAATCCTCCATGGAAAGGAATTTGGCCGCGCCGCCGACGCCCAGAAAATGGGCCATGTACAGGTCGACCGGCTCGGCTTCGCGACCCAGCCTCGATTCCAGATAGGCCTTGTTGTCGGCAGCATGTTCCGCCGCCATGACCGACGCCGTTTCCGGATGGTTGCGCAGGTCCAGTATCTGCCGGCGCAGGTCGGGATCGGCCACATAATAGCGTCCGTTGCTGCCCCGGCTGATCGCGTCGGCGGCCCAGCCCAGCCCATATTCGCTGCCATGCTTGTCGACGACGGCGAGCCAGCTCTGGTCGACGAACTGGTACAGGCCGGTCGCGGAAGAGGTTGCCGCGCGAGCGGTCGGATTGAGGCTGCTCTCGATCTTGGCCTGGCCGAGCAGATAGGCGAAGTCCACGCCCGTCCGCCGGCTGGCCATGGCGATCGCGTTGGTCACGCGATTGCCCGCCGAAGCGCCTGTTGCCGTGATGTCTGCGAAAGCCGACACTGAGTGACTAATCCCCGTTGGTACCGGGGATCATTAGAGCAAGGCTTGTGCCAAGATTTGGTTAACGCGCGCTCATAATTAACGCTGTCCACTCCGTTCAACGCAAAAGGGCGCCCGCAAGGCGCCCCGTCCAATCAGCGGAAAATGAAGATTTTCAGCGACCGTAGGTCAGCGGCGCCGTCTCCGAACCCTGGGCGGCCAATATGGCGAGGCGCTGATTCGCATGGTCGGCCAGAACATTGGTCCGCACCCGCGCCACCTCCATCAAGGGTTGCAGGACCTCCAGCCGGTCCCTGACCGCCGAATCGGACCGCCAGCCGCCGATCGCGCGCACGGCAGAGGCTGCCCGGGCGATCCGCGCGGTGGCCGATTCGATTGCCGCTACGTCCGCACCATCCAGCACGCCGCGCAGTTCCTCGAACGCAGCGGTCAGTTCATCCAGCGCGGCAAGACCCAGCGGCACGGGATCAGTCGGCCGCAGGCAGGTCGAGCGCGATCATCCGGTCAGCGATGACCGCAGGATCGACCGGATAATTACCCGACGCGATTGCGGCCTTGATCGCCGCCACGCGGTCCATGTCGACCGGCGCCCCTTCCGCCGCCATGCGGGCGGCCGGGCTGGCCGACTCTGCCGTGGCAGAGGCGGACGGAGTCGAACCGACCGACAACGCACGCGTCGTCTTGCCACCTTCCTTCAGGCGGTTCGCCTCTATGGCGGCACTCAGATTCTGGCCGACAGAGTTGATCATTGCTTCAATCCTTCATTCGTCCCGCATAGCCATATAACGGACGCGTTCAAAAATCCTTAAATCCCGGAATGCGAACTATTCCCATTTCCACGACCTGCGCCATAACCGGCGCGGATTTCTTGTCTTCACGCACGCGGATCGTCTCTCCGGCCGCACCGTCCTCATCCGCTATCATCATGCGGGAAACGCTGAAACTGGCGTTGCCCGCCATCAATTGCACCGGATCCCCCTTCTTGACGAGCGCCTCCTTGGCCACTGGCCGCGCCGCCGGGGCATAGCGCGCCACGGGCCCCGAAGCCGCTGCCGCGCCACCCGCCGCCAGAGGCACGCGAATCCGCCAGCCCAGTGCATCGCATTTCACGATCGCAGCCCCAAAAGTGGGTCCATCGACACTGGGCGTCGCCGGACAGGCGGCCAGATGCAGGCGACGATCGACCGGGGCCATCGGGCCGCCCGGTTCGCCGACATTGGCGCCAACGGTCATCGCGACCAGACTGTCGATACGATCCAGATTCTCGAACTTCTGCTGCGCCAGCGCCGGTTGCGAGGCGGACGCCGACAGCGCGAGAAGGATGAGCTTGGGCATGATGTTCACGGCATCTCTCCGATAAGCGGACAGGATCAGCCGTTAATACGCAATATTCGTGCCAACCATGCTTATCGAGCGGCTATGACGCGGATGATCTGGCCTCTGCCCGCGATGCCATCCAGCTGGTCGAGTCCTCGGATGACCAGCCGGTCTCCGCCTATGCCGTCGCCCTTCAACGCGCGCGCCACGGCGCCAAGCCGGGCCGCCGCCAGATCCCAGGAATCGAATCGCTGCCGCGCCGGATCACTGCCCCTGCTGCTGATCTCGACGCGCCCCCGACCGGCGGAGAAACGCCCTGCCAACGCTGCGAGACGCGCTTCACCTGCAGGGGTCAGCAAGGCTTCGCCCGGCAGGAACAGGTCGCTGGCCCGTATGTCCAGCGCCTGCCGCGCCGGGCGGCCGCCAAATTGCTGGCGCACTTCCGCCAGCATGGCGTCGCGCCGCTGACCGCTGGCCTGCAACATGACGAAAAAGCCGAGCAGCAGCAGCAGCAGGTCGGCAAAGCTGAGCGCCCAGCGGCTGCGCCGGGCGCCGGATGCGGTGAGGATAGTCATGCGACCTCGCGGATCGAGGCG
>NZ_JBHIWJ010000002.1:0-129360 GCF_041987595.1 Sphingobium sp. | reverse complement strand
AGGGACGATCGGTGCGGTCCGCCCGCACGGTGGGCTCGGGCGGACGAGCTCACCGGGGAGCGCAGCCGGGGGAAGCTGCGCCGGGGGGACCTACGCCGGGGGGAGCAGGACGGCGTCGATGACGTGGATGATGCCGTTGGAGGCGGCGACGTCGGGGGTGGTGACGGTGGCGGACAGGAGCTTCCCTGCCGCTTACGGCTTGCCCGACCGCTGGATCTGGAGCGACGAATTCTACGTGACCGCCAATCCCTACGGGGTCCGCATCAACCCGGTCCTGAACGTCGATGAAAACAGCTATGATCCGACCAGAATCTGGCCGGGTCAGGTGGCAAGGCCGATGGGCCGGGACCATCCGGTGGCCTGGCATCATCCTTATGAAAAGGGCCGCGTCTTCGTCACCACGCTCGGCCATAATGGGGAAATGTATCGCGATCCCCAATATCTGGCGCATCTGATGGGCGGGATTTACTGGACAGCGACCGGCCGTTCCGCAGCGCGATAGGCCCCGCCCCTGCCGCCAGATCATAACGGCAGGGGAGAGGCGTTCAGCCCGTCAGTTATTGCCGCCGATGAAATCGCCCAGACCGCCCAGAACGGACCCTTCACCCCGGTTCTGACCGCCGCGGCTTCCTGCGGCTGCCAGCATCCGGCCAGCCAGACGGGAGAATGGCAGGGACTGGATCCACACCTTGCCCGGACCAGTCAGCCGGGCGAAGAACAGCCCTTCGCCGCCGAACAGCACGCTGCGGACGCCGCCCGCCCGCTCCAGATCGAAATCGACCGTGTCGGTAAAGGCCGCGACGCAGCCGGTATCGACATGCAGTTGCTGCCCCGGCGCCAGTTCGCGTTCGACGATCGTGCCGCCCATCTGGACGAAGACCCAGCCGTCGCCCTCCAGCTTCTGCATGATGAAGCCTTCGCCGCCGAACAGACCGGTCATGATCCGCTGCTGGAAATGCACGCCGATCGAGACGCCCTTCGCGGCAGCCAGAAAGCTGTCCTTCTGGCAGATCAGGCGGCCGCCGACCTCATCGAGCCGGATCGGCAGGATCGCGCCCGGTGTCGGGGAAGCGAAGGCCACCCGCGCCTTTCCCTGCCCCTGATGCGTAAAGACGGTGGTGAACAGGCTCTCGCCCGTGATCAGCCGCTTGCCCGCGCCCAGCAGCTTGCCCATGAAGCCGCCGTCGCTGCCTCCGCTGCCGTCGCCGAACACCGTCGTCATGGCGACGCTGGCATCCTTCCAGACCAGCGCTCCCGCCTCCGCGACGGCGCTTTCGCCCGGATCAAGCTCGATCTCCAGAAACTGGAGTTCCTGTCCCTTGATCTCGAAATCAATGTCGTCAGCGACGGCGGCATTGCGATGGTGCTGCCAGGGGCTGGGATTGGGCATGCTTCATACTCCTCAGGATGATGGCGGATCATAAGCCGGAAGGATGCCGTTTTGCCACCGGCAGCCGTCCGATATTCATTGGAGGTAGCCAATTTTATGAGTTTCGACCCTCGGCCAGCGCTCCTACCCTGCGCCGACCGATTGGCGAGGACAGCAGGCGACATGGCGGCGGCAGTGCTCTGGGACAGGTTCGACCTGATCATATTCGACATGGACGGCACGCTTTACGACCAGTCGCGACTGCGCCGCCGGATGCTGGTGATGCTGCTCGCCGAAATCGCCCGCAGCCGCAGCATGGCGGTGCCGCAGCTGTTGCGGGCCTTTCGCCGCCAGCGCGAACGCCTTGCCGATGCGATGGAGGCCGATTTTGCCCGACTCCAATATGTCCTGCCGGGCCACGATCCTGAACGGGTGCGGGCCATCGTCACCGAATGGATGGAGGAGCGGCCCCTACCCTCCCTCCGGGCGTTGCGGACCGCGGGCGTGGCGGAGCTGTTCACGCGCCTGTCCGGAAACCATGTGCTGGCCATCCATTCCGATTATCGGGCGGAACGGAAGCTCGCGGCGCTGGGCCTTGATGCGCATTTGACCCTTGCGGCGGAAGATGTCGGGCGACTGAAGCCCGATCCGGCCGGGCTGTACCGGCTGATGGCGCAGGCCAGAACTGAACCGGCGCGCACGCTGATGATCGGCGACCGGGACGAACGGGATGGGGAGGCCGCCCGCCGGGCAGGAGTCCGCGCCCTCATCCGCGGGCGCGATTTTCGGGATTTCACCGATCCGATCTTCGGCTGATGGCGCTTTCTATCGATAAAAGCCGATCAGGAACACGCCCGCAACGATGAAGGCCACGCCGGCCGCCCGTCCCGCCGATACATTTTCCCCCAGCGCGAAGACCGACAGAAGAACGACAGCCAATATGCCCAGAGAGATAAGGGGATAGGCCATGGACAGGGGCATGCGCGAAAGCACCAGCAACCAGAGAGCAGCGCTGACGCCATAGCTGGCCAGACCAAAGAAGACCGCCGGCTGGAGCAATATCTCCCACGCCGTTTCGATGGACAGGCTGTCGAGTCGCCCCGCCATGCGCAACGCCGTCATTCCGATCTTCATCAGCAATTGAGCGGCCACAGCGAAACTGATGCTGAGCGCCGCGAGAACCCAGACATTCACCGGCATGGCGTCATTGTTCATATAGTGCGCCTCTATCATGCCTTTTCCCTTCCACTTACAGTCCGGTATAGATGCGGCCATCAGCTTCCCGCCGGATCATCTTCAAATTCAGCAGCCGTTGCAGTTCCGCCTCGCTGGCCAGATAGAAGCGCCAGTCCACCCTATCCAGAATGACGATATAGGCGTTCCCTCGGACAAGTTGCGCCCGCAGCCTTTCGACCTGATCGGCAAAGCTGTTGACAGGATTGTCGCGCCCGGTTCGCCGCTGGACCAAGGCTGGCGTGAAGGCTGTAGTTCTGGGCGTCAGATAATTCAGCGCATCCGGCCCATTGCTGTAAATCTTCGCATCATACGGAAGCATATTCACGGCGCGAATAGTGGGCGAAGACTTCCACGACCGGCTGGCAAAGCCTATGCCCTGCGTATAGTCTTCGCGCGTCAGGTCCACGGTCCGGATCACATGGCTGACGATGATGAGCAGGCCCGCGCCGATCACCGTCTGCCGCGCCATGGAGGCCGACCGGCTTTCGCTCCGGGTGCAGGCAAGCGAAGTGGCGGCAATTGTGGCGGCTACATAGAATGGCAAGGCATATCGGCCGTTCAGATTTAGGTTCGCTTCAATGCTGACCGAGAACAGCATGAATCCAATATAGAATAGTGCGTAAAGACCGAAGATATTGACGACGTTCCGGTCAGTTCTTCCGGCAGGATCATTCAATTTCGATCCCACCCAATGAACGGCAAGGACAATGATCGCTCCGGTCAGCATCAAAAGAAAAACAAGCCGCAATGGGTAGGGCGCTGCGGAGGGAAGCAGCTGAACGGTAAGCATGTTCAGCCCGCTCCGCCACAATTGGGCGTCGGTGTTGCCGTTGAAGGCCAGTTCGCGACCGACCGAATGGCCTATGATGAGTTGGCTGACGATCGCCCAGGCGAAGAAGATCGCCGCACCGATCCCGCCCAGCAGCATCAGCTCGCGGATGCGGGTCGGCAAGGGCTTGTTCCGATCGGTGAGGAGCATGACCGATAGGGTCGCAGCGAGCGGCAGGGCAGCGAAGCGCACCAGCATCGACAGTGCGAGAGCGACGGCGCAGAAAATCAGCCAGGAAAGATGTCCGCTTTCCCTATATTTGAGGAAAAGCAGGACCGTCGCGAACAGGGCCGTCAGAAACAGAGGTTCCGACATGGCGACGCTGTGCAGGCTCACATATTGCGGCGCGAAGATGATCGCCGCCGTCCCCAGCGCGGTCGCCGGGATCGAGGCCGTACCTTTCCAGATGATGTGCCAGAGCAGCAGCGTATTGAGGCAAACAAGGAGCAGACCGACGCATTTCGCCGCGGTTTCCATGTCCGCGACCTGCCCGGTCAGGGCCAGAAGCCAGGTGTAGAGCGGCGCGTCATAGGGTGTCGGGCTGAGCCGCATGTAACGCGTGCTGTCGGGAAGAATGCCGATGCCCTGATAGGTGTTCAGGAGAAAGATGATGCCGGCCAGAACCATGGCGTTGACCAGCAACGCGCTGCGCAGAAGGCCCAGATCCGCCTGCCGCGATCTGCCATGGAAAGGCCTGATCATCTCCAGCTTTTCAAGGGATTTGATCAACATTCCGGACCTCGTGACAAGTGCGATGATCTGAAGCGGCCTTCATTGAAGCTATGGCGTCCGAACAGGTTGCCGTCCCGCCTTGCTGGCAGGACAGGCAAGCGGCAGTGGCTTCTTGCAGGCATGGTAGCGGGAGGGGACGGGCGCAGCAATCACACCGGCTGGAGCAACAACTACCGATTAAGGATGATATTCATGGCTCATTGGAAGTAGATCGCAAGGTGCTTATGAGGTATATCACTGTATATAAATGAAAAAATCATCCAATATTTATAAGGCCTTCGATCGGCCTAATTCGATATTGCCAGCAACACCCAATTGCACCGAAGCGCGCACTCTCCCACGCGACTATCAACGTTCGGCACGTCATTCGCCAATGGGAGATGACAATGGAACATATCGCGGCCATGGCCACCGCCTCATCGGCGCGACCCAAGGGGCGTATCGGGGACTATCTGGCTCTGGCGCGCTTCGATCACATGACGAAGCATGTATTCATCGTTCCGGGTGTCATCATTGCCCTGGTCCTGCTCCGTCCGCCGCTGGATCACTTCATCGCCCATCTTGTTCCGGGATTTCTGAGCGCAATATTCATCGCGTCAGCCAATTATATCATCAATGAATGGCTGGACCGGGAATTTGATGCCTATCATCCCTTGAAGTCGAAACGCACGGCGGTTCAGGCCCAACTCAATCCCCTTCTGGTCTACGGCCAATATGCCCTGTTCGGCGGGGCCGGTTTGCTGCTGGCCGCCATGATCGGCGGACTGTTCCTGCCGATCGCCTTCGCCTTCCTGCTGTCGGGGATCATCTATAATGTGCGGCCGATGCGGACGAAGGAACGGGCCTTCGTCGACGTGTTGAGCGAATCCATCAACAATCCGATCCGGCTGACGCTGGGGTGGGCGATGATCGATCCCGCCACTTTCCCGCCCAGCAGCCTGCTGCTGGCCTATTGGATGGGCGGCGCCTTCCTGATGGCGTGCAAGCGCCTTTCCGAATATCGCGACGTCGCGGCGGAAGGCAATCTCGACATGCTGCATCGCTATCGCTCCTCCTTCCGCTATTATACGGCGGAAACCCTGCATGTGTCGTGCCTGCTCTATGCCAATCTCGCGGCCTTTTTCGTGGCGGTGTTCCTGCTCAAATATCGCATCGAATATATATTGGCCTTTCCCTTCATCGCGCTGCTCTTCGCCCTTTATCTCTGGCTGTCGCTGCGGCGCGCGTCGATCGCGCAAAGGCCCGAGCGGCTGTTCCGGTCGCGCCGTCTGGTGACGGCGGTGGTGGCGCTGACGCTGACGCTGGTGCTGACCTCCGTACTTGACATTCCGGGCCTCAGGATGCTTGCCCAGCCCAGCTATGTGCGGCTGAGCGCGCTGCCGGGAGACGGTCAATGACCCCCGCTCTGCCCGATTTCGAAAAGGCCCTGCGCGGCTTTTCCGATGCGATCGTCAGGCGCAAGGGCGTCGCGAACGCGGAACAGGGCGCAGTGGCAGGGGCCGTCGCCGATTATCTGCTGGCGGTCCATAGCCGGATACCGGATTATCTCCGCCTCCCCTTCCGCGTCCTGATCCTGATCTTCGACGCCTCCCCCCTGCCGATGCGCGGCCGCCCCTTCCACCGGCTGGACAGCGATCAGCGCATCGCCTGGATCAGCGCATGGGAAGGTTCCCGGCTGGAGCTCTGCCGGCGCCTGATGGAAATGTATGGGTCGCTGGCCCTGTTCGGCCTCTATTCCGAACTGCATGGCGCCGATTATGCCGATGAACCGGCTTCCCGCCCGGTGGCGGCACATGACAGGTTCGACGCGCATGTCGCCTGAGCCGCAAACCACCGACGTCGCGGTGATCGGTTCGGGTCCCGGCGGCGCGGTCACGGCCATGCTCTGCGCGCAGGCGGGCAAAAAAGTCATGCTGATCGAGGAAGGCGACAATCTGCCGCTGGAATCGGCCGCGCACTTCTCTCGCGAGGAACTGATCCAGAAATATCGCAACGCCGGGATCAATGTCGCGCTGGGACGGACCAAGATGGTCTATGTCGAGGGCCGCTGCGTCGGCGGCGGCAGCGAAGTCAATCGCGGCCTCTATCACCGCACGCCCGACGCCGTGCTGGACCATTGGCGCGCGCAATTCGGGGTCGAGGACCTGACGCCCGATGGCATGAAGCCCCATTTCGAAGCCTGCGAAAGCATCGCCCAGGTCCAGTTTCTGCCCGGAGAGGTGCCGCTGATATCGTCGCGCCTCGCCAAAGGCGCGGACCATCTGGGATGGAGCTGCATGGAGGTGCCGCGCCTCTTCGCCTACGCACCCGCTTCAGCTGGCGATGGCGTCGGCCGCCGCCAGACGATGAGCGAAACATTCGTCCCGCATTTCGTGCAGGCGGGCGGTCATCTGGTCGCCAACAGCCGGGTCGACCGCATCCGGCGCATGGGCGAGAAATGGCGGATCACGGCGCGCAACAGTCACAGTGGCTATGTTCGCGAATTGTCGGCCGACTATGTCTTCGTCGCCTGCGGCGCGGTCCACACTCCTGCGCTGCTCCGCCGATCAGGCATCAGCCACCATGTCGGCAACACGCTGCGCATGCACCCGATGTTGAAGGTGATCGCGGTTTTCGATGACGATGTGAACGTGCCGGGCGATCTGGAGCCGGTCCATCAGGTCAAGCATTTCGATCCCCGTTTCAGCATGGGCTGTTCGATGAGCAAACGGCCCGCACTCGCTTTGGCGATGGCTTCGCAGCGGGCGCATATGGACGACATCGATCGCGATTGGCGCCGCATGGCGATCTACTATGTGCAGAGCACGAGCGGACGGGCGAGCGTACGCAACATCCCCGGCTTTCGCGATCCGCTGGTCCGGGTGCGTATGGGCGGAGAGGATCTGGCGGAGCTGGCGGAAGGATTGCGGCGCCTTTGCGAACTGCTGTTCGCCGCCGGGGCGGTGCGCATCTACCCCTGCACGCCCGGCCTTCCGGTCCTGCATTCGCCCGCCGACCTCGCCAAACTGCCCGACACGCTGGACCCCGGCCACGCCAATCCGACCACCATGCACCTGTTTTCCTCCTGCCCCATGGGTGAAAATCCGGATCGCTGCGCGGCGGACAGCCATGGCCGGGTGCACGGTGTAGACCGTTTGAGCATCGCCGATGCATCGCTGTTGTGCAGCCCTACGGTGGTCAATCCACAGGCCAGCGTCATGGCGGTCGCCCATCGCAATGCGCTGCACGTCATCGAACGCGGCTTCCGATAAGAAGAGGACAGTCATGAGGCATCTGATCACGGGCGGTTCGGGGTTCATCGGCAACCTCACGGCGCGACGGCTGCGCGACCGGGGCGAGCATGTGCGCGTGCTGGACATCTGGTCCGACCCCTCCCGCGAGCGCGACATCGAATTTGTCGACAGTTCGGTGCTCAACCGCGACGGCGTGGCGGCGGCCATGCGCGGCGTCGACATGGTCCACCACAATGCCGCCCTGGTCGCCCAGACGGACGCGGGCCGGGACTATTGGAACGTCAATGTCGAAGGAACCCGGATCGTCGCCGAGGAGGCCGCCAGAGCCGGGGTAAAGACGCTGGTTCACGTCAGTTCGACCGCCGCCTTCGGCATCCCGCCCCGGGGGGCGATCACGGCCGACACGCCGCTCAAGCCGGTGGAGCCTTACGGCATTTCCAAGCTGGCGAGCGAGCAGGTGGCCGAGGAGATCTGCCGCGCCAACGGCATCTCGCTCATTACCATCAGGCCCCGCGCAACGCTGGGCGCCGGGCGGATGGGCATATTCCAGATCCTGTTCGAATGGATACGCGAGAACCGGAACGTCTATGTCATCGGCAGCGGCGACATCCGTTTCCAGTTCATCCATGCCCATGACCTGATGGACTTCTACATGCTGGCGCTGGAGGCCGGGCGATGCGGAACCTACAATGTGGGGACCGACGATTTCGGCACGCTGCGCGGCGATCTGGAAGAGCTGATCGCCCATGCGGCCAGCCGGTCCAAAGTGAAAAGCCTGCCCGAAGCTCTGGCGATCAACAGCCTTCGCCTGTTGCACGCCTTAAGAATTTCGCCGCTCGTTCCCTGGCATTATCTGACCTATCACAAGGAATGTTATTTCGACGTGGCGCCCCTGCTCGCCATGGGATGGCGGCCGCGCTATTCCAACAACCGGATGCTGCACGAAAGCTATGACTGGTATCTGGCCAATGCGCGCGACAAGGTGGTGGCCGCGGCAGGATCGCCGCACCGTTCCCCCTTGCGGCAGGGCGCCCTGTGGCTGGTCAAGCAGATATCCTGATGGTCATGTTTCCGCATGATAGCGCAACTTCATCGTCGCTATCATCGATTCCTCCAGCAATCCGGGGAACTGCGCGCTTTCCAGCAGGAAAGGACCGGGCCGGTTGCTGAGCGTATTGTTCAGCACGCCATACATGATCTGAAATGCGAAGCGGACAAGGTCTTCGCTCACGCTGTCCTGATCGATCCCCGGATGACTCGCCACCCGTTCGAGATAGGCGCTGGCGAGATTCTGGGCATTGCGGCGAAAGGGTTCCCAGGCCTCGCTTGAATCCAAGCTGACCTTGAACGCCGACCGGAAAAATGTGGTCTGCGCCAGATAGCGTTCGACCTGCGCGGCCACCAACCGAGTCAAAATTTCGTCGAAAGGCGCGGTGCGCACGATCCTTTCGAGCAATGGCCCGGATTCGGCGGCCGCGAACACCATCACTGCTTTGAACAGGGTGATCTTGTCGGGAAAGCGGGAATAGAAGGCGCCGGTGGAGCAGCCCGCAGCGGCGCAGATGTCGATGATGCTGACATCGTCGAATGCCGTCTGGCGGGCGATCGTCAGGGATTCGCGGATCAGCCTGTCCCGCAGGGCGCGGCTGCGGGCCTGAACCGCGGGGATGACGCCCACCCGGCTGAGATCCTCGTCGACATCGAAGGCAGGTGGAAGGTTCATCATGACGCCTGCATTGCCGATCCCCTACGGCTTGTCCACCGTTCACAAAACAGAACGCGACTCGTATTCGTGTTGACTGACCGGCCGGGGGAGTGTTAGGCCGAAGGCAACAAGCCCACCCGAGGGCCGACTCGATAGTTGGAGAGGAGTTTTATGTTTTCGGCGTCGCGCAATCTCACCCTGGACCGCCGCGGCCTGCTGCTGGGCGGGCTGACGGCAACCGCCGGCGCCGCGGTGGCCTGCGCCGGACAGCCGCTTTTCGCTCAGGCGACCGCGCCAAGGGCAATGCCCGCCAAGGGCGCCAGGCTGGTCTTGCTCGGCACCAAAGGCGGACCGCGCGTAGGCGGCACGCGATCCAATCCCGCCAACGCCCTCATCGTGGACGGCAACGCCTATGTCATCGACACCGGGATGGGCGTGACCGCGCAATATGTGAAGGCCGGGCTGAACCTGGCCGACATCCGGGCGATCTTCATTTCCCACATGCATTCCGACCATGAGCTGGAATTCGGCAATCTGGTCTATAACATGTGGGCAGCTGGCGCATTGCGACGTCCGGTCGAGGCCTATGGTCCGGTCGGCATCGAGGCGATGGCCGCCGATTTCTGGCGTCTCAATCGCATGGACATCGCCACCCGCATGGCCGACGAAGGCCGCGCCGATCCCGCGACGCTGCTGCGCGCGCACGATCTGAAGTCGGGCAGGGGACAGGTCATGTCCGCCGACGGCGTGACCGTCACCGCATTCACCACCCCCCATCCGCCGCTGGACAATCTCGCCTATCGGTTCGACACGCCCTATGGCAGCGTCGTCTATTCAGGCGACACCGCCTATAATCCTGCGCTTGCCGATTTTGCGCGCGGCGTCGACGTGCTGGTGCATGAGGTGCTCTACGTCCCCGGCGTGGATCGGCTGGTGAAGCTTGCCAACGGCACCCCCGCCTTCCGCAACCATCTGATCGAAAGCCACACCACGGCCGAGCAGGTGGGCCAGATTGCGGCGCGGGCCGGGGTCCGGAAGCTGGTACTCAGCCATTTCGTGCCGGGCGACATGGATTGGATCACCGACGCCATGTGGCGGGACGAGGTGGCCAAACATTATAAGGGCGAGATCGTGGTGGGCCGCGATCTCATGGAAATACCGCTGGGATAAAGCGGACGAGAGGATGATGAAGATGCGCAACCGGACCTGCCGGCTGCGCGCACGGGGTCTTGCCGGATGCCTGACGATCGGTCTGCTCATGCCGGGCTGCGCTTTCGCAGCAGCCGGCGACGATGCACGGCCTGCGTCCGGGCAGGCGTCTACCGCCCCGTCGCAGCAGCCCAAACGCGATCCGCTGGCCTCCCCCTTTCCGGCCGAGGCCGACGGACAGGGTCCACGGACCGGTCCCCATTATCTCATGCTGCGCAATGCGGAGGATTGGCGGTTTCTGAAGGATCCCAAGGCCAAACGGGACTGGGCTTCGCCCCTTAAATATATTCCGCTGAACGCGGATGGAAATGTGTCCCTGTCGCTCAACGGCGATCAGCGCACCAGCGTCAGCCTGTCCACCCAGCCGCTGCTGAACGATTCGACCGACCGGATCGAGATGCTCGCGCGCACCACCATCGGCGCGGACCTGCGGATCGGCCCGGCCGTGCGCATCTATGGCGAACTGGCGTCGGGCCAGATCTGGGGCCGCAACGAAAATCGCCATATGCCGATCCAGCAGAACGACCTGATCGTTCAGCAGCTGTTCGGCGAAATCCGCGCGCCGGTCGGTTCGGGCGTGGCCCGCGTGACGATCGGGCGGCAGGAATTTTTCGACGGCCCGCGTTTCATCATCAGCCCCCGCGAAAATCCCAATATCCGCGTTTCGATGAACGGGGCGAGACTGTCGATGGACTGGCGCCGCTTCCGTTTCAGCGCCTTCCATTTCGAACCGACCGAACAGGGCAAGGGCCTGCTGGACGATTCCATCGGCAATGGCGAGACGCTGAGCGGCGTCTATGGCAGTCTGGTGCTGGCCAATGGCCCGATCGCCGGGCGGAAGGGCACGCTGTTTTTCGACCCCTTCTATTATCATTTCGTGGATGAAGACCGCACTCTGGGGCGTATAAGCGGCCGGGACCGGCGCGAAACCTATGGCGCCCGTTTCTGGGGTCAGGTGGGCCGCCTTTCCTTCGACTGGACCGCGCTGAAGCAGGACGGCCGCTTCGGCATCCGCCCGGTCGACGCCTGGGCCGTGAGCACCAATCAGTCGGTCGCGCTGGGCAAGGGAGCCGCCGCGCCCAAGATCGGCTTTCATGCCGATTATGCCTCGGGCGGCGGAACCTTCGACAGCAGGGGCAAGGTCGGGTCGTTCAACTTCCTCTACAATGCCACTGTCATATTCAGCGACGACAATTATGTCGGCGCAGTCAACATGATGGGCATCGCGCCGACCTTTGCCCTGCCGGTCACCGGCAAGCTGCAACTGACGGGCGAGATGGGCTTCTACTGGCGCCCGGACCAGAAGGATGCGGTCTATCGCGGCAATTCGCAGGTCTATGCGGGCACGCAGAATGTCGCGGGCAAGCATGTAGCCAATATCGCGCGACTGAAGGCCACCTGGACGATCGATCCCCATGTCTCGCTCGCGGGCTTCGTCAATTATGTCGACGCCGGAAAGGTCTTACGCCGGGCGGGCTATGGCGATAATCTGTTCCTGGAAACAATGCTGACCCTGCGGTTCTGACGCCGTGGCCTGCCCCGCCTTCCCTGTCGCCCTGCGGGGCGGAAGCTGGAGCCGCCCCGCGCCGGGCGGCCGGGCGTTGGGGGGGAGGACGGGTGATCGAGAACAGGCCCTTGGGCGCGAGGCTGACATATTGCTGCGCCCTGGCCCTGTTCACCAGCGGATATGCGTTGCAGGCGTTCAGCTTTTCGATGCCGGGACTGGTGCAGGACTGGCAGTTGCCGGCGGCGTTGATAGGCCCTTTGCTTGCCTCGGCCCTGATCGGCCTGTTGCCGGGCTATATGTTGGTCGCCCCACTCGCCGACAGGATCGGCGAGCGGCCGGTCATCTGCGCGGCGCTGCTGGGCCTTGCGGGTTCAACGCTTTTCTGCCTGCTGGCCGACGGCTTCCTGCTCTTGGCGCTGGGCCGCTTTGCGACGGGCGTGGCGATCGGCGCAGCCATTCCCGGCGCCGTGTCGATCGCCAGCCAGCAAGGCGCGCCGCGATGGCGCGGCGCGCAGGTGGTGGGCATCTATATTGCCTTTTCTCTCGGCTTTCTGACCGCAGGGCTGGCAAGCAGCTGGCTGGTGCCCCACTGGCACTGGCGGGCGTCTTGGGGGCTGACCCTGCCGCTCGCGCTGGGCGCTGCCGCGCTGTTCCGGATCATGTTGCCGCCCCAAAGGCCAAAGCGGTTGGTTTCGCGTCCGCTGGCGGCCCTGTTTGCGCCACAATGGCGCGTGGGAACCCTGCTGTTCTGGCTCGTATCCTCGATCGGCCTCGGCCTGTTCTATGCGTTGCAGGCCTGGCTGCCGCTACTGTCCACCCGCGGAGGATCCTCCTTCGCGAGCGCCGTTACCGCAACGAGCCTGTTTACGCTGGGCACGGCCCTTGGCGCCGCGCCGATGATCTGGTGGGCCGATCGCATGGGGCCGTTTCGCGCACTCTTGGCGATGAGCGGCCTCGGCCTTGCGGGCATATTGCTGTTGGGCGGCCTTGCCGGGCCGGGCGGTTCCCTCTTCCATGCCGCCGCGCTGCTCGCCGGGATCGGCATTGGCGGCGGGCAGAAAGGCGCCATCGCCGCCGCATCGATCTTTTATCCGCCCGCTCTGCGGTCGACCGGACTTGGCTGGACGCTGGGCATCGGCCGTCTGGGCGCGGCCTGCGGCCCACTGCTTATCGGCTATCTGACCATGCATGATGTCGAAAGCGGGCGCGCCCTGCTCTCCCTCGCCGCGCCGGTGCCGCTGCTGATGCTGGCGGCGTTCTGGCTTCACCGGGCCTATGGTCGCATCGACCTGCCCTCCCCGATCGACGCCCCCTTCCCCTGCAAAGACCAAGAGAAATGATGACCAAAGATCCCCAATCCATCCTGGCCAAAAGCCCGATGCGACCGTTGCAGGTCGCAGCCGTGACGCTCTGCGTCCTGCTTAATGCGCTCGACGGGTTCGACGTGCTGGCAATCAGCTTCGCGTCGCCGGGTATCGCCAGCGAATGGGGAATTGACCGGGCTGCGCTGGGTCTTGTGCTGTCGATGGAGCTGATCGGCATGGCGATCGGGTCGATGCTGCTGGGCAACATCGCCGACCGCGCCGGGCGGCGGCCTACGGTTCTGGGCTGTCTCATCATCATGGCGACGGGCATGGGGCTGGCGACGGTCGCCACATCCGTCGTCAACCTGTCGATCATCCGCTTCGTAACCGGCCTTGGGATCGGCGGAATGCTGGCCTGCACCAATGCCCTGGTGGCTGAATTCGCCAATGACCGGCACCGCAATCTGGCCGTGGCGGTCATGGCGGCGGGCTATCCGATGGGTGCGATCATCGGCGGATCGATCGCGACCGGCCTGCTGGCGCAGGGGCATTGGCGTGACGTCTTCACCTTCGGCGCGACGGTTACGGCGCTGTTCCTGCCGATCGCGTGGATATTGCTGCCCGAATCGATCGGATTCCTGACGCAAAAGCGCGCGCCTGACGCGCTGGAGCGGATCAACCGCACGCTGCGCCGTCTGGGTCATGAGAGCGCCGCGACCCTGCCGCCGCCGCCCGAACGCCGGGCCAAGCCGTCGATCGGCGCGCTTTTCTCCCCCGATCTGGCGCGGGGCACCGTCCTGCTGACCATCTCCTGCTTTTGCCATATCATGACCTTCTATTTCATCCTGAAGTGGATACCGAAGATCGTCGTCGACATGGGCTATGCCCCTGCCAAGGCGGGGGACGTTCTGGTCTGGGCCAATGCGGGCGGTCTTGCGGGCGCGATGCTGCTCAGCTTCCTGACTTATGTCGTGGGCGTGCGCGTGCTGGTGATCATTGCCATGCTGGCCTCCACCGTGATGGTGTCGCTCTTCGGCCAGGGGCAGGAAACTCTGGCGGGGCTGGCCATGATCGCCGCCGCCGCCGGCTTTTGCACCAATGCGGGCGTCGTGGGTCTTTACGCGCTGTTCGCCAGGGTCTTCCCCACGGCGGTTCGAGCGGGCGGCACCGGCTTCGTCATCGGGATCGGCCGGGGCGGCGCCGCGTTGGGACCCATCGTCGCAGGCCTTCTGTTTCAGGCGGGTGTGGGGCTGTCCCATGTCGCCATCCTCATGGCGATGGGATCCTTGATCGGCGCGGGCGCCCTGCTGCTGCTCAAGGAGCGCCCGGTCGCCTCCCCCACCTGAACCTGCGGCCTCAAGGCAGTTCCGGGTCCAGCATCGGATCGCGGCCCATGAACAGCTCGGCCACCAGCCTGCGCAGCCATTGCGAGCCAGGATCATTGTGGCTGCGCCGGTGCCAGAGTTGCTGGAGCGGGATTTCCGGCGCCTCGAACGGCAGACGCAGAAACTGCAAAGGAGCAAGCCGGGTATAGACGCGCCCCACCCCCAGCGGCACGGTCGCGACCATGTCCGATCGGGCGACCAGCAGCGGCACGGTAATGAAATGAGGTGATCGCAGCACCGTCCGTCGGTGCAGGCCCAGCGCGCGCAACTGCCGTTCCAGCACTTCCTGGCTACGTCCCTGCTGCTCGACCACCACATGGTCGGCCGCCAAAAAATCGTCGAGCGTCATGACGGCCGCGCCATTGCCCCATCCGGCGCGAACCAGACAGCCGAACCCCTGCCGGAACAAGGTCTGGGTGAACAGGCTCTCGCCCTCCAGGCCCAGAAAAAAGCCCAGCGCAAGATCGACCGATCCAACCGCCAGCCCTTGCCGCAGCTCCGCCGGGGGCAGGTTGACCGAACGCACCTGCACGCCCGGCGCCCGTTCACGCAGCGCGGCGACCAGGTCAGGCAGGAAGGTCAGCTCTCCCAGATCGGACAGGGCAATGGTGAAGCAGCGGTCCGATTGCAGCGGGTCGAAAGGCGCGGCGATCATGATCTCCGACCGGACCGACGCCATCACCTTCATCACTGGTTCGGCCAGCCGCTCCGCAACCAGCGTGGGGACCATCTCATTGCCCTGCCGGACGAACAGTTCATCCTCGAACTGCGCCCGCAACCGGCGGAGCGCCAGGCTGACGCCCGGCTGGGTCGTTCCCAACGCCCGCGCGGCCCCCGATACGCTGCGGTGGGTGAACAGCGCTTCCAGCACGCGCAGCAGATTAAGGTCCATGCCATCCATAATCAAACGATATACAGTCTATACGATTTATTTCCGATGATAATATCCCATCCAGCTGGTAAAAATCCGGTTCGCAGCCCCGGTCAGCGGGGCCATGTCTGGAGAGAGATGAAGTGACCGAACCCCTGCCCGCTGGGGCACCCTGGCCCCGCAACGCCTGGTATGTAGCCTGCACGCCGGACGAATTGGCGAAAAAGCCCCTTGGCCGCACCATTTGCGGGGAGCGCATGGTCTTCTATCGCGGCAAAGACGGTCAGATGACCGCGCTGGAGGATTTCTGCCCCCATCGCGGCGCACCCCTTTCGCTGGGTTTCGTGCGCGATGGCAATCTGGTCTGCGGCTATCATGGACTGACCATGGCCTGCACCGGCCATGCGGCCAGCATGCCGGGCCAGCGCGTCAAGAATTTCCCTCCCATTCGCGCCTTTCCGGTGATCGAACGCTATGGTTTCATCTGGGTCTGGCCCGGCGATGCGGAGGTAGCCGACCCGGCGAAGCTGCATCATCTGCCATGGGCGGAGAGCGATGAATGGGCCTATGGCGGCGGCCTGTTTCATATCGCCTGCGATTACCGGCTGATGATCGACAATCTGATGGACCTGACGCACGAAACCTATGTTCACGCGTCCAGCATCGGCCAGCGCGAGATTGACGAGGCGCCGGTCAGCACCCGCGTCGAAGGGGAGGAAGTCGTCACCAGCCGGACTATGCCCGCCGTGTCCGCGCCGCCCTTCTGGCGCATGGCGCTGCGCTGCGCGGGCTTGCCGGAGAATGATCTGGTCGACCGCTGGCAGATCTGCCGTTTCAGCCTGCCCAGCCATGTGATGATCGAGGTGGGCGTCGCGCTGCAAGGGCAAGGCGGCTATGACGCCGATCCGAAGCTGAAGGCATCGAGCATCGTCGTCGACTTCATCACGCCGGAAACCGAGCATAGCCACTGGTATTTCTGGGGCATGGCGCGCCAGTTCGCGGTGGATGATCCGACGGTGACCGACGCCATCCGCGAAGGACAGGGCAAGATCTTCAGCGAGGATCTGGCCATGCTGGAGGAGCAGCAGAAAAATCTGCTTCGTCATCCCGAGCGTCGTCTGCTGAAGCTCAACATCGACGCGGGCGGCGTGCGTTCGCGCATGATGATCGACCGCGCCATTGCAGGCGAGCAGGGTAGCGAGCAGGCTGCGGCAGAATAATGGTTTTCGCTCCACCGCCACCTCGCTTCCCAGCGAGGCGGAGCGTGCAATCCATTCCCAGAACGCCGGCACCCTGCTTCCGAACGACCTGATGACCGCATGGGATTTCTTGCGGCGCCGGGCCTTGCGAACGAGGTTAAGATCCTGTTGATGATCATTTTGGGAAACGTCTTTACAGTCCTTGCCTAAGTCACTGATTGAATTGTCTTTGTGATCATCCCTTGCAGTGGTAGGAAGTCTTCCGGTTCCGATGCGGAAGACTGCCGATGGACAAGAAACTGGCAAGCGAAAGCAATTCCGAGCAGAAGGCGCTGGCGGCGCGGTGGAGCATTGCTGCCGAAGCGATCGAAGCTCTGGCCGGTGCCCGATCGGTGGACGCCGTCACCAACGTGCTGCGGGCGTTTGCCCGGAGGGCGGTGGGGGCGGATGGAATCGCCATCGTCCTTCGCGATGAAGATCAGTGCCATTATATCGCCGAGGATGCGATGGAGCCACTCTGGACGGGGCAGCGCTTTCCGATCGGCAACTGCGTATCGGGCTGGGCCATGGAACATGAGCAGACGGCCGTGATCGCGGATATTTTCGATGATCCTAGGGTGCCGGTCGACGCCTATCGCACCACCTTTGTCCGTTCCATGCTGATGGTGCCGATCGGCCGGGTCGAACCGATCGCCGCAATCGGGGCCTATTGGTCGGAGGCAGGGCAGCCGACCGACAATGAGATCGCCTTGCTGGAGGCGCTGGCCCGTTCCGCGTCCATGGCGCTTGAACATACGCGCCTGTCGCGCCGCGCGGAACGCTGAAGGCCCCTTCTTCTTTGCGAACGGCGAAGGCCGTGGCTTAACTGCGACCGCCGATGGAAAACTCCGACAGCAGATGCGCCAGCCTTTCGACCGCGGCCTGGCCATTGTGCAAGGCATCGGTCATCGCACTCTCCACGACGCTGGCGACGAACTGGGACGGCCCCGCGTAAGCGAGAGACCAGGTGACGAACCGGCGGTGCGCATAATCCCCCAGCGCAAGCGTCCGGACATCGGAATGACGCGCATCGCGCAGGATGCTTGCCTTCAGCGCCTCGATCGCCACTGCTTCGCCTTCGATATATTGCGCGAAGCTGCGTCCGGTGAACAGGAGCGCTCCCGTCACGCCGAGAGATTGGTTGCGGGCGATCGATATCTTCACGATATCACCAACCCGGTCTTCCGCTTCATCCCCGATCAACCGGCTTGCGCTAACATACAGCCATCGCTTCAGCATCGGATGACATTGGCAAGTCGTTGGAAAATGTAAAGGCAAGACGCATGGTGGGGTCCATTGATGCGCCTTGCCTTTACCCCGACCGTCCCCGGGGGAGGACATGATCTCCCGAAACTCAGGCTACGCCGGGCTGGTTAATCCGCCCTTGCGCAATTGCCCGTAGAAATACGGTAAGCGCGGCTAAGCCCCGCGCAAGATTCTGATTTTACTGAGCGGGCCGATCCTCAGGAGACCGCGATGGCCGAAAACAAGGGAGAGACATCCGTTTCCGGATGCAATAATCCGCCCCCCCCTCTCCGTCCAAGATCCATTACCTCAACCTCGAGGGACCGCCTGGGCAACCATTTCGCGGTCAGCGCATTTATAGCAGATTGAGGACTGCCATGTTCGGTACGAACGGAAAATGTCCGGTCTATGTCGTCGATGACGATCGCAGATTGCGCCAACATCTGGTTCAGCTTCTGCGGATGGGGGATTATGCACCCACGCCCTATTCCTCGGAGCAGGATTTTACCGACTCCATCGGCTTTCTCGATTCAGGAATAGCGCTGATAGAATTAAGACTGATGCATGCCCCCATGGACCTGTTTTCCCGGCGTCGCGACATATCCGTGATCGTCACCTCCGAGAATGGCGACATTCCCACGGCCGTACGGATGATCCAGCAAGGCGCGATCGATTTTCTCGAAAAGCCCTTTACCGATGCCATGCTTCTCAAGGCGCTGACAAACGCACGAACTTTGCTGAAAGAGAGGGCCGCTGCGCAGGAAAGGCGAGCCTCCGCGGAGGCGCATCTGCAAAGCCTGACGAAGCGGGAACTGGATGTGATGCGCGCCCTCAGCGTCAGCCGAAGCAACCAGATCGTTGCCGATCAGCTCAATCTCAGCATCAGAACGGTGGAAATGCATCGCGGTAGAATCATGAAGAAATTCGGCGCCACGCGCTTCGCCGATGTCCTGCGCAGAATATTCGAGGCCGGCCTTGAAAACAGCAATGGCGCCGGACGATGAGCTTACAATCCTATCGTAATTTCGCTTTCATCCTCGTCATGATGATCGTTACCATCGCCGTCATATATACTGAGAAATAGGATCCAGCGACGGCGCTAAACTTTTGCGGCGGGATGAGCCATACAGGCCAGCGTTCCCGCCAACACCAACGCACCGGCCAGAATGAGCGGCGCAACCAGACCACCATGGCCGACAAGAAAGGCGCCCGCGGCCGCTCCGGCAAAGATGGCAAGGACGCTGCCAAGGCGGCGCGCCCAGTTCGGGTTGCTTCCGCCGGCAGGGCCTGAGTCCGCCGCAAGCCCAGTCAGCGTCAGCGTCAGCACGGTGGTCGTCAGGTCGGGAACCTTCAACTGCCGGATCGTGGCGTTGCGAAATCCCATGGCAAGGCCGGTCAGCGCTATGATCGCATAAAGGCTGACGCCCGGCGTCTGGCTGGCGATATCAAAGTCCCAGGCGACAGCGGCCGCGACCCAGAGCAGTGCCGCCTCGACCAATGCGGCTACCAGCAGCCATCTGCGCAGCGACACACCTGCATGATGCTTCCCCACCCGCCCCGCGACCAGCGCGCCGGTCAGAAATGCAACGATCGCGGCGAGATAGGGGGCAACATGGAAACCGGCCGTGCCGGCCGCGGCAAAGCCAAGAAAAACGATGTTGCCGGTCATGTTGGCGGTAAATACCTTGCCCAATCCCAGGACGCTGATCGCGTCCACCATGCCGGTGGTCACTGAAAGCAGGAGGAGCAGCCACAAAAGCGGCGCGGCGGGGGGCGTGTCGTTGGGCATGGGATTCTCCCGATGGCTTTGTGGTCCTGACCTTTACCTGCCCGCGCTGGACGGCGGCATCCGAATAAGATCGTCGGTCTTGTTCTATTTACTGGAACATGGCTCAGAAGCGGAAATTGCTTTCCAGACCCAGCATGGCAAGGGTTTTGGCAGGCCCGGTCTGGCGAAGGAAGGCGCCGGGCGCGAAGGCGGACAGCGACGCCGACAATTCCCATTCCGCCGTCGCCTGCCAGGCCATGGTCGCTTCGGCCTGTTTGCCGATGAAGCGGGGGCGACTGTCGCCGGCGGCGCGGATGAGATGGCCGGGTATGTCGTAGACGCCGTCGCCCCTGCTTGCGCGCCAATAGGCCATCGCGGCGAGGCTGGCGGTCACGCCGCCGCCCAGATCGCCGCTGATGCGCGGATTGAGGCTGATGATGTTCGACGGGCCGATGGGAGAAAGCTCGCCGAAATATTTGCCCTTGGGGAAAAGCGGGTTGAAGGTGCCGAGCTTGCCGTCACCCGCCTTGCGGTCTCCGCTAACGACGTTGAAGCGCAATGTGGCGTCGGGCACCAGCGGCAGGGTGGGGAAACGGCGGCCAAACTCCATGCCCATCGTCCAGGCAGCGATCCGCTGGCCCTGATAATGGCCGAATTGCACGACCCCCTCGACATTCCAGTGCCATGCACCCCGCAAACCGTAGGATCTCAGGCCGATACTGTGGCGAACTTCCCGCCCTTCCAGCCCGCCGAATGTCGCGGCGCGATTGCGGTAGCCCAGATAATAAAGGTCCAGTTCCGGCAGCGCGGCATAGGTGCCCCACAGCGTCCTGTCATGCGAGGTCGCATCGTCGAAATCGCCCGGACCGGGCTGGACCGGCTTCATCGCAAGCAGGCTGATCCTCGCCTTGCCCACCGCCATGTCGGCGCGAACGCCGTCGAAGGCGAGCGGGACATTGGGGCCATAGCGGGTGCCGATCAGCCGCTCCGTGCCCAGGGAGAGCATTTGCCGCCCCGCGCGGAGCGTCACCGGACCCAGATCCGCCTCGATAAAGCCTTGCAGCAGGTCGATCCGGCTCTGGTCGATCGGGCTGGATGAGGGTTCCACGCCCACGGCATAGGTGGCGATCGGCTGAACGAAGGCGCGCATTTTCCCGGCATGCAGGTCGGCATAGGGCATGGCGCGCAGCCAGAGATAGGAATCGTCGGGCGCTTCGGCACCGCCCCAGAGATTATTGTCGTAGCTTTCGCTGCGGGCGCGCAGTTCAATGCCGGTGGAGAGCCACGCATCGTTACCCAGCGGGATATATTTGAACGACCCGGTCCAGTGATGGGCGCGTTTTTCGGCGTCCGCGAGGTCGGACCAGTCCTCCTCATAACGGGTGATGCTGAGCGTCGGCGCCTGCCATGCCTCGCGCTGCTGGGCATGGACGGGCCATGGCAGCAAAGCGAGGCAGGACAGGATCGCCTTACGCATCGGCCTGTTGCCGCTGCGCGAGCATGGCGAGGGCGATGAAGCCGCCGATGAGGCCGATATGTTCGAAAAAGGCGTTGGTGGCCATGAAGCGCTCCTGCCCCGCCATGGTCCAGAAAGCGTTGGCGGTGAAGGCCGCGAACAGGGTGAAGACGCCCAGCATCCCCGCACCCAGCCAGACCAGACGGCCGGTCAGGATCAGCAGCGGGCCGATCAACTCGACGAGAATCGTAAGCGCGGCCCAGAACGCGGGCGGGGTCATGCCGAAATGAGCCTGCTCCGCAACGGCGCCCTGCCAATCGGTGAGCTTGACGATCCCGCCCAACAGATAGGCGCTGGTGAGGGCGAGCCGGGCGAGGAACAGGGTGGGACGCCATGCAAGGATAGCGGCGACGAAACGCGGGGCGCGGCTCATGATGCGCTCCCATGGATTTCGGCGATATAACCGCCGGGGAAGCGGACGATAGTGCTCTGGCGGCCGCCTTCTTCATGCGGCGCGACCAGCGTTTCGACGCCCGCCGCCTTTGCCTTGTCCATCGTGGCGGCAAGGTTCGTCACCGCATAGCCGGTCATGTCGCGGCCATAGGGCCAGGGGAGTTGCCCGTCGGACACGATGACGCTCATCCCGCCATAGCCGGAGGTGAGGCGAATGCGGCGGTAGTGCTTGCCCGGCTGGCCGATCTCCTCACCGGGCGCGGCCTTGTCGTCGGACAGGATCTTCGCATGGGCAAAGCCGCTCCACTGCCGGACGAAGCGGTCGGCGGCATCGGCGGTCAGGTAGATGCGATTTTCCGGTACGGTGGCAAGGGCGGGATAGTTGGGCCTGGCGGTGTGCCAATAGAGCTGCATGTTCACGCCGCCCGCCCATTGCACGACCACATCGCGGCCGATCGGATCAGGAAAGGTGGTGATGAGGCGGGTCGCGCCATGGCTGACGGCGGATGCCACCGCCTTGTCCATGTCAGACACCAGATAGCCGGTCCGCTCTGCGCCGAAGGGCGCGGGCACGGGGGTCAGGAAGCCGAAGACGGAGATGGTGCCCGCCGGGGTCAGAGCGAGTTGCGACTTGGTCTGGCTGGCGGTGGGGGTGACCTGAAACACGCCCAGCCTGCTGGTGGTGCCGCCAAAGGTCGCGGTGAAGCTGGCGATGAAGCGGTCGAACTCTTCCGGCGCGACATAGACATGGGTGGTATCATATTGTGGACCGACCGAGAAGTCAGGGGATCGGGCGGACGCGGCGATGGGGCTGATGGCGACCAGTGCGGTGGCCATCATCAGGGTGATGCGGTTCATGGGCGTTACTCCGGCCAGGGGGAGACAGGGTGGATTGGGCTTGTGGAGCTATCTCTACAGGGGGACAGCCTCGCCAATAATCCGAATAATATCGATGCTTTGTTTCGAGATTTTGGAAAAGGGTTCCTTCTCCCTCGGAGGGAGAAGGATAGCGAACCTTGCTGAAGGAAGCGGAGCCAGGCGGAGACGACCAGCCCTCTCCCGCAAGGGGGAGAGGGAGAACGGGATCACACCGCCCAGCAGCCGCATCCGAGGCTGCCCCAGAAGCTCTGGACGTCGGCGGCGGGAACCTGAGCGCCGAGCGCGGCGGCATGGTCATGGCCATGGACGTTGCAGGAGGAGGCGCAGCCGCAGGCCGAAGCCAGCTTCTTGGCCGTCTCCTCCTTCCGATAATAGCCGCCGAAGGTCGCGACCGGCGACCAGTCGGGCATGGCCTTGGGCGCTTGTGGCGCGATCGGGCCATAATCGCCCTCGCCATAGACGACCTTCCCGCCCAGCACGGTCAGGACCGAACGCAGATGGGCGATCTCATCCTCCGGCACCGTAAAATAATCGTCGGAGAGCAAGGCAAGGTCAGCCAGTTGGCCCGCCTTGATCTGCCCCTTCTTGCCGACCTCGTTGGAGAACCATGTGTTCTTCTCGGTCCACAGGCGCAGCGCCGTCTCGCGGTCCAGCCGGTTGCGCACCGGATAGAGCGCCAGCCCGCCGACCGTCTTCGACGTTACCAGCCAGCTCAGCGACACCCAGGGATTATAGCTGGCGACACGGGTGGCGTCCGTGCCCGCGCCGACCGGCAGGCCCGCCGCCATCATCCGCCTGATCGGCGGGGTGGCTTCGGCGGCCTTTGCGCCGTAGCGCTCGACGAAATATTCGCCCTGAAAGGCCATGCGGTGCTGCACGGCAATGCCGCCACCCAGAGCCGCGATGCGGTCGATATTGCGCGGGCTGATCGTTTCGGCATGATCGAAGAACCAGTTGAGACCATTGAGCGGAATGTCGCGATCGACCTTCTCGAACACGTCCAGCGCCCGCGAAATCGTCTGGTCATAGGTGGCGTGCATGCGCCAGGGCCAGCGACGCTCGGCCAGCAGGCGGATGACGGGTTCCAGATCGCCCTCCATTTCCGCCGGCATGTCGGGACGGGCGACGCGGAAATCCTCGAAATCGGCTGCGGAATAGACCAGCATCTCGCCCGCGCCATTGTGCCGGTAGGTGTCGTCGCCATCGCCCGGTTTGATCTTCGTCGACCAGTTGGCGAAATCCTTCAGCTCCTCCTTCGGCTTCTGGGTGAAGAGATTATAGGCGATGCGCAGCGTCAGCTCGCCATCCTTGTGCAGCTTGTCGATGACCTCATAGTCGTCGGGATAATTTTGCGACCCGCCGCCCGCGTCGATGACGCTGGTGACGCCGAGCGAGTTCAGTTCCCGCATGAAATGTTTGGTGGAATTCAGCTGATATTCGGGCGGCAGCTTCGGCCCCTTGGCCAGCGTCGCATAGAGGATCGTCGCATTGGGCTGGGCGAGCAGCAGGCCGGTGGGATTGCCCTGCGCATCGCGGACGATCTCTCCCCCCGGCGGGTTGGCCGTATCCTTGGTATAGCCCACCGCCCGCAGCGCCGCCGCGTTCAGCAGCGCGCGATCGTAGAGGTGGAGGATGAACACCGGGGTATCGGGCGCGGCGGCGTTGATCTCGTCAAGGGTCGGCAGGCGCTTTTCGGCGAACTGATGCTCGGTAAAGCCGCCGACGACGCGGACCCATTGCGGCGGCGGGGTGATGGCGGCCTGCTTCTTCAGCATCGCCATGGCGTCGGCCAGGGTCGGCACGCCTTCCCAGCGCAGTTCCATGTTATAATTGAGACCACCGCGAATGACGTGGATGTGACTGTCGATCAGGCCTGGAATGAGGCGGCGGCCCTTCGCGTCGATCACCTGCGCGTCGGGGCCGGCCGCGGCGCGGACCTGCGCCTCGCTGCCGACCGACAGGAATTTGCCGTCACGGATCGCCACCGCCTGCGCCACCGGATTCTCGCGGTCCAGCGTCGTGACCTTCGCATTGGTGATGATGAGGTCCCTGGGGGGCATCGCGAAACTCTCCGAAGCGGTCAGAAGGGCGGTGGTGGCGGCGCTCATAAGCGCCTGGCGGCGGGTGATAAGGCTCATGGAGCGGGTCTTTCAATATGGGGGGCGACCTGATGGATGAAAGGGATGATCTGTTCCCCCATCAGGATGCCCGCCAGGCCGATCAGCGCAATGACGGGCGGGGCAGGCGAACGGACGCCAAGCAGGCTGTAGACAATCCCCACAAGCAATCCGGCGCCGAGCGAGAGAAAACAGGCTTTCATGGGGCAGTTCCTCAGACGGGAATGAGGGGAGCCGCTTCTGGAGCGGCTCCCGCACTATTGGCTCAGTGGCCGCCTTCGGAAGCGCCGAACATCGTCTTGGCATAGGTGATCCCCAGGCCATAGGCGCCGCCCCACTTGCGGGCGATGCCGGTCGTCATGTCGTAGGTTTCGGTGCGCGCCCAGTCGCGCTGGAGTTCGAGCAGATATTGCAGCGAGGTGATCGGACGGGCGCCCGCCTGGACCATGCGCTCCACGGCGCGCTCATGGGCCTCCTCCGAAATGTCGCCGCTGGCGTCGGTGATGACATAGACTTCAAAGCCCTGTTCCAGCGCCGAGAGGACGGGGCCGACGATGCAAACGCTGGTCCAGAGACCGGCAAACACCAGCCGCTCCTTGCCGATGCGATTCACTTCCTCGATGACGGCGGCGTCTTCCCAGGTATTCATGCTGGTGCGGTCGAGCATCGGCTGATTGTCGAAGGCTTCAGTGATCTCGCTGAACATCGGGCCGGAAAAGCTCTTTTCCGCGACGGTGGTGAGGATGGCAGGCACCTTGAAACCGGCGGCGGCGTTGGACACCAGCGCGGCATTGTTGCGCAGCAGCTCCGGTGCGATCGACTTGGTGGCGAAGGCCATTTGCGACTGGAAATCGATCAGGACCAGCGCGTGATTGCTGGGCGAAAGCAGGGCCTTGGCGGGGGTCGGGGTGGCGGTGATGGTCATGTCATTCTCCCTGTTGGATCGTCGTGGTGAGTGGGTGAAGACAGAGATAGCGGGAAGGGATGATCCCAGTAATCCGGATAAAATGGATCAATCTTTTCGAAAATTCCGAAATGATGCACCGTTCAGCGCCGTGCCTCCTGCCGCGCCAGCCGCCTGCCCGTCACCAGCGTCTGGCCGATGAACAGGATGATCAATATGACCCCGACCGTGCCCACGAAAATGTCGAAGCCCGACCAAGGGCCGAAGAGGCCCGGACCAAAGCCCAGTTTCATCATCATCAACGTCAGCCCGATCAGCATGAACCGCAATTCGGTCGGTCCGGCGGAGAGGTAGGACAGTTTGAACTCCCCCAGTACCCGCGCCGAAAGATAGGCATGGATGGAGAGCAGCAGATAGCCGGCGAGCGCGACCAGCGCGACGTCCATCGTTACGAACGGGCTGAGACCCATGCCCGCCAGGATCAGCAGCACCACCAGCCCGTCGCAGCTATGATCGATGAAATAGCCGTAGGAGGGCCGCTCTATCCGCCGATAGCGTGCCAGGCTGCCGTCCATCGAGTCGCCGAACCACTGCACCACATAGCCCGCGATCGCGAGAATCAGCCAGCCCGATCCGAAATTGCTCGCCGCATAGCCGCCGAAGGTCATGAGCGCGCCGATCACGCCCAGCAGCGTCAGCAGATCCGGCGTGACCCAGCCCGGCATGCGGCTGCAAAGCCAGGTGAGGAGCTTCCGCTCGGCATCAGCCAGAAAATTCTGCTGAATTCGGTCGAGCCCGGCCGAGGGACTCTGTAATGGATCTGTCATAGGGCCTTATCGGGGAACAAGCGCCCCACGGCAACGGCAGACTGACGGGATGAGACGAAACCGCGCCTTGTGCCGGGCCTTGCGGCGACCATGAAGAGGGAAATCGCGCTTTTTGCGCCATCATTTTGACAGGGACCGCTGATCGGCGCATGGGCACGGCATGCAGCTTGCCCGTTTCGACATCGACCTCTTCCTGCGCGACCATTGGCAGAAAAGCCCTCTGCTGATCCGCAATGCCTGGACGCGATGGCGCAATCCGCTGGAGCCGGACGAACTGGCCGGTCTCGCTTGCGAAGAAGGGGTGGAATCCCGCCTCATCGTCCGCGACGGCGATGCGCTGACGCTGGAAAACGGGCCGCTGCCGGACTCGCGCTTCGGCGAACTGGGCAGCGGCCCCTGGGCCCTGCTGGTGCAGGCGGTCGACCATCATGCGCCCGACGTCGCCGCGCTGATCGAGCCGTTCCGCTTCGTGCCCGACTGGCGCATCGACGATGTGATGGTCAGCTACGCCACCGACGGCGGCGGGGTCGGGCCGCATTATGACCAATATGACGTGTTTCTGGTGCAGGGGCTGGGACGGCGGCGCTGGCGCGTCGGGCCGAAATGCGATGCCGCGACGCCGCTGCTGCCGCATGAGGATTTGCGCCTGATCGCGGATTTCGAGGCGACAGGCGACTGGGTGCTGGAACCGGGCGACATTCTCTATGTCCCGCCGGGCTATGCCCATGACGGCGTGGCGGTGGGCAGCGATTGCATGACCTATTCGATCGGTTTTCGCGCGCCCTCCCGCGCCGAACTGGTCGAGGGTTGGGCCGAGCATCAGGCCGATGCCATGGCGGAGGATGAGCGCTACGCCGACCCGGACCTGACGGTTCAGCCGCATCCCGGCGAGATCAGCGCATCGGCCATCGACCGGCTGCATGCGATGGCCCTCGACGCGCTGGCCGATCGCGACGCCTTTGCCCGCTGGTTCGGGCTGCACAACAGCCTGCCCAAATATGCCGAGACGGACTGGCGCCCGGAGCAACCGATCGGGCAGGAGACGGTGCGGGCGCTGCTGAGGCAAAGCGTGCCGCTCAGCCGCAACCCGGCCAGCCGCTTCGCCTTCATCCGGGGGCAGGACGGCGCGCTGACCCTGTTCGCAGATGGCCGTGGCTTCGACTGCGCGGGCGACAGTGCCGCGCTGGCGGAGGCCCTCTGCGCCGGATCGTCCCTTGGCGTCGATCCCGCGCTGGCGGGGTCGGCGCCGGTCCTGACGCTGATCGCGGCGCTGATCGATCAGGGCAGCCTCGCCTTCGAGGAGGACTGACCGCGATGGCGCTGATCCTGTTCAACAAGCCCTATGGCGTGCTCTGCCAGTTCACGGATGAAAGCACCGGCCCGGCGCGCCCGACGCTGGCGGCCTATGTCGACCGGCCCGGCGTCTATCCGGCGGGGCGGCTCGACCTCGACAGCGAGGGCTTGCTGCTGCTGACCGACGACGGCCGCTTGCAGGCGCGGATCGCCGATCCGCGCTTCAAGACGCCCAAAACCTATCTGGTGCAGGTGGAGGGCGATCCGGACGAGGCGGCGCTGGAGGCGTTGCGGCGCGGCGTGCGGCTGAAGGACGGCCCTACCCTGCCCGCGCAGGTCGAGCGGATCGACGATCCGGCGCTCTGGCCGCGCGATCCGCCGGTGCGCTTCCGCAAGAGCGTGCCCGATTGCTGGCTGCGGCTGACGATCCGCGAGGGGCGCAACCGGCAGGTGCGGCGGATGACGGCGGCGGTGGGCCATCCTACGCTGCGGCTGGTGCGGTGGCGCATCGGGGACTGGACGCTCGACGGTCTTGCGCCGGGCCAGTGGCGCCCTGAGGCGACAGCCGGTCAGTAGGCTGGGTGGCGACAGCCGGTCAGTAAGTCAGGCCCAGACAGAAATCCTTGAGCGCCCGTGCATCGTGCAGCGCATTGTGCGGCGTCCGGCTGTTCGCGGCGGAGCTGAAGCCCGCGGCATTGACCCACTCCAGCCGAAGCCCGTTGAGCGTGATCATGTCCGCCGGCCCCTTGACCAGCAGGTGGCAGAAATAGCCCAGATCGTCCGGCCAGTCCGCCACGACGACCGGATCGGTGTCATGCGCCAGATAGGCCTCGATATGCTGCGCCGCCTCCACGCGGTTCAGCTGATGATCGATTCCCTCCGGCACGAAACGCAGATAGGGGATGACATTCTGCTGCACCCACGGGTGGATCTTCTCGGGAAGCGGCAGCGAGACGTAGAAATCCTGATCGCCAAATTCGGGAACGAGCGCCAGGCTGATCAACTCTCCGCCAAAGCCGTTGAATTCGGTGTCCAGAAAATATCGCAACTCGAAAAACGCTTTCTGATAAGGGAGCGAGACTCGCCAACCGGGCCGCTATGACGCCGCCTTGCCCGATCGTAAACCCCGCACGGGACATGGCGCATCACGGTCCGATGGCCTAAAGGGGCAAGCGTGCCACAGCCCCGGCCGGACGAGATTGAAGGAAAGTCATGCAGCCACGCGAATATATCGGAACGGCGGAGGTTCCCGGCGGCCAGCCGCTGACGCTCTATCGGCGCGGGCGGGATTTCATGATCGTCCTCGACAATAACGAGTTGATGAGCAGCCGCATGAGCGGGTCGGAGGAGGCGCTGGCCAACATGACCTGCCAGCGCCTGCTGAGCCGCAAGGCGCAGCATTGGCTGATCGGCGGCTATGGCATGGGCTTTACCCTGCGCGCCGCGCTCGCCGCGCTGGATGCTACGGCGCAGCTGACCGTGGCCGAGCTGGTGCCGGAGATCATCGCATGGGCGCGGGGTCCGATGGCGGAACTGGCGGCGGGCTGTCTCGACGACCCGCGCGTGCGGCTGATCGACGACGACGTGGCGAATGTCATCGCCGCAGCGAAGGGGCAATATGACGCGATCCTGCTGGACGTGGACAATGGCCCGGACGGCCTTGTGCGGCAGGCGAACGACCGGCTGTATTCGGCGCAGGGGCTGTCGGCGGCGGTCGCCGCGCTGAAGCCCGGCGGCGTGCTGGCGATCTGGTCAGCCGCGCCCGATGCGGCCTTCGCCCGTCGCCTCGCCCAGACCGGCCTTGCCGTCGACGAGGTCAGGGTCCGCGCCCGCAGCAACGGCAAGGGTCCGCAGCATGTCATCTGGTTCGCGCAAAGAAAATCACGACCCCAGCAGCAGCCTCAGCCCAAGCAGCAAAAATCACGCCATCGATGAAGGATGGCGGGCCGGTGACGCGATCGTACAGCCATCGGCCCAAGGGCGGGATCGTCCGAATGCGGATGCCCAGTTCGGTATGGGAGATCTGCATCAAGGCGATAGGCGCACTGGGGAATCTGCCAGACCGACATGGCTGATTCTGCTATCGCAAGCCTCCCGGCGACATCGGCGTTGAGATTATCCCCACCCGTCTTCAGGATAACGGCCGCCGCCAATCCATATATGCGTGGGCGCCGGGCAGTGGCAGACTCCATCCGCAGCGCGGCGGCCGGGTCGTTCGGCGATCCGCCGCAGGTGATGAAAAAGCGTTAGCGGATCGTCACGCATCGCTTCCGCCACGATGGCATGCGCGGCAAGGATGATCTGAGCGGGACAGGCGATGCGTAACTCTACCTATAGCGCCCGATCCGGGCCTGACCGAAAATCCGGCGCAGAAATCTGGAGACGGGGACCGCGTCATGCGCCTTTTGCTCAGCAGCTTCGGCCTTGCGATAGCCCTGTTCGCCGTCAGCGCCTCTGCGCAGACGGTCGACCCGCATGCCGGGCATCACCCGGCCGATAACGCAACGACAGGCGCCCGGCCGGCAGATGTGCCCTGCCCCTGCCCGATGATGACCCGCCATGGAATGAGCAAGCCGATGCCGGGGGCGAGGCCTTCGGACGGCAAGGACCACATGAAGCATTGCAGGGACATGCCCCAGCCAGATCATGATGCAGGAGATGGACGATGACCGACTACCGTTCGCTGATTCCCTTTGGCCGTGGCAACCTGTTGCGCGGCGGCTTTGACCCCTTTGCCGATTTCCGCAAGGAGATGGACCGGCTGGTCGAGGATTTCGGCCGGGGCTGGCCGTCCGCCCCGGCGGGCGACGGCAAGGCTTTCCTGATTCCCAAGGTCGACATTGCCGAAACCGACGCAGGGCTGGAAATGACCGCCGAACTGCCCGGCTTCGATGAGAAGGATGTGTCGCTGGACATCCATGAAGGCATGCTGACCATCAGGGCCGAGCATAGGGACGAGCGCGAGGAGAAGGACGACAAGAAACATTATCATCTGGTCGAACGCAGTCAGGGGAGTTTCCTGCGCCGCTTCGCCCTGCCGTTCGAGGCGGATGCGGACAAGGCCAGCGCGCATCTGGAGAAAGGGCTGCTGAAGGTCGTCGTTCCCCGACTCGCCACCGAAGCGAAGAAGCCCCGGCAGATTCCGGTCGGGGCCAAATAGGACGGTGCTCCCGGAACGATACGGGCAGGCAATGATCCTCGCATGATGTTATAGCAGGGGGAATGAAACGCATCGCGCTCTGGCTGTTGCCGCTGGCGCTGCTGGCGGCGGCGGCGCTCTGGTGGCTGCTCGACGGACGGGCGCGGGAGGTGATGCTCGCGCCCGTCCGCATGGGGGATGCCGTGGAGCTGGTCTATGCCACCGGCTTTGTCGAGGCGGAGCATCCCGTTGCCGTCGCCGCCCGCCTGACCGCCCCCGTTCGGCAGGTGCTGGTCGATGAAGGCGACCCCGTCCGGCGTGGTCAGCCGCTGATCCTGCTGGATGACGGGGAACAGCGCCATGCGCTGCAACAGGCGCGGGCGCAGGCGCGCGTGGCAGCGCAGGACGAGCGCCGGACGCTGGCCCTGTTCGCCAAGGGCTGGGTCACCCGCGCCGCCCGCGATTCCGCGGTGGCGGCGGCCGACAGCGCCAGGGCGGCGGAGCAAAGCGCCGCGGCGCGGCTGGACCAGATGGCGGTGCGATCGGGCATGGACGGCATCGTCCTGCGCCGCGACGTGGAGCCGGGCGATCTGGCCGTACCCAGCCGGACGCTGATGACCTTGGGCGATCCCGCCCGCATCCGCATCACCGCCACGGTGGACGAGCGCGACGTGCCGCGCATCCGTCCCGGCCAGCCCGCCCTCATGTCGAGCGACGCCTGGCCCGGCCGGGTGCTGCGCGGCCATGTTCGCGAAGTGACGCCGGGCGGCGATCCTGAACAGCGCGCCTTTCGCGCCCGGATCGTGACCAGCGACGCCATGGCCCTGCCGCTCGGCCTGACGCTGGAGGTCAACATCATGACCCGTCATGCGGCCCGGACGCTGCTCGTCCCCGCAGGCGCGATCGAAAATGGCCATGTCTGGGTCGTGCAAGAGGGGCGCGCCCATGCGAAGCCCGTGCGAACCGGCATTGCAGGGTCGGATGCGGTCCAGATCGTCTCCGGCCTGTCGCGAGGGGAAAAGGTCGTTGCCCGGCCGGAAGGCAAGCTCACCGAGGATATGCGCGTGCGGGCGGCGCGATGACCGGGCAGTTGGGGCTGCTGGCGGGGATTGCGGTCCGGCATCTCATGGGACGCAGGCGCCAGACGCTGGTGGCGGTGAGCGGCGTCGCGGTGGGCGTCGGCTTTTTCCTCGCCGTGTCGGCCATGATGATCGGCAGCCAAAACGACTTCATCAAAACGCTGATCGACGCCGCGCCGCACATCATCATTTCCGACGAACTGCGCAGCCCGCCGCCGCAGCCGGGCGTGCGGGCCTATCGGGGCGCTGCCGTCGACCTGCGCCACTACAAGATCCGCAACGAGGTCCGGGGCCTCAAGGGTTGGCCCGAAATATTGCGCGCCGTCAATGCCGAGCCGGGCGCCATCGGATCGCCCAGCCTGACCGGCGCCGTCACCCTGCGCAGCGGCGGACGGGAGGAAGCGCTGACCGTGATCGGCGTCGATCCCGCGATCGAGGAGAAAGTGAGCACGATCAGCGAGCAATTGCGCATGGGCCATTTGCGCGATCTGGAAAGCACGCAGGGCGGCATCATCATCGGGGAGGGAATGGCGCAGCGGCTTGGCCTTGGCATGGGCGACATCGTCGGCGCCACATCGGCGTCGGGCAAGAGCCGGTCGCTGCGCATCGTCGGCCTGTTCAAGCGCGGCCAGAGCCAGCTTGGCCCATCGGCGGGCTATGTGCTGCTGCGCGAGGCGCAGTCGCTGCTCGGACGCCCCTTCGTCATCAACCGCATCGGCGTGCGCCTTGCCGATCCCTATGGCGCGCAGCCGATCGGCCAGCGGCTGGAGAAGCGCTTTTCCTACAAGGCGGAAAGCTGGCAGGAGCGATCGGCCGATTTCCTCTCGCTGCTCGTGACCCGCAACGTCATCATGTACAGCGTCGTGTCGGCGATCCTGCTGGTCGCCAGCTTCGGCATCTATACCGTCGTGTCGAACAGCGTCACCGACAAGCGCCGGGACATCGCCATCATGCGCTCCATCGGCTTTTCGGAGCGCGACCTGCAACTGGTCTTCGTGTTCGAAGGGCTGGCGCTGGCGGTGATCGGCATCATGGCGGGATGGCTGCTGGGCTATGGGCTGATGGCGATATTGGGGTCGCTGAAATTCCCGATCGCGGGGGAGGACCGCAACCTGCCGCTCGATCGGTCCGCCCGGCAATATGCCATCGCCGCTGCCGCCTCGCTCTTTTCCGGGGTGATCGCCGCCTGGCTCCCGGCGCGCAAGGCGGCGCGGGTCGATCCGGTCGACATATTGCGGGGCGCGGTATGAGCGCGATCATCGAGGCAAACGGACTGTCGCGCGAACTGGCCGGAACGCCGCCGGTGATGCTGGTGACGGGCGTTTCGCTGACGATCGAACCGGCCAGCTTCGTCGCCATCGTCGGGCCTTCGGGCTGCGGCAAATCCTCGCTGCTCTATCTGCTGGGGCTGCTGGACAGGCCGACGGACGGGTCCGTGCTGTTTCAGGGCCGGGACATGAACCTGCTCGACGGCGACGCCCGCGCCCATATCAGGCTGGCGAGCTTCGGCTTCGTGTTCCAGTTCCATTTCCTGCTGCCCGAATTCACGGCGCTGGAAAATGTGATGCTGCCGATACGCAGGCTGGGCCGCCTCCGCCAGGCAGAAGCGCGCGACAAGGCGCAGGCCCTGCTGGAAGGGATGGGCCTTGGCGCCAAGTCGGGCAAGACGCCCGACCGGCTGTCAGGCGGGGAACGGCAGCGCGTTGCCATCGCCCGCGCCATTGCCAATGATCCGGCGCTGATCCTGTGCGACGAACCCACCGGCAATCTGGACAGCCAGAACAGTGCCCGGGTTGTCGATCTGTTCCGCAGCCTCGCCCACGATCAGGGGCGAGCCATCGTGTGCGTGACCCATGACGCCGATGTCGCCGCCGCGGCCGACATGCAGATTTCGATGCTGGACGGGCGGATCAGCGAAACGAGCGTCCGGGCGCGCTGACGCTTCAGCTGCCGCGCACCGCTACATAAATGCCGACGGCGATCACGATAAGGGCGAAGATCCGCTCCAGCATGCCCTTGCTCGCCGCGAGCCTGCGCCCCAGCGCGATGCCGACGCCCGATCCGGCGACCCCGCCCGCGATCATGAGGGCGACGAGCAGCCAGTCGACATAGCCCGACAAGGCGTAGGAGGCCGCCGTGGTCAGCCCCAGCGCCGTGACGACCACCAGCGAGGTGCCGACTGCGTTTTTAAGGGGCATGGCCGTCGCCATCATCAGACCGGGCACGATCAGAAAGCCGCCGCCGATGCCGAAAAACCCGGCCGCCAGTCCGACGCCGAGGCCGATCGGCACAAGGCGGGGGAGCAGGGTCGACGCCGTAGCGCGGGACAGGCGGACATCGGGGGCCTCCACGGTCCGTCTCTTCCGCAGCATCGAAAGACCGACGCCGATCATCAGCAGGCCGAACAGCATCAGCAGCCTCTTGCCGTCCACCGCCTTGCCGATCTCCGCGCCGATCGCGGCCCCGGCGACGCCCGCCGCGGCAAAGACAAGGGCGCAGGGCCATTTCACCGTGCCGGCGCGGGCATGACCGATCAGGCTGGCGGCGGCATTGGCGGCCACCGCGACTGCCGCCGTGCCGATGGCGGCATGGGCGGAACTTACCCCAACCACATATACCAGCAGCGGCACGGCGAGGATCGATCCGCCCCCGCCGACAAGGCCGAGCACGAGGCCGATGACCGCGCCCGATGCAAGGGCTGCCGCAATCATGACCGGGGGCATCATCGATTCAGGCCCGTAGCGCGCGGCGGTTCCATGGCATCAGCCGCAGCAGCTTCGCCATGCCGCACCATCCCGTGGCGCCCGCCATCATCAGCCCCGCGCCGACAAAGGCGGACAGGCCGAAAAAGGCCGGCGCAACAAGAAATCCCAGCAGCACGCCCAGCAGCACCAGCCCGCCCGCCGCCAGTTGGACCTGCCGCATGACCTCGATCGGCTGGCGGCGATCCATGATGGTGGGCAGGCCCGCCGCACGCCAGCCGTCAAGGCCGCCTTCCAGTATCTGGCAGGCTGTACCCCGCGCCGCCGCGGCAAGCGCCGAGGCGTTGGCCTGCGTCCGCATCCCCGACTTGCAGTGAAAGATGATCGGCCCTGTGACGCTGGGCAGATCGCCAAGACGCGCCAGCGGCACATGGACGGCGCCCTTGATGTTTTCACGGGCATGTTCATCGGCATCACGGATATCGACGAGCGTGGCGCCCGCCGCCATGGCATTCGCCGCTTCTTGCGGCGTGACCGTTTTGATCGACATCAACGTCATTCCTTGCAGAAGATGGTGTAGAGACTGGCGAGCAATTGCTCCGTCCGCGGATCGGCAATGCGATACCAGAGCGTCTGGCTTTCCCGGCGAAAGGCGACCAGCTGCTCTTCGCGCATGCGGGCGAGATGCTGGGACAGGGCAGACTGCGACAGCCCCACCTCCCGCGCCAGGTCGGTCACGTTCATCTCGCCATGTTCGACCAGCTTGCACAACAGCATCAGGCGCCGGGCATTGCCCATCGCTTTCAACAGGGTCGACACCTCCCCCGCCTTCTTCTCAAAGGTGGAAAGGTCCATCGGCGGACGGATCATCGCTTCACTCCATTAGATATTGCTAATTTAGCAAATTATAATATATTGTCAAGCGAAATGGAGGACCACATGAACAGCCAGCCCCAGATCCAGGCCTTTTCGACGAGGCGACCTTTACGGTGAGCTATCTGGTCGCCGACCCTGAAACCCGCGAGGCGGCCGTCATCGACCCGGTGATGGATTTCGACGTCGCCAGCGGGGAAGCGGACACGCGCTCGGCCGATCGGATGCTGGCATTCGCGCAGGAACAGGGCTGGCGGATCGTTCTGGTGCTGGAAACCCACGCCCATGCCGATCATCTGTCGGCAGCGCCCTATATCCAGACAAAAACCGGCGCGCCGATCGGCATTGGCGAGCATATCCGCGACGTGCAGAAAATCTTCCGCCCCGTCTTCGGGCTGGACGAACTGCGGACCGACGGCTCGGACTTCGATCGCCTGTTCGGCGACGGAGAGCAATTCGCTATCGGCGCGCTCCGGTTCACCGTCATGCACGTCCCCGGCCATACGCCCGCCGACATCGCCTATCTGGTCGGCGATGCCGCCTTTGTCGGCGACACCCTGTTCATGCCTGATTATGGCACGGCCCGCGCCGATTTTCCCGGCGGCGACGCCCGCACCCTCTATCGTTCGATCCGCAAGCTGCTTGGCCTGCCCGGCGAGACCCGCCTGTTCCTGTGCCATGACTATAAGGCGCCGGGCCGTGACGAGTATCGCTGGGAAACGACAGTGGCGGAGGAGCGGCGGGCGAGCATCCATGTCCATGACGGCGTGGACGAGGACAGTTTCGTGACCATGCGCGAGGCGCGGGATGCCACGCTGGCGGTCCCCCGTCTGCTGCTGCCGTCCATTCAGGTCAATATCCGCGCCGGGCGCTTTCCGGAAGCCGAAAGCAACGGGGTCCGCTATCTGAAGATTCCGGTCAGGACGAAGGCCGGTTGAGCCGCACCGTTGGCAAGCGGCAAAAAATGGATGGAGGCGACAATGCCGCAAATATCGTCTGGGTTCACTGAGCGCCCGGCCCGACCGGAAAGAAGGCGAGCCAGTCAGAGTTTGAGCCGGACGGTATCGGCTTCATGCGCAGTTGATCGAACGTTCACGGCGTAATGGAGCGATATAATGCACAGATCAGGGCATAGTCGTACAGGCGACGGCGTCCCGGCTCTATGATGGCGTCATGCCCGTCGGCATCGGGATGGCAGCTTCAGCCATCGAAAATGGTCTCGTCGCACCCGAATCCTGTTTGACCCTGAAGGCGGTGATAGCGTGATCGGCCAATCTCTCACAACGCATCACAAGGACTAACAGGCGTGCACGTCACGGACAGCCTATCATGAGGACATTCACCATCAGCCTGCAGGGATCATCCACATGTCGAACACACCACCCGAAACCGGCACTCTGCAACGCCGGGATTTTCTGCGCCTGACGGCTGCTGCCACGGCAACGCTGACCGCCGGAGCCGGACAGGCCCGCGCCGCCGTTCCTGCCCTGCCCGCAATCAGGCAGGTCAATGCGGGCGTGCTCAATATCGGTTATCTGGACTATGGCCCCGCCGCCGGCGCGCCGGTGCTGCTGTTCCATGGCTGGCCCTATGACATACACGCCTTTGCCGAGGTCGCACCGCTGCTCGCCGCCAGGGGCCATCGCGTCATCGTTCCCCATTTGCGCGGCCATGGCAGCACGGTGTTCCGGTCGGCGGAGGCGCCGCGCAACGGCCAGCAGGCGGCGCTCGCTGCCGACGGCATCGCGCTGATGGATGCGCTGGGCATCCGGCGGGCGGTGGTCGCGGGCTTCGACTGGGGCGCGCGCACCGCCGACATCATGGCGGTGCTGTGGCCGGAGCGGTGCCGGGCGCTGGTATCGGTCAGCGGTTATCTGATCGGCAGTCAGGCTGCGAACGCCAGGCCGCTTGCCCCTGCGCAGGAGCTGCAATGGTGGTATCAATTCTACTTCGCGACCGAGCGCGGCAAAGCCGGCTATGCCGCCAACACCAAGGCGTTCAACCGCCAGATCTGGCAGCAGGCCTCGCCCGACTGGGCGTTCGACGATGCGACCTTCGAGCGGTCGGCGACGTCCTTCGAAAATCCCGATCATGTCGCGATCGTCATTCACAATTATCGTTGGCGGCTGGGTCTGGCGCAAGGCGAAAACCGCTATGATGCAGCCGAAGCGACACTAGCCTCCGCTCCGCCGGTGACGATCCCCGCCATCACCATGGAGGGCGACCGGAACGGTGCGCCGCATCCCGCGCCAGAGCAATATCGCGCCAAATTCGTCGGCCCCTATGAACATCGCACGATCGGCGGCGGCATTGGGCACAATCTGCCGCAGGAGGCGCCGGCCGCCTTCGCGCACGCAGTGCTGGACGTCAGCGGGAGGACAGCATGATCCGCACCGGGACGCTGGCGCTCGCCATCACGATCTTCGGGGTCTCCACCCTGTCCGCTGCCAAGCGGACGCGGGAGGAAGCCTCGCCCGTCTACGGCGTAACTTTGCCCAAAGGTTATCGCCACTGGACGCTCATCAGCGTGGCGCAGGAAAATGGCAGGCATAACGACATCCGCGCCATTCTCGGCAACGCCATTGCCGTTAAGGCCTTTCGCGAAAAGCGGCGCCCTTTCCCCGACGGCGCAGTCATCGTGCGGCTCGCCTGGCGCTACCAATCCTCGCCGCGCAATGACGCGGTCTTTCCGGCGCCGCAATCCTTCATCGCCGGGGAGCCGACCAATATTCAGGTCAGCGTCAAGGACAGCAGGCGTTATCCCGGCAGCGGCGGATGGGGCTATGGCCAATTCGAAAGGGGGATCGCCAATCCCAGTGCCACGCTGGCGCAAAGCTGCTTCGCCTGCCACGCAAAGCTGAAAAAGGGTGACGATCTGGTGTTTACAGATTGGGCGCCCTGATCCTCCACCGGTCAAAACCCGGCCCCGGCAACATCTCTGTGGTGCCGGGGCCGGGCGTGCGAGCCGGTTTGGGGAGGTGGGGACGACCGGCGCCGCACATCTTAGGGCGCCGTGGCCGCCTTCTCGATCAGCGCCACGACCTGTTCGGGGTGGGAAATCATCAGCACATGGGACGCGCCTTTCACCACCACCGTCTGCCGTGATCGGGCACGTTCAGCCATGAACGCCATGGCCGCAGGCGGTATATTTCTGTCGCCGTCGCCATAGATGAACCAGGATGGAATATGCTTCCATGCCGGCGCGCTTTCCGGCTCGTTCAGCGCGGCCTCGGCGATCGGACGTTGCCCCGCCGCCATCAGGCGCGCCGCTTGCGCGGGCACGTCCGCCGCGAACTGGGCGGGGAAGAGATTCTGCCGGATATAAAGGTCGTTGCCGCCGCTGCTAAGCTTTACCGGCGGCGCCAGCGTCGGCCCAAGCGTGCTGCCGGGGAATTTGCCGGTGAGGCCCAGCGCAGTTTCCCCCTCCTCCGGCGCAAAGGCGGCGACATAGACCAACGCCTTCACATTGGCCGCGCCTCTGCCCGTCTCCCCACTGCCTGCTTCGCTGATGACCGATCCGCCATAGCTATGGCCGACAAGGACCACCGGGCCATCCACGCTCTTCGCCACATCGGCGACGACATCGGCATCGGCGCGCACGCCGCGCAGCGGATTGGGCGCCGCGATGACCCGATAGCCGTCCCGCTGCAACCGGGCGGTGACGCCGTTCCAGCTCGACGAATCCGCAAAGGCGCCGTGCACCAGAAGGATGGTCGGTTTGGCCGTGGATTGCGCCTGCGCGGTCGACGCCATCAGCGCCATGGCGAGCGCCAGCCCGCCGCTTATGATTTTCTTCACGAGCGCTCCCTTCAGACCAGCGTGACGATGGCGTCGATATTGCCCTTGATCGCCTTCGAATAGGGACAGGTACGATGCGCCGCTTCGATGATCTGCCGCGCCAGCTCCGGCGCTAGTCCGGGCACATGCACCTTCAGCCGCGCTGCGAGCGTATAGCCGTCCTCACCGTGACGCAGTTCGACCTCGGCATCGATGGCGAGCGCGTCGGGCAGCGCCACGCCCTTCGCCTTGGCGGCGAGGCCCATCGCGCCTTCGAAACAGGCCGACCAGCCGGCCGCGAACAGCTGTTCGGGATTGGTGCCCTGCCCCGGGCCGCCGGGGGTCGAGAGTTTGAGATCGAGCCGGCCATCGGAACTTCTTGCGGCGCCTTCGCGCCCGCCGGTGACATGGACATGGGCGGTATAGAGTGTCTTGGGGTCGGACATGTTTCTTCTCCTTGAATTATGGTGTCAGCGCAATGGGCGATAAGGCATCACGCGGCGATGGCGCCCGCGACTGCTGCCGCGCCTCTCAGAGCCGCGCCCGCTGCGAACTGACGTCGCGATACGGTCAACTGGCCGCTCATCATTACCTCCTGCATTCCGGATGATTGCCCGGAACATAGGGGAAAGGCGGCGAGATGCCCGTTAGCTGTGGCGAGACGCCGTTAGGACGCGCAAACGGGAACTAACAGCGCTTAACGCGTGAAAGCGTAACAGGCGGCCTATGCTGCAGCGATGCAATCGAAAGGATCGGTTGTTCCGGAGACACCATATGCCTCATCCCCGCCCGATCGGCTTCATCGCCACAGCCGTTGCCGCCGCCGGTATCGTCACCGCCGCCTGCTGCACCGAAGCCGTAACGTCCGCCAAGGCGAACGCCCTGCCCTTCGGCGCCACCACGCAGCCGATCAGTGCGCTGGAAAAGGCCGGCGCGCCTTGGCTGATGGACGTGCCCGGGGGCGCCCGTTCGCTGCGCGGCAAGGTGGTGCTGATCAATTTCTGGACCTACAGCTGCATCAATTCCCTGCGGACGCTTCCCTATCTGAAGGCGTGGAACGAGCGCTACCGGGACAAGGGGCTGATAGTCGTCGGGGTTCATGCCCCCGAATTCGGATTTGAGCATGATGCCGCCAGGGACCGGCTCGCCCTTCGGCAATTGGGCGTCACCTGGCCCAATATTCAGGACAATGATTTTACGATCTGGCGGGACTATGCCAATCAGGGCTGGCCGGGCTTCGCCTTCGTCGACGCGAAGGGTCATCTGCGCGCCTATCGCGTCGGGGAGGGACGCTATGACGGGAGCGAGCAATTGATCCGCCAGTTACTGACCGAAGCCGGGCAGGACGTGTCCGATGTGCCCCTGGCGCCGGTAAAGGGCACGGGTATCGAGGCGGAAGCCGACTGGGCGGATCTCCGCTCCCCCGAAACCTATCTCGGTTACGACAAGGCGGAGGGATTCCGCTCGCCGGGCGGTTGGCTCGGAAATCGGTCAAAGGCTTACGCCCCGGCTCCAGATCTTCCGCTGAACGGCTGGGACCTCGCCGGCGACTGGAATATCGGCGCCGAGTTCACGACCCCGACCAGCGCGGGCGGCACTCTGCGTTACCGCTTCCATGCCCGCGACGTTCATCTGGTGCTGGGCGGGGCGGCGGATGGACGGCCGGTACGGTTCCGCCTGACCATCGACGGAGCGGCGCCCGGTGCCAGCCATGGCGCAGACGTCGACGCCGACGGCTGGGGCGAGGTGCGGGAGGACCGGCTTTACCAGCTTATCCGACAGAGCGGCGCGATCCGCGACCGCACCGTTGCGATCCGCTTCGAAAAGCCCGGCATCCGCGCCTATGTCTTCACATTCGGCTGAAAATCCGCGCCTTCCTTATGGCCTGACGATGAAGGGTCATGCTCCAACTGGCTTTGCTTTTCGTATTTTCCGGGTCGTCGGATGATTCCATCTGACCTGAAAATGCTCTAGGACCGCGCGCAAACAGCCGTGAGGTGAGCGGACCTGCGGCGCTATCGCAGAGGGCGCGGCGCGGTCATGACGAATATTGAACAGCGGTCGGCGGGCGAGCGGATTGGCTTTGGCCGCTTTGCCCTGTTCCCCGGCGCGCGCCTGCTGACGCGGGATGGCGAGCCGGTGGAGATTGGCGGCCGCTCGCTCGACCTGCTGATTGCGCTGGCCGAGCAGCCCGGTCGCGTCCTGTCCAAACGCGAGTTGCTCAAACGCGTGTGGAGCGACGTGGTAGTGGAGGACGGCAGTCTGCGCTTCCACATGGCCGGGCTGCGTCGTCTGCTGGGCGACGGCAGGGATGGCGCACGCTATATCGCGACGCAGGTGGGCGTGGGCTATGCCTTCGTCGCGACCGTGGAGCGGGATGCGGCGCCTGACCCGCCATCGCTGGGAGCCACCCCAGCCCACAGCCCGTCTGCGACGAACCTGCCCCCACGCCAGCCCGACCTTATCGGGCGGGAACGCGACATCCCCCTGCTGAAGGAGCGGATCGCCAGAACGCAGCTCTTCACCATCCTCGGGCCAGGCGGCGTCGGGAAGACGTCACTGGCGATCGAGATGGGTCATATTCTGGCTGAGAGCTTTGCCGGTCAGGTCGCCTTCGTCGACTTCAGCATGTTGGAGAATCCCGCGCTGGTGCCCGGCATGATCGCCGGCGCCATGGGCCTTGCGGTGCAGGGCGACGATCCATTGGCGGTGATGCTGGGCCATATGCGCGCCGCGCCCTTTCTGCTGTTGCTGGACAATTGCGAGCATCTGATCGAGCCGGTCGCGCTGCTGGTGGAGCGACTGGTCGAGGCGGCGCCCCATGTCCGCGTCCTCACCACATCCCGCGAGCCGCTGCGCGTGCGCGGCGAACATATCCACCGGCTCGACGCGCTCGCCTGCCCTGAGGACGATGCCGGCCTGACGCTGACGGAGCTGCTCGCCTTCCCGGCCGTGCAATTGTTCCATGACCGTGCCCGTGCCGCCGACAGCGGCCTGGAGATTGACCTGGACGCCGCGCGGCTGATTGCCGCCATATGCCGCCAGCTGGACGGCATCGCGCTGGCCATCGAACTGGCCGCGGTGCGCGTCGCCTCCCACGGCCTCCATGCCACCGCGCGGCAGCTGGACGAACGGTTCGGCCTCGGCTGGGTCGGGCGCCGTACCGCTCAGCCGCGCCAGCAGACATTGCAGGCCATGCTCGACTGGAGCTATGATCTCCTTTCCGGCATCGAGCGGATCGTGCTTGAACGACTGTCCGTCTTCGTCGGACCCTTCTCGGTCGATTCCGCGCTGGCAGTGGTCGCCGATGCCGATCTGGACAGCGACGCCGTCGTAGCCGCGCTGGACGAACTGGTCCTGAAATCGCTGGTTTCCCCCGGACGATCCCGGGGGGCAGGCAGCTATCGGCTGCTGGAAATAACCCGCGCCTACGCGAAACGGAAACTGCGTTCGCATGGTGATGCCGTTTTCCATGCCATGGCGCAACGCCATGCCGCCTATTTCCTTGCCGAACTGGAGGCTGCTGCCGCGCAGGATGAGGATGTGTGGCAGGATCCCCGTCCGCTGCGTCAGCAGTTGGGCAATATCCGCTGCGCCCTGGACTGGAGCTTCGGCTTTCGGGGCGGCAACCCCGCAAGCCTTCGGCTGGCGGCCGCCAGCGCGCCGGTCTTTCTCAGCCTCTCTCATTTCGCCGAGTGCCAGATCTGGTGCGCCCGGGCGCTGGATGCGATGGAGGAGGGCCAGCATGGCACGGCGCTCGAAATGGAATTGCAGGGCGCGCTCGGCCTGACCCTGATGTTCAGCCGGGGCAGCACGCCTGCGGCAGAGACGGCTCTGTCCCGCGCGCTGGCGGTAGCAACCAGCCTCGACGATCCGTGGGGCCAGTTGCGAATGCTCGGCCGCCTCCACATCTTCCATGAGCGGATCGGCGCCTGCGCCATCGCGCAGGTCCATGCCAGCCGCGCCCTCGACATTGCCAGGGACATCGGCAATGCCGAAGCGCTCGGCGTGGCACGGTCACTCACCGGCATCTCCCACTATCTTGCCGGCGATCAGCGGCGCGCGCTTGAGGATCTGGAACGCGCTCTTGCCGATTGTCCGATGTTCAGCCGCAGCCGCATGATCCGCTATGGCTTTGATCATCGCGTGCGGACGACCATTGCGCTGGCGCGAACGCTCTGGCTGTCGGGCCAGGCGGAACGGGCGACCGCTCTTACCCGTCAGGCGATAGAACTCGCCGTCCGGCTGGATCAGCCCGTCACTCATTGCATCGCGCTGATCTGGTCCCTCGCCCTCCATATCTGGAAGGAGGATTTCGACGCAGCGCAGGAGGCGATGGCGGCCTTTGCCGAATGTGCCAGAGTGAATGCGCTGGGGCCTTATGTCAGCGCAGCCATCGCGTTCCGCGCGGACCTTGCCATTCGGCAGGGAACGGAAGAAGGATCCCCCGAAGAGATCGAGCATAGCCTTATCCGGCTGCGCGAGGTGCGCTACGAGCTGTTGACGACGCATTTTTCGCTTGCCCTCGCCCGAGGCCTTTTGCGCGACCAACGGCTGCACGAGGCTGCGGAGGCAATCGATGGCGCCATTACGCGCTGCCTAAGCATCGGGGAAGGCTTTGCCATGTCCGAGCTCTTGGCTGTAAAGGCGGATATCGCGCATGCTGCCGGTAAGCCGGAAGACTCTATCACGCTGCTGGAGCAGGCTCTGGACGTCAGCCGCAAGCAGGGCGCCCGGGCATGGACCCTGAAGGTGGTCTGGAAGCTGGCGGCACAACTGGTCGAACAGGATCGGCCGGAGGACGCGATTCACCGGCTCGAACAGGCGCTGGAAGAAATGTCGGGCTCGGAATTTCCGCCGGAATTGCGCCGCGTGCGGAATCTGCTGGCGGAACTTACATCGGAGCGGTGAGCGTTCGCCACCGACACTGGTCGGCGCCCAGCGCCGCCGATGCAGCGCTGGGGCCGTGGACACGCTGCCGCGACAGCGTCTTCCCCGTCGCTCTAGCGGTTGCAGCTTTCCGCGACATCCCGGTAAAATCAGGGGAGTGGACAGCCAAAAAGGAGATATTTTCCAGCTAGTATCTCCCGGCTGACGTACGCCGCGCGGAGCAACTGGATACGGCCGAAAGAATAAGCCGTTGCGAGGCTTCGATCTTTTACGGCGAAGTTCGGCTGGAGGATGAGTGATGCAGAGGAAATCCGACGATCGGCATTCTGAACAGGATGAAGTCGAAGTTGGCCCCCGTATCCGGATAATTGGGGGGTGACGAGCGGGACGCGCTTCACGCTCCGGCCCCGCCCGCCATTTTTTCTCGGATCGGTTCTCAGGCTGCCTCTCTTCGTGGCGTCAGATCGGCCTCCCACTGATCCAGTTGCCGCCTCAGGACCCGTGTCAGTCTGCGCAGGCGCGCCAGCTCGGCTCGATCCGCCCTTCCTGTGGTCGTCAGCATAACCTGGAATCGGTTGAGTCGCTCCTGCTCTCCTCGCAGATATGCCAGAAATCGATGCGACATGGCTCAGTTCGAACTCTCGTCGAGGCCGCGCAGCGCATTCATCACATCATCGACCGAGAATGGACGCCGCACATTGGGTGGCTTCCTCAGGGCAGGTCTGCCCTCAACCGCATGGGCATCCGAGGCCCAGGAGGCCAGGATGGATCGCTTTACCTCCGGTTCGAATTGAGGATGGTGGACCACCTCCAAGGGGTGTTGAAAATGGGAGAGGGACATTGCTTTGCCTCCTTTCTTCCTATCCTCTTCCTTCCGCGGCCGACAACCACGGCCGCGATCGGAAATTATGCACTTCTCCGATGTTCTTCAAGGCCCTTCGGGCGTATCGGCCGGTACTGGCGCCTCTCCCAATGGCTTCATTCCAGCAAAACTTCGATGCGGACAGTCAGCAACCCGGCGCATGATGCACCCATTCGACGCGCGGCAATAGTCGGCTTTCGAATCGCCGACTTTGCATGCGAAAACCCTAGTTTTTCAAGGTGACGATTTGCAGCCCACCGGGCTTTTGTGAAGGATTGGATGCGTTGTTCTTCCGAGGCTTTTCAGCCTTGGGTTTTCGAACTTCGCGGTTGGATCTTTTTTGACTTTTGGCCATCTTGGCGCTCCTTCAAAGAATGTTATGGATTTAGGGTAAGGTCGGGGCGATGATGCGTTTTGGACGACCCGTATCAACCTTTGCAACACGGGTCCGCGGTCATTGCATCAGTAGCGACTGAAACCGAACCAGAGCGCTTCCGCATCCTCCAACGCCTCGAACATGTCTGCTTCCGCATGCGTGCGATCAAGATAGCCGCGTACCCTATCAGGGTCGCCCGAACGGGGAAAAGTCCGGTCGCCTGCCGCAACGCGGGCCAGATCTCCTATCCAGCCTGGTCGACTGTGCTGCCCTATCAACCAGGCGCCAAATTGCTCAATCTGAACAGTCATACATGCATCCCATCACGGCCGTTGCAGAGGGCCGGCAGCCGGTTCGCCCAAGGTGTCGCTGGCGCGCATCCGCGCCTCTTCCTCGTCCTCCCGCCGAAATTCCAGCGCAATCGCTGTATCTTCCGCGCTGAGCCTATCCGGCTGCCCCGCTTCCCGCGCGTCCGCCTCCCTGGCTTGAGCATCCCACGCGGTTGCGGCCGCCAGCGCAATCGTCCGCACTTTTTCAAGGGGAGCCGCGGCAGCAACCCGCCGATGATGCGCTGCCTGCTGCCGGCACATTGCTGAACTGTTGAACATGACTGATCTACCGCCTGTGGCTGGAGTGCGTGTTTCGAATCCAGAGAGGAACCCAGCGCCAGTCCCTGGGCGGAGGATCATCAGAGGGGGAGCTCCGCTCCGCTGGCGGACCAGCCGAAACCAACCTGCCCCGCGCTGCATTTCGATCCCGGCGCAATGCCGTCTCCAGATCCCGCCAATCGACCTGATGATGTTCGATGGTAGCGCCTGTTCGGATACGCAGCGTCGTCGCCGTTCGCCTGAAGGCCGTATGAACAAGGCCTTCTATCGTTTCTTCGTCCGTTTCAACCACATAGGAGCCGGCTGGCAAAAGCGCCTCGAAGCCCGGCAGGTGGAAGGGTGCGGAAAAAGTCATCGACTTGCACGTGGTGCGGATGGTCATGACGGCGTCGCATCGGCAAGGCCTGCGTTTCCCAGATCATCGGACATTTGCGCTTTCTCCCGTTTGCAGGCGGGAGCACGTTGGTCTCTCTGTCACAACATGCCTGCGGCATGATCGGGGTGATGGCGGGTTATACCATGGAATGTTCGCCAGACCTGCATCTATTCGTCCGCGCCGCATCAGCGGATAAACGAGCCGCCTAGAATCTCCTGCCGGACGCACCGGCCAAAGAGCCGTCGCCGTCGACTGGCCCTTCGGCCACCGCCGCTTCGGTGGTGATCAGCAGCCCGGCGATGGAAGCCGCGTCCTGCAAGGCCGTCCGGACGACCTTGGTTGGATCGATAACGCCCGACTGGAACAGGTTCTCATATTGCTCGCTCTGCGCATTGAACCCCAGATTTTCGTCTTGCCCGTCCAGCAAGCGGCCTGCGACCACGCCCCCGTCATATCCGGCATTCTGCGCGATCTGGCGGAGCGGCGCCTGAAGCGCTCTACGGATAATGTCGATGCCGCGCCGCTGATCGTCATTGACGGGGTCAAGACTGTCCAGCGCTTTCGACGCATAAAGCAGAGCGGTGCCGCCGCCCGGCAATATGCCTTCCTCCACTGCCGCGCGGGTCGCGTGCAAAGCATCCTCCACCCGATCCTTGCGCTCCTTGACCTCCGGCTCGGATGACCCGCCGACCTTGATCACGGCGACGCCACCGGCCAGCTTGGCAAGGCGTTCCTGGAGCTTCTCGCGGTCATAATCGCTTGTGCTGGAATCGATCTGCGCCTGAAGCGCCGCGACGCGCGCCGTGATAGCTTCCGGACTGCCCGCGCCGTCGATGATCGTGCAGTGATCCTTGGTGATCGTCACGCGCTTGGCTGTGCCCAGCCTGTCCAGCGTGACGCTCTCCAGCCTGACGCCAAGATCCTCGGCAACGATATCGGCTGCCGTCAATATGGCCAGATCCTCCAGCATCGCCTTGCGGCGATCGCCGAAGCCCGGCGCCCTGACCGCGGCGACCTTCAATCCCCCGCGAAGCTTGTTGACGACCAGCGTCGACAGCGCATCCCCTTCAATATCCTCGGCGATGACGAGCAGCGACCTAGTCGATTTGGCAACCGCTTCCAATAGCGGCAGCATCGCCTGCACATTGCCCATCTTCTGATCGTGAATCAGGATGAGGGGGTCCTCCAGCTCGACCGTCATCGTCTCGCTGTTGGTGACGAAATAGGGCGACAGGTAACCGCGATCAAACTGCATACCCTCGACAACATCCAGCTCGAACTCGACGCTCGCTCCTTCCTCGATCGTGATGACGCCTTCCTTGCCGACCTTCTCTATCGCCTCGGCGATCCGGTTGCCGATGATCTCGTCGCCATTGGCCGAAACGATGCCGACCTGGGCGATTTCCTGATTGTTCGATACCGGTTTGGACCGGGCCTTGAGTTCGGCAACGACGGCCGTGACGGCAAGGTCGATGCCGCGCTTGAGATCCATCGGATCCATGCCCGCAGATACCGATTTCATCCCCTCCCGCACAATTGCCTGGGCAAGGACGGTGGCCGTCGTGGTCCCGTCCCCGGCATGATCGTGCGCTCTCGACGCGACAGCGCGGATCATCTGCGCGCCCATATTTTCAAACTTGTCCTTGAATTCCATTTCCCTGGCAACGGTAACGCCGTCCTTGGTGATCCGGGGCGCGCCGAAACCCCGGTCGATCAGGACGTTGCGCCCCTTGGGGCCGAGCGTCACACGCACGGAATTGGCAAGAATGTCGACGCCGCGCGCGATGCCTTCGCGAGCTTCGTGCGCAAATTTCACGTCTTTGGCTGTCATGGCTAGGGTCCGACTTTCCTCGTGCTGGTCCGCGACCCGTTCGTCGCTTTCACAAGCGGAAGCCAGCGCTGCCAATTTGCGAGCTGACAGTCCCAATCCGACCGCCAATCGACCATGATATGCGCCCTGCCGGACTCAATAACAAGCTCGACCCGTGCCGGAATTATCGAACGCCGTTGATCGGCCGGGATGACAGGGTCTCTGATCCGGCCCATCATTCCTTTGAAACGCGGTCCGCTCCATGACAGCAGGACCGTTGCCATCGTTTCGAATTGCCGACGTCTATTTCCCGGAACAGCTGCTACATTTGTCACGGGCCGGTCGGGTGCTGGAAGAAGGCTTCAGGTCCCGCAACATTCGGTCTGCTGATCGAACTGCGTGGTGGTGATGCGATCGCGCCCCCCCTGCTTGCTCACGTAAAGCTGCCGATCCGCCTCGATCATCCAACGATCTGCCGGGACATTGGGACGGCAGCGCGCGCTGGCGACACCGATGCTGACGGTGATGAACGGGCTGACCCGCGACTGGCTGTGGGGGATATTGAGCGATTGTATCTGAAGCCTGATTTCCTGGGCAACCAGTTCGGCGCTCTGCGGATCCGCACCAGGCAGGATGCAGGCGAATTCCTCGCCCCCGTAGCGGGCCGGGAGGTCCGTCGCGCGCTTGACTGCGCGCGCCAGCGCAGCGGCGACCATGGCAATGCAGCGGTCCCCCGCGAGATGCCCATATGTGTCGTTGAACTGTTTGAAGAAATCGATGTCGAGCATGATCACCGATAGCCATTCGCCCGTCCGGGTCAGCCGCGCTGCTTCTGTCTGCAGCGATCGCTCCATATGTCGGCGGTTGCTGAGCCCCGTGAGCGCATCGGTCACGGCCATGGTCGCCAGTTGATCGCGCAGCCGCTTGAGCTCGACATGGTTGCCGACGCGGGCGCGCAGGATCGCTGGCTGGATCGGCTTGGTGACATAGTCGATGGCGCCCAGCGAAAGGCCGCGCATCTCATCCTCCGTGTCGCCGAGTCCGGTCGTGAAGATGACCGGTATGTCAGCCAGCAGGCTGTCAGCCTTGAGCTGGCGGCAGACTTCGAACCCGTCGATATCCGGCATCAGGACGTCCAGCAGGACAAGATCCGGCTGCACCGTCCGCGCGGCGTCCAGAGCCTGTTTCCCTGATGTCGCAAAGCAGATTTCGTAATCGTCCTCCAATATGGCGTTCATGATTTCGATATTCGATATTTCATCGTCTACGATCAGGATGGTCGCTCTGCTCATGATGTCGCTCCCGCGCGGTCGAGGGAGAGAGGTTCGTCGCCGGCCGCGAAGGCATCGGCTTCGATCAGTGCGAGCGCCGTTTCATAATCCAGTTCCTCCAGCGCGCGGTGCACCGGATGGCCGGTGCGCTGCTCCGCAGTCAGCCCCATGGCCTGAGCCAGCCGTTCGAAGCTGGCGCGCGCGCCAAGGCTACGACGATGCAGCAGTCCGCGCAGTTCATCTCGAGCCATTCCGACAAGGCCGTCCTCCGGTGCCACCCTGGCTGCGGTGATCACGGGCTGTCGAGCGCCCGACAGGCTGCGGGCAGCAGCAATGGCCGGTGCGATGGACATTTCCAGATCGATGACGTTGGCAAGGGCCTGGGCGGTCTCGCCCGCGGCCAGCTTCCGCTCGATCTCGGAAGCGATTTGCTGGACGCGGACGAGTTCAAGCGAGCCGGCCACCCCCTTCAGACCATGGGCCAGACGACGCGCATCCGGGAGCAGGCCCGTCGCCATATGGACCCGCAGATCCTGCGCGACGCTTGCATAGGTATCGCCGAAGGCGACGATCAGCTTTCGCAGCAGGCCGGCCTTTCCGTTGACGCGTGCCAGAGCCGCCGGAAGGTCGAACGGCGGCAAGCAGTCGGGCAGCAGCTTGGTATCGGCAACCGGCTGGGCCAGCGGTGATGGATCCGCCACCATCCTGTCCGCCTTCAGCCAGCGGTCGAGCACCCGTACCAGAATGGATGGCTCGATGGGCTTGGCGATGTGATCGTTCATGCCAGCAGCAATGCAGCGCTGCTTCTCTTCCTCATAGGCATGGGCCGTCAGCGCAATGATCGGCAGATGATCGTCGCGCCAGTGCTGACGAATGATGGAGGTGGCGGTGATGCCGTCCATTTCCGGCATCTGCACGTCCATGAGCACGGCCGCATAGCTTGCCCCCTTGTCGCGCACCATGTCGCAGGCGATGCGGCCATTTTCCGCACAGTCCACCTCCAATCCCGCATCGCCCAGCAATTCGGTCGCGATCTCCCGATTGATAAGATTGTCTTCAACCAGCAGCACGCGCAGTCCGCGCAGCGCTTCAGCCACCATCGGCAGGGCTGCCGTGGCGGGGGATATGGCAGGCTCAGCGGCCGCGCGATCCTGCGCAAATATCTCGGCGATTGTATCCAGCAACATCTTGGGCAGGACCGGTTTGGTCAGGAACGCGGCGACCTTCTTCGTATCGATGCCGTTCAACAGATCGTCCGCCCCGTATGCGGTGATGATCAGGGCCTTGGGACAAGGGTGCCTTAGCGCCCTGTCGCGCAGCGCCTCAACCGTTTCCATCCCGTCCATGCCTGGCATCTTCCAGTCGAGCAGGGCCAGATCATAGGGTTCGTTCCGTTCATCGGCATGTTCGATCGCCGCAATCGCCTCGCTGCCGGACGCGACCAGATCCACGGCCATGTCCCACCCGGCGAAGATATCATGGATGATCTGCCGCGATGCCGGATTGTCGTCCGCCGCCAGAAGGCGGAGCCGGCGGATGTGCGCGGGCATGTGCATCTTCGGTCCCGTCGCGTTGTCGTCGGCGTCCAACAGCATGTGACAGATGAAGGTGCTGCCATGGCCGGGTGCGCTTTCCACTTCGATGCTGCCGCCCATCTGCTCGACGATCTGCCGGCAGATGGCAAGGCCAAGGCCAGTCCCGCCAAAGCGGCGCGTCGTCGAGCTGTCCGCCTGGGTGAAGGAATGAAACAGTCCCTTCTGCTGTTCGGATGTCATGCCGATACCAGTATCGCGAACCGACAGCTTCAGCCTGATCCGACCATTATGCCCGGAAGCGGAAAGGCCCACGGTAACAGTCCCTTCACGGGAAAATTTGACGGCGTTGCTCATCAGGTTGAGCACAACCTGGCAGAAGCGCATTTCGTCGCCGATCAGCCTTTCGGGCACACCGGCATCGAGCTGGTAGACGATCTTCACCTGATTGGCCTCGGCATCGGCGGCCACCAGCTGAATCTGATTCTCGATCGCGGTGCGCAGATCGAAGGGATGCGCTTCCAGCGTCAGCTTACCCGCTTCATTCTTGGAGAAATCGAGAATGTCGTTGATCAATCGCAACAGCGACACGCCCGCGTGACTGATCTTGCCGACATAATCCTGCTGCCTGGGATTTAGGTCGGTCCGCGCCACCAGATGACAGAAGCCGAGAATGGCATTCATCGGGGTACGGATTTCATGGCTCATATTGGCAAGGAACAGGCTCTTTGCACGATTGGCCTCCTCGGCCTCGCGCGTACGCGCCTCCAGTGCGTGATTCTTGGCGAGGATTTCTTCGCCCATTTTCTGGTTACGCTGGAAGCTTTCCACCAGCCTGTCGCTCAGCCAGACCAGCACGGCTGTCTGGAAAGCGACGATCCCCGCATGCAGCAGTACCCGTTCCAGATTGCCCTGGCCGGGAAAAACCGCGTAGGGCAACATATGCAGCAGCAGCAAATGGTGCAGCGCCGTTGCAGTCGCCGCGGTGACGATTGCGCGCTTGTCACACCACGCGATCGTCAATGCCAGCATGGCAAAGAAATACATGTGCATGTCCATCTGCCATGGATGGTCGCGCAGCAGGAACAGCAGCAGGGCGGGTTCGCCCATCAGCGCTATAGCGGACAAATAGCGCGTGGCAGGCGCAATGCCCTGGCGCCACCAGGTCAGATGATAGGCTCCCGCCAGCACGAAGCCGGCCAGTGCGGCGCCCATCGGGGAATGGCCGGTCGACAGCGCCACTGTCGCGAGCAGCGGCACATGCGCCCATAACAGGGGCACGAGAAACCGGCCGAAATGAAATCGCAATTTGTCCAGTTCGATAGTCATATTGTCTGCCCCACCGACAATGGTTCGCCGCATCCGCGCCGCACAGGCATCGCAATCACGGCCCAGGCGCCAGCCTTGCGCAACGCTGCCGCGAAATTCGGCCGGTTCGATCCTGCAATGATCATGTTGGAAAAGCGGCCCATCCCGATAAGGCCGCCCTCGGCCGACCTGACAAGGTCGATGGTTTGGGCACGCGAAGCGCCGGGAGACGCAATCACGAGATAGCGGCCCGAACCGCTGCCGCTCATGATCCAGGCCGCGGAAAGTCCGGTCAATCCTGCAAGCAGCAGCAAGGCGGCAGGACCATAGACGGAAACGGCCCCTGATGTCGGGCGCGACGATCTTTCGCGGACCGCGAGCGAATGGCTTTTCAATCTGTTGGAAGCGCCTGCCTTGTGCATGGCGCCAATAGACCAGAGAAGCCTTTTATATTGGTTAAGACCGGATTGCCTTTGAATGTCTGCAACAATCGGGAACCGCGACGATCTTCCAATGCGCCACGCGTCATGGGCCCCGCGGCGAACGGTCTTGCTGCGCGGTCTCGTCGCGGCCGGCCACGCGGCACTGAGGGGATATCGACACGGCTTTCGCCCGGCCGATATGGCCCACCTGCGCGTGGCCTTCGAACAGCGGTGGGCCTTCCCCTGACTACTAGAAATCGGCCGCTGAACCGCGGAAAAGGGCGGCAGGTTGCCCAAACCCCTCCCCCTTTGAACCGCACCGGCAACCTTCAATCAAAGTTTGACGGAGCGGCCCATATACATGAAGCGCACGATATTGTCGTATATGGCGTCGCCTTTTTAAAATGGGGGACGTCCAGTTCGCCATAGTTTTCCTTGACGGCGATGGAAGACGGATTGAAGTCCGGAATGGAGTTCAGGAAGGTTTCACCGCTCTTCACCGTGTCGTCATAGGCCTAACATGCCTTTGCCTGATAATATTCGGTGCCGAGCGCAAAGGCGACGGGACCGCCCGGCAAGTCGAACCATTGCGACCTGTCGCCCGCCTGATTGGCGTTGATGTCGAACTGACTGGCGCATAGCGCCCGACAGCCGATAGGTGCCGGGGTCGCCATAGCTGGTGACCCTGCCTTGGCATCCGGTAAAAGCCCCTCAAAATCCCGCTTCAGCACGGAATTGACCACGCCCGCCATCGCCTCGGAGTCATGTGCCCGATTGGCGGGCGATATCCCGCCGGGTTCCGTACCAAGTCGTGCGAGGCAGATATTACATCTCCTTCTCAACAGACGGTGTCTTGATCGGACATGCAAGCAGACTTCGATCAGAGGCGGGCGTTTACAAGCATCATCCGGCTATGTTCTGCGACGCCGAATTGGGCATAGTCCGTCCCGATACCCGATTGTTTCGCGAAAGGCATCGGCAAGGCCGCCGAGAAGGCACCATGTTGATTGACCCACGCGGTACCGCATTCCATTCTTTCGGCAAGGCGGAGACCATGCTCGACATCGGCGGTCCAGATCGAACCGCCCAGCCCCATCTCGCCCCGATTGGCGTCGCGCAGCGCCGCTTCCTCGTCGCGAAAGGGGATAAGCGGCAAGACAGGCCCGAACTGCTCCTCGTCGACCAGCGCCACGCCATGGTCCACATTTCCAACCAGAGTTGGCGGCACGAACAGGCCCGCCCCCCCATGACGCTGCGCACCGCACAGGATCGCGCCCCCACGATCCACGGCATCGTCGATCAGATGCCATACCCGCTCGAACTGCTTGCGGTTTTGTATCGGGGTCATCGTCGTTGCAGCATCGAAGCAGGATCCCGGGCGCGCCGCCCTTAACCGTTCGCCAAGGCCCTTCACGACCGCATCATAAACGGTTTCGTGGACATAGAGCCGCTTGACGCAGGCGCAGAATTGCCCGGCATTCTCCAGCGATATCCGATAGACGGCATCGCAGAGCAGGTCGATATTCGCATCGGGCAACACGATCGCAGCGTCGTTGCCTCCCAGTTCCAGCGTCAGCCGTTTGAGAGTGGGTGCGGCCGCAGCCGCGATCAGGCGCCCGGTCGCCGTCGACCCGGTGAAGGAAATCTTGGCGATGCGGGGATGGGTCGTCATCGCCGCTCCGACCTGAGCGTCGCCGGTGATCACATTGAAGACACCGCGCGGGAAGATGTCGCGGGCGATCATGCCCATGTAAAGGGCCGAAAGCGGTGTGAAGGGCGAAGGGCGCAATATCTGCGTGTCGCCCGCAAGCAGCGCATTGGCGATCTTCGCCACCGCAAGGATAACCGGGCCGTTCCATGGCGCGATCGCACCGACCACACCCAGCGGCTTGTGTGTCAGACGGGCGCGCATCGGGCCGAGTTCATAGCGCGTTTCCGCCAGTTCCTGCGCGGCGATGGTGCGCACATAATCGACGGCAAAGAATATCTCGCTCATGGCACGGCGCAAGGGCCGCCCCGCCTCCGCCGCGATCAGCAGCGCCAGCGTCACCCGCGCGTCCCACAAACGGTCCGCGAACGTTTCGAGCAGGTTGCGCCGCTCTGTCCAGGGTGCGCCCGCCCATGCCGGGAAAGCCGCCCGCGCTGCATCGACCGCCTGGTCGACATGATGGAGGCCAGCGTCAGGGGATTGCGCGATCACCTGTTCGTCGCAGGCATGGATGACATCGACCAGCGCTACGGGGTCAGCATCGGCGCCATCGATCGTCATGGCGAGCGACAGTCCTTCGATCCATGCGGGAATATCCGCCGGAACATGCGCGTAAATATCGTCAAAATCCTGCATCGGACATCCCCTGCTGAAGCCCCGCCAGTCTAGCCGCGCCCGGCATCACTGAAGAGAGCCCGATCGGAATTTATCCGCAAGGCGGAGATCGGCCCCCTGCCCGATGGCCCGCGCGGAAGGCTGGCGCCAGACCAGCGCCCGGATGATCGGAGGGTATGAGTCATGGCGAAATGGCTGAAGCGCGCCGCAACGACGGAACATAGGGCGGATGCGGACCGAAAGGTGCGCGATATTGTGGAAGCCACTCTGGCGGATATCGAGGCGCGCGGCGACGAGGCCGTTCGCGACCTGTCGATTCGCTTCGACGGATGGGACCGCGACGATTATCGGCTGAGCGATGCGGAGATCCAGGCCTGCATCGACACCCTCTCTCCACAGGACGTCAAGGATATCGAGTTTGCGCAGACGCAGGTACGCAACTTCGCCCGCATCCAGCGCGCAAGCATGGCCGACGTCGAAGTCGAGACGCTCCCCGGTGTCATATTGGGCCATCGAAACATTCCGTTAAACTCTGCAGGCTGCTATGTTCCGGGCGGCAAATATCCGCTGCTCGCATCGGCCCATATGTCGGTCATTACCGCGAAGGTGGCGGGCGTGCCTCAGGTGATCACCTGCGCGCCGCCCTTTCAGGGAAGGCCTGCCCCCGCGATCGTCGCAGCGCAGGCGATGGCGGGCGCAGACGCCATCTATGCCCTGGGTGGCATCCAGGCAGTGGGCGCGATGGCGATCGGCACCCAGAGCATCGATCCGGTCGATATCCTTGTCGGGCCTGGCAATGCCTTCGTCGCGGAAGCCAAACGCCAGCTCTACGGGCGCGTCGGCATCGACCTGTTCGCCGGGCCAACCGAAACGCTGATCATCGCCGACGAGAGTGTCGACGGCGAATTGTGCGCGACCGACATATTGGGACAGGTCGAACATGGCCCCGACAGTCCCGGCATCCTCCTGACCGATTCCGAAAAGCTGGCGCGCGATACCATGCAGGAAATCGAGCGGCTGCTGACCGTGCTGCCCACCGCCGGGCATGCACGCAAGGCGTGGGAAACGTATGGCGAAGTGATCATTGCCGACAGCCGGGAGGAGATGGTACGCATCGCTGACGAAATCGCATCGGAACATGTGCAGGTGATGACCGCCGACCCCGACTATTTTCTTGAGAACATGACAAACTACGGCGCCCTGTTCCTTGGACCGCGCACCAATGTTGCCTATGGCGACAAGGTGATCGGTACCAACCATACGCTGCCGACGCGCAGGGCGGCGCGCTACACCGGCGGTTTGTGGGTGGGCAAATTCCTGAAAACCTGCACCTATCAGAAAGTCGTCACCGACGAGGCCTCCACGCTGCTCGGCGAATATTGCAGCCGCCTGTGTGCGCTGGAGGGTTTTGCCGGACATGGCGAGCAGGCCAATATCCGCGTGCGGCGCCATGGCGGGCGGGACATTCCCTATGCGGGCGTCGCCCTGCAGGTCGAGCGGCCAGATGACTGAGTCCAGGTCCCTGCCCCGCACCCCCAGCTTCCGCCTGGACGGCCGCCGCGCATTGGTGACGGGCGCCGGCCGGGGCATCGGCGTGGCGCTTGCGGCCGCTCTTGCCGAGGCGGGGGCTGAGGTCATGTTGGTTGCGCGCAGTGGAGAGGAAGTCGCGCGCGCCGCCCATGCGATCCGGCAGGCCGGCGGCCGGGCGGAGGGCCATGTTCTGGACGTGTCCGATATGTCGGCAGTCCACGGCTTTTTCGAGGCGCGGGCCGCTTTCCATATTCTGGTAAACAATGCCGGAACCAACCGGCCGATGCCGATGTGGGAAGTCAGTGAAGCCGACTATGACGCGGTGCTTGACCTTAATCTGAAGAGCGCCTTCTTCGTGGCGCAGGCCTGTGTGCGGCGGATGCTGGCGGATGGGACAGGCGGATCGCTGATCCATGTGGGGTCGCAGATGGGCCATGTCGGCGGGCCGAACCGATCGCTCTATTGCGCCTCCAAATGGGCACTGGAGGGCATGAACAAGAGCTTCGCACTCGATCTCGCGCCCCATGGCATCCGGTCCAACATCATTGCACCTACCTTCATAGATACGCCGTTGACTCGTCCTTTTTTCGAGGATGCCGCGTTTCGGACAAGTGTGCTGGACAAGATCAAGCTCGGCCGTGTCGGCACGGTCGAGGATCTGATGGGCGCCGCCCTGTTTCTCGCATCCGACGCATCTGCGCTGATGACAGGCTCCAGCCTGGTGGTCGACGGCGGCTGGACCGCCGACTGACGGGATCAGAGATAGCGCGACAGCACATCGCGCGTCGGCTCGTCCCGCTGACGCGCGGCAATCTTGTCCGGGGACAACCAGGCAAACTCGGCGCCGTGGTCATGGTCGGCGGCGAAGATGTCGCAGGCCCAATCCGCGATCGTTTCCACATGGTCGCCGATCACGTTGACCCAGCGTTCCCGCGCCGCCTTTTCCGGACCAGCCGCCATGTGCGCATGTTCGCGCAGGAAACCCTCCGTCATAACCAGGCCGGGACTGATCGCCCCCACCAACACCGGCCCGCCCGCCGTTTCCGCAGCGAAGGATCGGGTCATGAACTGAAGCGCGCGCTTGGTCGTTGCATAGCCGATCATGCCCGGCACCGGCTGCCCATCCGCGCCCGCACCCAGCACGTTGTAAATGCGTCCTCCGCCTTGCGCGCTCATGCCCCTCAGCGCGCTCTGGCAGCCATGCATGGCGCCCAGCAGGTTGATCGCCAACATCTTGCTGAAATCCTGGGAAGGCAGCGTCGCAAGCCCCTGCCCCGTCAGCGCCAACCCTGCATTGTTGATCCAAAGGTCGACCGAGCCGAACCGTTCCACCGCGCCGTCCCACAGCGCCTGAACCTGCCCGGCATCGGTCACGTCGCAGCCAAGGCCGAGCGCATCCGGCGCAATCTCCGCCGCGACCTTGGCGCTGTCCCGCCCACTCTGCGCGGCGATCACGACGCGATAGCCGCGTCGCGCCAGTTCGGCGGCGATACCCCGGCCGAGTCCTCTGGTGCTGCCGGTCACAATGGCGGTCTTTCCCATGGTCTTTCTCCCTTCAGATATAGGTCCAGCCGCGAAACCCCCGGCCGGGCACGCGCGAGGGCAAAGCCTGTTCCAGCCCCGCCTCGGCAATCAAGGAGGCCATGACTGCGCGCGCCTCCGCCAACACTTGCTCCTCGTCCAACAGCGTCGATCGACCGCCCTCCAGCAATTTGGTGCCGGCCACGAACACCGTATCGACATTCGCCGCCGACCCAGCCCAAATCAGCATACCCACGTCGCGGCGGCGCAGCGCACCCGGCTGGGTCGTCGCGTGATCGAGATCGACCAGCACGCAGTCGGCCGCCTTGCCGACTTCCAGCGCGCCATTCTTCTCCTCCATGAAAAGAGTCCTCGCGCCACCCAGCGTCGCCATCTCCAGCATTGTCTCGGCGACCGCCCAATGGTCGCGCCCGGGCGCCGGTGCGCCCGCCGCCCGCTCCCGTTTCACCGCAATATTTTGCGCCAATATGGCAAGACGCATCGCCTCAAACGGGTTCTGGCAGGCGGTGACCAGTGGCGCGTCCGTGCCAATCGCGGGCAGCAGGCCCGCCTTCAGGAAATCATGGATTTGCAGGCCCGTACCATCGAAGAATCGCAGCATCGGCACGAGCGCGACCCGCGCGTCTGCTGCGGCCAGCAATCCATATTCATGGGGCAGGATCGAAACGGCCTTGCCCGCATAGACGGGCCGGTCGAGCAGGCCGAAACGCTGATAATATTCGACCTGCCCACCATCGAAGCCCCGCGCCTTGAGCGCGGCGCCCCGACTGTTGTCGGTCATGTCGACATCGACACGCATCCCGATGGCGCCCGCCCCATTCACGATGCGGCGCATATCTTCCGGATCCTCCAGAAACTGGAAGTTGAGGAAGCCCGTCGCCACTTCGATCCGATCGGACGCGAAGCGGCTGCGCAACCTTTCCGCCTCCATCAATCCCGCCTCCACCGTCTCCCGGCCTTCAGGCGCCACTCGCTGCGCATTGACGATGCAACGGCAGAGAAAGCCGCGCATCCCCGACGCTTTCACCGCGGCCCAGCTGCCGTCCGCGCTGTCCTTACGGATATTGGTGAAATGCTCGTCATGGGTCGCGGTGTAACCCGATTTCAGCAAATCCAACATATGCGCGCGCGTCAGGATGAAGGCGCGTTCCTCGTCCAACCGGGCAGTCAGCGCCTGAAGCTGTTCAAGCAGCGCGACGACCGCCGCCGGTATGTCGAGTACCGGCCAGCGATCATCATTATAGCCCCGGAAGGCAACCTGGATCAGATGATTGTGCGCATTAACCATGCCCGGCAGCAGCATCCGCCCACGCGCGTCGAGCGTCTCGCGTCCGGCAAAGACGCAATCCTCCATCCGTCCGACCCCGGCTATCCGCCCGCCGTCCATCGCCAAATAGCCATGGGTATAGACGCGCCGATGGCCGTCCATAGTGACAACCATGGCATTGCGGATCAGCGTATCGACCAGACGCGGCTCGGCCATGGCTGGGCCGTCAGCGCTTCGGGGTTGCGCGGGCCATGCCGCCCAGCACCTTCCACTGTCCGTCTTCGCGAACCCAGGTATGCGTCACCTCGAACCGCTCGTCGGCCGGGGTGCCATCGGAACGCTGCGTGCGATGGGTGTCGTAATAGATTATCGCCGTGTCCCCATTCATGGCGAAGCCCGTGAAGCGCATCGCCAGCTTCTCCTGATTCTTGCCCTTGAGTTCCCGGCCGGTCCTGTCGAGACCTGCATGGCCCTCCGGCATGGTCCGCAGCGGCGGCCAGGCCAGATAGTCGGTCGCTGTATTGGCGAGATAAGCGCCGATGTCCCCGCGCCCGCGCGCGGCATAGATCGACTGTTCCTTGACCCAGATCTCAGCCTGTGCCGCCGCCTTTTCTTCCGCTGCGGGAACGGTCGGGGCCGCGAAGGCGGCGGAGGTGAGGCCAAGACAGAGAGCCGCGCGCGGCAGATCACGCATCTTCATGACAAACTTCCCTTTCAGCATTTTGAGCGGCCCATAGGCGATGAGGTCGAGCAACATGTTCGCGCCGTCATCATCACCTGCGCGCCGGCGGCAGCCAGGCGCACGGAAGTTTCCCCGCCCATACCCCCCGATCCGCCGGCGACCAGCGCCGCCTGTCCCGACAATGTTACGTTCATCGCGCATCCTTTCTGCAGACAGGATAGGCGCGCAGCGCGAACCGCCACTTGCCTTCGCTGCGACTATCCACCCAGCGGAGAAAATGGGTGTCGCCGCTGGTTCCTGCTTCGGCTCCCACCCAGGCAGGACGCTTCGTTGATCAGGGAACATCGCATGAGCCGGGCCTTCATTCTCACGACCGTCACCGTCACCAATCCGCAGGCCTTCGCAGCCTATCGTGCCGCCATCGCCGGCCTCAACGAGCGGATCGGCGGCGACATGCTGATCCGCGGGAGGACGATCGAACTGCTGGAGGGCGATGGTGAAACGGGCGAAGTGATCATCGTCATCGGTTTTCCCGATGCGGGCGCCGCCCGCGCCTATATCACTTCACCCGAATATCAGGCGGCCCGCCCACTGCGCGAAGCCGCAGGGCGGTTTCGCATCAGGCTGGTCGCCTGATCCCGCGCTCAGGCCGTTCCCGGCTTTCGCGCTCGGGTGATCCAGGGATAGCCGTCCGCGCCGATCGCGTACGCTTCCACATCGACGAAGCCGACCTTCTCCAGTTCCCGGCCCCAATCGCAGAGGCAGGAGGTGGTGAAGAAGGGTTCCTCGCGATGTTCGGTATCCCAGTCGAGGATTACGGCATGGAAGATGTCGACCGCCCGAAAAGGGGGCGGGTCGCTCAGCACAATGTCGCCTCCGGGCTTCAGGATACGGAACATTTCGGCGAAAAGCTTGGCATTTTCCTTGGGCGGGAGTTCGTGATGCAGCGCGTAGGTCATGACCGCATCAACGCTGCTATCCGGTTCGCCGGTATCGGTGGCTTCCCGTTGCTTGAGCGTCACGTTCAGACCCTGTCGCTTTGCCAGCATGTGCCCGTTGCGCAGCAACAGCGTTGAAAGGTCGCACCCCGTCAGCCTGGCCTGCGGAAACACGGTCGCCAGCGCGCGGAAGGTCGACACCCCGCCGCAACCCGGCTCGTAAATATGGTCATAATGGTCGCGCGGCAACTGGCGCACAGCGTCGATCCGCTGTTGGGTGATGTCCGCACCCGCACCGACCGCCGCATAACCGCCATGGCGGAAGACATGCGGGCCGACGGCGAAGGCGAACAGCGGACCGTAGAGATCATAGCCGTCCCATCCGCCCGGCTCCAAATGCCACTCCGTTTTCGCCTGATAGGCAGGGGGCACGAGATCGGCGTCGAGTTCCAGCCCATCCGCTTGCTCTTGTCCACCTTCCGCGATGAAGCCGCTGAACATCGCGCGCCGTTCCTCAATAGCGGGGATGCCACGGTTGAAATTCTCCTCTGCCACATGCCGCTGGAGGAAGCGCTCCAGCCGGAAGACCGGATCACGATAGGCCAGCGCCTTGGCCTGTTTGACCCTTTCATCGACGTCCGTGCGATCCTGCGATCCATTGCGGTGCACCTCCGCCAATGCCGCTCCTTGCGGCATGGCATGAAAATTGGCGCGCGCCGCCGAACGCAGCTGGGTGGAGGAAAGTTTCTGGATGGCGCCCAGCATCTGCATACCCGCACGCCCATGTTGAGTCAGACCGAAGGCCGGCTGCGCGCCGGCGGGGGTCGCATTGGTGAAAAAGGTCATCAAGGCTGCTCCCGTTACGATTCCATGACGGAAGGCTAAGACGATATGGCATGATGTTTCAAACTGGATATACTCCTGTTACCATGATCTAAAATCATGACTTGGTCGATCTGCGAGAAAATGACGATGGAAATGCAACATCTTCATCATTTCATTGTCACGGCCCGGCTGGGCAGCGTGGGCAAGGCCGCCGATGAGCTGAATCTGACCCAATCGGGCATAAGCCGTTCGATCCGCACGCTGGAGGATTATCTGGGTCTGCCGCTGTTCAGGCGGGAGGCGCGCGGCGTCACGCTCACCGAGTTCGGCGAGCAGCTGCTGCCCCGGGCACAGGGCATATGGAACGCTCGGGCGCGCACGCTCAACGAGATGATGGCCTATAAGTCGCTGCGGAGCGGCCATGTGGAGATCGGCATCCACAATGTCTTCGCCTATGCGCTGGCGACCGACACGTTGGCGGACTTTGCCGCCGCCTATCCCAATGTCGACATGACGGTGGTAACGCGGTCAGACCCCGAACTCAGCCGCAGGCTGGTGAAGGAGGAGCTGGATTTCGGTTTCACCCTGTTCGTGCCGGGATTTCGCGATCCCCGCCTCGTCTATGAAACGCTGTTCGTCCTGACCTGCGGCACCTATGCCGCGCCCGATCATCGGCTGGCAGGCCGCAAGGGCGTGCGGACAGACGAGCTGGCGGAGTGCGAATGGGGACTTGCAGGCAGCACGGCGTTGCGATCGACCTTCACCGCCTTCTTCACCGATCGGGGCATGCTTCCGCCCGCGCGCGTCGTGCAGTCAAGTTCCATCGCCCTGCTCGCGGAGCTGGTGAGCCGCAATCAGTTGCTGACCGTGCTGCCCCATGCTGTCGCGCAGGGGCCGTTGCTGGGAGGCCGGCTGGTGCGGATCGATGCGTCCGAAACGCCCGCCAGCGATCCGGAAGGCGGGCTTGTCTACCGGCCCGACATCATACGCACACCAGCCGTGACGATGCTCATGACCATGTTCCGCGAACTGGCCAGGAGGATCTGAGCCTTCAGGCCGGTTTGCGCGCGATCGTTACCCACGGATAGCTGTCGGGGCCGAGCGCGCGGGCCTGCACATCGACAAAGCCGATCCGCTCCATCTCCATGCCCCAGTCGCAGGCACCCGCTTCGGAGAAAAAGGGCTCCTCGCGGTTGTCCGTGTCCCAGTCCAGCAGCACGGCGTGAAAGGCAGTGACCGCCCGGAAGGGTGGCGGATCGCTGAGCACGATATCGCCGCCGGGCTTGAGGATGCGGAACATCTCCTGGAGCAGGGCGATATTGGCGCCATGCGGCAGTTCATGATGTAGCGCGAAGGTGACCACGGCATCGAAGCTTTCGTCGTCCTCCCCGGTTGCGGCTGCGGCGTCGCGTTGCCTGAGCGTCACTGGCATCGAGAGCCTGTCCGCCAGCCGCCGCGCCGCGCGGAGCTGTTCAGCCGAAAGATCGCAGGCGACCAGGTCGGCACCCGGAAAGCTGCGGTGAATGGCAACCAGCGTCGATCCGTTGCCGCAACCCGGCTCATAGATGCGCCGGTAATCGCGGCGCGGCAGCTGCGCCACGACATCCAGCCGATGCTGGCCGATATTGGCGCCGACAGGTGCTGCAGCGAACCCGCCCAGCGCGAAAATCGGCTTGATGACAAGCAGGCCATGAGGGCCGTAAAGATCATAGCCGTCCCAACCGCCCGGCCGCAAATGCCAGTCGCAGTCGTAATAATCGGGCATCGCGAGATCGGAATCGAGGTCTATCCGGTCGTCGACATAGGCGTCGGGTTCGGCCGCGAATTGGTCGCGCCGCGCCTCGACCGCCGGGATGCCGAACTCATAGATAGAGAGCGCGACATAGGCCTGCATGAAGCGTTCGATCCGATAGAGCGGCTGCTGCTCGGCCAATGCCCTGGCCTCGCCGACCCATCGGATGATCGCTTCCCGGTCTGCCCCTTCCGGCGCGCGGGCGATGGCGCTGGCGCCGGGCGCAACCTCGAATGCGCGGCGCGCGGCATCGCGGACATGGCTGGAAGCGAATTTCTGCATCGCCCCCAGCATGGCGACGCCGGCGCGGCCATGCTGGCCAAGGCCTTGCGAAGCCGTGTTCCTCATGCCTTTTCATCCTCTGCCGTCGGACGCTTCATGCCCGCCCGCGCCAGAATCTGGTCGACGCTGCGCTCGCGAGCGGCAAGCGGCGCGCCGATGACATTGCCCACCATCCGGTCGCGCAGCATCTCCAGTCTCGCTTCGAAGCCGGCATCGGGAATATGGTCGTTGATCTCCTCCGGCATGACGATGCCGCGTGTCTCCAGCACATGTTCCAGCACGGCCAGCCGGTCGCGGGTGATCCAGAGTTCTGTCAGCAGCGCGGTGACCATGCGGCCAAGATCGTCGACATTGTCCGGGCCGAGATAGGTGTTGGACATGGGTTATTCCTTGTTCTTCTTTCGTCTGCGCCTATCCCGGCCATCATCATCCGTCAGAAACGATAGGATGCGGTGACGCCCCAGGTACGGCGTTCGCCGGGATATATGCGGGTGTATGTGATGCCCGAAAGCGGTGATCCGTCGGCGACCGACCCGACCACGGTGGCACGAGCGTTATAGTGATAGTCGAACAGATTTTTGACCCAAAGCGAAATGTCGACGCCTTCGGAAGGTTGCAGGCCCGCGCGAACATTGACCAGCTCGATGTCGCCTTGCTCCTGGAAGTTCAGGCTGTCGCTATACTTGCTCTTCTGGAAGGAATAATCCGCCTGCACATAGGCATCCGTACCTGGCAGAATGTCGCGCACCGTATAACCGCCGCTGACCGCCGCCTGAAAATCGGTCGTACGCGCCAGCTGGTTGCCGCCCACGGCATAGGAACATCCCTTGACGCTGATCTGGGTGCCCGTGATGTCGCCGCAGGGCGCCGCAACCTCGCCGTCCAGCACATCGTCATCATAGGTGGGCTTCAGCTTCGTGCCCGACAGGCGCAGATAAAGGTCGGGCGTGAAGTTATAGGTCGCCTCCAGTTCCACGCCGTAGGATGTGGCGCCGCCATTATTCTGAACGACCGCCAGCGTCGAGCTCGGGATCTGGACCTGCGCCTGCAAATCCTTCCAGTCGATATAGAAGACCGTGGCATTCAGCTGAAGGTTGCGCAGCGGGTTCGACTTGACGCCCAGTTCATAGGTCCAGTTGGTTTCCTCATCATAGGCGAATTGCGGCAGACCGAAGGCGTTGGAGTTGAAACCACCCGTCTTGTAGCCACGCGCCACCGAGCCGTAGAGCAGCGCGCCGTCCAGCTTATAGTTCAGCGTCAGGCGTGGCGTCAGATATTTATAATCCTGGCTGCCGTTCGCCGACGCAGCCGATCCGCGCCCCTTAAAGTCCTGCGTCTCGTCATTGTAACGCATTTCAAGCTGGGCGTTGAACCGTTCCGTGAAATCATAGGCGAGCGAGCCGTAGAGCGCCCAACCCTTCGTCTTCAGATTGCCGCCGCGCTGGGAAAAGGCGATTGGCTGGGCCGTCGGCTGTCCCAGCGGCTGTGCGGACAGCTCCAAGGTGTCGGAGATGCGCGAATTGAAGTAATAGACGCCGCCGGTCCAGCGCAGCGGCCCTTCGTCATTGGAATCGAGCCGAAGGTCGACAGCGGTTTCCTTCGATGCATCGCCCACCGAATTGGTGAATTGCTGGCGCGATCGGGTGCCCGACGCCTGATTGATGGCATTGGGATCGGCGGTGGTATCGATCAGCGAAGCATAGCTGGCGCGGGTATGGCTGACGAGCGCGGTGAGGCTTGCCGGACCAAAATCATAACTGGCCGTGCCATAGAAAAGGTCGCTGTCGCCGGTCAGGCCATAGCCGACATTGGTGTCCATGTTGACGCTGGTATAGGTCGGCAGCTTGCCGCAGAGGAAGGTGTAATAAGTCTGGCCGTTACGCACCACCTGCGATCCGCAATTGTTCGCGGTGACAGGCGTTCCGACCAGCGGCCCCTGATCATTGGCCTGATCGGTGTGCGAGGCGAACAGCTTCAGCGTGAATTCGGCGGTCGGCTGGAACAGCAGCGACCCTCCGTAAGTATAGCGGTGATCGTAGCCGCCAATATTCTGGCCGTCGCGCAGATTGCGGATGGTGCCGTCGAACTCCGCATATCCGCCGAAAGCGCGCACCGCCAGCACATCCTGCACCAGCGGCACGTTGACGCTGGCGGACAGTTTGCGGCGGCCATAATCGCCCGCCTCGGCGATCAGCGCACCGGAAATCGCCTTGGTGGAGGGCGCGCGAGTCACATAGTTGATCGCGCCGGCAAAGGTGTTGCGGCCATAGAGGGCGCTCTGGGGTCCCTTCACCACCTCGATCCGGGCAATGTCCATCAGGCCGAATTCGAGGCCGGAGCGGTTGTTGAGATAGACGCCGTCGACGAACACGCCGACATTGCCCTGCGCGCCGATCTGGTCGACCTGCGCGATTCCGCGGATGACGGGAGCCTGGAAGGCACCGTTGGAATCCTGAAAGGCCAGGCCCGGCGTCTGCGTGGCAAGATCGGCAAGGCTGGCGGTCCCGGTGCGCTGGAGCGCCTCGTCGGAAAAGGCGCTGATCGCCAGCGGCACCTGTTGCAGGCTTTCTTCGCGCCGACGGGCGGTGACGACGATATCGCCGCCGGGTTGGTCGGCAGTGGGCACCGCAGGCGACGACTGCGCCAGAGCGGGAAGAGACAGAACGGCGCTGGCAAAGGCCAGTCCGGAAACAGATGCGCGCAGCAAGATCGGCATGGTCTTCATGATGCTTCCCCCAAATATGTCGTCCGGCCTTTCCCACCGGATTATCCTCGACTGGTGGGCCAGACCTTTCCGCCGATGCGCGCCGTGGGGAAATAGGAATGCGCCCGCTTCACCGCCAGACGGATAAAGTGCAGGTGCCCGCAGGCTCCCGCCCGGCGGCGCATATAGGCCTTGCCCATGGACATGCGCAGCGAAACGGAATTTTCAGCGGCGGCCGGCAAAAGGCGGCTGCCCGGCGTGATCAACCTGCTGGCGATCGCCGGCGGCTTCGTCGCCGCCAACAGCCATTTCAGCCAGCCGCTGCTGCCCTCGATCGGCGCAAGTTTTGGCCAGTCCCCCGCGTTGATGGGCGCGCTGCCCGCCATCACCCAGTTGGGACTGGCAGTCGGGTTGCTTGCCGTGCTGCCGCTCTACGACCTGTTCGAGCGGCGGCGCGCGATCGTCGCGACCCTGCTGCTGCTGGCGGTGGCAGCGGCCATCCACGCCCTTTCGCCGACGCTTGGCTTTCTCTGGATTTCGGCCTTCTTCGTTGGCCTGGGCTGCTGCGCCGCCCAGTTGATGACGCCCTACGCTGCGCTGCTGGCGCCGCCGGGCCGGGAGGGGGAGGCCTCTTCCCGCGTGCTCTCCGGCGTGCTGGTGGGGGTGCTGCTCTCCCGCATGGTGGCTGGCGCTGTCGAACAGCTTGCGGGCTGGCGGATGCTCTATGGCGGATCGTCGGTCTGCCTCCTTCTGGTCGCCGCCGTCGTGGCGCGCCGCGGTGTCATCAGCCGCAATCGGGAAGCCATGTCCTATGGTATGCTGATGGCGTCCCTCGGCCGGATGATCGTGACGATGCCGCGCCTGCGCCGCCACGCCATGAACGGGGCGATCACCTTCGGCATGCTGATGGCCTTCTGGGGCACCTATGCCATGCATGTGCAGTCGGCCTATGGCTTGGGTCCTTTGGCGACGGGCCTGATCGGCATAGTCGGTATAGCGGGTGCGACCGGCGCGAGCTTTGCCGGACGGCTCGTTGATGGCGGGCGGTTCCGTCAGACCCAGTTGCTGGCGGGGTGGCTGATGCTGGTGGGGTTCGGTCTGATGGCCCTGCCGCTGCGGAACCTTCCGCTGCTCTGCCTTGCCGTGCTGCTGATCGACCTTGCAGGCGGGCTCAGCCACGCTGCAAACCAGTCCTCCGCCTTTCGGCTGGCACCCGAAGCGCGGGGCCGGATCAACAGCGTCTATATGGTCGCCTATTTTCTGGGCGGCGCACTCAGCGTCTCACTCAGCAGCCTGCTCTACCTGGCCGCGGGATGGTCGGCCATCTGCCTCTATGCCATGGCGCTGGCGCTGATCCTGCAGGCGTTCGAACTTCTGCGCCCGGCGCAGCGACTGGAAGCCCGTGGATAAAAGCGGCTCCATCCGGTCGCTCTGCCGGGGAATTGCCGTTCTGACGGCGATAACCTCATCGGCACCTTGACGCTGATGGAAATCTGCGACGGATGTGCCGTCCCTTATGCCACCGCTTCGAGCATTGCCCAGACTTTGGTGAGCGAAGGGCTGATCGCTCGCGATCCGGGCAAGATGGCGGGGATCGCCCTGCCGCTGTCCGATCAGGAACAGGTGACCGGAGCGATCACCCCGAGCTATTTCGCCTCCGCCATGCGGATGGCGGAGGCGGTTAACAGGCGGCTGCCCGACTTAAGGGGCCTTGCGGAGCTGCCGGTCCTTTAGGACGGATCGACCGGCGTCGACAGCTTCTCTTCGCTGAGGTCGTAATATTTGAGCGCGACACAGCTCAACGCCAGCAAGATCATCGGCCCGATCGAGGCGAGGAAATAGATTGCGCTGATCGCCGAGGCAGGCTGGGCTGCGGCCGAACCCCCGGTCGCCTTTACGTAGCCCGACAGGCCAAGCAATATGCCGGTCAGCGCGGCGCCCATGGCATAGGCCAGCTTTTCGACGATGGTATAGACGGCCGAGAGCATCCCCTCGCGGCGCAGGCCGGTGCGACGATAGTCCCATTCCATCGTGTCGGGCAGCAGCGACTGACCGAACAGCAGCACCGCACCCGCCGCGACGCCGAGACCGACCGCGCGCGCCAGCGTGAGCGCAAATGGCTCGCCGGGCTGGAGGAAGTACCAGCTAAGGTACATGACGGCATAGAGGGCGGTCGCGACCAGATAGACCTTCCGCTTCCCCCAACTGCGGCCGACCCGCACCCATAGCTGTTGCGACAACATCATGGAGAGATAGAAGACGAGGAAATAAAGGCCCAGCATGGTGTCGCTGAATTGCAGCACCTGCCTGAACAGGAAAGGCATGGCCGCCTGCGTGATCGCAAGAGCCGTCAATTGCAGCAGCTTGATGACCAGCAACAGCATGAACGGCTTGTTGTCAGTGAGCATCCTCAGCTTCTGCATGAAGCTGAGGCGCACATGCTCGCTGCCATAGTGAAAGGGCGCGTCGCGCGTGGTGCGGAAGCAAAAGACGGTACCCGCCACCGCCAGCGCGGCGACGAAGAAGGACATCAGACTGTGCCCCCCCTGCCCACCGCCACCCCTGGCGATCAGCGTCGGGCCGACATAGGTGGCGACCAGGCTGGCGACGGCGACCGCAAAAACGCGGAACGAAATCAGCCGCGAGCGTTCATGATAATCCGCCGTCATCTCCGCCGGCATAGCCATGTAAGGCACCGAAAACACCGCATAAGCGGTCGAATAGAAAAGCAGGCCGAAAATCACATAGGCCAGCACCATCGTCGGGTTCAGCCCTTGCGGCACGTTGAAGAGCAGCAAGGCCGCGGCGGCCAGCATCACCCCGCCCGCCAATACGAAGGGACGTCGCCGGCCATGGCGCGAGCGCGTTCGGTCGCTGGCCGCCCCGACGATCGGATCGATCACCGCGTCATAGAGCTTGGACAGTGCCATCAACGAACCGGCGAGCGCCGCGCCAATGCCGACATAATCGACAAGATAACGCAGCAGCAGCACGTTCACTGAATTGAACAGGGCCGCAACCGCCAACGTGCCCGCGCCCCAGCCGATACAGGTGAGCAGCGGCAATTTCGCCTGACCGCTTTCGATGGGCCGTTCATCAGCCACACTCGCCATAGATGCTTCCTTCTTTAACCGGCAATGCCGAAATTGTGGCGTTATGCTGCCGCCTTGCCATCTGCTTGGGACCGCCTATCCGACAGACGGATATTTGAGTCAGCCGAGAAAAGCGACCATCGCCCGCGCCGTATCCTCCGGCTTCTCCTGATGGACGAAAGACCCGGCGCCCGCGACCTGCACGATCGTAGCGTCGGGCCGCGCCCTGCGACCTGTTTCGACATATCGGGTATAATAGCCCCGATCCGCATAGATCATCAGCAGCGGTGCCGTCGTTTTTGCGAGCAGCGCTTCGGTGTTGGAGAGCGCGACGCCCCGTTCCGAGGGGCGAACCCAGCGATCGGCCCTGGCGCGGCTCGCGTTCTGCTCCTCCTCTATGACCGGGTTCACGGTCCCGAAACGGGAAACCTGCGCCATGCTGCGGGGTTTCGGGCGCCAGTCTGCGGTCCAGACCGCAGGATCGCGATCGGCCTCCACCTTGTCCAGTTCCTCGCGGCTTTGCCCGGCGAAGAGGCTGACGCTGGCGAGGATCAGCCGCGAAACGCGCTCGGGATAACGCGCCGCCAGATTGATGCCGACGATGCCGCCCAGCGAATTGCCCGCGACCGCAAACCGGTTGACGCCCAGCTCCGACAGGGAAGCGAGGATCAAGGCGGCACTCTCCGCAACCGTCTGAACATGGGGCGGACGGCCAAGCATCGCCGATCCGCCATGCCCCGGCAGGTCCATCGCGATCACACGGTGGCGAGCGGCCAGCAGCGGCGCGACTGCGCGCCAGTCCGCCAGCCAGCCACCGACCTTGTGGAGCAGCAGCACCGGCTCACCGTTCGATGGGCCGAGCGTCCGATAACGGATCACGCCGCCGGCACGCGGAATGTCGCCGCCGCCGGTCCATGGCGCTTCGATGCGAGACGCCGCCGCTTCCGCCATGGCTGGGGCCGCCGCCAGCAGCGCCGCCCCGGTCATGAAGCCTCTGCGTCTCATCCCGGCCCCGTCACTCATGCCGCGCTCCGTCCCCGTGCCGCCAGGCTGCGACGCGTAACCCGCTATTGGCGGCAATATCGGCCCAGAAGAAGGCGATATCGTTCATATGCAGATTGCCCCCCGGCAAACGCTCGACCGGCAAATCCTGACGCGTCGTCACCCGCAGAACGCCGCCTTCGCAGCTGGCCGCCACGGCGCCCGGAACCAGCGGGGGCAATGCGTTCTTGTCGGCGGGACCGGGCAAGGCGCCCTTGCTGCTGTCGAAACCCGCCGCAGGTCGGGCGAGCGAGAAGCTGAGGGGATTTACGCAGAGCAGGGTCGGATCGCGTCCAGCCACGCCATAGTCGCGGACGGAGCGGGCGACATAGGACGCTGTATCGGCATCATGCGCGAAACTGTTCCAGCTGGCGATGCAGCCCGTCGAATCCGGCTGCGCGCAGGGCGGCAGCCCGCGCGGCAGACTGCCCAGCGGCATGCCGACCCCCGGCAGAAAGGCCACCACCAGCCGCTTCATCAGCGGCGTGCCGGAAATCTCCTCCCGGATCAGACGCAGTCCGTGCAGAGCGCCCTGACTGTGCCCGGCGATCAGGAAGGGGCGGCCGTGAGCATGATGGGCGATGAAGGCGCGGAAGGCCGCGCGCACATCCTCATAGGCAAGATCATAGGCTTTCTGCCCCTCGCCGTCGCGCTCGACAAAGGCGCGGCTCGACGCCTGCCGGTAGCGCGGCATGAAGCGTCGACAGCAATCGGCAAAGGCGCTCGTCTGACGCGCCGTCACACTTGCGTCGACCCATTCGCGGGCTTGGCGGTCGGCAAGGTCCTGATTCCATCGGTCCGACCGGAAGGTGGTGGGGTGGATGTAAAAGAGGTCCGCGCCCTTCCCCTTTGCTGCATCTTCCAGCAGCGCCCAGTTTTCCGCACGCCGATAGTCCGGCCCGGCCGGTGCCCCCGCCGTCAGCAGCAGCACCGCCAGCGCGGACAGCACAGCCCGCCCGATCAGAATTTCGCCTCCGCCGTCAGACCGACAATGCGGCCATTACCGACAAAGCCGGTGGTGAAGGACGTGGCCGGCACGAACTCCGGCTCGTTCACCGAGGAGACGATATAACGCTTGTCGAACAGATTTTTAGCGAACAGCGAGATTTCATAATTGCCCTTCACCCAACCGATGCGCGAATTCACCAGAACCTGTTCGTCGGTATATTGCAGCGCGATAGCGTTGGTCGGCTGTTCCGACCGATAGGAGACATCGGCGCGGAGATAGAGTTCCGAAGTGGGCAGCGGAATGGTGTAGGTGGTCGCCGCCACATATTGATGGCGCGAGGTACGCGGGATCTGGAAACCGCCGACGTCGATACCGCTGCCCGCCTGTGCCAGCCCGCAGGCTGCCGCCGTCGGGCAGATGCGCGAGCTGCTATAGTCGACCGTCCCCTCGTCCCACTTGGGGTCGGTGTAGCTGTAGGCGAGGTTGAGATCCCAGTAGCGCGTCGGCCGCGCGGTGAAGTCGACTTCGAACCCCTTGACCGATGCCGAGCCGATATTGGTGACCGGGTTGGTCTGCCCGGCGATGGCCGATGGGACAGAGAGCTGAAGATCAGTCCAGTCGATATAATAGGCGCTGGCATTCAGCGTGATCTTTCCGCCCGCGAACTGGTTCTTGGTGCCGATTTCGAACGTGGTGTTCTTTTCCGGGCCGAAGGACTGCTCGGTGACGACGGCGGTGTTGTTGAAGCCGCCTGACTTGGTGCCGCTGGCGACGACGGCGTAGAAGGATTTATTCTGCGCCCAGCGCCAGTTGGCGGTGACGCGATAGGTGCCATAGGAGAAATCCGCCTTGGGCCGAAGCACCGCGCCGGTCAGATTGTTGGTGAGGACCGAATCCTTGTCCTCCCAGGTCCAGCGGCCCTGCGCCTCGATGTCGAACGCGGGACTGAGCTTCACCGTGCCCATCGCGAAGACCGACTTCATCGTCGTATTTTCGACATTCTCGTTGTCCAGGCTCTTTGCAGTCTGTGCCGGACCGACGCCCACCACCGTAATCTGTGCGGCCTGGCGGTCGTAATAATAGCCGCCCGCCGCCCAGTCGAAGACATTGTTGCCGTAGGATTCGAGCCGCAGCTCCTGACTCCATTCGCGCACCGGTCCGACGAAGGGCAGGGTGAAGCGGCGCTGCGCGGTGGGCAGGCCGCCCATGCTGTTCAGATGCTGGTCCTGCAAGGCAACGGTGCGATACTTTCCCCAGCTGCCGGTGTAGCGCAGCACCGGTCCGCCGAAATCATAGGATGCGCGGCCGATCACCAGGTCCGTCTTGCGCCTGGAGTAGGAAGCCGGATCGACATTCACCTCATCAGGCGCCCGCAGCGCGCCGCAATAATAGCGGCGGTTGCTGCCGCCCCGATTGTTGGACGTCGTGGTGGTTCCGCCGCAATTATTGACGAACATATAATTGGCGCCGCCGTCCAGCTCATCCTCATAGTGATAATAGAAAGCCGAGGCCTCGAAGGCGGTGGACGGCTTCCACAGCAGCATGCCCGATCCGGACACCTTGTAGTCCCAACCGCCGAGATTGGAACCGCGGGCATTATCGATCGTGCCGCCGAAATGGGAATAGCTGCCCACCACCATCGCGCTCAGCGTGTCGGTGATCGGCCCGGAGATCTTGCCGGCAATCTCGGCCAGGCCGTCCGTGCCGGCGCTGGCCTTGATGCGGCCGGTGAGGTGGTCAGACGGGCGATCGAGCACATAGTTGATCGCACCGGCGAAGGCGTTGTTGCCGTAAAGCGCGGATTGCGGCCCCTTGATCACCTCGACCCGCGCCAGGTTGAACAGGTCGATGTCGAGGTTCGACTTGGCCGACAGATAGACCCCGTCCAGGAACACGCCGACATTATTGTCGAAGGTGGTGGTGGTGACGTTGGTAACGCCGCGCAGGCTGGGCGCGGCAAGGCCGCCGGCATTACCGCTATTGTAGCTGAGACCGGGGGTCAGGCGGGCGATATCCTGAATGTCGCTGGCGCTTGCGCGGGTCAGCGTTTCCTGCGTGGTCGCGCTCACCGCGGCGGGAATGGATTGCAGCGTTTCCGCGCGCCGACGGGCGGTGACCACGATATTGTCGCCCTCGGGGGTCGATGCGTCGACGGGCGTCTCCTGCGCGAGAAGTGATTGGGTGGAGAAAATCAAACCGAGCGCAGTAGCGGCCCGGAAAAGCGACGTCTTCATAATGTCCCTTCCTTTTCGACCGCTCGCCTCCCGATGGCGAACGGGTCGATCCATGGATGCTGGCTGTCACAGCCGCGTCACAATCAGAACTGACTGCGCACAAAATATCCGCACTGCGATAAAAAGAGCGCGTGGGCAATGGCGCCGGCGGGGTCGGATGTGCATGATCGTTCCTCAGGAGTTGAACCATGCAGTTTGATTTGATGCAGCGCGGCCGGGCGCTGATGGATTTCGAGGTCAGCGTGCGCCGCACCGCATCGATGCTCCAGCAACGGGCGGAGGCGGAGCTGGCGGCGATGGAGGTCACGGCAGAGAGCCTGCCTGAGGATATGGAGGCGCGCCACCATCTCATCGAGGAACGGCTGGCCGGATCGCCCGTTTTTCAGGCTCGCGCCCTGTTGGGCGAATGGTGCGCCAAGCAGCATGGCCGCGCCGCCGAGGAGGCGTTTGAGGAGATACGCGAACGCCTCCTTCCCGAACTGGAAAGGCTGCGGGAGGGCGGCACGACGATCACAGCGCATGACTTCACCGCGCCGCGCTACTGGTCGGAAATCTGGTTCCACCGCACACGCGGCGGCTGGGACGCGAGCGACTATAACGGCTTCGTCCATGGCGAACTGGTGCACAAGAAATATGTGTCAAAGGTCTTTCCCGGCGACATTTACGGCAATCGCCGCCTGATCCTGAAACAGTTGCCGCGCGACGATTATGCCGCGATTCTGGAGGTCGGCACCTCCTCGGGCCATCATACGCTGGCCATCGCCGACGTTTTCCCGGACGCCAGGATCACCGGCATCGACCCTTCGATCCGGATGCTGGAACAGGCGCAGCGCGTCGCCAATGAGCGGGGCCTTGCCTGGGATCTCCACACCGGCGTCGGGGAAGAGATGCCGATGTTCGCCGACGGCAGCTTCGATCTGGTCACCGCCTATGCCATCCATCATGAAATGCCGCCCCGCGCGATCGCGGCGATCTTTGCCGAAGCCTATCGGGTGCTGAAGCCGGGTGGCGACATGGTGATGGCGGACGTGGTGCGCACCGGCGATCTGGACAAGATGGCGGCATGGCGCATGGACTGGGCAGCGAAATGGGGTGGCGAGCCCTTCTGGCGGGCCACGGCAAAGCTCGACATGGAACCGATGGCGCGCGAAGCCGGCTTCATCGACGTGCGCGGCTTTACTCCCCAGCCGGGACGCGACCCCTACGTCATCTATGGAAGGAAGCCGGCATGAGCGGAGCCGACAAGACGCCAGAGCGGCGCATCCTGCCCGACGCTCGCATCGATGATCTGGGCGAGGCGATATTGGCGCTGACCCGCGAAATCTGGGTACTGACCGATCGGCAGATGGTGCTGGAGGCCGTGCTGGACGAGCATGGCATCGATATGGCGAAAGTCGATGCCTATCAGCCTGACGAGGCCATGACCCGACGGCTGGACGCCAAGCGGCAGCGACTGCTGGACACCATTCTCGGCACCCTCAAGGCCGATTGACGCGGTGCTGTCCCGTCCGCCTCTATTTGCAGTCCGTCCGGGCCGCGACCGCGGCCCAGCGCGCTGCGCCGCCCGCCCGGCCAAGGCTGTGGTCGAGGAAGGCGAGAACGGCATTCAGCACCCTGCGGCGGCGTTCCGGCTTCGCATCTCCGGCAGGGGGGCGCAGCGGGCTGTCGATACCGCCGAGATAATGGCCGCCGGGGACCATCATCCGGCACACCCCGCGTCCGGGCGTGGCGAAGCGCCACGCATCGTCATGCCAGCCTGGCCCCTGATCGGTCAGCCCTCCCCCATCCTCGTCGCCGTTGACCACCAGCACCGGGCCGCGCATCGGCGCCCAGTTCGTGCGCAGATAGGGCATGCGATCCTTGAAAGAGGCGGCCAGCCCGTCGAAATGACCGGGCGGGGCGAGCAGCACGGCCACATGCGCATTCGCAATGGCGTGGCCTTCCACCTCCCCGGTATCGGGCGCGATCACGGTCGCACCCATGGCAAGGGCGGCGGTGTGCCCGCCAAAACTGTGGCCCATCAGGGCGACCCGTCCGCTGTCGACATGGCCCCTGAGGGCCCCGACCATCCCGGCGACGACAGGCAGATGCGCGGCAATCCATTGCAACTGGATGGCGCGGCTACGCCATACATCCGCAGCTTGTGCGGTCATGGGCGCGAAGCCGTCATCCGACGCGTCGCCATGATCGGGCTGGATCACCAGATAGCCGTCATCCGCCAACGCGCGCGCCAGCGGCTGATAATCGTTCCGCGACAGCCGGTTGCCATGCGAGAGGATGACGACCGGAAGCCGTCCGACCGGACGTTCCGGAAAGGTGAGCCGCAGCTTCAGGCCAGCGGCCGTCCCGTCGTCCACCACCACCGGATCGATGCTCTCGATGCGCGGGTCTGGTGCTTCAGCGGGCGCGGCCAGAGCCGATCCCGCCATCATCCCCATCACCAACATGCCGATCCGTACTGCCCGCATATCGCGCTCCATGTCCCGCATCGGCCCTGACGATAGGTTGCTCTTCCATGGCTACAACGGTTATCACCCCATTGTTCGGCAGACGGTTAAAGCCGCACGGCACCGATGGACAGGTTATGGACGCGAAAGACCAGGACAGAGGCATACCGATCCGATCGATCAGCCGGGCGATCTCCGTCTTGCAGGCGATCAACCGGGGCGGCTCGCTGACCATGATGGAGATCGCGCAGGCCTCCGCAGTGCCCTATCCCACGGCCTGCCGCATTGTGCAGACGCTCCAGCACGAAGGACTGATCGAACGGGAAAGCAGCCGGAAACGCTATCAGCCGACTGCGCTGGTGCAGACATTGGCGCATGGCTTTCAGGGCCACGGCGCGCTGGTCAACGCGACCCGGCCCCATATTGCGAAGCTGACGCGCGACATAGGCTGGCCGATCTCGCTGACCACCCATGTCGGCGCATCGATGGTTATCCGCGATTCTACCCATTCGCAGACCTCACTGACCTTCAACACCTATTTCCCGGGCTATGCCATGCCGATCCTCGCCTGTGCGGCGGGGCTGGTCTATCTCGCCTTCGCGCCGACCGAAGAACGGGACACGGTGCTCGACAGCCTCAGCTATCTGGAGGATGAGGAAACCCGGCACATGCTGCAGCTGGCGCGTGAGGGCGGGCTGCTCGACGCGGTGCGATCGTCCGGCCATGCGGCGCGCGGCTTCAACCGCTTCACCCAGAATCCAGGCAAGACCTCATCCATCGCCGTGCCGGTGTTTGAAAATGGGGTGATCGTCGGCGCGCTGACCGTCGCCTTTTTTTCCTCGACGATCCAGATCCGCGACGCAATCAAGCAATTTCTGCCCAAGCTTCAGGCCTGTTCGGCCGCGATCACCGTCGATCTCGAAAATGCGGAGCCGGTCCGGTAGGACCGGCCCCGCATTTCCTTCCTGCGAAGCTATGCTATGGCAGCTTCTTCCCGAAGGCTGAGGATCATCGCCTGCCGCATCATGTAATCGCGGCGCTGGTCCGCGTCGGCGGCGAGTTTTTCGAGCTTTTCCTCCTGCACGGTTTTGCCGGCTGCCTGCGGCGCTTCCAGCATCTGCTTGTTACTGATCGTCTGCGCCTGGACGAACTGGCGGGTGATGGTTCGCCGCTGTCGCTCATAACGGTCGAGCAGCGGGTCGGCCTCCGCCCCATCGAGTATGATGCTGAACAGCTTGTCGGTCAGGTTCCAGGCATCGTGGATGCCCGAGTTCATGCCGAAACCGCCCAGCGGATTATTGAGATGCGCCGCATCCCCCGCGAGCATTACCCGTCCCTTGCGAAAATTCTGCGCCACCCGCTGGTGCACGCGGTAGAGGGTGCGATGATAGGTTTCGACCTCCACCCCTTCGCCCAGCAGACCGCCGAAGACGCGGTTCTTCTTCGCGTCCGACAAGAGCAAGCGATCATCGTCGGCATCCTCAGTGGGAACCAGCACCCGCCAGAGGCCGGGGACGCGCAGCAGCACGCACCATTCCTGCGCGTCGGCGACATAGTTCACATGAGCGAGACCCGCTATGTCCTGCTCGATCGGATAGGCGCTGGACAAGGTGAGGAAGCGTTCGGGGTAGGTGAAGCCTTCAAATTCGATGCCCAGCCATTTGCGGATGGTCGAATTGGCACCGTCGGCGGCGATTACATAGTCGGCGCGATATTGCTCGATCGCCAGCGGGCTTTCGACATGCACGGTGACGCCGGTTGCATCCTGTTCGATATTCAGAACGCGGCGCTGGAAAAAGACCTGCGCATGTGGATGACTGTCGAGCCGCGCCGAAAGCAGGCGCGACAGTTTGAACTGCTCGCATTGCAGGCGATAGGGATAAGGCGTGACGTCGGCCAGTTCGCCAAGATCCAGTTCGACCCTGTTGCCGCTCCTGCGGTTTCGATATTGATAGACCGGCGCCTTGAGACCTATCGCCTCCAACTCGTGCAATATGCCCAGTTCAGCCATCATTTCCAGCGAAGGCGGGTGGAAGGTGGAGGCGCGCATGTCTTCCGGGCAGTCCGGATTGGCTTCCAACAATATGGTGTCGATCCCCGCCTGGGCGAGCCGATATGCGGCGACAACGCCGACAGGGCCGGCTCCCACGACGAGAATGCGGGTTCGGATCGTCATAAACTCTCTTTGCTGTAAGAATGCGTTTGAGCGCGGCGCGTCAGTCGACGAGCAACCGCATCTCGACTTCCGCCGCGCCTTCGCGAAGTGCGGCCGCGGCACGATATTGATCCGAGGCGATATAAGCGCGGGCGGCCTCGACATTTTCGAAGCGCGTCACGACCACCCGCTCGCCGACTGGAGAATGGCCCTCCAGCACTTCTGCCACTGGCCCCTTGACGATGGCTACACCGCCAAAGGATTCGCTCAGACCGGCAATGCCCTTGCCATATTCAGCAAAACGGTCCGGATCGCTGATCCGAACGGTCGCTACGATATAAGCCGCCATCGGACTTTCCCCTGTTGTTCCTTGAACCAGCATCTGCTGTCGCCCCTCCATGCCACCGTCCGGATCACGCGGCTTTGGGACGCTGCGCAAATATCCGTCAGGCGAACAGGGAACCGGCCGCCCTTTGCGCGCGCGCAGGCCCTGCAGCAGGAAAAGACGCTATCGAAGCCTGCCTCAAGGAAAACGGGACATGACGGATTCTCTGGGATACCGCTGCAAGTTTGCGGTGATCGCCCCTTCCACCAATACCAGCGTACAGCCGGAATATGACGACATGCGCCCGCGCGGCGTGACCAACCACTTTTCGCGCATCGCCATTCCGGACACGAAGGTGACTGACGAGATCAGCTTCATGGAGATGATGGAGAATATCCGCGGCGCGACATTCGACGCGACGGACATTTCCATGTCGATGTCGCCCGACTGCCTGATCATGGGCATGTCGGCCGAAACCTTCTGGGACGGCGCAGAGGGGGCGGACCGGCTTCATCAAAAAATGCTGGACCGGACCGGCGGGGTCCCGGTGATCATGGGTTCGATGGCTCTCGACGCAGCGATGAAGGCCTATGGCGGAATCAGGAAGATCGGCATTCTCACCCCCTATATGCCGGTGGGCGACGACAATGTGCGCCGTTATTTCGAAGATCAGGGTTATGAGGTGGTCAATCTCGTCGGCCTGAAATCCCCCTCGCCCATGATGATCGCGCATGAACCCGCGCAGAAGCTGAAGCGCGCTGCCATCGAAGTGTCGGAAGGGGTGGACGCGGTGATCCAGTGCGGTACCAACCTCGCATTTGCCAAGGTCGCGGCCATGGCGGAATTCTGGTTGGAAAAGCCGGTCATCGCGATCAACACCGCAACCTATTGGCATGCGCTGCGCAGCATGGGAATCAAGGATCAGATGGAAGGATTCGGCGCGCTGCTCGCCGACCATTGATCTTCCTGTCGGCTGAAGCGCGCCGCGCTTCAAATTCTTGTTATCGCATCGCTATGCACGCAAGACCGACCATCGCCTTTGCGCACGATGCTCTAGGAGTCGCGAGAAATGGAATATGATTATGTCCCCATGCCCCAGCGCAAGCCGCTTCAGTGGCCCAATGGCGCGCGGGTGGCGCTGATCCTGACGTTCAACCTGGAAACCTGGGATCTGACCAAGGACACGGACAAGCCCTATTATGCCGGCGGCCCGGCGATCCTGCCGGACATCTTGCCCGGCCACACCCCGGATTTCCCCAATTACACCTGGCGTGAATATGGCCAGCGGGTCGGCATCTGGCGCATGTTTGACCTGTTCGACGAACTGGGCGTGCCGGCTTCCTGCACCACCAATGCGGTCACCTTCGAACGGCGCAAGGCGATGACCGACGCGGTGCTTGAGCGCGGCTGGGAATTGCTGGCGCATAATTGGGAACAGGGCGAACTTCTCACCAATTTCGCACAGGATCCGGCGAAGGAGCGTGACATCGTGCTGCGCTCGCTCGCCCAATATGAGAAGTTCACCGGACGCAAGGCGAAGGGCTGGCTGTCCTCCTCACTGCGCGGTACGCTCCAGACTGCGGACATTCTCGCCGAACAGGGTTGCACCTTCTACTGCGACATCATGAACGACGATCAACCCTATCTGCTGCGCACGCCGCATGGACCGATCGTCAGCACGCCCTATTCGAACGAGATCAACGATTTCACCTTCATCACGCGCAAGAATTTCACCACCGATCAATTCGCCCAGGCGCTGATCGAGGAACTGGACGTGCTGTACGCCGAAGGGGAAAAGAGCGGCCGGATCATGAATGTCGGCCTGCATCCCCATGTCTCGGGCCGCGCGCACCGCATCCGGGCGCTGCGGGAATTCATTACCCATGCGAAAGGCCTGCCGGGCGTATGGTGGGCGACGCGCGAGGAGATTGCCGACTGGTATCTCCAGAATCATGAGGAGCATATCCCCGGACAGCTCGGTTGATGCTGACGGAATTATTGGCTTTGGGTCCGGACGGAAAACGTCCGGGCCTTCATCTGCCCGGCTGTTGGGATGCGCTGACGGCGCTGCTGATCGAGCAGGCCGGTTTTCCAGCGGCTTTTCTGACAGGCGGCGGCCTTGCCATGGCGCGGCTGGGGCAGCCCGATCTGGGCCTCGTGACCGCGAGCGAGTTGGTCGACACGGTCGCGCAGATCTGCGACCGCGTCTCCATTCCGCTGGTCGTCGACGGCGATACCGGCTTCGGCAATGCGCTCACGCTCCAGCGGCTCGTCCGCCAGGTCGAGCGAGCGGGCGCTGCAGCGATCCAGATCGAGGATCAGAGTTTTCCCAAGCGCTGTGGCCATATGGCGGGCAAGCAGGTGGTGCCGCCGGGCGAGGCGACCGGACGCATCCGCGCCGCCGTCGACGCGCGGGAAAATATGCTGATCATCGGTCGCACCGACGCGCTCGCGATTGAGGGAATCGAAGCGGCGATGGATCGGGCCGAAGCCTATCTGGAGGCGGGCGCCGACATCCTCTTCATCGAAGGACCGCGCAGCATGGAAGAGGCGCAGGCCATCGCCGCCCGCTTCGCGTCCCGCGTGCCCCTGATTCATAATCTGGTCGAAGGCGGCGTGACGCCATCCGATCAGGGCCGCGATTTTCTCGACATGGGCTATGCAGCGACGCTGCATCCGCTGCTGCTGATGCACGGGCTCGCCAGCATCGCGCCCAGGCTGCTCTCGACCCTGCGTGAAACCGGATCGACAGCCAGCCTGCGTAGCGAGATCGCAGACCTGCAACAGATGAACCAAGTGACCGGCGCCAAGGCGCTTCTGGAGAAGGCGGACAGCTATGGCTGAGGACATTGACAGCGACTATGCGGCGGCGGGTTTCAACGGAGCGCTGCCGTTCGGCAAGACCCCAGCGCTCATCATCATCGATGTGGTGATGGCCTATATCGACCCGGCCTCGCCCCTCTATCTCGGACCCGATAATGCGCTGACGCAATTGGTGCGGCTGGCTGAGGCGACACGCAAGGCGGGCGCGCCGGTCATCTTCACCAATATCGCCTACGGCCCGGACGGGCTGGAAGGCGGCATGTTCTACCGCAAGGTGCCCGCGCTCAGGGCCTTCCACGCCGGGTCGCCGCTGGGCGCCTTTCCGCCTGAGCTGACGCCGCAGCCCGGCGATCATGTGCTGGGCAAATATTACCCCTCCGCCTTCTTCGGTACGGCGCTGGCATCCATGCTGCACAGCCTGAAGGTCGATACGTTGCTGCTGACCGGCTATTCAACCTCCGGCTGCGTCCGGGCAAGTGCGCTCGATGCGCTCTGCCACGGCTTCACGCCCTATGTGGTCAGCGATGGCTGCGCCGACCGCGACGTGCGCCCGCATGAATCGAATCTGTTCGACATGCAGGCGAAGATGGCCGAGGTGGTCGACACCGATCGCGCGATCGCCCTTCTGCAAGGCCGCTAGATCGCCTCATGGACGGAGGCGGGATGATTTCCCGCCTCCCGTCATTTCAGTCGGCCGCGACCTGCGCAGCGCTCTGTCCGGCAAGCCTGCCCAACGTAGTCGCCGTCAGCAGGCCGTTACCCGCCATATAGCCTTCCGCCCCGTCGCCCGAAATGCCGCGCGCCGCGCCCCCGCCCGCGAAGAGATTGGGGAAGGCCGTCCCGTCCTGACGCAACACCCGCGCCTGCGTGTCGATGCATAGCCCGCCCTGCGTGTGAAACAGCGCCCCGGTCACGCGCGCGGCATGGAAGGGCGCTTCCAATGGCGGATGGCCGGTAAAGTCGCGACCAAAGCCGTCCTGCGCCTGTCCATCGACGCAGGCGCGCACTTCGTCCATCGTCTTTTGCAGGTTGCCGATCGGCAGACGCGTTTTGACGGCAAGCTCTTCGAGATCCTTCGCCTCGATCACCGCGCCGGCCCGCAGCGCGTCCTGATAATCCTCAAAGCCGAGCATATAGTCATGCCGTCTCGCGTCGAAAATCGACCAGGCGATCCGATCGGGCTGAGCATTCACCCGTGCCGCCTGTTCCGAATAGCCCGACGCCTCGTTGGAGAAGCGTTGCCCAAGGATGTTCACCTGAATCCCGCCCTGCATGATGAGCGGCCAGAGGATGGGGATGCCATGGCCCGCAGCCAGCCCGCCATGCCCCTGATAGGCGCCCATGTCCGCCAGCTTCGCGCCGAGCGCCTCGCCCCAGCGCACCGCATCGCCGCGATTGCCGGGATGGCCATGATAGGTGGCGCCGGCCATGTCGGGGATCAGCCGCGCGACCATCTCCTCCGCCCCACCGAAGCCGGAGCAGGCAAGCACAAGCGCCTTGCAGCCGATATCCTCATGGCTGCCGTCCGGCCGCAGGAAGCGCACGCCCCTCACCCGGCCTTCACCATCGACGAGCAGGCTGTCCGCCGTGGCTTCGGTCAGCACGGGGATGCCCGCGACATCGACCGCTTCCTGAAGCGCGGCCATCAGCTCACCGCCGGTGCGGCGCGGCGTGCCGTACATGCGCAGCGCACTGTGACCGGGATAGAGAAACCCCTGCACCAGCTCCAGCGGCACGGCATGGCGGTCTCGCAGCCAGGCAATGGTCGCGGCGGATTCGCGCGCTATGCCGATCGCCATGTGCGGGTCCGTGCGGCCTTTGGTCTTGGCCATGATGTCCTGCGCAAAGCGTTCGGGGCTATCCTCGATCCCCGCCGCGGCCTGTTCAGGCGTGCCGGCGGCCGGGATCAGCCCGGTCGACATGGCGGTCGAGCCCAGCGGCGAGCGGTCGCGCTCGGTCAGCAGCACCTCCACCCCCGCGTCGGCGGCCGCCAACGCGGCGCACAGGCCGGTTCCACCCGCGCCGATCACCAGCACATCGACGCAGATTTCAAAATTTTCCGGGGCAGCACAGAGGGCTTGGGTCATATATCGGCTTCCAGATAGATCCAGGGGCGGGCGTGACGATCAGCCTGACGCCAGGCGTCGATCGCTTGCCCATGTTGAAGGCTGAGGTCGATGGCATCCCAGCCGTTGCGCAGCATCAACCGCGCATCCTCCTCCAGCGAAAAGGCGAAAGGGCCGAGCATGCCGGAGGAGACGGTCATGGTGTCGAGGTCGATCCCCACCATCTGTCCATCCCCCGCCTGCGCCACTTCACCCAGGGCCTGCGCTTCAGCGGCAGGCAATTGTACCGGCACGACCCCGTTTCGCACGCAATTATTGCGAAAGATCGGGTTGAAGGAGGGCGCGATCACCGCGCGAAAGCCATATTCGTGCAGCGCCCAGACCGCATGTTCGCGGCTCGACCCGCAACCGACATTTTCGCCCGCGATCAATATGGTGGCGCTTTCGAAGGGCGCGCGGTTCATCAGAAAGTCGGGCTTCTTATCGCGGGTGCCGACCGCGCAATAGCGCCAGCCCGCGAACAGGCCGTCGGCAAGGCCGGTCTTGCCCACCGACTTCATCTCTCGAGAGGGGATGATGATGTCGGTGTCGATATTGTCGAACAGCAGGGGCAGCGCCACACCCACTATGGAGGCTATCGGCGCGCGGCTCACAGGCGGGCTCCTTCGCGGGGATCGGTGATGCGCCCGGTGATCGCCGAGAGGGCGACCAGTTCGGGCGAGGCGATATGGGTGCGCGTTTCCGGACCCTGGCGGCTTTCAAAATTGCGGTTGGTGGTCGACACCACCCGCTCGCGCAGGCCGAAACTCTCGCCACCTGCGAAGAAGCACATCGAGCAGCCCGGCTCCCGCCATTCGAAGCCCGCTTCGATCAGCGTGGCGGCGATACCCTCCGCCTCAGCGGCGCGCTTGACCGCGCCCGATCCCGGCACGCAGATGGCACGGACCCCCGGCGCGACCTTGCGACCCTGCACGATCCGGGCGGCGCGGCGCAGATCCGACAGCCGGCTGTTGGTACAGGAACCGATAAATGCGGCATCGATCGGCAGACCGGCCAGCGGCATGCCTTCCTCCAGCCCCATATAGCTGAGCGAACGTGCATGGTTGACAGCAGTCCCGCGCGCCTGCCCTTCGGCGAAGCGCGGAACGGTCGCGCTGACCGGCACCGCCTGCTGCGGACTGGTGCCCCAGCTGATCATCGGCGCAACCTCCGCCGCATCGACGGCGATCTCCCGGTCGAACATGGCGCCGGCATCGCTCGCCAGTTTGCTCCATGCCTCGATCGCCGCCTCCCATGCGGCACCGGCGGGAGCGAAGGGCCTCCCCTCCAGCGCAGCGAAAGTGAACGCATCGGGGGCTATCAACGCCCCGAAAGCCGACATTTCCGTCGCCATGTTGCAGAGCGTCTGCCGCTGCTCCATGTCGAGCGCCGCGATACCCTCGCCGGCAAATTCGACAGCATAGCCCTGCGCGCCGTCCGATCCGATCCGCGCGATGATGTGCAGCGCCAGATCCTTGGCGCTGACGCCGGGCGCCAGCCGCCCCTCGACCGTGATCCGCATCGTCATGGGACGGCGCACACGCAGCGTTCCGGTGACGAGCGCGTGCTCCGCCTCGCTCGACCCGATGCCCCAGGCAAGCGCGCCGAAGGCGCCCTGCGTGCCGGTGTGGCTGTCGGGACAGACCAGCGTCGCGCCGGGCAGCACGATTCCCTGCTCGGGCGACACGACGTGGCAGATGCCTTGCCTCGGGTCGCCCAGATCGAACAGAGTGACGCCTGCCGCTTGCGCGGCCGCTCGCGTTTCAGTGATGAAGGCCTTGCCCGTCGGCATCAGCGTATCATCGCTGCGCCCGGGCAGCGTATCGACGATATGATCCATGACCGCAAACACCTGGGCAGGATGCGCCACGCTACGCCCGGCCTGCGCCACCGCCTTCAGCGCCACGCCGCCGGTCCGTTCATGCAGCATCACCCGGTCGATCGCGATCAGGGCAACCCCGTCGCCCAGTTCCGTCACCACATGGCTGCGCCAGATTTTTTCGAAAAGGCTTTCCACTCGATCCGCCGTCGACTTATTTGTCTTATATCTATATCTTTTAATTCGCCAAGTGCGGCGGGTCAACCGCCCCGCCCATTTTGCTCGCACAGCAATCAGCCTTCCGTTACGCTGGCAGGAGAATGACCCTGATCAATCGCGACGACGCCATCCCCCTCTATCATCAGCTGTTCCTTCAGCTGCGCGACGAGATCATGTCGGGACGACGCGCCCACGGCGACCATATGCCGACCGAAGCGGAGCTGTGCGATCAGTATGGCGTCTCGCGCATCACCGCGCGCCGGGCGGTGGCCGAACTGTCCGATTCCGGCTTGGTGGAACGGCGCCGCCGCACCGGCACGCGGGTCATCTTCCAGTCGCCGACTCGCCCGCTGGAGGCTGATGTCGACCAGGCGGTAGAGGCGCTGGTCGCGTTCGGCCGCCAAACCGAAGTGCGGCTGATCGGGCTGGATGAAGAACCGCCCACCCCCGAGATTTGTGAGCTTCTGGGCCTGCCGCAAGATGCGTTGGTCGTCCATGCGCAGCGCCTGCGTTCGCTGGACGGCGAGCCGCTGGGGCTAGTGAGCAGCTGGATGCCCTCCGCGATCGCCGCACATATCCCCATGACCGGTCTTGCGACGACGCCGATTCTGGAATTGCTGCGCGGCGCTGGCCTCACCATCGGATCGGCGCACCAGACCATCGCGGCGGAACTGGCCAATGCGGAGCTGGCCGAATGGCTGCGCATCCCGCAACGCAGCGCGCTTTTGATGATCCAGCGGCTGGTGCGGGATGGCGCGGGCGTGCCGATCCTGCTTACCCGCGCCCATTATCGCGCCGATCGGTATCGCGTCACGCTCGACTTGGGATCGGGCGTAGCGGTTCAGCCCAGCGCGCCGGCCTCGCGAAGGGACGCGATCTCCGCCTCGGAATAGCCGGCCTCCGCCAACACATCCGCGCCATCCGCGCCTGCGATCGGCACATCATGGCGCATGCCGCTGCGCTGTCCGTCGATCTCCAGCGGCAAAGCGGGCAATTGCGTGACGCTGCCATCCTTCAGCGTCACTGGCACCAGCCCGCCCTGCGCATTCAGATGCGGGTCATCGAACAGGTCGCCCGGCTTGGCTATCGGTGCGAATGGCAGGCCGGCGCGCTCCAGCGTCTCCACCAACTCGCTCCTGTTCTTCAAGGCGAACAGCCCGCGCACCACCGGCAGGATCCGGTCGCGCGCCAGCACGCGCTGATTGTTGGCTGCAAGCGCGGGGTCGCTGCCGATTTCGCCCAGGTCGAACAGCGTGCAGAAAGTCTGCCACTGGCTGTCGGTGACGACCCCGACGAACAACTGCTCATCCGCCTTCGCAGTTTCGAACACGTCATAGATCGCCCAGGCCGAGACGCGCACCGGCATTGGCGCAGTCGGCACGCCCGTAACCGCCTGCTGCGCCATATGCTGACCGACAAGGAAAGCCGTGGTTTCGAAGAGCGAGCATTTGACGGCGCCTCCCTTGCCCGTGCGCTCCCGCCGTTGCAGCGCGGCGAGAATGGCGATCGCGCCGAACATGCCGCCGGTGATGTCGACCACCGAACTGCCCGCGCGCAGCGGCCGTCCTGGAGGGCCGGTCATATAGGCAAGGCCGCCCATCATCTGCGTCACTTCGTCGAGCGCCGTGCGATGGCCGTAGGGACCAGCGAGGAACCCCTTGGCCGAACAGTAGATGAGGCCGGGATTGCTCTCCTGAAAATCATTCGGCCCCAGTCCCATTTTCTCCAACGCGCCGGGCCGGAAATTCTCGATCACGACATCCGCGCCGTCAATCAGGCGGCGCGCAGCGGCGAGGCCGGCCTTGGACTTGAGGTCCAAGCATATGCTGCGCTTGTTGCGGTTGAACATCGGAAAATAGCCCGCGCCCGACCCCAGCAGCGTGCGCGTATGGTCGCCCCCCACCGGCTCCACCTTCACCACATCGGCGCCGAGGTCGGCCAACACGACCCCGGCGGTCGGCCCCATCACCATATGCGTGAATTCGATGACCCTGATTCCCGCCAGCGGCAGGTCGGCGTGGGCAAGAGTGGCTGACATGAACGCTCCCATCTCGACAGACAATTTTATTTGGTATACATTTAATACAAATAGAAATGCGAGGTGGCAATGGCGGATAATTTTAAATCGGGCAGCAGACCCATCGACATATTGGTAAGCGAGGTGGGGCCGCGCGACGGCCTTCAGAGCATCACGCCCATCATGCCTATGGCTGCACGCAAGGCGTGGATCAGCGCGGAAGCAGCCGCGGGCGTGCGCGAAATCGAGGTCGGAAGCTTCGTGCCGGCCAGGATTCTCCCGCAGTTGGAAGGGACGGCGGAGGTGGTCGCCCATGCCTGCTCTATCCCCGGCCTGACTGTGGCGGCGCTGGTGCCCAATGCTCGCGGGGCGCGCGACGCCATCGCGGCCGGCGCGCACAAAATCACCATACCCCTCTCCGTTTCCGAAACTCACAGCATGCGCAACCTGCGTCGCAGTCATCAGCAGGTGCTGGCCGAAGTCGCGGAAATCGGCGCCGCAATACGCGCCCTTCCCGAAGGCCAGCGCCCGCATTTCGAGGGCAGCCTCTCCACCGCGTTCGGCTGCACGCTGGAGGGGGCGATCCCCGACGCGCAAATCCTGCGCCTTGCCGAAGCGCTCATGGCGGCGGGCTGCGACGAGGTCGGCATTGCCGACACGACCGGCTATGCCGACCCCGTCGCGGTCAAGCATCTCATCCGCATCCTGCGCGACGCGGTGGGCGAACAGGCGGTACAGGGCATCCACCTGCACAATACACGCGGCCTGGGCCTCGCCAATGTGCTGGCCGCACTGGACGCGGGGCTTACCACCGTCGATTCCTCGCTCGGCGGGTTGGGCGGCTGCCCCTTCGCACCGGGCGCCAGCGGCAACATCGTGACGGAAGACCTGGTTTTCATGCTGGAAGCCATGGGTCTTCGCACCGGCATCGACCTGCCGAAACTGTTCGCTGTGCGAGAAATTCTGATGCAGCATCTGCCGGACGAGCCACTTTACGGCTTCATTCCCGACGCGGGCCTACCGCTAGTATTTACGGCGGCGGCAGAGAGGCGGAAGGAAGCAGCATGACGATAATCGGCACCAGAATGATCCGCGAGGACAAGACCGCTCGCCAGTTGTTCGAGGATGTCATCGCCAACCCCGCGCGCAGGAAGTTCGGGTTTGGCGAGAAGCTCGCCGTCGTGAACGTCGATTTCCAACAGGCCTATACCCGGATCGACATGTTCAAAACCGCCTATGAGACGGACCCGCGCCAGATCGACTATACCAACAGCATCTCCCGCCTCGCGCGGCAGAAGGGCATGCCGGTGATCTGGAGCCGCGTCGCCTATAAGGAGGACGCTGGAGATGCCGGCATCTGGGGCACGCGCACCGATACGCCGGATTCGCTCCAGAACATCAAATATGGCAGCGAACGCCACGCGTTCGATCCACGCTGCGAGATTGATATCAACGACCTGCAATATACCAAAAGGATGCCATCGGCCTTTTTCGAAACGCCGCTCAACAGCTATCTGCGCTGGCACAAGGTCGACACGGTGGTCGTTACCGGCGGCAGCACGTCGGGGTGCGTTCGCGCGACGGCCGTCGATGCTCTGTCGTACGGCTTTCGCACCATCGTTCCGATCGAAACCTGCGCCGACAAGCATGAAAGCTATCATTTCGCGAACCTGACCGACCTCGCCATCAAATATGCCGATGTGGAACCGGTGCAGGCGGTGATCGACTGGCTGGAGGCGCGCTGATGCAGGAGGGTGCAGCTGATCCCGGCCTTTACGATTTCCAGCGTTATAGAGGCAGACCGAAACTCGTTTGGCCCGAAGGCAAAAGCGTCGCGGTCTGGGTCGCGCCGAACCTTGAATTTTACGAGCTGGACCCGCCTGCCAATCCGATGCGCAAAAGCTGGGCGCGGCCACATCCCGATGTCGTGGGCTACAGCCATCGCGACCATGCCAACCGCGTAAGCCACTGGCGCATGGCCGATGTGATGACGCGCCACGGCTTCCCAGGATCTGTCAGCCTGTCGGTAGCGTTGTGCGACCATATCCCCGAAGTGGTCGAGGATGCCCGTCAGCGCGGCTGGGAGTTTTTCAGCCACGGCATCTACAACACCCGCTACAGCTACGGCATGGACGAGGTCCAGGAACGCGCCATCATCCAGGACAGCATCGCCACGGTGGAGCGCGCCACCGGCCAGCGCATTCGCGGCTGGCTCGCGCCCGCCCTCACCCACACCCCGCGCACGCTCGACCTGCTCGCCGAATATGGGCTGGATTATACCTGCGACCTCTATCATGACGACCAGCCGACGCCGGTGAAGGTAAAGAGCGGCCAACTGACCGCCATTCCCTACAGTCTGGAAGTCAACGATCATTATGGCTTCTTCGTCTATAACATGAGCCCGCGCGACTATGCCGACACGCTGATCCGCCAATATGAGCGGCTGGCAAGGGAAGGCGAAAGGTCAGGAACGGTCATGTGCATTCCTCTGCACAGCTATCTGATCGGCCAGCCGCACCGCATCGGTCCGTTCGAGGAAGTGCTGCGCCATATCGCCGCCGACGGTCGGGCCTGGATCGCCCGGGCCGGAGAGATTGTCGACGCCTATCGCGCCCAGACGCAGGGAACCGCCATATGAGTTTGGACCCATCCTATCTCACCTATCCTCGCCGCGCGCAGGGAATGGATCATGACCTCTATGCCTGGTCGCACTTCTTCGAGCGCCCGCCGATCGTCTGGCCGGACGGTAAGTCGGTCGCGATCTGGCCGGTGATAAGTCTGGAATGGTTTCCCATCCTGCCCGCCGACCGGCCCTTTCGCGCACCGGGCCACATGCAGACCGCCTATCCCGACTATCGCCACTATACGGCGCGCGAATATGGCACTCGGGTCGGCTTCTACCGCCTGCTTGATGCCTTCGAGAAGGTGGGTGCCCGTATCAGCGTCGCCTGCAACGGCGCGGTCGCGGAACGCTATCCCCAGCTTGTCGCCGATATCGTCGCGGGCGGGCATGAGATCATCGCCCATTCGACCGACATGAACGGCACCATCGACAGCAGCCTGGCCGAGGATGAAGAACGGCTTGTCATCGCCCGCTCGCTTGCGATGATCGAGCAGGCAAGCGGCCAGCGGCCCAGGGGCTGGCTCTCAATAGCCCGATCGCAGAGCTTCGCGACGCCTCGCCTGCTCGCCGAAGCCAGCCTCTCCTATATGTGCGACTGGGTGCATGACGAACTGCCGGTGCGGTTCGACACCCCGGCGGGCGGCATCGTCAACATGCCGCTCAATCACGAGTTGTCGGATCGGCAGATCATAAATGTGCAGCAGCAGTCGGTCGACAGCTATGCGGTGCAGATGCAGGATGCCTATCGCTGGCTTGCCGAAGAGGCGCAGAGCCATGGCGGACGGATGATGCCCATGCACCTGACGCCCTATATCATGGGCCTGCCCTATCGCATGGATGCATTCGACGCGCTGGTGCAATGGCTGGCAGAACAGCCCGGCGCCTGGTTCGCGACGGGATCGCAGATCGTCGAGCAGTCGGGGATCTGACGAAGGCCGTTCATTCCCGCCCCTCCTCCGATCGCCCTGCGCCTGAAGGGGGAGAGGTTGTTTCCCTTTGATCGAGACGCGACCGTGCCTGCCCGCCGCTGGTCAGGCACCCGACGGCGCGGTGCCGCCAATCATGCGCGATACCGGAATCCCGTCGAGCGTCGCTTTCAGCAAACTCAAGCGGTATCGCGCTGGTGCGACGCGTTACGGCAAACGAAACGACGATTTCCACGCATCGTCCAACCTGCTCCATCCGCATTTTGGCTGCGACATGATGGGTCGGCGGCCTCATGGCGGTTAAGGCGTCGAATGCCGGTTCTCGGACGCGGGCACCGGGCTTGCTTCGGACTCGACGCGCGCCTGACAGCATGAGAACCTGGATGACCGGCGGGGCGCTGCGCAGGCGCACCGTCCATTCCCATCAGCCTGGAGCCACCGCCATGACAGACCCGATCAAGATCGTCGCGATCCTTACCGCCCGGCCCGGCAAGGCCGACGCGCTTCGCGACCTGCTGGACTCGATGCTCGCACCTTCACGCGCCGAGCCCGGCAATCTGCGCTACGATCTCTGGACCGACGACGCGGAACCTGGCCGGTTCGTGCTCGACGAACTCTACGAAAATGCCGGGGCAGTCGCCGCCCACCGTGCGAGCGACCATTTCCAAACCTATCTTGCCGCCATCAACGACCTCGCTGAACGCAGCGCCTTCACGCTTCGTCCGCTTGGCGTCGCCTGACCCGGACTTCGGACACCAGGCACTTCATCGTGGCCGGGGAAGACGTGGATCATGCGGCATCGAAACGGGCGCGCGCGGGCACGGCTTTCCATCGGCTCCTTCCCCGAATGAAGGTTGATGCATGGCGGTGGACCGGCCAAGGTCACCGAATATTCCTGAACCAGGCGTCACATCCTACCGCCCCGGCAGCTTTATGGCATCCACCGTGAACTTGAACCCAAGGATGAAGGCATTCCTGATGTTCTTCGTGCGGTCAGGCGCACCTGTCTGGTCGGGGTGGAGAATATATTGCACGTTGGGCGACAGGCGGATCGCCGGACTGAGCTGAAGCCCATAGGCCAGTTCCATCATATATTGGTGACGGCGAATGTCGGCCCGGCCTCCCGCCGCGACACGCGCGGCATTCATCCGCTGCATCGCCAGGTCGCTGAAGCGCTGGTCGTTGATGGCGAAGCCGATCGTGTCCGTGTCGCGGCCTGCGAAGGTTCCGGTCTGCACGATGCCGAGGCCCAGATAGCGGCTTTCCTCGACCCGGCCGGACAGGTTCGCCATAGCGACGCCGAAGAGGCTGAGCCCCCGTTCGGACGCGGGATCGGGACGGGTGAGCATCTGATCGAACCGGAAATAGAGACCGGACCGCCCGTGCCGGGTGGCGGCCGGCCGCTTCGTCAGGATCGCGATCCCGCCCCGGTCGTCGCGCAGGGGATCGGCATAATCGCCGCGATCGATCCAGCCGCCCAATATATAGTGCCGGGGCAGGCGATCATTGGAAAAATCGGTGCCATAGCTCAATTCCCACGGTACGATGACCCCGGTCGCGTTTCTGGTGCTGAAGTTGAAACCATGGTCGCTCGCGCGCTTGCGGTCGGGATTCACTTCATAGACCCCCGCATGCAGCATCACCTTCGGTGTAAAATGCACCTTCGCATGGGCCATCCAGCTCGACGCCGGGAAATAGGTGAAATTGCTGTTCTTGAAGACGAAGGTTGGATTGCCGCAGGCGGAGTTGGTCTGGAAATGGCAATAGAGCGGCGAGTTGAGGAAATGGATGTTCGCCTGGCTGCGCCCTACCTCGATATCCAGCCGCCCGTCGAGCAAGGTCTGCTGCCAGGTCAGGATGGCGAGGTGGGTATTTTGCGTGCCGTAGATTTCCTGCACCGAGGTATTGTTGCCTATCGCCATGGCAGCGAGATTGTGGCCGTGACGGTTGGTCACGGCGACATGCAACGCGCCGCCACCGATGCCGAACATCCGGTCGAGATCCAGATCGGCACCCACATATATCTGGCCGGCATGAGCCGCGTCAGGATGAAGGCCACCCGAAACATTGGTCGCCGCCTCGCCGGTGTAACCCAGGGACAATGTCACCCCTTGTCCCGCCAGCGGCTGCCAGGACGTCGAGCCCGCATCCGTTGCGTTTGATCGGGCGGTCGGCAGCGTCTCGTCGGCGACCGCCTTGTCCTGCGCCGATGCGGCAGGCGCGGCAAAGGCCATGACGCTCGCCAGGCAGGCGGCGCCCATCTTGATGCCCATGGAAACCTCTCCTTTTATGCGACGCGCCTCGCGTCAGGCTGCTGCCTTCGTCGCGGGACGCTTCAACAATCCCACCAGCAGCGCGCTCACCAGCGTTCCGGCCAGAATGGCTCCGGCATAGACGACGACATGGCTTACGGCGCCGGGAATGGGCAGGACGAACAGGCCGCCATGGGGCACTTTCAGTTCCACGCCCAAAGCCATGGAGATCGCGCCTGCGGTGGCCGAGCCTGCCATCAGCGCCGGGATGATGCGCAGCGGATCACGCGCGGCAAAGGGAATGGCGCCCTCCGTTACGAAGGCCAGGCCGAGCACGGCGGCGGCAGCGCCTGCCTCGCGCTCCTCCGCTGTGAAGCGGTTGCGGAACAGGCGGGTGGCGAGCGCCACGGCGAGCGGCGGGGTCATGCCCGCGGCCATGGTGGCGGCCATTGGCGTATAGACCTGACTGGCGATCAGACCGACGGAGAAGGCATAGCTCGCCTTGTTGACCGGGCCGCCCATGTCGAAGGCCATCATCGCGCCAAGGATCAGCCCCAGCAACAACGCACTCGATCCCTGCATGGCGCGCAGCCATTCGGTGAGGAAGGTGAGCGCCATGGCGACCGGCGCGCCGACCGCGTAGATCATCAACAACCCTGTGAGCAGGCTGCCCAGCAACGGCAGGATGAGGACGGGTTTCACGCCTTGCAGATTCTTGGGCAGCCGGATCAGACGGTTAAGGCCATCCACACCATAGCCGGCGATGAAGCCTGCCGCGATGCCCCCCAGGAAGCCGGCGCCAAGGTTCGCGGCAAGCATCCCGCCGATCATGCCGGGCGCGATGCCGGGGCGGTCGGCTATGGAGAAGGCGATGTAGCCCGCCAGCGCCGGAACGATCAGGGCGAAGCCGCCCTTGGCACCGATTTCGAACAGAGCGTGGGCCAACGTGCCGGCGGCCGAGTCCTCATTGGCGTGAATGCCGCCCAGAGCGAAGGCAAGCGCGATCATCAGCCCGCCCGCCACGACGAAGGGCAGCATGAAGGACACGCCGGTCATCAGGTGCTTGTAAGGGCTGGCGCGTTCCCTGGCCGCGGGAGTGGTGTCGGTCACGGGGGCGCCCTGAAGCTTCGCTTCGGCAAGGGCGCGTTCGATCAGCCTGGCGCCGCCGGTGATGGCGGGCTTGGTGCTGGAGGCGAAGACGCGCTTGCCCGCGAAGCGACTGCGATCAACTTCGCGGTCGGACGCGATCAGGACGATGTCGGCCGCGGCGATTTCCTCCGCCGTCAGGGGGGTTCCTGCACCGACCGAGCCCTGGGTTTCGACCCGGATCGTGTAGCCAAGCTGGCGGGCGCCTTCGGTCAGACCCTCGGCCGCCATGAAGGTATGGGCAATCCCGGTCGGGCATGAGGTAATGGCGATGATGCGGGGCGGAGCGAGCAGCCGGTTCCCCTGCCCCGACCCGGCCAGAGCGGCGGCGGGGTCCGCCAGCACGGCCTCCAGCGTCAGGCGGCGATGAGGGCGCGTCTCGAATATGTCGCCGGCCCCTTCCGGGGTGACGAAAAGGAGGTCGCCATCAGCATCCTCCGGCAGCGGATTGACAATGCCTTGCGCGGTGCGCAGCTCGATTTCGATGGCGCGGCCCTCGGCGCGGGCGGCCTTGCGCAGCGCTTCACCGGCAAGGACGCCGGTGACGCCGGACTCGCCGGCCTCCACGACCGCGAAGATCCTGCTCATTGCTTCTCTCCTGTGAAGGCTTCGGTTGCCACTTGGGCAGCGAGTGCCTCGATTCTGGCTTTTTCGGGCAGATGGGGACCTGCCTGGCCCAATTTGCCGACGGCGAAGGCGGTGGACAGGCGGGCGGTGCGCTCCAGCCCGGCGCCTTCAGCCAGCGCGGAGGCGAGGCCCGCGACCATGGCGTCGCCTGCGCCTACCGTGCTTTCGACATGCTCTACCGTCAGGCGGGCGAGCAGCGCTTCCTGGCAAGTCAGAAACAGCGCACCTTGCTCGCCCATGGAGACCGCGATGAGGTCTACGCCGCGGTCCATCAGCGAGCGGGCGACTTCGAGGAGTTGTCGTGGGGTGTCCAACGGGGCCCCATGCCATTCGGCCAGTTCATGGGCGTTGGGCTTCAGGATGTTTGGCAGCGTATCGCCGTTCAGCGCATGACACAGAGCCGGACCGCTGGTGTCGAGCAGGATGGTGGCGCCTTTTGCGCGCAATGCGGTGGTGAGCCGGGCGTAGATGTCGGATGGGCATCCGGGCGGCAGGCTGCCGGACAGGATAATGAGGTCGCCGGGGGCGGCTTCCCCTTCGAGCGTCGCGACGAGATTTTCCACGCTCGCGGCCATCGCCGGGGCGCCATCCATGTTGATGTCGGTGGTGCCAAGGTCATCAACCAGCTTCAGATTGACGCGCGTGCTGCCGGGGTGACGCTGGCAGCGGTCGACAATGGGCTTTGCGGCGAACAGCGCGTCGAAGGGCGCGGCATTCTCGGCACCCAGCAGGCCCATGGCCGTGACGGCAATGCCCCAGTCGGCGAGGCAGCTGGCAACATTGATCCCCTTGCCGCCCGCATCCTGCCGCACGGAGCGGGCGCGGTGGACGGTGCCGGAGATGAGGCGGTCCAGCGTGACGGTCTGGTCGATCGCCGGATTGAGAGTCAAGGTGACGATCGCCATCACGCACCCTCCCCATCCAGCGCACGAACCTCGGCGGCACTTGTCGCATCCAGAGCGCGGGCGGCGAGTGACTGAAGATCGTCAAGGCGGCTGGCACGGATGCGCGCCTTCACGGCGGGTATGTCGCGCGGGGTCATGGAGAGTTCGCTGACTCCGAGGCCGGTCAACAGCGCCGCGCCGAACGGATCGCCCGCAATGCCGCCGCAGACGCCGACCCAGCGGTCATGCCTGCGCGCGCCCTCTACCGTCATCGCGATCAGGCGGAGGACGGCGGGATGCAGGCTGTCGGCCTCGCTCGCCAGTTCCGGGTTCTGGCGGTCGATGGCGAGCGCATATTGGGTAAGATCGTTGGTCCCGATCGAGAAGAAATCGGCATGGGCGGCCAGTGTATGGGCTTGCACCGCAGCAGCTGGAACCTCGATCATGATGCCGACGGGAACGGGCGGCGCATCCAGTTCCGCCCGGATCCTGTCGCAGCGTTCGCGCAAGGCTGTGAGTTCAGAGGCCGAGGTAATCATCGGGAACATGATCGAAAGGTCGCCGCCAATTTTCGCGGCGCGATAGAGGGCACGCAGTTGCGGGTCCAGCAGGTCGGGACGGCGCAGCAGCAGCCGGGCGCCGCGCACGCCAAGGAAGGGATTTTCCTCCTTGGGCAGATCGAGATGCGGCAGCTGCTTGTCGCCTCCGATGTCGAGGGCGCGGACGATCAGCGGGCGGTCGCCCAGCGCTTCGATCATGTCGCGATAAATGGCGAACTGCTCCTCCTCGCTGGGACTGTCGCCGCGCTCGAGGAAGAGAAATTCGGTACGCATCAGGCCGACGCCCTCCCCGCCTTGAGACAGGCCGAAGGGCACCTGGTCGGGGCGGTTGACGTTGGCGCCGATGGCCACCCCTCGGCCGTCGATCGTCTGTGCGGGGTTGGAGCGTTCGGCTTCCTCAGCGGCGCGCCTGGCGGCAATGTCCTCGATCCAGTCGCGGGCCGAGGCGATGTCCTCCGCCGAAGGATTAAGCCAGACGCGCCCGCTGTCGCCGTCGACAATAGCCATAGCGCCTGCGGCGAGCGAGAGCAGGTCGGCGCCGCCTGCGACCACCGAAGGCAGGCCCAGGGTGCGCGCCAGAATGGCGCTGTGCGAGGTCGGGCCGCCCAGCGCCGTGGCGATGCCCGCCACCCGGCTGATGTCGAGCGTCGCCGTGTCGGAGGGCGAGAGGTCCGCCGCCACTAGGACGCAAGGCTCCTCCGGCAGGTCCGCCAGGGTTCCGACGCTCAGGCCGGGGTCGATCTGGGCTAACACGCGCCGGCCGACATCGTGCAAATCGGCGGCGCGTGCAGCCAGCACTGGATTGCCCAGCGCGGAAAGCTGTCCTGCCATGCGATCGATCGCCTGATGCCAGGACCAGGCAACGCCATGGCCCTCGACCATCAACTGGCAGGTGAGCGTGATCAGATCGGTATCATCGAGCAGTCCGGCCTGCGCCGCGAAAATGGCCGCATCGGCGGCGCCCAGACGGCGGGTGGTGTCGTCGATCAGCGCCTTCATCTGCGCTCTGGTGCGGAGCAGCGCGTCATTGAGCAGCGCGCCCCCCGTGACGAGGTCGACCGGCTGGTCGGGCACGTCCAGTTCGGCCGCGGCCAGCACATGAACCGGCCCGATGGCAAGGCCGGGGCTGGCGGCGGCGCCCGCGATCATGACGGGATTGCCGATGGGCTTCCAGCCGCGCACCGGCGCCTTGGCCTTTTCGGCGGCGCGCGCGGCATCGGCCTTTTCGCGGGCAGTGAGGCTGGTCACGGTCCGCATGAACTGATCCAGCGCCGGGCGGGTGCCCGCAGAAATGCTGACGCGATCGCCCGCCTTCAACCCAAGTTGCAGCAGCGAGACCAGGCTGCGCGGGTCGGCCACGTCCTCGCCATGACGGACCCGCAAGGGAGTGGCCCCGGCCTTGGCCGCTTCGCCCCAGGCCGATGCCGGGCGGGCGTGCAGACCCGCCGGATAGTCCACCGTCCATTCGACCCTTTCGACCAGATCCTCCGCGGCGGGCCGGGCTTCGCCCGCGGCGCTGTCCTGATGGAGGGCGGCAGCTATTGCGGCCGGATCGTCGGCGACAAGCAAAGTTTCCAGTCGCGCTTCATCCTGTATCAGACGCGTAAGGCGGCGCAGGATCGCGATATGGCTGTCGGAACCGGCGGCAATGCCAACCACCAGATGGGCGCGCTGGCCGGGATTCCACTCAACCCCCTCGCGCACTTGAAGCACGACGATGCCGTCTCGGCGGACCAACCCCTTATCCTCGCCCAGCCCATGCGGGATGGCGACGCCGGAACCCAGATAGGTGTTCGCCACCGCCTCCCGCCGGATCATGCTCTGTTCGTAGCCAGGCGCGACGCACCCCGCCGCGACCAGCAACTGGCCCGCTTGCAGGATCGCGTCCTCCTTGCCCGACGCATGAGCGTCGATCCGGATCAGGTCTTCATGGCGCAACGCGTTCGGGGGTTCGGCGATCATGGCTCTCAGGCTTCCTCTCTCGTCTTTAAGAAAACGTTTTCTCATCATTTTGTCAAGAGGCTTGCAAAACGCCCAGGAATTCGACGATATTCGTTTCGTTGAGCAAGGGGATGAGGAAAACGATTTTCCCATGAGCGTCGGGATCAAGGATGTTGCGCGAGTCGCCGAGGTATCGCCCGCCACTGTGTCGCGGGTGCTGGCGGGGCGCTCCGTCGATCCGACCATGCGCGACCGGGTACTGGCGGCGGTCAAATCGACCGGATACCGGCCCAATCTGGCAGCCCGGCGCCTGCGTTCAAAGCACAGCAACACCATCGGCCTGATCGTGGCCGACATTCGAAACCCTTTCTTCACCGCCGTTTCGCGGACGGTGGAGAACATTGCCTATGCGCGCGGCATGCGGGTGATCCTGTGCAACACCGACGAAGACCCCGCCAAGGAGGCCATGTATCTGCAATTGATGCAGGAAGAGCGGGTAACTGGCGTGATCCTGGCGCCAACGCGCGGAGGCGTGGAGCGGACTGCGCGGATGAAACTGGATTTCCCCGTGGTGCTGATCGACCGCGCCACGCCGGGGTCGACGCAGGATCGGGTTCTGCTCGACAATGGCGCCATGGCGGCCATGCTGGTCGAGCATCTGCACGGCAAGGGGCATCGACGGATCGCCGGACTGTTCGGCGCGGCAAGCTCTACCGGAACGGAGCGGCGCGCCGGTTTCGAACAGGCTGCGGCCGCACTCGGCATGGCGGCGGAGGCGGTGGCGGTCGAACATGGACCGGGCGAAGCGGAACGCGCCGTAACCGCGTTACTGGAGCGCGCCGACCCGCCGACCGCGCTGATCGCCAGCAACGGCGTCATGCTGATGGCAGTCATGCGGGCGGTACACGAGAGCGGGCGGTCCGTGCCGCAGGATGTCGCGCTGGCCGGCTTCGACAATGATGGCTGGATGGATCTGGTTGGCGGGGGCATCACGGTGATCGAACAGCCGGTCGAGGAGATCGGCCGCACCGCCATGGCCATGCTGTCCGACCGGATTGAATATCCCCAAGCGGCGGCTCGCAAGGTCGTTTTGGCCGGGAAACTTATCGCGCGCGGCTCCAGCGCCGCTCCCAGGCTCAAGAGCGCCGGGCTGGGTTGACGCCCGCTTGTGCATGTCCCTGTCCGCGCGCCCCGGCAACGCTGACACGGCTGCGCGACCGCTTCCATGAACTGCTGGTGCTGGACTATGCGCACTTCAGCACCACGCATCCGCCCGCGCAGATCGACGACATTCGCGAGGCGCCGCGAGTTGAGAATTCGACCCGACTCAGGTCACGCCTTTGTCGCACAATTGAAAAAATAGGCACCTAAGCGCAGCGCGGCCCGTAACAGCCCACGCGGCCGCAAAGGGGAAGTCCAGTTGATCCAGAAACGGGCGGAAGGCCGGATGCTGGCCTATGCCTCCGGCAATTTCGGCAAGGCGCTGATCTTCGGCGGCGCCGACCTGACGGTGCTGTTCCTGCTGACCGACGTACTGAAGCTGGGCGGCGCGACGGCGGGGTGGCTGATGCTGGCGGCGCTCTGCGGCGATCTCGTCTTCGATCTGATCGCTGCTCGGCTGGTCATCCGTCTGACGCAGTCGGGCAAGGGTTATCGCTGGATGGTGGCGGCCGCCGCCACGCCTTGCGCCGTCGCCTTCGCCCTGCTCTATGCAATGCCCGCACTGGGCGCGCATGATGTCGTGATGCTGGCTGCTGCGCTGCTGGTCTTTCGCGGCGCCTATGCCGTCATCGACGTACCGCACAATGCGCTGATGACGCAGGTGACGAGCGACAGCCGCGCGCGTGGGCGCGTGTCGGGCTATCGGCTGTTTTTCAGCACTAGCAGCGCGTTGATCGTCGCGACCTGGCTGATGCCGCTGGTCCAGCAGGCCGGCAGCGAACAGGCGTTCGATCGGTTGGCCCTCACCGGCCTCGTCGCGGGCGGCCTCTTTGCCGTCACCATGCTGTTGTGCGCATGGACGTCGGGCAGCGGCGCCGGAATGGCGCCGCGCGCCATGGGGCAGGACGGCATCGACGTACCGCTGCGCGATCCGGTGGTCATCGCCATGGGCCTGCTCGCCCTGCTGACCGGCTTTGCTGCGCCGGCTTTCGGGCGGATGCTGCTCTATATCGGCAGCTATGTCGTCCATCGACCGGAATTGGTCGCCACCCTGCTGCTGGCGCTGACGGTCGGCCAATTTGCGGGGGTGATCCTGTGGACCGGGATGACCGGCCGGTTCAGCAAAAGCGCGCTGCTCGCCATGGGGCATGGGGTGAGCGCGATCGGCCTTGTCGCCTTCCTCCTCTGCCTGTCCTGCCCAGCCGCGCTCGCCCTCTGCGCCGCGGTCATCGGAGTGGGCCTTGCCAGCGTCTTCATGCTGCCTTGGGGGCTTCTCGCCGATGCGGTCGATCTGGTGGAATGGCGCCACGGCAGACGGTTTGAAGCCGGTCTGTTCGCCTTCTATCTCGTCTTGGTGAAGGCAAGCGGGGCCGCCTCCACCAGCCTGATCGGCTGGACGCTGGGAGGGCTGGGCTATGCTCCGGGCAAGACGCAGGCGGCCGTGGTGGAGGGCGGAATGATCGGCCTGGGGCTTGGCATCCCGCTCGCCGGCAGCCTTGCCGCGATCCTGCTGCTGCGCCACTTCGACCTCAGCCATACGGGGCATGCCCGCCTGCTTGTCCTGCTGCAAAGGCGGCGTCAGTCGGGGGCGGAGCCGGTTTCGGGATTGAAGCGCGGATTGGCGAAATCGAGCGGCGAAGGCGCCGCCCGGACCGGTGCCAGGGCACTTTCCGCCCAGGCCCGGCAAAGCATGTCGCGCAGCATCGAAGCGCCCGCCGCCGTGCGCTCATAAACCAGCGCGCGCACGTCCCGATCGGCGAAATCGGCAAAGCCGTTCCGCTGTTCGAGGCGGTAAACCTCCTCCACCTTGTCCCCCGCCTCGTCGAGAAAGGCGAGCACGGCATCGAACATGTCGCCGCTGCGATGGCCGGGGGGGCCGATGCGCGGCGCAATGTCTGCCACGCTCAGCTTCATGCCGTCGACGAACGCGCCCTCGAACCGGCCGTGGACGCTGGTGTCGCGGGTATAGCCCTTGGGATTGTCGCCCCGCCAGCCGTCGGAATGGACCGAATCATGCATCGGCTGCGCGCCATCGCCGATATAATGGCCCAGACGAATGGTATCGAAGGCGCAATGCCGTTCGGGGACCGAAGCATCGCCGCCCCCGGCCCGCGCTTGGCGCACCGCGCGCATGCAAACCACCAGCCGGTCATACGCCTCGATCGCTGCGTAGGGCAGTGTGCCGGTCCAGCGAACATTTGTCCGCGCGGCAGTCGCGGGATCGCTGTCCCTGATCGCCTGATGATGTTTGTAGAGTGCGATGACGAATTCGTAGCGCGAGCGCGGAATGGGCTTCAGGAAGGCGAACTGCTCGCGGAACCAGCCATGATTGGGATCCTCCTCAATCTTCGAGAAATTCTCCGAAGCCCCGCGCCAGCTGTCCGGCAGTGAGGCGGAAGCGGCGATATAGTCGACATAGGCGCGCAGGAAGACGGGGCCATCCTGCGGTATCGCCTCTATCGCAGCGCGGTCGATCACCGCATGGGCGGTGCCGCCCCACCCGTAAGCGGTGGTGGGCAGCAGCGCGAAAAGCGAGGCAAGAACAAGGAAACGCATCAGAAAGCTCCGGATTCAGGGGTCGAGCGGATCGCGCGGATCGACGCGCTGCGAAGCGAGGGCAGGCCGGAAGGCCAGTTCCGTCGGCGACAGGCGGCGGCCGATCTTGCCGGGCTGATAGCCAAGCTCATCGGAATTGCGCTTCATGAACTGGACGCTTTCGATCATCCCGCTTTGCTGTGGATTGCAGACGATCAGCGCGTCATGGTCGAGCGGCGCGCCCATCGCGATCAACAACCGGGAGGCATTGCGCAAATTGGTGGTCGTATGCCGCGCATAAGGTTCGACGACGATCGCCTCGGGCGGCACGCCATAGCGCTCGATCAGCGCCCTGCGCATCTCTTCCGCCTCGGCAAAGCGGGTCGCGCGCGGATGGGCGCGCCCGCCGGTCAAGATGATGAAGGGCATATCCCCCTGCGCGAAGCGGTTGGCGGCCAGACGCAGATGATATTTGCCATAGGGGCTGAGCGCCATTCCCTCGACCTCCGGCCCGACGCCGGTGACGATCATGGCGCTGAACCGGTAGCGGCCCCAGTCCAGCGTCTTCGCCCGCGCCATCGCCGCCGCATTCGCGCCCCCGGTCAGCGGTTCATAGCCGATCGCATCGGTGCGGTCGCTGACATCCAGCAGCGCCAGCGCATAGTCGATGCTGGGGTCAAGCGCCTGCGCCGATCCCCGGCGCAGCGTGCGCGACAGCCAGTCAGCGGCTTGCAGCCGCGCCTGCCGCTCCTGCGGATCGATGGCGCCGGCGCCGTCGATCTGGGGATAGGGCGGCACCTGTCCCAGCCCATAGCTGCGCAGGATAACGTCGATGCCCTCGATTTCCCGTCGCATCTGCGCAGCGGCGCCGTCGTCCGGCCCCGGAATGCCACTCAACGTTGCGGCGGCGCTGGCCATCGCCTCGACCTCCGCCGGAGTCCAGACCAGCGCCTGCGCGGCGCAAAGGAGGTCGGGTCCGCAGGCCGCGCGCCGGACCTGCCGGGCCTCCAGCAGGGACGCAGCGCGCGCCCTCACCTGGGCGAGGGCCGCCGCATCATGCCCCACCGCATCCAGCAGCGGGAAGAGGCGCTGCGACAGCGCCTCCGCCACCCTGTCGCGCGCCGCCCCCGCCGAAGCCGGAACAGATCGTGTCACAACCGCCGAAGAGGCAGCGGGTGCGAGCGCCGCCGCCGCCGCGACGATCATCCTTGCCACCGTCTGCCGCATCACCAGCTCTTGCTGATGACAAAGCGGACATTGCGGCCGAAGATGGGGCGGCCATAGATCGCCTCCGCACTGCCTTGCCCGGCAAGCGAGTCGGTGCGGGTATTGCCTTCGGTCAGGCCATGGGCGTTGAAAAGGTTATCGCCCACAATCTGCATCTGCCAGTTGCCCCGGCGCGCCGTCACGCCCGCGCCCACCGTGCCATAGGCAGGCAGGGCTGTGTTGTTGTAGAGATCGACGAAGCGTTTGCCCATGTACGTGTAGCGGCCATAGACAGAGATATCCGTATCGTTGGTGCGGAAGTCGAAGCTGGGGCGGATATTGCCGTAGATTTTGGGCTGGCGGACGATCTGGTTGCCCTCGGCCTGTTCCGGATCGGCACCGGTCGCGCTTTGGAAATTCTTGTATTTGGGATCACTGATGGTGAGCGCGCCGTTGAGCGAGAACCAGTCATTGAGCGCCAGCTTGCCGTCGAACTCCACGCCCTTGACCTGCGCTTCGCCAATGAAAGGCACGTTGACGTCATTGCGGCCCGTGGTCGGATCATAAGCGAGGAAGCTGGCGTTCAGCGGATCGAAATTGGTGTAGAAGCCGGTGACGTAGAGGTAGGAGCGGCCCGATGCGAGCTTCAGACCCGCCTCGAACTGGTCCGCGACGGTAGTGATGATCGTCGGGTTGATGCTCATCACCGTCTGGACGTTGGGTGGCGTTTCCAGATGCGAGGCGCGGCCGTAGATGCCGACATGATTGCTGAAGTCGTAATTGGCGCCGACCGTCCAGTTGGTGACGTGCGGCTTCAGTTTCTGGTTGATGATCGTCCCGGTAAAGGCGCGGGTGGCGTCGTCGGCCAGAGTGGTCGCATCGCCCAGATTGGCCTGCTCGGTCACAGCCGCCCAGCCCTCGTAACTGTAACGCTCATGCCGGATACCCGCGTCGATCCGCACGCCGGGGACAATCTCCCAGGTGTCGTTGGCATAGAGAGCGAACATCTTGGCGTCGCTATCCCCCTGGTTGAGCGTCGCGGCATAGTTGAGCACGCCATTGTCGGTGACGCGGCCTATCTCCATCCCGGCGGCATTATAGGCGACCAGATCGAGCGTGCGCGGCTTGCCCGCCACTTCGATCAGATAATTTTGATAGAGGGTGCGGCTGTCCTCGCCATAGAGGCTGGCATAAAGACCAAGCTTCAGATCATGGCTGCCGATACCGGTCTCGAACTTCCGGGCGACCGAAAGATTGGCCTGCCCTGAATAAAATTTCGAGTGGATGTCGCGATACTGACCCTGCATGACAAGGCCTGAGGCTGTCGCGGGATCATAGACGCTGTTGGTGCCGGCGAAAACATAGCCGAGCCGATTGACGGCGCCAAAGGCCGCGGTCGCCCGGCCGAGATAGCTGGAAGCGAAGATTGCGCCATCCGCCGGATTGGTGGTCGAATAGAAAGCGGTGAAATCCAGTTTGCCCTGCGTGTAGCCCGCCTTCGCCGAAACCAGCCAGTCACCGAACTCGCCGTCATATTGCGCGCCAAAATTGACCATCTGCATGTGACGGCCATCGGAAAGGTCGCTGGTGCGGCTCTGGATCCGGCCGGTGCCATCGCGATACATGAGGTTGACGTTGCGCAGCGCCGGCGAGTTCATCGTGCCGTCGAAATAGTCGATATATCTGTCGAGCGAGACGCTGGGATCGCGCGGATCGGCGGTCGGGATCGGCAGGTAGAAGACATTATGGTCGTTCACATAGTTCAGGTTGAACTTGACCGATCCATTGTCGAAATCATGTTTGATATTGGCGCGGATCTGGCCGCCCTTGTCATTGGGGAAGCCATTGTCGCGATAGCCGTCATGGTACCGCAGAAAGCCGCCAATGGCATAATAAGTATCCTTGCCCAACGGACCAGCCTGATAGGCGTCGAGGCGGTAAAGGCCGGTGTCGCCGAGCGTCAGCTGTGCCTTGCCGCGGGCCACGTCGCTGCCGGTCACGGTGATGGCGTTGATGATCGCGCCCGAATAGCTGGCATAGACCGGCGCCGGGCCGCCGCGAACGACCTCCACATGGTCGGTCATCAGATCCTGCTTGAGGATCGCGTCGCCGCGGAAAAACACGCCGTCATTCTCATGGAACAGCGGCAGGCCGTCCTGCTGGAAGCTGACGAAGCCGCCATCATTGGGAAGGCCGCGGATGCGGTAGATGTTCTGCACCTCGCCCCCGGTGATTTCGGTCTGGAAGCCGGGCAGCTGACCGATCAGGTCGGCGAAGTTCACCGGGGCGATTTTCTCCACATCCTCGGGCGAAATGGTGTTGATCGCATAGGAGACGTCGAAGCGCCGCTGCGCGCGGGTCGACCCGGTGACGATGATGTCGCTGGAAGCGCCGGCGGGTGCTTCGGCGCTCTCGGCGGCGGGCGCGGGATCCTGCGCCCGAACGGTGGTGGTGGCACAAAGCGCCGCAACAGCGGTGCCAGTGGCAAGCATGGTCCTGATCATGGAAAGCCCCTTTTCTAAACAATCGGGCGCTCCCTGCGGACAGCATGTGACATTTTTAATTATTGTTGTGAAAATAAATAATGGCGCCTACCGGGTCGTCGCATTATCGGAAGAGAAAGCGGCCCCATGCAGTTTCCCGGCTTGGACAAGGATCAGCGGCGCATCCTCCATATGCTGCGCAAGTCCGGCCCGCTGTCCCGCTCGGCGCTCGCGGCCGTGCTGGAAATCAGCGGGACAGCGCTCACCCGCCTGTCGCGCGACCTGCTCAGCCTGGAGTTGGTGGAGGAAGTGCCGGGGGCGGAAGCGCAAGGGCGCGGGCGCCCCGCCATCCCCCTGCGACTGGCGGGTCATGGCGGCTATGCGGTCGGCGCGACGGCGCACGAGGGTTTTCTCGACATCTCCGTGGTCGACTTCACCGGCACCACGATCGCCACCCATCATGAAGCGGTCGAGCCGATCGATCCCCATGGCTTCGCGCGCAAGGTCCGGCGGATCACTCATGAACTGGTTGATCGTCATGGTCTGTTGGGGCGGCGCATGCTGGGACTTGGCGTGGCCGTGCCGGGACCGTCTTTGTCGCCGACGGGCGACCGGTGGAGCGTGGTCGACGTGCTGCCAAACTGGCGCGATGCACCGCTGCGCGACATTCTCACCGCCGAAATGGGCTGGCCGCTGTGGATCGAGAATGACGCCAATGCTGCCGCCATCGCCGAATATTATCTGGGAAACCTGCTGCGGGATTTCAGTACCATCGTCGTGCTGTTGCTGGGCTTCGGGATCGGCGCCGGGGTCATCGTCGATGGGCGGCTGGTGCGCGGACAATATGGCGTGGCCGGTGAGATCGGTTGCCTGTTTCCCGGACATATGCCTCGCCCCAGTCCGCTGGATCTGCTCGCGATGCTCCGCAATGCAGGCTGCAACCTGTCATCCGTTGCCGACATCGACTTTGGGGCCGCAGATCAGGCGCCGACGATCGAAGCTTGGCTGGCTCGGGCGGCCGGGCAACTGGAGGCTGTATGCAATACTGCCTTCGCCTGGCTCGATCCGGGCGCCATCGTGCTGGCTGGCACGTTGCCACCCGCCATTCTTCAGGGGCTATCCGAACGCCTTCATCGTGCCGATCTCGTAACGACGGTCCATAAGCGTCGACCGCCCGTGCAGATATCCAGCCTCCATGGCTCGCCGATAACTTTGGGCGCGGCATTGTTGCCTATTCATGCGCTGTCCGCCGAAAGATGAGTCTTGCTGTATCTGAGATTCAGCCATCGATTCCGTTTGCTTGGAAATCGCTCCAGCTTCCCCGAAAGGCCCGCAGGCGACTGTCCCGTTCGGAATCGATAAGCTGGGAAATTGCCCTTCGCTTGTCACATTCCCTACAGCTATCGGGTTTGGCTTCGCTGATGGCGGATGCCTGGAGCCTGATCGATCAGGCTGGATCGGATCAGGCCCTGCCTGTCCTTGGCCTTCCGCATTTTTCCAAGCCAGCAGGTGATGCCCCCTGCTTTGTCAATGCTCCAGCGTCACCCTTCGCCCGGTCTTCGCGCTGGTCAGCCCCGCGTCCAATATGCGCATGACATTGATGGCCTCGCCGTGCGGCACCGGGTTGCGCCCTTCGCCCCGGATCGCTGCGGCAACGTCCTTCCAGAAGCGTCCGTAATCGCCCCTTTCATTGGCTATGTTCCGGGCGATGTCAGGCTGGCCCGCCGCGGTGAAGGTGCCGCTCAGCGGATCACTGCCCCACCCCGCGCTGTTGGGCGCACCGCCTGCGAGCGCCGCCGCCTCCTGCGGATCGACGCCCTGCTTGATCCAGCTTCCCGCCGTGCCATGGACCGCGAAGCGCAGCCGGTGGTCGGCGACCTGCTTGCCGGCGTGCAGGATCGCCCGGCGCCCGGGATAATGAAGGATGGCGTGAAAATAGTCCGGCGCGGGCGCGTCGGGACGGAAGGCGGCGATGTCGACATAGACCGCCTCGGGCATGCCGAACAGGCAGAGCGCCTGATCGACCAGATGCGGACCAAGATCGAACCACACGCCGCCCGCCCGTGCATCTTTCCAGAGCGTGGAGGCGGTCGGCCGCCACCGGTCGAAATGGCTCTCGAACTGGACGATGTCGCCGAGCAGCCCCTCTCCCATGATCCGCCGCAGCGTAAGAAAATCGGCATCCCAGCGCCGGTTGTGAAAAATCGTCAGCATCGTGCCGGCCTGATCGGCTGCCCGACCGACCCGTTCCGCCTCCGCCAGAGTGGCGGCGAAGGGCTTGTCCACGACGACATGCCTGCCCTTGCAGATGGCGGCCAGAGCATGTTCGGCGTGAAAAGCGTCAGGACTGGAAACGACCACCAGATCAATGTCGGGCAAGCCAAGCAGCGCTTCTATCGTCGGCACGACGATTACGTCCGGATAGCGTCGATGAACCTTCGCGGAATCGCTGGAAACGACAGCGCTCAGCGTCATGCCCGGGGTGGCCGTGACATAGGGCGCGTGAAAAGCCTGCCCGCCCAGTCCGAAACCCACCAGACCTACCTTGATCTCCTGCGCCACACATCCTCCTTCCGCCGGAATCATATGCCGCCCCGTCGAGCCGGTCCGGCTTCCGGCCCCATCATAAGGCGCAACGGCGTCGCCCCCAAGGGATCAGCGCGACACCAGCCGGTTGGTGAAGCTGCCTTCCGCTGCTGTGCCGGGAGGAAGCAACCCTTCCGCGACGGCGGCCTGCGCGGCGCGCTCCATGGTCAGGGCGTCGAACGGACCGGCCCCCTTGCCGTAGATATGGCGCGCCATCAGGGTGAAGATGCGCGCGACTTCCGCCTCGCTATAGCCTGACCGGGGCACCAGAGCGGCATAGCGCCGGGCGGCGCGGTCGGGATGGCGCGCCATCCCATGCAGGGCGCGCAGGGTCGCCTGAGCGAAGCGCGCCAGAAGCCGCGGCCGGCCGGCGATCGCCGCGTCAGAGGCCATCACCGCCTGCGCCATGGCAGGATAATAGGCGTCCATCGGCCGGTAATCGAGCGCGATGCCGGCTCGCTCCGCCCGAACGCCCCAGTCGACCGTACCCACCATCGCCCTGATCTCGCCACGCGCCATGGCCGCGACCAGCGCATCGGGCGCCGCGACCACCACGGTCACATCCTCTGGCGTCAGGCCGACCTGATGCAGCAGCGCCTTCAGCGCATAATAGGTCACGTCCTGTTTCGACGGCACACCGATGGACTGGCCGCGCAACGCGCCGCCGTCGATGGAGAGTTCCTTCACGCCCATCCATGTGAGAAAACTGTGTCGGCCGAGAAGCGCGATGCCTTGCACCGGCACGCCCCGCCCGCGCAGAATCGTCGCCGTATCGCCCAGCGCGCCGCCCGCATCGCCCCTGCCCTGCCCCAGCGCCTCGCCGACCTTGAAGCCGCCCCCCGCGACCTGTTCGAAGCGGACGGCCAACCCCTCGCGGGCGTAGCTGCCTTCGGCCTCCGCCAGCAAAAAGGGCGCGAAAGGGATCGCTTCCTTGGGCGCGGGGAGCAGATAGACGAACGGCTCCGGCGGGGCGCTGGCGCCCATCAGCAGCAGCGCCATGGCCGCGATGAGGACGCGACGGTGCATCATGCGAAGCGCGAGACGCCGCCCGCCACCTCCAGCGCCGCGCCGGTGATGAAACCGGCGGCGGGAGAGGACAGGAAGACGATGGCTGCCGCCGCCTCTTCCGGCTTGCCGAAACGGCCCAGCGGGATCTGCTTTTCCTGCGCCAGTTCGGCCAGCCACTCATCCAGCGACTGGCCCGGCTTCGCGCGTTCCCTGAACCGCCGCTCCCATTGCCCGCTATTGACCGTACCCAGCAGGATCGCGTTGACCCGCACCGCCGGCGCCAGTTCGACACTGAGCGATTTCACGAGATTCTGCACGCCCGCCCGGGCGGCGGAGGTGCAGACCATATGCGGCTCCGGCTGACGCGCCAGTAACGAGTTGACGACGACGATCGACGCCGCATCACTGACCTTGAGCAACGGCAGAAAGGCGCGAGTGGGCCGAATCACGCTGAAAAATTTGAGGTTGAGTTCGGCCTCCCACTCCGCGTCCAAGGTGGAGGCGAACGTGCTCAGCCGCGCCTGCCCCGCATTGTTCACCAGAATGTCCGCGCGGCCGAACCGGTCGCCCACCATGTCGGCAAGCCGCGCCACGGATGCTTCCTCCAGCACATCGCAGGCCTGCGAAACCAGCCGCCCGACGTCCACGCCCTGCGCGGCAAGCGCATCGCGGGCCTGATCCAGCCCTTCCTGCCGCCGGGCGCAGCTGATCACATGCACGCCCTCCGCCAGCAGCAGGCGCACCGTCTCCAGCCCGATCCCCGACGATCCGCCCGTAACGACGGCGACCCGATCTGCAAGCTTCAGTTCCATATTATCCTTTTTCCGCCTCCATGATGAAGCGCCGCAACAACTGGTTGAAGACCTCCGGCCGCTCGGTCGCCACCGCATGGCCACCCCCTTCGATGATGTCGAACCGCATGCCCGGCGTTCCCGCCGCGATCCGCGCGCAGCTTTCCGGCGGGGTCACGACGTCCGCGCTACCGCACAGGACCATGACCGGCACCTGAAGTCCCATCACCGCCTGCGGCAGATCGGCCCCGGCGAGCAGCCGCACGGCCTGCGCATAGCCGTGAGGAACGACTTCCGCCATCGCCCGCCGGACGATGGCATGCGCCTCCTGACAGGCGCCCGACGCCAGCAGCCGGGCATAGCGGGCGTCGGCCAGACCCTGCGGGCCGAGCGCCTCCACATCCGCGATCCGCTTTGCCACGCCATCCGGCAAGACCCCGCCCACCGGTACCCCATAGCCGCTGGCAGGGCTGGTCAGCGCCAGCGCCGCCACCCGCTCCGGCGCCGACAGGGCAAAGGCCGTCGCCATCACCGCGCCCAGCGACTGGCCCACCAGCACGCAGCGCCCGACATCCAGATGGTCGAGCAGCACGCCCAGCGCATCGGCATAATCGGCGGGCGCGGGCCATGCGGGCGCGATCGGATCGCTGCCCGCATAGCCCGGTGCATTCCACGCCACCACGCGGCGTTCCGGCGCGAAGGCCGCGAACTGCCCCGCCCATGCCCGCGCATTGGAACCGATGCCGTGCAGCAACACCAGCGGCAGGGCGGAACCTTCCCCCGCCTCCCGCCATGCCTGCACTCGCCCGCCCAGATCGGCGGAGCGCAGCGGCGGCTCCAGATAGGCCGTCATCAGCCCTTGACGGCGGCAGGCTTGGGACGCTTGATCTGGGAGAGCGGATGATCCGGCGGATAGGTCGGCGTTTCCGGCACGTTGGTACCCAGACATACGATCATCAGCGCCTCTTCAATCCCTTCGTTGACAAGGCCGCGATAAATGCCGGCGGGCACGGAAACCAGATCGCGCTCGCGCACATAGGTTTCATAATATTGCCCCTCGCTCTCGAACATCAGCTTCACCTTGTTGCCCTTAAGGATGAAGAAGACTTCCTCGACATCGTCATGCAGGTGCAGCGGCCCTTCGCAGCCGGCGGGCAGCACCATGGTCGAAAAGGTGAAATGCTCGGCCGCGACAGTGTTGGTGTCGGACGCAACGCCGGTCGCGCCGGTGCCGACATAGCGCATTTGCGCGCGTTTGTATTTGGGGTCAAAATCGGCCTGAAATTTCAGTGCGTTCCAGTCCAGCTTGCGCGTTTCATAACGGGCAAGGCGGCTGTCGATCCACTGTTCCAGCGTCTTGCCTTCCGGAATGATGCTGTTGGGCCGTTCGGGGGCCGCGGCGTCGGTCATGGCGATACTCCTGCAATCGCGAAAAGAAGGTCAGGCGGCACGGGCCTGTCGACGGCTATTGCCGTCTATGCCACCTGCAATCGCCCACTCGGCGAACAACTCGGGCCGGCGTTCATATTCGCGCGGTTCCCATGCCTCCGTGCAATAATCATCATCGGCATAATATTCGAGCGAAGCGCCGAACGGACTCTTGAAATACCAGAAATAGGCCGAAGAGATCGGATGCCGACCTGGCCCGATGTCGGTTTCCCAACCCTTTCGGCTCATGGCCAGCCCGCCGCCGAAAACTTCGTGAATATTGCTGACGGTGAAGGCGACATGGTTGAGGCCGGGATTGCCGGGGCGACGCAGAATGAAGGCGTCATGATGACTGCCCGGCGTGCGCGCGCGCAGAAAGGCGGCATGTCCGGGGTAGCTGTCGCTGACCACGAAGCCCAGCCGGTCGAGGAAGAAGGACAGGCTGGCATCCAGATCGTCGACGAACAGCACGACATGCCCCACCGAAATGGGGACGGCGCGCTCGTAGATCTGCGAACGCGCATCGACGCGGCGGGCGAGGCCAGGACCGTTCACATCCTGTGGGTCCGCGACCACCGGCACACGGCGGCTGACGCGGAAGGCGTGAGACAGTCCGTTGGGATCGGCGATGGTCAGGCCATCTTCCGTCCGCACCGCATCGTCGCCCAGCCGCTCCGCCAGCGCATCCAGATCGGCCGCCTTTTCGACCCCCCAGATTACCTGACGCAACGTGGATCCTTCCTGCATGGCAGGGGGTAGGCGCGGATCATCCAGCCGCGCCACGTCGACCTGCGTGCCATCGCGGGTCTGGAACCGGACGAAGCCGTCCTGCATCCCCATGGGCGAAACACCCCAGTCGTTGAGGAAACGCTCTGCCGCCTCCACATCCTCGACACCGAACAGCACGGCGTCGACGCCCGTAATCGTCACGCTATTTCTCCTTCAAGGGCACGGGGCAGCGCCGGCATCCTGCCCGGCGCGCCCAAAAGTCTGGAAATGGCTTCGGCGGTTTCGACCACGGCCGATGTCATGGCCGCCATATCCTCCACCGCCGCGCCGACATGGATGGCGTTGATCGCGGCCACGGTCTTGAGCGACATGTCGCGAACCGGCGCGGCGATCGCGACGACGCCGCTCTCGAAATACCCCTCCTCCGCCGCGTGGCCGCGTTCCCGGTCGACGGCGATGCGCTGCTGCAACTGCGCCAGCGACGGCGGCCCGTCATCGGCCGCGCCCTCGTGGGCGGGCACACCACGGGGATAAAGAGCCTGCAACTCCGCCGGTTCCAGGTCCGCCAGCAGCACCCGGCCCATCACCGTGGCATGCGCCGGCAGCGACGTGCCGACCACGACGTTGCGCGTCACCGCCGCGCGCGCCGGATAGCGGCTGAGATAGACGGCGCGCTGCCCCTGCCGCACCGCCAGATGGGTGGACCAGTTGGTCCGGTCGCGCAGTCCCTCCAGCAAGGGCGCGGACAGCGTCACCAGATCGTTCGAGGCCAGATATTCAAAGCCCAGCGTCAACACGCCGCTGTCCAGCACATAGCGGCCGTCGCACTCACGCCGCACCAGCCCCAGTTCCATCAGCTCCCCCAGCAGGCGGTGGACGGTCGATCGGGGCAGATGCAGTTCCGAAGCGATGTCGGCGGGGGACAACATCCTGCGGTCGCGCCGGAACAGGCGCAACAGGGCGATGCCCCGCGCAAGTCCCGGCACGGACATCAGGCCAGCGCTTCGGCTTTGGCGGTCAGCGCCTCCACCTGCCGCTTCGCTTCCGCCTGCATCAGCCGGCGCAGACGGACCAGCCCGGCGTCATGGGCATATAGCGCCTCATGATCGCGGGCATCGTCCTTCATCCCTTCCAGGATCAGCCGGTCCTGTTCCAGCACGTCCCAGTGCAGCCGCTCCAGTCGTGCGCGATAGAGGAAATGCCAGGCATCGCGCTGCCAGCCCTGCACCTTGCGGCAGCGCCAGAAGAATACGCGGCAACTGGTTTCATCGACCGGCACGACCATGCCGACGATGCTGAAGGAACCGCCCGGCCCCGCCGACTTGCGATAGGGAATGGACAGGCGCTGCCAGTGGGTGCCGGTGTCGCCAAATTCGGTCCAATCGAAATTCACACCCGTCTGGTTGGTCTTTTCGAAGATGAAGCCATGATCGGTGGCGCGCGCCTGCATCGTCGCGGTCTTGTCGCCCTCCGCCATGGAGTGGGACACGGCATGCAGATAGGCGCCATGCATCGGGTCCATCACATTTTCGGCGGCATAGCGGTAATTGCAGTTCCAGTGCGCGGTGCACAGGACCTGTCCCCATTGTTCGCTGTCGATCTCCTCGGGCAGGACGAGCGGCGTGGGTTCCACATCCCTGTCGCCAAACCAAAGGAAAATCGCGCCCGCCTTTTCGATCACGGGATAGCTGTGATTGAACTTGCGCCCTTCGATCCCGCATTTTGCAAGCGCGGGCACGCGGGCCATCTGCCCTGCGCCATTCACTTCCACACCATGATACCAGCAGGCGACCCGTTCACCCAGATTCCAGCCCATGGACAGGCGCGCGCCGCGATGCGGGCAGCGATCGTCCACCGCATGGACCCGCCCCTCAGCGTCTCGCCACAACAGCACCCGCTCGCCCAGCCGGATCAACCCGACGGGCGCCTTTGCCACGGCCCAGCTCGCCGCGACCGGATACCATAGGTTGCGAAGACCGCTGTTCAGCCGCTGCTCGGCGGATGGGATGATCTGCTCCTTAGCCATGGGTCACCTCTTCTTCCACGGTTGCGAACAGGGCGCCGCCCAGCATGGCGAGCGTCGCGCACAGGCTTTGGGTCGTCCACGCCGCACCCTGCGCATCCGCGCTGCCCGCCGCGTTCAGCGCGGATGCGACCGCGTCGAGTTCCTCATGACCGTCCGCGAACACAGCCATCAACTGATCGGCAAACCGGTCCTCGAAATCAGTGAGGGCGCCGGCCCGGGTCTGGAAGACGATGTTCTCCACAGCCTTGGGATCTTCGATATAGCGGCCGCCGCCCTTGCTGGGATCGACGGTCGGCAAAATCAGAAACGGATTGAAATCCGACACGCTACCCTCGCTTTATATATGAAACGCTGTGTCAAAAATGATCCTATGCCGCATCGATACCCAGCGTCAACACGGATTTTTGCAGAAAAATGACGCTTGCCGGCAGGAGGACATGCTTGACAAGCGGCTGCATATAGTTCGGATATAAGACAGCAAACTAAATATGAAGCATTGAGGCATGAAATGGTGGCAAGGTTCGGGATTGATCGCCTCTGTGACGCAGGCCGGCATGGGGCGCGTAAATTCACGGCTGTTTCGGCGGCGCGATCGGCTGCGTGGACACTCGACATATGAGCTGCGGCCCGGAATATGATCGCGTGAGTCGCGCTGAATCCTCCCTTGCCTTTCCCGGATGGCGCGTCCTGCTGGCCGCGGTGGTGGGCCTCGCCTTCAGTCCCGGGCCGATGATCTTCGGTTCGCTTGGCCTATTCGCCCCGCATCTGGCCGACAGCTTCGGCTGGAGTCGCGGCGGCATCATGCTCAGCCTCACCTTCTTCAACATCGCAGGCGTACTGGCGTCTCCCTATACGGGCCAATTGATCGACCGGCTGGGGGTCAGGGCCGTGCTGTTCCCGGCGATGGCGGCGTTGGCGCTGGGCTTCCTGGCGCTCGCCCGCGTCGGCGGATCGCTGCCGATGCTCTATGCGCTCGCCTTCGTCTGGGGGGCGCTGACGGTGGGCACGCAGAGCATCAGCTATACCAAGCTGATCACCGGCTGGTTCGTGGAACGACGCGGCCTGGCGATCGGCATCGCCGCCGCCGGTCTGGGTCTGGGCTATACGCTGGTGCCGCTGATCGTCGGACAGCTGCTGACCGTCATGCCATGGCCGGCGGCGCTCGCCAGCATGGCGGGGCTGGTGCTGATCCCCGTGCTGCTCAACCTGATCTTCTCCCACCCCAACAGCGCGCCCGCCGCGCAGGGCTTCGCGACGGAGGGGCTGTCCCTCGCCGAAACGCGCCGCACCGGCAGCTACTGGCTGATGGGCAGCGCGATCCTTCTGGCGTCGATGGCGCTGACCGGCGTTGTGCCGCACATCGCCCTGCTGGCGCTGGACCGGGGCCTGCCCCCGACGCAGGCCGCGCTGGTGGCCTCTACCTACGGCCTGTCGACCATTTTCGGCCGGGTGCTGGTGGGCGCGCTGGCGGACCGATTCTTCGTGCCGCGTGTCGCAATCGCCTTTTTCGCCCTGTCCGCGGCCGGCTTCATATTGGCGACGCTTGTCGGCGACACGCGGTCTGCGGCTATGCTGACGCTGGTGGCGCTGACCATCGGCCTCGGCTTCGGCGCTGAAAGCGATGTCATCGCGCTCTTCATCTCCCGCTATTTCGGCCAGCGCTGCTTCGGGGCGATCTATGGGGATCTGCTCGCCATCTTCCTGATCGGCGCTTCCGCGGGACCGCCGCTGTTCGGCTTCGGCCGCGACCTTACGGGCGGTTACCAGCTGCCGATGCTGGCGGGCGCGGCGGCGATGGTGGCGGCCTGCCTGCTGCTCAGCCGCCTGTCGCCCTACCCGGCACGCACCGCGGCATGTCGGGAAGCGCTCGCATGATATCGACCATGGAAAAGCTCGCTCGCGCGGTCAAGGATCGCCGCGCGATCCTGTTCGCCGGGGCAGGCGTTTCCATGAGCGTCGGCCTGCCGTCCTGGTCGGAACTCATTGACCATATGCGCGTCGATCTGGACCTGCCCCATGCCGACAAGCCGGCCTGGACCTATCAGACGCTGGCCGAATATTACCGGCTCAAACATGGCAGCATCGGCCCGCTGCGCAGCTGGATGGACCGGACTTGGAGCGTGTCGGCCGACCGGGTGCGCGAATCGCGGATCCACGACCTGATCGTCGGCCTCGACTTCCCGATCATCTACACCACCAATTACGACAATAATCTGGAAACCGCCTATCGGCTGGCGGGGCGCGAATTCGTGAAGGTCGCCAACACCAGCGACATCGTCAATGCCGACAACGGCCTGCCCCAGATCGTCAAGTTCCATGGCGATTTCGACGACGATGAATCGCTGGTGCTGGCTGAAACCGACTATTTCAAGCGATTGATTTCCGAGACGCCGCTGGACATCAAGTTCAAGGCCGACACGTTCGGCAGGACCCTGCTGTTCATCGGATACAGCGTGTCGGACCTCAACATCCGCATGACGCTCTACAAATTATGGCAAACATGGCGCGATTCCGGGCGGGAACGCGACCGCCCCGCTTCCTTCGTCTTCACAGCGCGCGAAGACCCGGTGCAGGACGCAGTGCTGGAACATTGGGGCATCACCGTCCTGCATCAGAAGGCCGCCGATCCGGCGGCCTCCATGCTGACCTTCCTTGAAAATCTGAAGTCGCTGGTCGATCAGGCCGCCTGATCGGCCCGGTAGCCAAGCGCGCGGGAGATTTCCTGCGCCGCCTCCTCCACCTTGTGCCGGATCCGCCCCTCGAACGTCTCCCGGTCATAGGTCTTGATCGGGCAGGCGACCGAGATCGCCGCCTCCATCTTGCCGCTGGCGTTGAAGACCGGCGCCGCAGCGCTCGCCACATCGGGCTCATAAAAGCCCCAGCTCACGACGCTGCCATGGCGGCGGTCCTGCTCGACCAGTCCCACCAGCTCACCCATGCTCTTGGGCGTCTGGGGGGTATAGGTTTCGAAATCATAATCCTCGTACAGCGCGACCACTTCCGACAGCGGCAGCCCCGTCAGCATCACCCGGCCCGGCGCGGTCGCATGGGCGGGCAGGCGCGATCCCACCGCCATTGCGCTGATCAGGCTGGTATTGCCCTGAAAACGCGCGACATAGACGACGTCCCGCCCCTCCCGCACCGCCAGATGGGAGGAAGCCTGCGTGTCGTCGCGAAGGCGCTTCAGCACAGGATTGGCGATCTCGATCAGATCCTTGCCCGCCAGAAAGCTGTAGCCCAGCTCCAGCACCCGGCTGCCCAGGTGATAGCGGTGCGAGTCCGGCAGGCGGCGCAGAAATCCCATCGCCTCCAGCGTGTAGACAATTCGGAAGGCTGTGGAGCGGGTGATGCCCACCGCCTTGGCCATTTCCGCCACGGTCTGCTGCTGCCGGTCGCGGGTGAAGGTCTGCATCATCTGCAACCCCCTTTGCAGCCCTGGAACGATATAGCGCTCGTCCAGTCCCGATGCTGCGCCCGAAGAGTCCATTCCTGCAAATTCCCTGTTCGACTATGAAACAGGTTTATTCTTAGAACAGATCAGCCATTTGCCCAAGGCAAAGGTTGGGGATCAAGGCCCCAATAAAGGCTTTTCTGCTGCATATAGGCGCGGATACCCTCGCGGCCCTTTTCCCGGCCCATGCCACTTTCCTTGACCCCACCGAACGGGGTTGAAATGCTGAACTGCTTATAGGTATTGATCCACACCGTCCCCGCCGCGATCCGGCGCGCAAGGGCGTAGGCGCGGGCGAAGTCGCGGGTCCAGATGCCGCAGGCAAGGCCATAGACGCTGTCATTGGCCTGCGCGACAAGATGGTCCTCGTCATCGAAGGGGATGGCCACCAGAACCGGGCCGAAAACCTCCTCCTGACAGATGGCGGAGGCATGATCGGCACCGGCGATGATCGTCGGCAGATAATAGGCGCCGTCATCATAGCCTGCACCCCGTGGCGCGGAGCCGCCGCACATTATGCGCGCTCCGTCCGCCTGAGCCGCCTCGACATAGGCGGCGACCTTATCGCGATGGGCGAAATGGACCAGCGGCGCGACCTGCGTGCCCGACTGGGTGCCGCGCCCGACGCGCAGTGCCTGCGTGCGTTCGACCAGCCGCGCCAGAAACGCGTCATGGATCGACCGATGCACGAACAGGCGCGACCCGGCGATGCAGGACTGGCCGCTCGAACTGAAGATGCCGAACATGATGCCCGCGATCGCATGGTCGATGTCGGCGTCGGGAAAGACGATGGTCGGCGACTTGCCGCCCAGTTCCAGCGACACCGGCATCAGCTTTTCGCCTGCAATGGCCGCGATCCGCTTGCCCGTCACCGTACCGCCGGTGAAGGAAATCTTGCCCACGCCCGGATGCCGCACGATGGCGTCCCCCACGGTCGCTCCCGGGCCGGGCAGCACCGATAGCAGCCCTGCCGGCAAGCCCGCGGCTTCGACGATCCGCGCGAATTTGAGGGACACCAGAGAAGTCCATTCCGCCGGCTTCAGGATGACGGCATTGCCCGCCGCCAGCGCGGGCGCGACCTTTTGCGCGTCGCTGGCGATAGGGGAATTCCATGGCGTGATCGCGCCGACCACCCCGATCGGTTCATGCACCGACATCGTCATGAAGGGTCCGCGCGGCGTCGTCAGCGCGTCGTCCAGCGTCTCCAGCGCGGCGGCGGTGTAGCGGAACGTCCCCGCCGCCGACAGCGCCAGCGCCCGCGTCTCGCCCAGCGTCTTGCCGGTGTCTGCGGTTTGCAGCGCCGCGATCTCCTCCGCCTGCGCCTCGATCGCGTCACCGATCCGGTGCAGCAACCGCGCGCGAACATGCGGAAGCATCCCCCGCCATTCCGCGTCGGCTGCGGCTCGATGACCGGCGGCCACTGCCTCATCCACATCCGCGACGCTCGCCACGCCATGGCGCGCGACCAGCGATCCGTCGGCCGGGTCGATGCTGTCGGCGAGGCCTCCGCCGCCCGCGCGCCACTGGCCGCCAACGAAGATCTGCGAAAAGTCCGTCATATGCTTCGGTCCGTTCAGATAACGATGGGGGATGCCATGCCCGCGATCAGTCGCGCGATGCTGTGCGCGGTCAGCGCAGAAGTCTTGGGATTGGCCTTTGACGGCGCGCCGCAGATATTGATCTCGAAACGTCCGTCTTCGCCCTCGAACATCAGTTCGTGGATATTCTTGTCGATTGTCGGGTCGGCGACCAGTTCCACCTCGGTCCGGTCGAAACCGATCCCTGCCAGCGCGATGGTTGCCGCGACATTGGAGTTTTTGGGATAGGCGAGCGCGGCCTCGCGCGCGCTGCCCTGATAGAAGACCCTGGGCGCGTCCAGCGATTCCAGGTCGATCAGCGCTTCGGCGGGCGTCCCGCGCCATGCCAGCGCAGGCTTGCGCCCGCGATATACCACCCGGCTGAGGCCGCCCAGCTTCGCCGCAGCCAGCGCGTCGATCCCCGCCATCGCGCCCGCTGCCAGGATGATCCGGCTGTTGCCGGTCTCCGCCGCCTTGCGCAGCCGGTCCAGCAGCGCAGTGTCCGCCAGCGAACCGATCGACACGATCATCAGCGGCACGCCCGCCGCCAATATGTCCATAGCATAGGCCAATATGGCGCCATGCCCGGCACATTCGACCACCAGATCCGGTTTGCTGTCGAGCAGCTTATCCAGCGTGTCGACGCCCTGTTCGATGACTTCTCCATCCAACTGATGCGACAGGATCGCGCTGGTGACGAAGGGCACGCCGCTGTCGGTCAGCGTTTCGCGCACCGAGCGCGAAATCCCGCCATCCCCGATGAAAGCGATGCGAATGGGTTCACGCTCGGCCATGGATCAGCGCTCCAGCTTGGGCGGACCGGCAAAGCGGACGGGGTAGGGCCCGATGGCGATCATATCCACCTCCACGATGGCAGCGCCGCCGGCCAGCTTCGCCCGGTCGAATGCCGCGCCAAAATCCTCGACCGACGTCACCTTTTCATGACGCAGCCCCAGCGATGCCGCGATGCCGCCGAAATTGGGCACGAGGATGTTGGAGAAATGCTTGCGGCCGCCATAATCGACGTCCTGGATGTTGCGGATGACGCCATAGCCCGCATCGTTCATCAGCACGAGGATCATGTTGGGCTGTTCCTCGGCCATGGTCGCCAGTTCACCAAGGCAAAGATTGAGACCGCCGTCGCCCGACAGGACGACCGCGCCGCCCGCCGCGCCCAGCGCCGCCCCGATGCCCATCGGCAGGCCTTGGCCGATACCGCCGCCCACCGCATGAACGCCCGCCCGCGAATGGCCGACGCGCAGGTAGCGGTTGCCCCAGGTGCTGTTGGACACGGTGACGTCGCGCACCCATGCCGCGTCAGCGGGCATCCGCGCCTGAAGCGCATCGACCAGCGCGTCATAAGCGCCCAGCCCGCCGCGCAGCGCAGCCTGCATCACGTCGCGCGCCGTGGCGATGTCGCTCGCCAGCGCCGCATCGATCTCCAGCCCTTGTTGGGCCCGCGCGACCAGCCCGGCCAGCACCGCCTTCACATCGCCATGGATGAACTGGTCGTTTGCATAGGTGCGGCCGTTGGCGGTCGCATCCACGTCGATCACCGACAGAGGGCGCGGCAGCCGCAACTTGTAGGTCCACGTCTCATTACCGCGCAGGCGCGACCCCGCGACGATCATCAGGTCACAGTCGTCGTACAGTTGCTGGATCTGCGGCGTGCAGTTGAACGCACCCAGCGACATGGCGTGGGTTTCAGGAACGATGCCGCGTCCCTGCGTCGTGGTGACGATAGCGACACCCAGATCGGCCAGCGCCCGCGCTTCCGCCTCGGCCCCGCGCGCACCGCCGCCCAGCATCAGGAACGGACGGCGCGCCGCCTTCAGCTTCGCGAACAGGGCATCGATCTCCGCCTCCGCAGGCGCGGGGCGCCGCGGCGACAGGCCGGGCAGCTCAGCCGGCAGGTCCATCTTCATGCCCTGCACGTCCCACGGAATCTCGATGCTGACCGGCCCGGTCGGCGCTGACAGCGCGTTTTCCGCCGCCTCGACCATCGTCGCGACCAGCTGATCCGGCGCGGTGATGCGATAGGCACCCTTCGACACCGCGCGCAACATGTCCATCTGCGCGGGCGCTTCATGGATATAGGCACGGTTGAGGTCCAGATGCTCCAGCTTCACCTGCCCGGTAATGTGCATCACCGGTGATCCGGCGGTCAACGCTTCCACCATTGCGCCCGCGGCATTGCCCGCCGCCGTCCCGGTGCTGGTGAAGGCGACGCCCAGATTGCCCGTGACGCGCGCATGGGCGTCGGCCATGTTCAGCCCGCCCGCTTCGCCGCGCGCGGGGATGAAGCGGATATTGCCCCTTTCGCCCAGCGGATCGAGGATCGGCATATTGTGGATGCTGATCACGCCGAAGGCATGGGTGATGCCCCAATGTTCCAGCAGCCGGACGATGACGTCTCCGACAGTGGACTGCTGCGCGGTGGCGTTGGCGACCGGATCACCGTCTATAACGGCGGTCATATTCTGCATGGGGACTAATGCCTCTTGTTCTTGTTGATGGGGGAATAGGAAAGGCCGAAGCCTTGCCTGAAAAGCGTGCGCGCAAAATCGTGCGGCGCATCTTCCTTCTGGGTTTCGACCGACGCCTCGTCGACGGGAAGATCGAAGGGCAGACGGCCGCTGGGGTTGAATCGGCCCAGAATGATGTCAGCCACCGCCGCGTCGTCGGACCCGAAGGTCGCGATCATGCCGTCGACCTTCCCCAGAAATTCGGACAGGACGGCGGGACGCTCCATGCTCATCGTCACGATCACCGGCTTCCTGCTGGCGATGGCGCGGCGGATGAGGGCAAGGTCGCCCGCATTTTCGGCCCCGGCATAGACCAGCGGTCCTTCATGCGTGCCCTTGAAGAAAGACTGCCCGGTCTTGTTGATCCTGTAGGGCGCGTTGACCTTAACGATGATTGCGTCGGCCGACCGCGCGTCCGCGACGGTGCGGCCGGCGAAAGCAGCCGGCGTGGCGGCGAACCCTTCCAGCTTCACCCGGGCGCCAGCCTTCAGCGGCAGCGCGCCGCGCGCATTCTTTAGCAGCACGACGGCGCGGCGCTGCGCCTCCTGGGCGGCGGCCAGGAACTCCGGCGCCTTGACGATGCGCTCCGCCCGGTCGACGTCGACATAGGGATTTTCAAAAAGGCCCAGCTCGAACATCGGCTTCAGGATCCGGCGCGCGGACTGGTCGATCCGCGCCTCCGCCGTGCGCCCGGCCTTTACCGAGGCGACGATATAGCCAGGTTCATGCTCCCCGCCGAACTGGTCGACACCGGCGGCGACCATGCGCTCCTGCCGTTCCTGCTTGCTCAGATGCTCGACACCCCACGGCATGGCGTGGAGCCAGTCGCTGACGACGATGCCGTCATAGCCCAGACGCCCGCGCAGCAGGTCGGTCACAACCGCCTTCGAAAAGCTGCTGGCGACCCGGTCCAGACCGTCCGGCACGCCATAGGCGGTCATCATCGACGCCGTGCCGGCCGCGATCGCCGCTTCGAACGGCTTCAGGTGCAGTTCCTGCTTGCCCGCCGGATAGCGGAAATGCTTGCCATAGACATTATGCGGGTCCAGCCCGCCGCCCACCGGCCCGTCTCCGGGAAAATGCTTCACCACCGTCAGCACGCTGTCGTTGCCGATGCGCTCGCCCTGCGTCCCCCTGATGAACGCGGTGATCAGCCGGGCGTTGAGATTGGCATCCTCGCCAAAAGTGCCGGGAATGCGGTTCCAGCGCGGCTCCGTCACGGTATCGGCCATGGGATTGATTACCACGCGATAACCCATGGCGCGGGATTCCGCCGCCGAAATGCGGCCAAAGCGCTCCACCAGCGTCGGGTCGCCGATCGCGCCAAGACCGATCTGGTCGGGCCAGCTCGACACCGGCTTCACCCGGTCCGGCGGGGGCAGCTCGCCGCCCGGCAGACGGTTGGTAGTATGGATGGGGTCGGAACCAACGACAACCGGAATACCCAGCCGGTCCTGCTCTGCCAGTTCCTGAATACCGTTGGACCAACGCGCGGCGTCCGCAGGCGACCCTACTGGCGCGGTCGCCAGCCAGCGGACATGCTTGTCCAGGATCAGCGCGCGCGGGGATGGCTTGTCCGCCCGGTCGAATCCCGGCACGCCCGCCACATTGACCGGCGATTTCAGCACGCCTGGCGGCGGTGGCGCCAGCGCCTCCATCACGGCGCCACCCGGACCGGCAAAGCCCGACAGCGACGCGAACATCATCAGCCCGGCCTTTTCCTCCACCGTCATGCGTCCGGTAAGGTCGTCCGCCCGCGCCTGCGCATCCAGCCGCCAGTCCTCGTAGGGATCGAGGCGGCCGTTGCGATTGAGGTCCCGGAATGTCAGCCCATCCACCGTCAGGATTGGCGCAACCCGGCTTTGCAGCACGGGTTGCGCCGCTTGTGCCTCGATATGCGACCCGAAGAGCACAAGGGAGAGGGCGGATGCCGAACGAAGGAAGCGGGTCATGAAGAACCTCTTGATGGACCATCGATGACGGGGCGCCCCAGCGGCGCGCCCCGTCATCTCCGTCTTACCAGCGGAAGGTCAGGCGCGCGCCATAGGTGCGCGGCGGCGCATATTGGCTGCGGATCGCGCCATAGAGACCGCTCTGAGCGGCCTCGGTCAGCACCACGCTGTTTTCCAGATTGCGGACATAGGCCTGGATCGACAGATCGGTGCCGTCGGGCTTGTATTCGAGGCTGAGGTCAGTGCGGGTATAGCCGTCCTGCCGCTCGGTCGCGCGGTTGAGGAAGGTCATCCACTGCATCGAGCGATATTGCGTCTGCGCCCGCGCCGTCAGTTCGCCGCCCAGCACGTGGAAGCTGTGCTGGTAGCCCCCGTTGATCGACCATTTGGGCGACTGGACCAGCGTGTTCCCGGCATAGGAGGTGGTGCACATGCCCGATGCGTCGACCGCCGTGCAGAGGTCGGTGAATTCCGCGTTCAGATAGGTCACGGACAGGTCAATGCGGTCGTCGCGGGTCGGTGCGACGATGAATTCCGGCTCGATACCCCAGATGCGCGACTTGCCCGCATTCACGACGACGGTGTTCGCGCCGACCAGCTGCGACACCTGCTGATCCTTATAGTCGTAGTAGAAGCCACTGAGGTTGAATTGCAGGGCGTCATTGAAGAAGCGGTTCTTCGATCCGACTTCATAGGCGATCAGCGTTTCGGGATCATAGGCGCCAAGGCCGAAATTGTTGAAGCCGCCCGACTTGTAGCCGCTGTCGACCTTCGCGTAGAGCATGTTGGCGTTGGTCAGGCGATATTCCAGGCCGCCATGCCAGGTGACCTTCTTCCATGAGGCATGGGTGTCGTCGGTTCCATAGGTGCGCTCCGCAATGCCGTCGGTGACATCCTGCGTCAGGCTGCCGACATAGCTGTAGCCTACGCGGCTCTTCTGATCCTTGGTATAGCGGATGCCGGCCGAGGCGCGCAGCTTGTCGGTCAGGTCGTAGGACAGCTGACCGAAGGCGGCATAGGATTTGGTGTCGACGTCATAATGATATTCACGCACGTTGATCGACGTGCCCAGCGGTGCCAGGTCGAAATAGTTGGCGAGCTTCAGGTCTTCCTTGAAATAATAGACGCCCGCCTGCCAGATCAGGCCACGGCTGTTATTCGACGCGATACGCAGTTCGTGCGATACATCCTTCGACAGTTCGTCGCGGGTATAGATGAATGACTTGTCGACCTGCCCGTCATTATCCCAGCGATTGTACAGATCCTGCCGGACGAAGCCGCCGATATAGGTCAGCGTTGCAAAATCCAGATCATAATCGACACGACCCAGCAGGCGCAGATTCTGCGTATCCATGACACCGCGGGTGTTGAGGTCAAAATGGGTCGCGTCATAAGCGTCGGTCTTGGGACGGGTCGTGACGACGCCGCCGACCGTCACCAGCTTCACCCCGTCATAGGCGGCGCCGGTGCCACCAATGTCCATATAGTCGGCGCTCAGCAGCACCTTCATACGATCGGTCGGCTTCAGCAGAAGGGAAAGGCGGCCGCCCTTTACATTGGTGCTATCGCCACGCCCGGCGGGACCATTGTCGCGGAATCCCTCATTATAGCGGCTGACGAAGGATGCGCGCATGGCAACGCCGTCAGTGACGGGCATGTTGACCGCGCCGTCCACGTTGATCGTGTCGTAATTTCCCGCGTCGATCGCGACATAGCCCTCTTCATGATCGACCGGCTTCTTCGAGATGATGTTGACCGCGCCGCCCGTCGCGTTGCGGCCATAAAGGGTGCCCTGCGGGCCGCGCAGCACTTCGATCCGCTCCAGATCGTAAAAGCTGGCATTGATGCCGGTCGGACGCTGAAGATACTGGTCGTCGATGCTGACGGCGATGGCGGAGTCACCGATTTCGGTGAAGTCGCGGCTGGCGACGCCACGCACCGACAGGAAGGCCGCGCCGCTGCTGGCACCGATGTTAAGGCTGGGCGAAACGGTGGTGAGGCCCGACACGTCGGTCACACCGGTCTTGCGCAGCTGATCGGGCGTATAGACTTCCAGCGCGGCGGCCGTCTTCTGGGAGCTTTCCTGACGCTTTTGCGCGGTCACGACGATCTCGCCCAGACCGCCCTGGTCGGCGGCAGTCTCCTGCGCGTGGGCCGGCGCGGCGAACAAAGCCGCTACAGCGACACCACCCATCCAACGAATGCTCGATCCTTTCACCATCATTACCACACCCCTTTTGTTGATTTATATATGAACTGATAGTTCATAAATGAAGCATGCTTGCAAAGCTGCCCTGTGTCAATCGGGTTTCATTGATGGTCGAAGCCGCCTCGCCTGGCGACGCCAGGAACTATCTCACATTCCCAGCAGCTTACCGGATCATTTCAGGCCGAAATGAAGCCCCCGTTGATGGGCAAAATCTGCCCCGAAATGAAGGCGGCCGAATCGCTCAGCAGGAAAACGGCGGCACCGACCGTATCCGCCGGCACTTGCGGACGCTGGATCGCAGCCCCGCTGACATACAGATCCTTGCGTTCCTGCGGCACATAGTCGGTCGCTTCCACCCGCACCAACCCCGGCGCCAGAGCGTTCACCGTAATTCCGTCGACACCCAGTTCGCGCGACAAAGACCGGGTCATGCTGATGACCGCACCCTTGCTGGCCACATAGTGCAGCAGTCGCGGCGCGCCCCAAAGCGCCGTGTCGGAAGCCAGATTGACGACGCGGCCGCCCTTTGAAGAGGCCCGCAACAACGGCGCAAATCCCTTGGTCATCAGCCATGTTCCCCGGACATTGATTGCCATGACCCGGTCCCAGGTTTCGATGTCGATTTCGTCGAAGGCCTTGCCGCCGATGCCGGTTGCAAGTGCAGCGTTATTGAGCAGCCCGTCAATGGCTCCAAAGCGGCTTGCAACCGCCCGGCACAAGCCGTCGACCGACTGGACGTCGGCGACATCGACCGGGAAGAAAACAACATCATGCCCTGCGTCCAGCAGCGACTGTTCGGTTTCTCGCCCCGTCTGCTCGTTCAGGTCCGCAAGGATCACCCGCGCGCCTGCTTCGGCGCAGGCCCACGCGAAGGCTGCGCCCAGCCCTCTGGCAGCGCCCGAAATGACGATAGTTCGTTTGTCCAACATCACAAAACTCCTGAATATATTTCATATATCAATCTTTGATCCATATTTCAACTATTGGATCTGGCGCCCGCAGTTGGAACGCGTTATGAACCTGCTGCAACCTGCGAGCGCGCAATGCGAAATCGGACAAAGTTCCGCAGGTCTCCCTTGTCGCGACCGAGGCGCCCCCTGAGCGGACAACCGAAAGCTCAATGTCCACACCCCGGTCGGACCAGCCGCCATGGATCGCTCCAAATATCTTTGCAGGCAAGGCTGCTTGATGCGATTACGGCGGCGAAAGTCGCAGGCAACGGATTCAGGACAGCTGGCCTTGGGCGGGATGGTCGGGACACGCTTCGATGGCAGCAAACCTGCGATCATTTCTCATTCTTCGTCCGTCAGATCGCCCCAGTCCTGCCGCTTGAAAACAGCGGGCTTGAATCGAAATTCAGCTGTCTGGACATATATATTTGGTCGACGCCGCCTAATTGTGGCTTAACCATTATTCTTTTATTCCCAACCGGTTCCATTGAACGTTTTTCTCTGTCGTCCGTTACGGGCGAAGGATCAGGAAGATCCCGATAATAGCAAACCGGCGGTGACGCCGGGACGCAAAGCCTCCGGCCTTGGTGGCAAGGTAGCGGGGCTGCCGAAGGACCATGGTTCGATGGAAAAGCGCCCTATTTTACAAAATCATAGCGCGACCTTCCCACCTGCCGCCGCCGGGCAGCTCTCCTGCCGCGCACCTGCGCGCCCAAACAATTAGGAGAAAGCCTGTGTTTTCGTTCGACCGGAAATCACCTTGCGGCAGTCTGCTGGCCCTGTCGGCCTGTTCTACCCTCGCCCTTCTGTTGAGCGCCTGCGAGAGCAGCGGCGGCCTGCGCGTCGCCAGTGTCGGATCGGGTACGCCCGGCGCCGGTGGCGGCAGCGGCGGCTCGGGCAACGGATCAGGCACCGACACCGGTGGCGGTTCGACCAGCGGCGGCGGCGCGACCGGCGGCAGCGGAGCGGGGGGCAGTGGCGGCACCGGCTCCGGCACGGGAGGTGGCGGTTCCGGCACCGGCGGCACTGGCGGAACGACCTCGGCGGGCCTCCTCCAGCAGGTCTCGCCGGTGCTGACCACCGCCGGCAATGCCGTTCTGGGCGTATCCGACGGTCAAGGCAATGTGACAACCCCCGTCGCCACCGCGCTGCCCGTCGCACAGCCGGTCACCGGCACGATCACGCGGGTCCTGAACGATACCGGCACCGTGCTGGTGGATGCAGGCGCCGGGCGAACCCTCCTCCTTCAGGGCGCGCAGGGCGTCGTAGGCGATCTCGTCTCGATCGACATCGGTGGGCGGACGGTCACCACTGGGCTTGACGGCACGACGGGCGCGATCGGCGCCGGCGTGCTGGGCAATACGCAGCCGACCGGCACTCTCGCCAGCCTCGGCGTGCTCAACGCCGGCAATACGGCGCTGGCGACCGTCAACGGCATAGCCGATGTGCGCGTGACCAACGTCACCTCCCAGACCGGCGGCATTGCCGACAATCTGCTGAATGTCGCGCTCGGCGGCAACCAGCTTCTGGGCAGCGGCGACCCGGCGTTGGTGAATGCCAACCTGCTGCCCAACGGCATCAGCCCCACTGGCTCGGGCAGCGCCACGGGCCTTCTCGCTCCCGTGACATCCGCCGTGGAGACGGTCGGCACCGGCGTCACCTCCACCGTGCAGGGCGTAACCGGCAGCGCCCTTTCGCCCCTGGGCGCAAGCGCCGGGACGACGGCAACGGCCGGGACGACGGCAACGGCCGGCGCCGGAGCCGCCGCCACCGCTGCCCCAGGCGGACTGCTCGCGCCGGTAACGGGAACGGTCAGCAACACGGTGAACACGCTGACGGGCGCGCTCAACCTGAGCCGCTGAACAACTGACCGGGGCGCGCCGACCGTGGCGCGCCCCGGCTTCGCCGCTTTTTTCGCAGGAACGCTTCATGCTCCTTGTCCTCGCCGCGCTGCCGGCGCTCGCGGCCGCGCAGCCGCCTTCGACACTGTCACCGCCGCTGATCCAGCAGAGCGAGCAGCCCACGGCGCCGGATCTCACCGAAAATCCGGCCGGGGGACCGATTCAGCGCGCCATCGCCGTGGACGCG
>NZ_JBHIWJ010000001.1:0-150627 GCF_041987595.1 Sphingobium sp. | reverse complement strand
TCTCTTCTATTCCAAGAACAAGCCTGAAGGACTGCAATCAACCGGCAGTTACAACGCTGCCGGTTTCGGCGGCGGCTTCTTCTCCGTGGTCACCAAGAGCAAGGCGGCCTACGCTCAAGCATCGCTCGACTTCGGAGCATTTTCCGAGCCATTGGACGGGCTGAAGCTGACCGGCGGCATCCGCTACACCAACGACCGCTTCGACGGATCGCGCATCGCAGCCAATTATGTCGTCATCCCGGTGGCGTCGGCCGGTGCGACCTACAAGAAGACGACCTGGACCGCCGGCCTCGATTATCAGATGCGCAACGCGCTGCTCTATGGAAAGATCACGCGGGGCTACAAGGCGGGCGGCTTCAACTATGCGGGCGTGCGCCCCTCAGGACTGACCTTCGCGCCGGAATATGTGACCAGTTACGAAGTCGGCGCGAAGACCGACTTCCATCTGGGCACTGTTCCCGTCCGCATGAACGTCGCCGCCTATCAGCTCGACTATGACGGTATCCAGCGCGCCGCAGGCGACAATTTCCCCAATGGCTGTCCCAATGCCGCCAACCCCTATTGCAACACGACCGGGCTGGATCAGGGCGCGATCACCTATAATGCGGGCACGGCGCGGGTACGCGGCATAGAGCTGGAAAGCGCGATACGCCCCCTCCCCGGCTTTGAACTGTCGGGCAGCTATTCCTACACCAAGGGCAAATATCTCGACTATCAGCTGGTCCTGCCGCCCGACCCGCCCACCGGGGCGGGCAATGGCGTGCGTCAGACCTGCACCGGCCCGGTGACGATCCCGCGGGGCATAAACGCGCCCAACACCACGATCGATCTCAGCTGCTCGCCCTTCCCCTTCATTCCGAAGAACCAGTTCGCAATCAACGCGCGCTATTCGCACGAACTGGAGGGCGGCATCGGCACGCTGGTCCTTTCGGGCAGCTACAGCCATGCGGACAAGAACTGGACGGCAGTGACCACCCTGCCTTCGGCGCAGCCCGGCGGCTATGTCGACGCCTATGACCTGTTCAATGCGTCGATCGACTGGAACGGTGTGGGCGGCACCAACATCGACCTGCGCGCGTTCGTCACCAACCTCACCAACTCGACCTTCAAGGTCAGCAATACCGCATCCAGCCTCGACGGATCGACGGGCTTCAGCACTGTCATCTACAATGAGCCACGGATGGCCGGTTTCCAGATCCGCTACCGCTTCGGATCGGATTGAGGCGCGAATGGAAGAAAGCAGAAAGGCGCCGCGAGCAGATCGCGGCGCCTTTTCTTCATGCGGGTTTTCAGCGCAGTTCGCCCCGGTGCATCGCTTCCGCGCGTGCTTTGAGCGCCTTGGCCGTATCATTGAAGGCGCGCGTCACCCACGGGCCGCAGAATCGCATGACATGGATGCCATTGGGTCCGGTGAAGGCGTCGGTCGACTGGTAACGGCATTTTTCCGGTCCCAGTTCCTCGATCATCTGGTCCCGTCGCGCCGGATAGGGCCAGGCTTCATTGTCGGGCAGTTCCCACGACAGCAGGCGTCCCGGCTCGAACGCGCAGACATATTCGCAATTGGGCGCAAGACTGCCCGGATTGGCATAGTTGACCAGCCGCATATACACCGGCGCGCCCATTTCGAGCGTCGATTCCGCCCAGACGCAGAAGGGATTCCACTCGCCATAGCGCGGCATATCGGTCAGGATTTTCCACACCAGCATCGCGGGCGCATCGATCTCGATCGGGTCGGACACCACCAGGATTTCGGGGTCGTAGACTGCAAAGGGATCATGGCGCTGCACAGCGAGGCTTTCGGCGGACATCGGCTTCTCCTTGATCTTGTTGTTCCGGGACGAACGTCGTCATATTACGATACGACCTGCCCCATTTCGCAAATTTTTCACATATCCATGTTGACCTGCGTAGGCCAATGTCGGATTTAATACGCATAAAATTGTCGCGGTCCAAGCTCCAATTCGACCGTCCCGACATATTCGAACGAAGCGGGACAGGAGCCGCGGGAGAGACCATGACGGACAATGTTGACTTCATCATCGTCGGCGGCGGATCGGCCGGATGCGTGCTGGCGGGCCGCCTGTCGGAAGATCCGGGCAACCGCGTCCTGCTGATAGAGGCGGGGGGCAAGGACAACAGCATCTTCATCCATGCCCCCGGCGGCCTGCTGCCGATCATGTATCGCGGCATGTTCCAGTGGATGCATGTCAGCGTGCCGCAATCCCATGCCGGAGGACGGCAGATGTATACGCCGCGGGGCAAGGTGCTGGGCGGTTCATCCTCGATCAACGGCATGGTCTATGACCGCGGCACCGCCGCCGATTATGACGGCTGGCGCCAGCTGGGCAATGAAGGCTGGAGCTATGACGACGTCCTCCCCTATTTCCGCAAGCTGGAGGATTTCCAGCCCGGCGGGGAGGAGGGCTATCATGGCCGCGGCGGTCCCGTCCTGGTGACGCGTCCGGGAATCCGGAACCCGCTTGCCAAGGCCTTTCGCGACGCGGCGATCGCGGCCGGCGTCCCCTATAATGACGATCCCAGCGGGTCTAAACGCGAAGGCGTGGTTCCCGCCGACGTCACCGCCTCGGCCGGGCGTCGCTGGAGCGCCGCGCGCGCCTATCTGACGCCGGCGCGCAAGCGGCCCAACCTGCGCGTCGTCACCGGCGCCCATGTCGAGCGGATTATTGTGGAAGAGGGGCGCGCCACCGGCGTCGCCTGGCGGCGCGACGGGCGGCAGGAACAGGCGAGAGCCGCGCGGGAAGTCATCCTGTCCGCAGGCGCCATCCACTCGCCCTGGATATTGATGCTTTCGGGCATCGGCAACGGCGAACATCTGCGTCAGACCGGAGTGCCGACCGTCCATCATCTGCCCGGCGTCGGGCGAAACTATCGCGACCATGTAGCGATCAGCGTCAAGCAATATTGCACTCAGCCGGTTTCGCTGTTCAACGTCTTCCATCCCTGGGTCGCGGCCAAGGCGGCGGTCAATTTCGCCCTGTTCCGCAAGGGACCACTGGCCCAGCCTCCCGCGGAGATCGGCGCCTATCTGAAAACCATGCCGGGTGCGGAAAATCCGGACGTGAAGGTGCATTTCGCCATGGCGCTCTACGAGGCGATGGGCCGCAAGCTCATCATGGAACATGGCTATTTCGCGCATATCGACCTGTTGAACCCTGAAAGCGTCGGCGAAATCAGACTGACCGGCCCAGACGCGTCCGATCCGTTGTCGATCGACCCCAATATCCTGTCCACCGCCAACGACATGGCCATGGGCCGCGCGGCAATCCGGGCGGTGCGCAACATCTTCGCCCAAAGCCCCTTCGACCCCTTCCGCGGCGAGGAACTGGCGCCGGGCGCGAACATTCGGTCGGACGAGGAACTGGACGCCTATCTGCGCGCGACCGCGACATCGGACATTCACGCCGTCGGCACATGCCGAATGGGACATGATCCGATGGCGGTGGTCGATCCGCAACTGCGCGTGCGCGGCATATCCGGGCTGCGCGTGGTCGATGCGTCAGTGATGCCCCGGGTGCCGGGCGGCAATACCAATGTGCCCACGATGATGGTCGCGGAAAAGGCAGCAGACATGATTCTGGGGCGATAGGCGCACCCAGGTTCGATAGAATATAACGGCAACGCGGCGGGGAAACGGAAATGGGGATAAAGAGTGTGCAGGAAAAGCCGGCCTATCGCCTGTATATCCTGTTGCTGCTGCTCGCGCTCAATTCACTGAGCTATGCCGACCGGCATCTGTTTTCCATCCTGATCCCGGCGATCAAGGCGGAATTCGGGATCAGCGATTCCCTGCTGGGCCTGATCGGCGGGCCGGGCTTTATCATCAGCTATGTTCTTTGCAGCATGCCGCTGGCGCGGCTGGCCGACCGATGGTCCCGGCGCGGCGTGCTGGCCCTGTCTGCCACGCTCTGGAGCGCGGCCACCGCCGCCAGCGGGCTGGCGGCCAATATCGTCCACCTTGCGCTGGCGCGCTTCACTGTCGGGATCGGCGAGGCCGGCGGCCTGCCGCCTGCGCAATCGATGCTGGCCGGACTCTATGATGAAAAGCGGCGATCCGGGGTCATGGGCGTCCTGGCATCCGGCACCTATTTCGGACTGGTCATCGGTCTGCTGGGCGGCGCGGCGATCGCGGCGCAATGGGGCTGGCGCGCAGCCTTTCTGACGATCGCCATTCCCGGCTTTCCGCTCGCGCTCCTCCTCTGGCTGACCGGACCACGCCGCGCCTCGCCAGCGGGGGAAGCCAGCAACGCACCGGCCGACGCCCCCGGCTTCTGGGCTTCGGCGCGGATGTGCTGGAACATCCGGTCGCTTCGCCTGCTGGCAGTGGGCGTCGGCACCTTCAACATTTTCGGCTATGCGGGCGCAGTCTGGATGCCGGCCTTCTTCATGCGCTCCCATGGCATGAGCGTGGTGGAGGCGGGCGCCTGGCTGGGGCTGGGGGCGGCGATCGGCGGCGTCACCGGCAGCATGGCAGGCGGCGTCATGGTCGACCGTCTCCGCCGCCATGGTGAACAATGGCAATTGCGTCTGCCTGCCATCGCCTTTCTCCTGTCCTTTCCGATGAACCTCATCATCTTCACCCTTCCCGGCGGCACCGGCCTGACCATCGCGGGCATCCATGTGCCCGGCGTGGCGATGCTGTCGATCGTCAACGGCTTTCTGGTCGCTATCTGGGCCGGCCCGTCTTTCGGCGCGGCCGCCCGGCTGGTGCCCCCATCCCAAAGGGCGCAGGCGACGGCCATGCTCGTCGTGATCATCAACGTGATCGGCAGCACCATCGGTCCATCTCTCGGCGGTCTGGTAAGCGACCTGCTTGCGGGGCATATGGGCGATGAGTCGCTGCGCGCCAGCCTGTTGCTCATGAGCATCCTGACCGTGGCAGGCGGCCTGCTGTTCTGGCGCGCATCCACCTTTTATCCCCGCGATCTTCTGGCGCGGCAGCCATGCTGACCGGCGGCAGGTTGGCAAAGGCCTTGCGCCGACCATTTGTAAGCGATTACTCATGTAGAGGCGACGGGCGTGCGATCCGTCGCCCCTGTCACGAAGGAGAGGCGAATGTCTGAACTGCGTTTCGACGACAAAGTCGCGATCGTTACCGGGGCTGGTGGCGGTCTGGGCAAGGCCTACGCCGCGCTGCTCGCTTCGCGGGGGGCGAAGGTCCTGGTCAACGATCTGGGCGGCAATTTTCAGGGCGAGGGCAAGGATCAGGGCTATGCCGAGGCTTCGGCCCGCGCCATCCGGGATGCGGGCGGCATCGCCGAGGCGAATGGCGACAGCGTCGCCACATCGGCGGGCGCGCAGGCGATCGTGGACGACGCGCTTGGTCGCTGGGGCCGGGTCGATATCCTTGTCAACAATGCCGGTATCGTCAGCGCATCGGGCAATCTGTCGACCGTCACCGACGAACAGTGGGACAAGGACATGGCCGTGTCGGCCAACGGCACTTTCTATCTCTGCCGCGCCGTCTGGGAAGGGATGATGGATCGCAATTTCGGGCGCATCGTCAACATCTCTTCCGGTTCATGGTTCGGCATGGGCAGCGCCGTTCCCTATCCCGCAGCCAAGGGCGCGGTCTGGGCGATGACGCGGGCGCTGGCATCGGCGACGCGCGCGCTGGGCAAGGATGTGAAGATCAACGCCGTCATGCCGATCGCGGGCAGCCGCATGACCCAGCTCATGGGGCCGGAAATTCACGGCCTGATGGAACGCGATTTCCCCGCCCGCGCCGTCGCGCCCGTGGTGGCGATGCTCGCCCATGACAGCGCGCCTTGCAATGGCGAGATGTTCACGGCGGGCGGCGGCGGCTATACCCGCGTCTTCGCCGGGGTCACGCAGGGCTATCGCGCCACGGACAAGGACTGGACGCCGGAAACCGCCCTCGCCCAGTTCGATGCGGTGATGGACACCAGCGGTTTTCACGTTCCCGAAGGGTCGATGGACGAAGCCGCTCTCTACCGCTCCGACGTTCCATGGGACGCGTTCAAAGCCTTCATTCAATAATTTAGTGTAGCAAGGAAATAGGGATCATGACCGGAAGGTTGCAGAATAAGGTCGCCATCGTCACTGGCGGCGCGCGCGGCATGGGGGAAGCGACAGCTCGCCTGTTCGCGCGCGAGGGCGCGAAGGTGGTCGTCGCCGATGTGCTGGAGGCGGAAGGCAAGGCGCTGGCCGCCGATCTGGGCGAAACAGCCATGTTCCAGCGGCTGGACGTGTCGGACGAGAGCAGCTGGAAGGCGCTGGTCGAGGCCGTGCTGGCCCGGCATGGCCGGATCGACGCACTCGTCAACAATGCCGCCGTCGTCGCCTTCGCGCCGATCGTGGCGCTGGAGGCTGACCAGATCGACCGCGTGCTGGCCATCAACGTCAAGGGCGCGATGCTGGGCCTCAAGCATGTGGGCGGGCAGATGTGCACGGCCGGACGCGGGGCGATCGTCAACATCTCCTCGGTCGACGGGATGCGCGGCGTCAATTCGCTCTCGCTCTACAGCAGCTCCAAATGGGCCGTGCGCGGCCTGACCAAGAGCGCGGCGCTGGAATTCGGTCCTCTGGGCGTGCGGGTGAACAGCGTCCATCCGGGCGGCGTCAACACCGTCATGGGCAACCCGCAGGCGCTGGAAGGCGACGCCAAGAATGTCGGCTATGAGCGCGTGCCGCTTCAGCGTATCGGCGAGCCGGAGGAAATCGCCGCCGCCAGCCTGTTCCTCTGCTCCGACGAGGCAAGCTATATCTGCGGCGCGGAACTGGCCGTCGATGGCGGCTGGGCTGCGGGCTATTATCACCATTATCTGCCGGGTGCGCCTGCTGCGCTCACCTCGATCTGAATCCCCTCGCGGAGACAATCATGACTGAAGAAGAGAAGGTTTTTTCGGGCGGCGTCGCCGTCATCACCGGCGCGGGCGCGGGCATCGGCATGGGGATCGCCCGCCGCTGCGGCCAGATCGGCATGACCGTCGTCGTCACCGACATCGACAAGGCGAAGGCCGAGAAGGTCGCGGCGGAGATCGTTGCCGCCGGCGGCAAGGCGGAGGCCATTCAGGTCGACGTGTCGAAGCCCGAAGCGCTCGACGCGCTGGCGCAGGATGTGTTCGACCGCCACGGCGCCGTCCGCCTGCTGGTCAACAATGCGGGCATCGAAACCATCGGCAATGTCTGGGAAATCCCGACTGCGCGCTGGGAAACGACGCTGAACGTCAACATTCACGGCGTCGTCCACGGCGTGCGCGCCTTCGTGCCGCACATGCTGCGCGTGGGGCAGGAAGCGTGGATCGGCAACCTTGCCTCGATCGGGTCCTTCGGCATCATGCCGACGCAGACCGCCTATATCATGAGCAAGCACGCCATCCAGTCGTTCAGCGAATGCCTCTATCTGGAAATGCAGGTGGCCAAGGCGCCGATCAACGTCTGCTCGATCATACCGGGCATGCTCAAGACCAGCATCTTCGACGCCGAAGCGGGCAAGGGCGAACCGGAAAGCGCCGCTGCCCATCGCGCTACCATGGCGCACATGATGGCCAATTACGGCATGGATCTGGACGAGGGATGCCGCATCTTCGTGGAGGGCATGGCTGCCCGTAAATTCTGGATTTCCAGCCAGCCCGAGATGACGGACCAGTCGCTCGCCGGCCGCATTGCCTTCTTCCAGGAGCAGGCAGCCCCCGCGCTCAACGACCAGACCCGCGCTCTGCTGGGTCTTTGACCTGAAAGAAGGGTGACGGGCGTGACCCGCCACCCTTCATCCTTCAGCCCTTGGCGGCTTCCTGCTTCACGATCTCCAGGAACAGCGGCCGCTCGCCGCCGCCATGAACCTCCAGCTTCGCGCCGCTGATATAGGCGGCGGCGGGCGACCCCAGAAACACCACCGCTTCGGCAATGTCGCTGCCTCGGCCCATGCGGTTCAGCGGCAGGGACGCAGCAATCCGGTCCTGCGCCTCTGCCGAGCCATAGGTCATTTCGGAATTTTCCGTTTCTATGAGGCCGACGATGATTGCGTTCACCCGCACCTCCGGTCCCCATTCCTGAGCCAGACTGGTGGTCAGGCTCAGCAAACCCGCCTTGGCCGCGCCGTAAATGGCGGTATCGGGAGACGGACGGGCGCCCGACACGCTGGCGATGTTGACGATCGAACCGCCAACGGCCTTGAGATGCGGATAGGCCGCCTGCGCCACATGCAGCGGCGCGAGCAGGTTGAGTTGCAGGATGCGCTCGGAAAAGCGCGGGCTGGCGGTCGCGGCGTCGGCCTGCGGCGACCCGCCCGCATTGTTGACGACCAGATCGATACGGCCATGACGCGCGACGAGCGCCTCTATCCAACTGGCGACGGCGGCCGGATCGCGAATGTCGCAGGCATCGAACTGCGCGGTTCGTCCATCCATGGCGATCGGTTGTTCCGGCGGAGTCCGGCCGCAGGTGGCGACGTCATAGCCCTCCGCCAGCAGGCGCCGGACGATCGCAGCGCCAATGCCCCGCGTGCCGCCCGTCACAATGGCGAATTTCCCCCGACCAGTTTCGTTCACAGCCCATCCTTTCCTTGCGGGCATCGCCCATAGCATTTTTCCGGCAGCGGCCCTACTCTAATCGGCCCGCTTCCCGCCAGCCATAAATGCGGGTTAGGCAGTAGATTATTACGCACATTGCCTATATAATGAAAAATAAACGCCACATTGCGTTATGACAGGAGAGAGTTGATGGCCTACACCCTTCAGCAGCTGAGCGATATGGAGGATATCCGAACGCTCAAGCATCGCTATTTCAGGGGCATCGATACGGCGGACCTGAACCTGCTGCGTCCGCTGTTCACCGCCAACGTCAGCGTCGATTATCGCGGCGGCAATTACCGCGTCCGGCTGGAAGGACGCGACAATATGATCGAATTTCTGGCCAACAGCTTTCATTCCGGCGCCGTCGCCATGCACCATGGCCATATGCCTGAAATCACGCTGACCGGCGACGACAGGGCCGAGGGCATCTGGTATCTTGAGGATGTTTTCATCGATGTGGAGCGCCAGACCCACACCACCGGCAGCGCCATCTATCGCGACCTGTATCAACGCGAGGATGGAGTCTGGAAAATCGCCCGCACCGAATATGACCGGGTCTATGAAATGATCCGCCCGCTGTCCGCCGATGCGCAGATCAGTTGGCATCATCTGGCCAAGGCAGGCCGTAAGCCCGAAGAACGCAGCGACATCAGCCATCTCATCACCTGGGAAGCGGCCTGATCACCGCCTGACGTCGACAAAAGACAAGACAAGTTTCAAAAAGGGGGGAAATTCATGTCTCGTTTGGCCTTTGCCGTCTCGTCGCTTGCCCTGCTGGCAGCGCCGGGGATTGCACACGCTCAGCTTTCGCCGGCCCAAAGCGCCGACGGCCTTTCCGAAGGTAGCGACATCGTCGTCACGGCCCGCCGCCGCGAGGAACGGTTGCAGGATGTTCCGATCGCGGTCAGCGCCGTCGATGCATCCTCGCTCAACAGCCGCGGCCTCGACAATGTGACGCAGATCAGCCAGATCGCGCCGAACATCCAGTTCACGCCGGGGCAAGGCGGCAATAGCGGCGGCATCGCGCCCTTCATCCGGGGCGTGGGCGAAAACGACTTCATCATCACCTCCGATCCGGCGGTCGGCGTCTATATCGACGGCGTCTATGTCGCCCGAACCTTCGGCGCGACCACCGAATTGCTGGGCATCGACCGGATCGAGGTGCTGCGCGGGCCGCAGGGCACGCTGTTCGGCAAGAATACGGTGGGCGGCGCGATCAACATCGTTTCCGCCATTCCGGGCCAGCAGCAGAAGATCGAGGCCGACCTGCGCTACGGATCGTTCAACACGGTGCGCGGCCGCGTCTATGCCGAAACCCCGTTGTCGGACCGCTGGTCGCTGGGCGTTGCGGCGCTGGGCGAATTTGGCGAGGGCTGGCAGAAAATCCCTTCGGGCAAGAATCTGGGCAACCGCAATGTCGTCGCGGGCAAGGCGGCGCTGCATTATGACGGCGACGGGCTGGACGCGTTGTTGCAGGTCGATGGCCTCCACCGGCGGCAACATAGCGCGCCCCACAGCATGATCGCTTTCACGCCGACCTTCTTTTCGATCCTGCAATCGACCTTCCTCTCGCCCTGCTGCACGGTGCCGGGCGACATCGACCGCACGGACAGCACGCCCGCGCTCAACAAGGACCAGACCGACGCCTTCAACGCGTCGCTGACGCTGACCAAGGATCTGGGCGGCGCGACGCTGAAGTCGATCACCGCCTATCGCTATGTCGACGCGCTGTTCGGCCGCGACGGCGACGCTTCGGCCGCGATCAACTATGCCGGCGACATTCACGACGAAAAGGCGCGACAGATCAGCCAGGAACTGCAATTGTCGCTCGACCTCGGCGGGCGCGGGACGCTGTTGCTGGGCGCCTTCGCCTATCGGGAAAAGACGCGGGACAATACCCGGCTGATCGTCGCGGACGGGCTATACCCGGCGTTGGTCGCCGCTGGGCTCGACCCGTTCCCGATCGCGCCCGGCATCGCCATTCCCGCCTCTTCGCTCGACTTCAACATCGATTTTCGCAACCGTCAGCGGACCGACAATCTGGCGCTGTTCGCCAACGGCAATTATGAACTGGTCGACGGCCTTTCGCTGGAACTGGGCGCCCGCTACACCTGGGAGAAGAAAAAGTTCTTCCAGTCGGCCACCCGCATCTATTCCGGCGAGCCGCTGCTGGCGGGAACGCCCAGCTACACGCTGGAGAAGAGCTGGGACGCCTTCACGCCCCGCGCCTCGCTTTCCTACAAGGTGCGGCCGAACCTGATGACCTACGCCTCCTTCTCCAAGGGGTTCCGTTCGGGCGGGTTCAACGGGCGCCCGACATCGCTGGAGGAAATCGGCTCCTATGATCCCGAACATCTGACCGCTTATGAAGCGGGCATCAAGGCGGGCTTCGGCCGGATCGCGACGATCAACCTCGCCGTCTTCCGCAACGAATATCGCGATCAGCAAATCCTCGTCTCGACCGTCAGTCCGACCAGTGGCCTGATCGTCGTGCGCAACGAAAATGCGGGCCGCTCGCGCATTCAGGGCATCGAGCTGGAGGGCAATTTCCGCGTCACCCCGCGCTTCACCCTCACCAGCGCGCTCGGCCTGCTCGACGCAAAATATCTGGACTATGTCTCCGTCATCAACGGCGTGCCGACCGACGTCAGCAACCGCCGGCTGAAGCAGGCGCCCGACATCACCGCCAATGCCAGCGCAGTCTATCAGGCACCCTTGAGCGAGACGGTAGAGGGTGTGCTCCGCGTCGATGTCGCTTATAAGAGCGAAGTCTATGTCGATGCCGAAAACACACCGCTGCTGCGTCAGCCCGACCATGCCATCGTCAATGCGAGCGCGGAGCTGCGTTTTGCCGATAGCGGGCTGTCCGTGCGCGCGGGCGTCGACAACATCACTGACCGGCGCATCATCACGGCGGGCTATGACGCCTCCACCAGCTTCGGCTTCACCGAGGCCTATTATTCGCCGCCGCGCCGCTACAGCATCACGCTGGCCTGGCGCCACTAGGCGGATGAATCGCATGCCGGCAAGGGCGGCCCATGACTGACGATGCTGCCTTTGCCGACCTGCTGGAAACCCTCTATGGCGGCCTGACCCGGTCGCCACCGTGGGAAGATTTCCTGAAGGCACTTGCCGCCACGACCGACACGACCTTCGCTACGATGCTGATCGGCCGGGGCTGTGCCGGAATAGACGCCCATGTGACGCCCGGAGCCGATCCGGAGCGGACGCAGCAATATCGGCAGATTTCGGAAGCCGACCCCTTTGTCGGCCTCCCTGAAGGTCAGGTGGTCTCCTTCAGCGATTTCGTTAACCATATTCCAGCGCGGTTCCGCGACTGGATGGATGGGGCGCGCACCGGCCAGATATTGGGCATCGATCTCTATCGGGAGCCAGACATCTCGGTTCGTCTGCGCCTGACCCGCGACGACAGCAGCGAAGATTTCGGCGACGGGGAAAAGGCGCTGCTGGAGCGGCTTGTTCCCCATCTGCGGATCGCGCTCGACCTCCACGCCCGCCTTACGACCACGCAAGCGGAAAGCCAGCTGTTCAGCAGCGCAATGGCGGACCTGGCTGTCGCGACCCTGATTCTGGATCGTGACGGCCGGATCATGCGGCGCAATGCGGTGGCCGCGCGCATGCTGGAGGACGGCGGCGTATTGGCGGAACAAGGCGGCAGGTTGGAGCCGCGCACCCATGCCGCCGCCCGGGCAATCAACCAGATCCTTTCGCATCCCCCCGTCCCCGGCGAGGAAAGCCAGTTCGAAGTCGCGACCCCCAATGGTCCGCCGCTGCATGGCCGGGCGAGGGCCGTGCCCTCCTCCGCTTATGGCGACGGCGCGTGGGTGGCGCTGTTTCTTGCAGACCCGACGCGACCCGCCGGTCCCTCCAGCGATACGCTGCGCGACCGCTTTCAACTCACGCGGTCGGAAGCGGCGCTGGCCCTTCGCCTCGCGGAAGGCGCGGCGCTCGCCGATGCGGCGAGCGAACTCGACATCGCCTACAACACCGCACGCTCGCATCTGCGGGCGATCTTCGCCAAGACGGGCACGCACCGACAGGTTCAGCTCGTCACGCTGCTGAGAGCCGTCGGAGACGAACAGCCCATCTGATCCAATTGGAGGATGCCGCCGCGCCGTGCGCCCTCTAACCTTTCCAACAACCATTCAAGGAGAGGATGATGCGGTTTTCGATTATCTACGAAGCGCAGATGGCGGACACGTCGCGCGAGAATGAACAGCAGGTGTTTCGCGACATCGTCGATCAGGCGATCCTTGCCGAAGAAATGGGCTTCGACGTGATCTGGGCGGTCGAGCATACCGCGCTGACCCAATATGCCCATATGTCCGCGCCCGAAACCTTCCTCGCCTATCTGGCGGGGCGCACCAGCCGCATCGGCATCGGCCATGGCGTCGTGTGCCTGCCGCCCGCAATGAACCATCCGGTAAAGGTCGCCGAACGCATCGCGACGCTCGACATCCTCTCTGGCGGGCGCGTGCATTTCGGCATGGGCAAGGGCGGCACCCAGCAGGAAGCGGGCACTTTCGGCTATAATCTGGAAGACCTGCCGCCGATGATCGACGAGAGCATGTATCTGATCCCCAGGATCCTGAAACATGGCGAGATCGAGCATGACGGCCAGTTCGTGAAGATCCCCTTCCGTCCCATCCATCCCAGCCCGATGCAGGACCCGCATCCGCCGCTCTACATGGCCTGCACCCGCGCCGACACGCTGGTCACCGCAGGATCGCGCGGCATCGGCGCACTGGTGCTGGGCTTTGCCGGTCCCGACGACATTGCGAAGAAGAACGCCATCTATCGCGAGGCCTTCGCCAACCGGAAAGCGGAGGATCAGGTGGGCTATCGCCCGACCCAGCATCTGGCGGCGCTCTGCCCCGCGCTGGTGCTGGAGGATCGCGAAAAGGCCCGGCGCATCGGCCTGCGCGGCCAGCGCTTCTTCGTCGAGTCGCTGGGTCACTGGTATTCCGGCGGCCCCGCCCCCGATGTCGAGGATCTGGACGCCAGCGACAGCATCGCCGCGCTCCAGCGCCACAAGGAAGAAACGGTCGCCTGGCTGTCGGAAGAAAAGATCGCGGTCGGCGGCCATCATACCGAGAGCTTCGAAGTGGTCGAGGACGCCTATGGCACACCGCAGGACTGCATCCGGCATGTGCAGCGTCTGTTCGACGCGGGCGCCGACGAGATCCTCTTCATGTTCCAGATGGGCGGCATTCCCCATGAAGCGATCATGGAGACGATCCGCAACATCGGCGAAAAGGTGATCCCGCACTTCCGCGAACAGGCCGCGCTCGCCGCCGAATAAGCGATCGTCAGGCCGGGCGGGACATCGCATGTCCCGCCCGGCCGATTTTTCGCAAGGCTCAACGACAAACGACTTGCATCCTTCACGCTCAGCCTCAATAACAACATAAAATGTTATTTGGAGAGGCTGGCATGGCAGAAAGCGCGCAGACGGGTTTCGGATTCACCAAGCTGATCGTTTCCGACGTCGACAGCCTGTTTGCCTTCTACGCCAAGGTTTTCGACCTCGCCGAAGTCGCTCGCGTGCGGCAGGGCGAAGGCGAGGACGAACTGGATGAAATCATCATGGGCGCGGCGGGTCAGGGCTATTCGACGCCAAGCCTCGTCATTCAGCGCTATCCCAACCGTCCCGTCCCCGTCCCCGGCGAAGCGACGCTGGGTTTCGTCGTGCAGGATGTGGACGCCACGGTCGCCACCGCCCTCGCCGCGGGCGGCAGCATCCATCGCCCCGCTAAGGCCGAACCGCAACATGGCGTGAAGGTCGCTTTCATCAAGGACAGCGACGGCCATCTGATCGAAGTCGTGCAGATGCTTTGATATGAATGTACGCGGCTCAGGCGCTGCGGGCATTTCCATGGAGGAGGATGTAGGATGAAGGCCGATCTGGCAGACCGTTTCCGTCCCGTCGCCGAGCCGCAACTGCTCGACCGGGCCTATAGCGACGACCAATATCAAAGGCTGATCGGGGTGGTGCGCGATCATGGCCCCTGGCCGATGATCCTGGCGCATCATTTCAAATCGCCCGAAGAAGTCGTCGCCACCAGCTCGGGTGAAATTCCCGAAGGCGTCACGCTGACCTGGGACCCATTTCTCAGTCCGGTCTTTCGCGGTTACCTCGCCCGTGGCGGCGTATGCCTCTATCCGGAGATCGAGGACTGCTATCATAATCCGGCATTTCTCGACAAAGTCCGGGCCTATTGGGGGGCGCAATATGCCCAGCCCGAATCGATGCTGTTCAACATTTCCGGTCCCTGCACCGGCGGCGGGTCGCCGCATGTCGACGGCACGCGCTTTCGCGGTCTGGACCTCGACAGTTCGCCGGTCTGGCTGCTCAACATCATGGCCAAATCCGGCCTCTTCAAGCGCTGGCAGGCCAAGAAGGCGCAGGTCATCGCCTGGTATTATCAAGGCAGGATCGGCGGCAGCTTCACCTATTGGCCGGACGGACCCAAGGGCCAGCCCAAACAGTTGAAGGCGCCGATGTGGGGCAAGGCCGTCGTCGTCGAAAATGAGATGATGTACCACACGGCCGAGGCCAACGGACCATCGGCCCTGCGCCGCCCCGAGGGACTGGCCTATGAAAGCATGATCGGTGCCGGAAAGGGTGGCGAGGGTTGGCGGATCACCACCGGCGACCGCGTGATCCAGCAGGTTCCGGAACAGGAAATCCGCTTCCTCGTCCATTGGGGCGCGCAGGTCTATATGGACTATGACGAACTCAAGGTTTCTCTCGATCATAGCGACGATCTGACCGTCGATCGCGCATTCGACATGCTGATCGCGGACCTCAGGCAACGCGGCGAACAATTCCAGACGCCGAGCGATCCCGTCTCCGACCGCGGCTTCATCCGCCTGCTCACGCGGGTCTACGACCTTGGCAAGCCGGAAATATTCCCGCCGGAGCCGGTGGAGGACCTGGCCGCAGCCTGAATGATCGGGCGATACCCAGCCTCAGCGGTTGACGTAGAGGCTGCGCATCGCCTGCATCAGTCGCGCGGCGCGTTCGCGCGGTTCCAGCGAACGCAGAGCGCGGGACGGCGCCTCCACGGCCACGGTCGCATGGCGGGGCAGCATGGGCAGCAGGGCGCGGAGATCAAACTCCCCTTCCCCCGGCAACTGCCGGTTGAAAACGGCTTCTTCCACGCGGTCGAGCGGGGCCGCAAGCGGACCATCGTTCAATTGGACATGGCGAATGCGTTCGGACGGCAAAGCGGCGATATCGTCCCAGCTGTCGCCGCTGCGGATCACATGCAGGCTGTCGACGCACAGGCCAACATCCGGCCCCAGTTCCTGCGCCAGTCCCAGCGCCTGCCCCACCGTGCGGATGGCCGAGAGCGGATAAGCCTCCATGATCGCAGACGCTCCCGTCCTGCGGCACAATTCGACCATGCGGCCGAGTGATTCCATCAGCCGGGCATGATCGGAGTCCAGCCCCAATATGTTGACCATGCCGCCAAGCTCCGCCGCCAGCGCCGCGCTTCGTTCCAGCAGCGGCCAGTCCGGCGCATCGTCGAGCATGAACGGTTCCACGATGCCAACGCCCATGCCAGCGTCGCGCAGCGCCGAAACGACCGCCGATCTGACCGTCCTGTCGGCCACCAGATCCGGCGTCGGACTGATCGGGACGGGCGTTACGAACAGGCTGACCGATGCGAAACCCGCGCTGGCCGCAGCATCGATCAGCGTCAGCGCGTCAAGATCGACCAGCGAAAGATGGTCGAGACAGACAGGAGCGGCCGGGTCCGTCATGCGGCTGCGCCGCGGCGCGGCGCCTCAGGCGTGGACACCACCGTCGATGCGGACAATCGCGCCATTCATGTGCCCTCCATCCTCGCTCGCCAGCATGGCGATGACGCCGGCTATCTTGTCCGGGCTGGCGAACCCGTTGATCGGACTGAGATGGCCGTAAAGCTCCCAGTCGGCGTCCTCCACCATGCCCGTCTGAACGCTCTTTGCAAGCGGCGTTTCAATCCCGCCGGGCGCCACCGCATTCACGCGCACGCCGCGCTTCAGATATTCCCAGGCCAGACTTTGCGTATAGGCGGCGACCGCGCCCTTGCTGGCGGCATAGCCGGTCAGGAAGGGATGCCCAAAATGGCTGGAGGTGGAGGCCGCATTGACGATGTTGCCGCCGGTCCGCTCCAGATGCGGCAGCGCCTCCCGGCACATGAGGAAGGTGCTGCCCAGATTGACCGTCACGCAGGACATGAAGGCATCATAGGACATTGCAGCGGCGTGACCCGACCGGATGATGCCCGCCATATTGACCAGCACGTCCAGCCCCCCGGCCTGCTCCACCCACTGCGCCACGACCGACTGCGCGGTCGCTTCGTCGGCGACCGATCCCGCCCGCACGGACAGGCCCGGATGCTCCGCCTGCAGAGCGGAAAGCCCCTTCTCATCCAGATCGACCGCCAGTACCCGCGCCCCCTCCGCCGAGAGGCGGAGAACGGTGGCGCGACCGATGCCCGAAGCGCCGCCCGTGACGATAACGGATTTACCCGCAAAGCGCTGTCCAAGATTCATCAGCCGATCCTTCAGGCGACGATGGCGGGGTGCGGGATGCGCGGATCGCCCAGCATCGCGCGATAGGATGGCGGTGTGCGCCCGCCCGCCTCGGTAATGCCGTAGCGCTGCGCGATCTCCGCCGTGATCAGCGTCTGGCCGTTCAGTTCGTCGAGGTTCGGATCGTCATGGATGGCGGCGATCACCCTGCCGTTATATTCCGGTGTTTCGGCATCGGCCATGAACTTTTCATATTGTTCGGGATGCTCGGCCAGCGTCTGCTTGCTGCGTTCGGTCAACAGCGGCCCCATCCACAGCGAAACCGCTGCGACGCCCGTGCCCCGGAAATCCACGCCCATGTCGGCCGCGAACTTGTCCACCCCGGCCTTCTGCGCGCCATAGGCCGCACCATGCATGTAGCAGACCGAACCGAAGGACGAAGTGAAGGCGATCAGGCCGCTTTTGGCGGGCACCATCATCCGGGCGGCATGCCAGCTCGCCAGATAGTGCGAACGCAAACCGACATTCAGGATATCGACGAGGCCGGTCGACTTTTCCCAGAAGGGACCGGGCTTTACCAGATCATCGTTCAGCGCGGCGACATTGTTGACCAGAATGTCCAGCCGCCCACTTTCCTCGCGCACCCGATCGAACAGCGCCGCGATCGCCTCAGCGTCGGCATGGTCGACCTGCGCGGCGCGCCCTTCGCCGCCTGCCGCATCGACCTGCGCCGCGGTGGCGCCGATGGTGCCGGGCAGGGCCGCATCGCCCTCCCGCACCGACCGGCCGGTCACATAGACGCGATAGCCCTTTTCGCCCAGTGCCACGGCGATTCCACGGCCCGCGCCGCGGCTTGCGCCGGTGACGATTGCCACCGGACGTTCAGACCTCTCCATATTTTATCTCCTTCAGGCGGCGGCGATTGTGCTGCGCTTATCGAGCGTCACATGCGTACCGTTGGCGCGCTTCTGCCAATCAAGCGCCTTGTCGCGGGGGTTATAGAATTGCTTGTACCACAAGCGAACCTTGCCATAGGGGCCGTCATTGGGGACGACCATGGGGTTGAGGCACGCCCGCTTGTTCTGCCAGATCTCCACATCCTGGGCGAAGGCAAGACGGCTGCCTTCCTGATATTCCAGCGCGGCGGCGCGCAGTTCGTCCGTGACCGGGGCCGAACCGTCATTCACCTGCACCATCAGACCGTGCCAGACGCGGATCTTGCCGTCCTCGATCGGCGTGTGGGTGATGAGGATGAAGCTGTTGAACGTGCCCTCCATCTCCGACTGGAGGATCGACGGGCCTGTATACCAGGTGTCGAGCGTCAGCACGTCTTCCGGATTCAGCGTCAGCGTGCGGTGGCCCGCGGCATAATATTGGTGGACGATATGGTCTTTGAACTCATTGGCGAAGTAGACGAAGTCCTTGGCACCATGGATCGGCACGAAATGGCCAAAGTCGGCCATATTGTCGACGACCTCGATCGGATGGATGTCCAGATCGCCCATATAGTCGATCTTCCAGTTCACCCAGCCGGGCGCGTCATAATGGCCGCCGAAATCGGGCAGCTCGAAATCGGGTTCAAGACCTTCGGGATCATGCCACATCCAGATCGTCCCTGCGCGCTCCACGACCGGGAAGGTCTTGAGCTTCGCCGCCTTGGGCACGAAGTCCGAATAGGGGATGTTCTTGCACGCGCCGTCCGGACCGAACTGCCAGCCGTGAAAGGGGCAGCGGATCGATTCGCCCTGAACCTGCTCGCCGTCGCGCACGATGTAGGAGGTCGAATTCTTCGCCAGATGCGCACCCATATGCGGGCAATAGGCCTCGACCACATAGGGGGCGCCGCTTTCGCCGCGATAGATCACCAGATCCTGCCCGAAATAGCGCATCGGCTTGGGCGTCGTCGTCGCCTCGGCACTTTCACCGACCATGAACCAGCCACGGGGAAACTGAAACTCACCCAGACGATAGTCCGAAGACGTAGCCATAAATCATCCTCTCGCTTACAGCGACAAACTAGCATGAAGGACGGCCGGACACTAGCCCGCACGGAGCGGAACGGCCAAAAACCTCTCACCCTTCTACGCAAAATGCCATATAATGCGCAAGTTCATATGGTATATGCGGTGTCAAAACCAGAATAAATTCACGTAACAGGAGAAGAGAGGCCATGGGCGAAAGCGCTCCGGAAGGGAATGAAGATGACCCGGCCATGCCCGCTCCGGCGGTCATGCGCGCAGCGCTCGAGGCCTATGTGGAGCGAATCAACCGGGGTGACAGGGACGGCGTCATTGCGCTGTTCGCGCCGGGCGCCACCATAGAGGACCCCATCGGCACGCCTGCCAAGACCGGAGACGCCATTGCGGACTGGTTCGCCGACACGGTCGCCTTCGGAACGCAGATTCGCCCGGTTGCGCCGATCCGCGGCTCCCACGCGGACGCGGCGGCCCTGATGTTCGACGTCACGTTCCAGCCGCCCGAGGGACCGCCCATGCTGATCCGTTCACTCGACGTCTGCACTTTCGACGCCGAAGGCCGCATCACCAGCCTCAAGGCCTATTGGGGACCGGAGGACGTCGAAGTCCTGCCCGGCTGACGGGATGAAGCCGGCGGGGGCCGCGACGCTGCGCGGCCCCCGCCTGAAGATTATGCGGCGGCCAGCAATTCCACCACTTCGATAAGATGCCCTTCGGGATCGGTGACGAAGGCAACCTTCACGCCATGTTCGGCCTTGGTTTCGATCTCCGTGACGACCTTGCCGCCGGCCGCCTTGGTCCGCTCCACGAAAGCAGCGATGTCCGGCGTCTGGAAGCCCAGGATGACTTCCTCATTGGCGGGCGCCGCGCGGTCCAGAAACTTGAAGAGCACCAGCGTCGATCCGCCCGGCGCGGTCGGCAGGAACAGGATTTCGTCGATCTTGCGATCCCCGACCGCGTCCTGCACCCGCGCCATTTCGGTAAGGCCCGCCACATCCTTGTAAAAGGTCGCCATGGCCTCCAGATCCTGCACCACCAGTTTGGTGAAACCGAAATGCGCCTTGTCCGACATGCCATTCTCCTGTGTCTGAAATTGAGATCGGACGCATGAATGCACGCAGACCGCGCGATATACAACGACAACGTTTAATATATTTGCCGTTCCTGCCCACAGCGCTTGCGGACGCCGCAGAGAGCAGAGAATGGATGCTTCCCCTGTTCGCTTGCCAGTGCGGAACCCGGTGCGTAAGGCTGATTGCATGGCGGCGGCCTGATCCTTCTTGCCCGACCCCGCCTTTGAGGAGTTTGCAGACCGCCGATGCCCGCCCCCCGTCTTTCCGGCGCCGACCGCCGCACTTCCATCATTGCAGCCGCAAAGGCCGTGTTCGCGCGCTATGGGCTGGAAGGTGCGCGCACCCAGCAGATCGCGCAGGCGGCGGGCGTGTCCGAAGCGCTGATATTCCGTCATTTCGCCACAAAGACACATATCTACCGCGCCGTACTGCGGGAGGTCATCGCCGACCAGAACGCCACGTTCAGCGCCATGGGCGCGGTGGAAGCGAGCACCGAGGGGTTGCTGGAAATCGTCCGCCGCCTGGTGGACCATGCCATGAAGGGCGCGGATGCCGAAAATGTGGCAGGGATGCGGATGGTGGTGGGCAGTCTGGCCGGCGATGGCGGCTATGCCCGGCTCATCTACCGACGGGCTCTGCGCCTGTCGCTTCCAGCGCTGGAGCGCGCGCTCGCCGCGGCGCGGGAGGAAGGCGCGATCGCAGGAACGCCGCTGTCGCCCATCAATGCGGTCGCCTTTCTGGAACATGTCGGCACGATGATGCTGATGGCGCACTGCCACAGCCGGACGGCCATTCCCTATGATGCCGACGACAGGGTCCTGCGGCGCGACGCGATGCTGTTCTGCGCCAGAGGCCTTGGCATTGCGGAAGATCGAATCCAGACGTTTCTGAATCGCATCAATGCGTAGTCACGATGTCATGAATTACGCGTATTCACCCATCGGTGAGCATTTACTTTCGATTAGCGTATTGCCATAGCCTTTTCATTGTCCTATCAGGCCCCTAACCGAAGCGGGGTGATCGCGGCCGGACGGCCGTGACAATATCCCTTCAACGACAATGACCCCTTCCGTAATTGGGGCGACAACATGCCGATGATGTCCGGTTTATGACGCCACACATCGGGGGATAGTGAGGAGAGACGCTATGCTGCTTAAAGACAAGGTCGCAATCATCAGCGGTGTTGGCCCCGGAATGGGTCAGGCGCTGGCCCGCATTGCCGCCGCCGAAGGCGCATCCGTGGCTCTTGCCGCCCGCAACAAGGCTTTTATCGAACAGGTTCGCGATGAGATCGTCGCCCAGGGCGGCAAGGCGATCGCCGTGCCCTGCGACGTGTCCGACGAGGCGCAATGCGCCGTTCTTGCCGAACGCACCGCCGCCGAATTTGGCGGACGCATCCATGGCCTGGTCAACAGCGCCTATTATCATGGCGACTGGAGTTTCATCGAGAATAGCGACGCCGCCGATCTGGCCAAAGCGTTCGACGTCAACTGCCTGGGCGCGCTACGCCTGACCCGCGCCTGCATCCCCTATCTGCGGGATGGCGGCGCGGTCGTGAACGTGTCCACCATGGCCACGGTGCGGCCCTTTGGCAGCGAACATGGCATGGAAATGGGCTATGCCGTCGCCAAGGGCGCGCTCAACACGCTCGGCAAATATATGGCGACCGACCTTGGCCGCTTCGGTATCCGCGTCAACACCTGCCGTATGGGGTGGATCCATGGCGAGCCGGTCGAACAGCATATCCAGTCGCAGGTCGACGCCGGTTTCCAGCGCGACGACGTCATCGCCGGCATCACCCGCGAAATCCCCATCGGCAAAATTCCGCCGGAGGATGACTGCGCCCGCGCAGTGTTGATGATGATTTCCGATTATTCCCGCGTCGTCAGCGGTGCATCGCTCGACGTCAACGGGGGTCACTGGATGGCGCCCTGACGGGCACCATCCCCATTCAATCATAAAAGAGAGCCCGGGAGAGGATTTTCCGGCAGCGGCATCGTGCCGTTCGTCGGGAAAACCATTTAAGGGAGAGTAATTATGTTTTCCGACAACCGGCGGCAACGCCGGGCGCTTCTTTGCGCCTCCGCCACGGCGATGGCGATCCTTTCAGTTCCGTCTGCCCTTGCACAATCGGAGCCCCAACAGGGCGCGCAGGAAGGCGGCATCGCCGACATAATCGTCACGGCCAACCGCCGTCAGGAAAATAATCAGGACGTGCCCGTCGCGATCACGGCCCTGTCCGCTGACCGGCTGCAACAGCAGGGCATCGGCAAGGAACAGGACCTTCAGGCCAGCGTGCCTTCGCTTGTGGTCGGCCCGAACGGCCAGGGTTCGCGCGAGGCGCAGTCCTTCACCCTGCGCGGTCAGGGCGCGACCTTCCAGGCCTCGCCGGGCGTCGTCACCTACATGAATGAAGTGCCGCTGCCGTCGGCCATCACCCTGTCGCAACAGGGCGGTCCGGGCAACTTCCTCGATCTGGAGAATATGCAGGTTCTGGCCGGCCCGCAGGGCACGCTGTTCGGACGCAACACCACGGGCGGCGCAGTGCTGCTGACGCCCAAGAAGCCGAAAAATGAGTTTGGCGGCTGGATTCAGGGAACGATCGGCAATTATGACGCTCGCGTCATTGAAGGCGCGATCAACCTGCCGATTGTCAACGACAAGTTGCTAGTCCGCGTTGCGGGTGCCTATAATGATCGGGACGGCTACACCCGTGACATCGTGTGGAACAAGGATCGCGACGACCAGCACTGGTACACAGGTCGTCTCGGCGTTCTGTTCCGGCCGACAGAGACCATTGAGAACTACACCATGCTCTATGGCAGCCGTTCACGGAACAATGGCGCAGGCCTGATCCATCGCCAGTTCAACATTAACGGTCTTCAGGCCTTTGGCCTATGCAGCGACGCGCCCGGCGCAGGTGCGGCTTCATGCGACGTCTATCGCGCCACGACCGCTCAGGCCAATGCACTGGGTCCGCGCAAGACGGCGCTGGGCATCGACGTGTTTTCCGAAACCGAAACTTGGGGCATCAGCAACACGACAGACATCGATCTGAACGATGAGCTGAAGCTGCGCAACATTGCCAGCTATCAGCGGATGCGGCTGCGCTATCGCTATGACAGCGACGCCACCATCCTCCAGCAGCATGACGTCGATCCGGGCGTGCTGCCCGCGCCGGGTCAGGTCACGCTGCCGGGCGCCGGAACGCCGGTAACCTATCTCAACGCAACCGCGTTCAAGGAAGTGCCGCGCGACAATTTCGAGCAGATCACCGAAGAGCTTCAGCTTCAGGGCGAACTGTTCGACAAGAGCCTGACCTTCACCGCCGGCGGCTTCTTCTTCAAGCAGCAGCCCGCAGGCGTTCAGGGCGGCACCTCGGTCGTCTTCTGCCCCGCGGCCGTTACCGGCCTGTGCTCCTCGTCGCTCACCCGCTATGCCTCGACGCAGGAATCCAAAGCGCTCTATGCGCAGGCAACGCTCGACTTCGGCGTCCTGTCTCCGGCGCTGGACGGATTGCGGCTGACCGGCGGCTATCGCCATACCTGGGACAAGATCAGCGGTTTCTCGACCAATATTCAGGCCAATCCGTCCAATCCCGGCACCGTAAAGTGTGGCGCGTCGGGCGAGACGGATGTGCCGGTTGCCGAACAGTTCGAACGCTGCACCTTCAATGTCGGGTTGAAGACCAATGCTCCCACCTGGACCATTGGCCTTGATTACAAGGTTTCGCCGCGCATCCTGCTGTTCGGCAAGATCAGCCGGGGCTACAAGGCGGGCGGACTCAACGCGCTGGCCGTCTATGACTTCAAGCGTACCTTCCTGCCGGAATATGTCACCTCCTATGAGGCGGGCATCAAGTCCGACTTCTACCTCGGCACGGTGCCGTTCCGCTTCAATGCGGTCGCCTATCATGTCGACTTCAAGGACATCCAGCGCGCCGGCGCGGACTTCAACCCAACCACTGGCGCGGGCGGTTCGCAGATCTTCAACGCCGATGCCCGCATCCGCGGCGTCGAACTGGACGCGTCGATGCAGCCCTTCAAGGGTCTGGAAATCGGCGGCAATTTCAGCCACACCGACGCGAAATACAAGAAGTTCACCTTTACCAGCGCGACCGGCCAGGCCGACTGCAATGGCGGCGTGGGCCCGAACGGCACGGCCGACATGTCGTGCCTGCCCTTCCAATATGTGGCGCCCTATATCTGGAGCATGCATGTCAATGCAGAGCTGCCGGTGGGCGACGACATGGGCAAGCTCAACTTCTTCGTGAACTATTCGCATACGTCGGAACAATATACCGACACGACGGCGATGCCGTTCGAACAGCCCGGCGCCCGACTGGAGCCGTTCGGTCTGCTCAACATGTCGCTCGACTGGCGCGATGTGGCCCGCAGCGGTTTCGATGTCGGCCTGTTCGTCACCAACGCGACCAACAAGCTGTATCGCATCAGCAACAGCAATGTGTTCCAGCCCACCGGTGGACTGCTCTATCAGGCGTCGCTCTATGGCGAACCGCGCATGTATGGGCTGCGGCTGAAATATCGCTTCGGCGGCGAATAAGGATTGAAGGGATCGGGGCCGGATGCACAATGCGTTCGGCCCCTATTTCACGACTGCAGATCGATTCCCTGGATGACCGGAGAGAATATTGATGGCAGAGTGGAAGCACCGCCATGCCCGCATTGGTCTATTTCCTTCAGGTTTTTGCCAGATGTTAGGAGAGGAAAAGCATGTTTAAATGCATCGCCCTGCTACGTCGTCGTCCCGACATCAGTCGCGAAGATTTTATCGACTATTACGAAACGCGCCATTCTGTGCTGATTCGCAAGCTGCTGCCGGGCATTGTCGATTATCGCCGCAACTATGTGAATCTTGACGGCGCCTTCCTTTTCCCCGGCGCGCAGCCGATCGACTTCGACGTGGTGACGGAACTGCGATTTGCCGATCGCGCCGCCTATGACCGGTTCGCCGCCAGAGCCGCCGAACCAGTCATCGCCCTACAGATCGCGGAGGACGAGGAAAATCTGTTCGACCGCAGCGCTACCCGCATGTTCGTGGTTGAGGAGCGGGCCAGCCCTGTCGGCCACGATCCCGCTGTTGCGTTGTTGGACGAGCGCGAGATCATGCGCGGCCTGTCCCGCTTCGCGCGAATCCTGGACAACAAGCAATGGGATCGGCTGGGAGACGTCTTTGCGCCGGACATCAGTTTCGACTATGGATCAGGGAAAGACGAACAGGGAATGGCGGCTCTGACGCTCAACATGCGCCGCTTCCTTGACCGCTGCGGCGGAACCCAACATCTGATCGGCAGCATCATCGTCGATATCGACGGCGACCGCGCGACCAGCCGCGCCTATGTGCAGGCACGGCACCAGCGGGTTGGTGACGCGGCGGGACCGATCTTCGATTCCAACGGCGAATATGTCGACCAGTGACAAAGGCGGCCCGAAGGCTGGCGTATCATCCGGCGCGATGCGATCTGGGCCGCGCATAGCGGCGATCCCGCCATCCTGCATGCCGGAACCGCCGATCTTGGCTGATCAGCTTTCCGGGCCGAGGTCAGGCACCCAGGGCACGCCGTTGATGTGGCCGCCACCATCGACGAACAGCGTGTTGCCTGTCAGGTAGCGCGCATCCTCGCTCGCCAGAAACAGGGCGACCCCGCCAATGTCGGCCTCCGGATCGCCCATCCTTCCCATCGGATTGGCGGCCGCCGTGGCCGCAGCGACATCGGGTGCCATTTCCCGGAAGCGGCGGTAACTGGCGGAGACGGCCGCCGGGCAGATGATATTGGCGCAAATGCCATGCCCCGCCCATTCCCGCGCCGCGGTCCGCGTATAGGCGCGCAACGCCTCCTTGCCCGCATTATATTCAGCCGTGCCCATATGGGCGTTGACCCCGTTCAGCGACGCGACATTGATGATCCGCCCCCAATGCCGGGCGCGCATGTGCGGGAAGGCCGCCTCCATCGACCATTTTGCGGCATAGAGGCACATGTCCATGCAGCTTTCGAACAGCGCGTCCGGCTTGCTCTCGATACGGCCGGTGCCTGCACCGCGATAGGCGTTGTTCACCAATATATCGATGCTGCCGAAATGATCGACACAGGCGGCAACCGACCCGATCACATCTCCCTTGTTCGTCACATCGGCTCTAAAGAATTCTGCCTTTGCGCCCAGTTCTTTCAATTGCCCCGTCGCGTCCATGCCCTTGTCGACATCAAAATCGACCACCAGCAGGGCAGCGCCTTCACGCGCAAAGCGCCGCGCCATGCCAAGCCCAATGCCATCGGCGGCGCCGGTGATCAGCGCCGCCCGGCCCGCCAGCCTTCCTTCAGTCATATCCGCTCCTTATTGCGCCGCTTCCACGAAGGGCAGGCAAACGCTGTCGAAACCCAGCACATGGGCGACCCGGCCGAGTCCGATCCACGCAGCCACGCTGTGCGCCAGATCGACGATCTCCGCGTCGGAAAACAGCGCATGCGCCCGCTCCCAGAAATCCTCGTCATCGGCGATGACCTTTGGCTCCTCGGCGAAACGTTCGGCAAATTCGATCGCGGTGCGCTCTCGCGGGCTGAACAGGGGAGAGATGCGCCACTGCTCGACCGCTGCGTAAAAGGCCTCATCGGGCGCCGGGCCGTTGTCGGAAATCAGGTGATCGGGTCGCACGCCGGTCGCCGCGAACATGGAGGGGGCATCCTTTGCCGCGCGGAACTGCTGGCACACGATACAGCCGTTGATCTGCGCGATACGTGACCGCGCGCCCTCGAACTCCCGGAGCGAGAGGATACTATGCTGATAGACCGCCTTGGAAAAGGCGTCGGCCGTCGCCATCAACTCACGACCATGCACTCGCGCTGCATAGCCGTAGGGATTGGCGGCGTCGTCTTCGGGAATGTCGATGCGGATCATGACTATTTTCCTTTCAGCGTGAACGATCAGCGCCAGCGTGACGCAACGAAGGACCGAAGCTCGCGATCCAGTTCAGCGTCCTCCGGCCCGGCGAAAAAGCGACCATGGGGCATCGCCTCGAAGACATGCAGCTGAGCCTCCACCCCTGCCGCCCGCAAAGCCCGGTGCATCCGGACGGTATTGGACAGATAAAGGTCGCGCGTGCCGCTTTGCAGCAGCGTAGGCGGGAAGCCGGTCAGGTCACCGAACAAAGGCGACAGATAGGGATGGGTCAGATCATGCCCGTCCGCATAAAGCGCCACACATTCGGTCAGCCGCGCCTTCAGCACCGGATCGATGCCCATCATGGTTTCGAAACTGTCGCCGCTTTCGGTCATGTCAACCTTGGGCGACAGCAGCAGCGCGGCGCGCGGCATGGGCAGCCCTTCGTCCCGCGCCCGCAGCAACAGGGCGGCGGTCAAATTACCCCCGGCCGATCCGCCACCGACGACGATATTTTGCGCTCCCCTGCGCGCCACCTCTGCCGCATAGACCGCCAGGCAATCGTCAAGCGCCGCTGGATAGGGATGGTCCGGAGGCATCCGGTAATCGATGGCCAGCGCCTCCACTCCATGCAGCCCGGCCTCCCTGACCGCTCCCGCCCGGCAGAAATCGCCAGCGCCGAAAACCAGCCCGCCGCCATGAATCTCGATATAGAGCCTCCTGTCATCCTGCGGGATGTCAACAGGCCGCGCCCGATAGACCGTCACACCGGCCAACTGCCCGGTCGTCACCGGCAGCCCTTCCTTCGCTGGCCCCGCATAGGCGGCGACCATGGCCTGATCCACCTGCGCAATCAGCGTCCGCCAGCCAGCCCCATCTGCCGGGTCCGGAAAGGGAATGGACGGCCGCTCCGCCGCCCCGCGCAAGGCTGCGACCGCCGCCGGGCTGATCGAACGGGGCCAGGGAATGGTCCGTTCCGCCATCGTCAGACCCTGATCATCGATCCTGACGATTCGTGCGTCCGGTCCGGCCATGCCTGCTTCCTCCTATCCCTTACCGTCCGGCTATAGCCAGCCCCCCGTCCACGCGCAGATGCTGGCCGGTTATGAAATCGGCGCCCGGTTCCGCCAGAAACAGGATCGCGCGGGCAATATCCTCTGTCCGACCAAGGCGGGGCACCAGCGCGGGCCAGATGGCCGCAGCGGCATTGCGCTCGATCTCGGTCCAGTCGCTGCCCCAGCCCTTGGCCGCCGCTTCCGCCTCGATCCAGGCACGCAAACCCTCTGTCACGGTAAAGCCGGGGCTGACGGCATTGGCGGTAACGCCCGTGCAGCGCAACTCGATCGCCAGACTCACCGTGAGCGATACGATGGCCGATTTAGCCGCCTTGTAATCGGGTATCGTCGAAATCGGATTGTCGACGATCGCGCTCGCCGTCTGGATCACCCGGCCCCAGCCCCTTTGGATCATGGCGGGCGTGATCGCCTGCGTCATCGCGACGGTGGACAGGACATTGGCGCGATAGGTGCGATCCCAATCCTCCGGGCTCGCTTCGAACCATTGGGCCGATCCGTTGCCGGATGCCGCGCCTCCGGCGTTGTTGACCAATATGTCGACAGGACCGACGGCCAAGGCCGCCGCCGCCACCGCCCGCGCCCCATCCGGATCGTCCAGCGCGCCGCTGACGCTGGCCACATCCACGCCCAGCGCCTTCAACTCCGCCTCGACCGCGGCAATCTTGTCGGCGTTCCGCCCGTGGATGATGACCGCAGCGCCCGCCCGCGCCAGCCAGCGGGCCGTTTCCGCCCCGATGCCCGAGCTGGAGCCAGTGACCAGCGCGCGCTTGCCCGAAAGGGAACCGGCCGTCATGACACGCCCGGCGCGCCGGGGAAGCCCTCATAATATTGGCCGGTCATCATGCCGCCATCGACGGCGATCTCCGCCCCGGCGAGATAGGATGCGTCGTCGCTTGCCAGGAACAGCGTCGCTTTGGCGACCTCCTCCGGACCGCCGACCCGTTGCAGAGGAATATTACCGAAGCGCTCATTCACGGCATCTCGGCTGCGACCGTCCTGATTGGTCATCACGGTGTCGACGCCACCGGGATGCACTGAATTGACGCGGATGCCGCGATGGCCCAGCTCCAGCGCCGCGACGCGGGTCAGGCCGCGCACGCCCCATTTGCTGGACGAATAGGCGGCAAGGCCGTTGGCGCCCTTCATCCCGTCTACGGAGGAGATGTTGACGATCGATCCCTTGCCCCGCGCGATCATGCCCGGCGCCACGGCCTTGATGCCCAGAAACTCGCCGACCAGATTGACGGTCAGGACTTTCTCATATTCTGCCCGTGTCGTTTCCAGCAGCGTCCGGAACAGCAGGATGCCCGCATTATTGACCAATATGTCGACGGGACCAAGATCCGCTTCCACCGCTGCAACCAGTGCGGCCCATTCCTCTTCGCTGGTGACGTCGTGCCGGTAAAAGCGGGCTGCCTCTCCCAGTTCAGCCGCAAGGGCGGCGCCTGCTTCGTCCAGAAGGTCAGCGATGGCGACCTTCGCCCCCTCCGCCACGAACAGACGGCTGGTGGCCGCCCCCATTCCCCGCGCGCCGCCGGTGATTATGGCGACCTTGCCGTCCAATCGGCCCATGACGCTCCTTTCCAATCGCTTCAGTTTCTGGCCCCGCGCAACCAGCGCAGGAAAAAGTCGCCCATGATGCCGATGGCTTCCTGCGCCTCGGGCAAATGGAATGTATACCAATGGGCGTGCGGCATCGCTTCGAACACATAAAGTTCGGCTTCCGCTCCCGCACGGCGCAGCGCGCGGTGGAAACCGGCCGTCGCACTCAACACCGCATCGCGGGTGCCACTCATCAGCAGTGCCGGCGGAAAGCGCGACAGGTCGCCATGGATCGGAGAGACCGCCGGATCACGCGGGTCCGCCCCGCCCAGATAGGCCCGGATCTCGCTGATCTCATGATCCACAGGCAGGATCAGATCGCCCCAGAAGCCCATCAGCGTAAAGATATTGGCGGTGTCGCCCAGATCGCCCAGATCGCCGCCCGCGGTAAACACCCCGCAACAGGCGGGCAGCGGCATCCCTTCCTTCTCCAGCCGCATAATCGTCTGGCCGGTCAGGAAACCGCCCGCCGAACTGCCGTAAATGCCGATCTGATCGGGACGGTGATAATCGAGCATCGTGCGATAGACCGCCACGGCATCATCCACCGCTGCGGGATAAGGATGTTCGGGCGCCAGCCGATAGTCGACCGCGATCACCGGGATCTTGGCCTGATGCGCGATAGGAATGGCCTCTACCAGCGATCCCGATCCCATCACGAAACCGCCGCCATGCAGGTTCATCAGGGTCAGGCCCTGATTTTCCGACGGAATCTCCCTGGGCCTGACCAAATGGCAGCGCACACCGGCGATCTCGATCTCTTCGACATCGACCGGATAGCGCTGAAGCGCGGCATCGCCGATCATTTTCATCTGCTCATCGACAAAGCCGCGCAGCGCCCACATCGGCAGCCGCTCCGCATCCGGGTCCGGCGCCTCGGCCCAGGGAGGCGTCGCCAGAAAAGTGCGCGCCTCCGCGCTGACGCCGCCGGGTACGGGCACACGCCCCTCGCCCAGCCGAACCGACCCATCCTTATCTATCTGATAAGCCATGCGCTCTTTTCCCGCTTCCGATCAGGCCAGTGAGCCTTGCGGTACGGCCACGCTCCGCACCGGCCCCTGCCGCAAGGCAAGGAACAGCAGCGCCACCAGACCCGACCCGCCGATAATCACCGCCACCACGGGGCCATAGCTGCCTGCCGCATCGTGCAGCACGCCGGCCAGCGGAGGCAGGCAGAAAGTCAGCGGCAAGGTAAACAGACCGAACAGACCAACAACGCGCGGCAGCGACTCCTGTCCGAACAGTCGGCCAGACAGCATGTTGACCGCCGGGAACACGCCTGCGCCCCCCGCGCCGCTCAACAACGTCGCCAGCGCCATCGGTACGAATTGCGTCGTGGAGAGCAGAGTGAACCAGCTGAGACACAGCGCCGCGCCGATCAACGCCAGAGTCCGCGCAGCGCCCAGCCGTCCGCACAGAACGCCGACCAGCAGCGATCCGACGACCGCCGCGCCACCCATGACGGACAGCAGCAGCGCCGCTTCATTACCAGCCACGCCGCGTTCGGCGGCAAAGGGCACCAGATGCGATACGCCGGTGATGCCCGCCGCGTTCAGATAGCCCGCGCCGATGCACATCGCCCAGAAGGCGGGACGGCGCAGGATCGATCGCACCGGGAGCATGGCCTGACCGCCATGACCATCAGCGCCATGCGCCACGGCCCGGCCGGAAGGACCGTCAGACACCCCCAGCATGAACGGCAGGATCAACAGGTGCAGTCCCGCCAGCACCAGATAGAAGAGGGCGAGGCCATGATCGCGGATCAGCGTCATGCCCACGATCGGCAGCACCGCCACGAACAGCGGCACGTTCGCGACGCCCAGCGCCGGTCCCGGATTTCTGGAAAACCAGTTGCTCGCCAGCACGCTCGCCGGAAAGGGCCCGAACATGGCCAGCCCGACCCCGATCGGCAGGGCGTAAAGCAGCAGCACCACCGTAATGCTGGGCGCAACCGCCAGCAGGGCATAACCCACGGCGGACAGCAGAGTCCCGATGGTCATCGTCCAGCGCAGTCCGATCCGCCCGATCAGAGTTGCGACCAGCGGACTGACCAGTCCCATGACAAGCACGCTCAGCGCGACGGCCAGCGTCACGGTCCCCCGGCTTGCGCCAAATTGCGCCTCTAACGGCAGGACCGAAATGCCAAAGCCGCCAAAGGCACATCCCACCGCCACATTCTGCGCCAGAAAGGCGCGGAAAACCATGAAGCGCGCCCGTCCGGGATGCGCCGCCCCACCGGCACCGGCCGCATCGTCACCATAGGACCCTGCGTCCATATCCCTCACTCCTCTTTTGCTGGCCATGGGCCCGTCGGGTCCGGCCTTCGTTCCTCGGTATAGCCCGGCCAGCCGCTCTTGATCTGGACCAGTTCGATGCGCGTGCCGTCCGGATCGGCGCAGAACATGAGGTCTCCGTACCCAAGATCGCTGCGGGTCACGTCCAGCCGGGTGCCGCCAAAGGCCGCGATCCGATCTGCCACCCCCTCCAGATCGTCCACCACAAAGCACAGATGCGCCCGGCCCGGCAGGTTCGCCGGGCGGGGATCGGCGGCGCCCGCAGGCGGCCGGTCCACGACGCTCCACAATTCCATGCGCAGCCCTTCAGGATGACGCACGAACTGCGTGCGCACCGTCGCGCCCGGCATTTCCAGCAGCGGCCCCGGTGCATCGGTGCTGCCACCCTCCTGCGCCTCGAACCCCAGCCCTTCGACATAGAAACGCGTCGCAAGTGACAGGTCGGCGACGTAGATGCCGAAATGGGGAAAGCTTTTGATCATAAGGCCGTCACTTCGGCGATCGACGGTATTTCCGGCATGGCAGGCACATTATGGGCATAGCCCATCTCCTCATAACGCTCGGCGATGCGCCAGCCCTTCTCCGTGCGGATCAGATGATCGCGATACCACAGGCCAATGAAGAACACCTGTTCTTCGCCGTCATCCTTCTTGTAGACCATAGGGTTGAACAGCACCGTCCGGCTGCGCGCCCTGTCGCCGTCCAGATCCAATTTGGTCGTCGCGACCATATGCTGGTATCGGGGAAAACGCTCCATCGCGACCGGCAACCAGGCCTTGATCTGCGCCACGCTGCCCTTCGCGCCTCCCGTCTCGCTATAATCGATGACTGCATCGGGCGTAAACACGTCGTCCAGTGCGTCCCAATCCCTTTCGTCAATCGCATAGCTGTAGCGCGACAGAAGATCCTGGATCTCCAGCCGATCGGAAATTTCCTGAAGGGACAGCATCAGGCATCCTCCTCCTTAAGCGGCCCGATCACGGAGCCGATTCGATTCGCGCTTATAATTGTTTTGCGCCAATCAGCCTTGAAATGCGTAATTATATGACGCATCCATTGATGACAACAGCCAATATTGAGGAGAGGAAGGATGCGGTTGCAGGGCAAGGTCGCGGTCGTCAGCGGCGCGGCTTCGGGGATCGGCAGGGCAGTGGCGAAAAAGCTGGCCGCTGAAGGCGCCAGGGTCGTGATAGGCGACCGGAACCTGACGGGGGTGGAGGAAACCGCCAGCCTCATCGGCGAGGCAGCGACCGCCGTTGCACTGGATGTGTCGGACGAAACATCGGCGCAGGCGATCATCGATCAGGCAGTCGGCCTGCATGGCGGCCTCGACATTCTCTGCAACATTGCCGGCGTGCTGGACTTCGGGCGGTTTGAGGATGTCGACCGCGGCCGCTGGGACCGGGTGATCTCCGTCAATCTCACCGGCGTCTATCACATGTGCCACGCGGCCATGCCGCATCTGGTCGGCCGCCGTGGCAATATCGTCAACATGGCGTCGGCAGCGGGGCTGGTAGGCGTACCCTATAATGCCGCCTATTCGGCATCCAAACATGGCGTCGTAGGCCTGACCCGCGCGCTGGCCCTGGAATTTTCCAAGGAAGGCGTGCGCGTCAACGCGGTCTGCCCCGGCGGCGTAAAAACACCGATGTTGCAGCAGGCGCCGCCGGAAAATATCGACTGGACGATGGTGATGCGCTCGGCGTCCTGGCTGGACGGCGGCGAAATGGCTGATCCGGAGGATATTGCCGACACCGTCGCCTTTCTGGCCTCGTCCGAAGCGCGGCGGATCACCGGCGCAGCCTTTGCCGTCGATGGCGGACAGACTGCGGGCTAGAACCACCGCACGAAGATTGAAAAGGGGCCGGAGGCTTGCCCAAGCCTCCGGCCCCTTTTCGTGATCTGAGCGTCATCCCAGCCGGAGCCTTATGGGCACCCCGGCCGGGTCATGAGGCCCGGTTCCCCCCGTTATTCGGCGCCGAAGTGATATTTCACACGGACCCCATACATGCGCGGTTCACCGTAGATCGTCGCCCAATAAAGCAGGCCACCATTTTGGTAGACGTCCGAGTTGCTGGTCCGATAGAGCTTGTTAGCCAGATTGGTGCCGAACAGACCGACGTCAAAGGCGCTGCCCATTACGTTCCTCCAATCGAGCGACGCGCTGAGCGTACCATAAGCACCCAGTACGGCGCCGGGCTGGGACGACGGCAACTGGACGGCTTCCGTGTTCTGGGATGAGGTGTGCGAATAGTTGACGAACAAGCTCAACGTACCGGCATCCTTGCCCAGCGGTTGTTCTGCCGCTGCGTGGACGCTCCAGATCCAGGGCGCCAGATATTGAAGCTTCAGGCACGATGAATCCGCGGTTCCAAGAAAGGGCACAAAGCCATTGCAGGCTTCCTGACCGAAAGCATTGTTCACCGTATACTGATATTTCTTGTATTTCGCATCGGTGTAGCTGAGGTTGCCGCCGATCTCCAATCCCTGGAAGGGACGGATGGACGCCTCGACCTCCACACCGCGGATACGGGCATCAGCGTTGAGCGTGCGCGCCCCGCCCGCAAAGGTGACGGGGTTGAGGTCGCCCGTGGCCCGCTGAATACCCTTGTAGTCCAGCGTATAGAGGGCGGTATTGAGCCGAACCGGCATCGAACCCAGATGGAAGTCGGACTTCATGCCGATTTCATAGGATGTGACATGTTCCGGATCGAAGGTCCGCGTATTGGTGAAAACGGCATATTGGTTGAAGCCGCCTGCCTTGTAGCCCCGGCTGACCTTGCCATAGAGCAGGATGGCCGGAGTTACCTTATAGTCCAGGCCAACGACCCAGGATGGTGCCTTGGTTCTCAATGAGGCGGAGAACTGGCAGTCAGCCGCCGCCGTAGCAAAGGAGACCGTGGAATTGTCCGCACCGCAGGTCGCAAGCGTGGGATTCGCCGTCTGCTGGCTATACTGGGTGGCAAAACCAGAGATATGATCCCAGGTGTAACGATAGCCAGCCGTCAGCTTGAGCTTGTCGAGCGCAGGGGTCAGAAGTCCAAGATCAAGCGTGGCCTGGGCATAGACCGCCTTTGATACGGTGCTGGTGCCATATCGGGCATAGCTGGCGCCGCAGAAGCCCGTAAAGGCTGCCGGGCAGTAGACCACGGCACGCGACCCCTGTGGGCCGTCCGGTTTTTGTTCATAATAGAAGCCGCCCACGGTCCAGACCAGCTTGCTGTCCATCATGTCGCCCTGTATCTGCAGTTCTTCGGTAAACTGCCGCAGGTCGTCGCGAGGCAATTCGGTCGCCAGTGTCGCATTGAAATAATTAATCGGAAAGGGCGATGTCACGACACCGGGTCCCGGCAACACGCCTGGATCCACGTCATGCTGCTGCAATACGCTCGCATCGCCGTCATAACGATAGCGGATACGCAGCTTTTGATAGCTGAGGATGTTGCGCAACTTGAGTTCGTCGCTCAGTTCCAGGTCAGTCGTATTGGAGATGCCCCAGCTGATCGTCTGCTGGAACACATCGGTCGAAAAGGCCGTCTGGCGCGGACCAAGCGCATCGGACCGAGCGGTGACCCCGCGATACACATCGCAAGGCACGTCGATGCCGGATGACACCTCGCCCGGATCGGTACAAAAACCGACCAATTTCAGACCATTAATGTTGAAACCCTTGTTGACAAGGCCCGTGCCATTATTGTCCGACTTGGAATAATACGCCATTGTATAGTTTTCGAGCGCGTCGGTCGGCTTCAATGTCAGGCCAACCCTCCCTGAGAACCAGTGTTCGTTGTCACGGTCCTTGTTGAAGGTCACGTCACGCGTGAAGCCGTCACGGTCATGATAGGCGCCCGCGACACGCAACAGCACCTTGTCATTGACGATCGGCAGGTTGACCGCGCCCTCGATATAGTTGCGGTCATAATTGCCATATTCGCCCTTGATCCAGCCGCCAAAATCATTGGTCGGCTTCTTGGGCACGAGCAGGACGGCACCGCCCGTCGTATTGCGACCAAACAGCGTGCCCTGCGGACCGGACAGGACCTGCAGATTTTCAAGGTCGACGAAATTACCCGGACCACCCTGCTGACTGAGCGTAATCGCTGCAGGCAGCGGCACTTCGCCCAGATAGACGACCACGCCCGGCGACGCCTGGAACGTGGCACCCTGGCCACGGATGGTAAAGGATTGGCTGTCGCGCGATCCCTGCCCATTCTGGCCGACGACAAGCGACGGAACGCTCGCCGCCAGATCCTGTTCTTTGGCAATGCCCTGCTGCTCCAGCCGCTGGGGCGACAGCGCCGTGATCGAAATGGGTACGTCCTGTCCGCGCTCTGCGCGCCGGTTAGCAGTGACGATGATCTCGGCCATGCCCACCTGGCCGACCTGATCAGCACCCTGCTCGGCCGTCTGCGCGGCGGCGAGCGCCGGAAACAGCAATGTCGAAGGGGCAACGCTGGCCAGCAGCCCGATACAGCGCCGTCTGGAAATCCGCGAAACGCAAGAATTCATGTCTCTCTCCCAATATATCCGGCCTTATGCCGACCGGAATCTTGTATGTCCTCATGGGACCATTGCGGAGAGGATTGCCCCGAAAGGCGCAATGCTCGCGTCGTTTGCCGATCGTTGTCAGCCTTGGGCATTGCGAATGCCTCCACCCTCTCCACTTTTTTATTTTATATGCAGCTTCCAGGCTTGTCCGGAATTTACCCCCGGAATCCGGTCTATCCGCCACCGTTAGACAATGCCGCATTTGCGTATTTGTGTCAAAGCCGTTTTTGCGCTCATCGGCATAAAATGGGGAATAATCCAATAATCCATTGCCTTTTACAGAGCAAATGAGCTATCCGTTTACGCAATTGATCGGAAGTGCCGCGGGCGTCAGACCGCGCCATGCCAAGTGCGCCGAAGCCGCTGTAAAGACTTCGGAAAAAAGAGCTGGAGAGATGTGTTGAGACTGACACCCTGCCTGTCCGCGAACGGTGCGCTCCTGCCGGTCATGAACGATGTTCCGGCCTTTCAGACAGAGTGAGTTTCATGGCGTCCCAAACTGACCAGATTGCTTCCCCGTCCCTCGATCGCGACACACTGCTGGATCTGGCGCGCGACAGAGCGCAGCTGACCGATTTCGGCGATATCTGGTTCCTTGAACCCATGGACCAGTTCATCGCCGCCTCCAACCGGGAAGGCCGTCTGACCCCCGCCGGTCATGCCTCCACCACGGAAGTCATCGTCAAGGGCCTCGTCAGCCGGCTGCGCATGGTCGAAGACATCAAGCGCCACCCCGAAATACTGGACGAAAAGGTGGAGGTCGCGGGCATCATCCTGGGTCTGCCGCGCACCGGCAGCACCATTTTCCAGCGCCTGCTCGCCAGCGCGCCCGGCATGACCGGCCTACGCTGGTATGAGGCGCAGAATTTCGCTCCCTTCCCCGGCGAAGAACGCGGAAATCCCAGCGAGCGCCGCGCCTATGCTCAGGCGATGATCGACGGCTGGCTGCAACTGGCGCCCGAACTGGCGTCGATCCACCCGCTCGAACCCGACGCGCCCGACGAGGAAATCCTCGTTCTTGGCCAGATGTTCGTCAGCACGATGATCGAGGGCATGAATTTCGTGCCTTCATTCGCCCGCTGGCTGAACGACTATGACCAGTCGAAGGGGCATGAGGACCTCAGGACCATCCTCCAATATCTTCAGTGGCAGGACCCGACGCGCCGGGGCGCCAAATGGATTCTCAAGAGTCCCTCAAACCTGCCCTATACCGAGGTCGCCGCGAAAGCCTTCCCCGACGCACTGCTCATCATGACGCACCGCGACCCGCTGCAGACCGTGCCGTCCTATGTCTCGATGCAGGCGGCGCTCTACAAACTCAGCGCGACGCTGACTGACAGGGAAGTGGGCGAATTCTGGTTCCCGCGCCTGGTCGAATGGATGCGCCTGTTCGAAGGCGCGCGCGAGCGCATCGGCGAACATCGCTTCATCGACATCGACTATCGCGAAGTGGGCAAAGACCCGATGACCCAGGCGGAACGCGTCCTCTCCCGCGTCGGCATTCCCGTCGACGAGCGGCTGGAGGCGGTGCTGGGCGAGTTCCTGGCCGGCAACAAGCGCGAACAGCGACCCATGCATGATTATTCGCTGGAACGCTTCGGGCTGGACGAAGAGGCGATCAAGCGTGAATTCGCTGCCTATCGCGAACGCTACATCCTGTAGGATGGAGATACGTCCCGGCATCCTGCGCACGCCCGATCACTGCTTTGCAGGACTGCCGGGCTATGACTTCCCGCCCCATTATGTGGAGATTGCCGATCCGCAGCTCGGGGCGTTGCGGATGCACTATATCGATGAGGGAGACCCCGCCGCGCCCGTCGTGCTGATGCTGCACGGCAATCCGACCTGGAGCTATCTCTACCGTCACATGATCGGGCCGGTCGTCTCCGCAGGCTATCGCGTGATCGCGCCCGACATGATCGGTTTCGGCAGGTCGGACAAGCCCGCCAGCCGCACGGACTATGGCTTCGACCGCTTCGTCGCGTGGATGCAGGCCTTTGTGGAAACGGTCGACCTGCAAGGGGCCACATTGGTCTGTCAGGACTGGGGCGGTCCCATCGGTCTGCGCGTCGTCGCGCAAAGTCCGGATCGTTTCGCCGCCATCCTCGCCACCAACACCCTGCTCCAGAATTGCGATCCGCCGCCGCTGGGCGTGCCCGGCTGGCCGGGCGAAGCCATCGCTGCATGGGTCGAAACTTGCCGCACGGCGGAAGACTTGCCGCTCGACCTGCTGGTCGGACGCGCCTGCGCAACCGACGTGGCCGAAGCGGTGCTGGCCGCCTATGCCGCACCCTTTCCCGACGCACGCTACAAGAAGGGGATGTTGCAGATCACCTGCGGCATCCCGATCGCGGAGGGCGCCGAAGGACTGGAAGCAAATCGCGCCGCCTGGCGCTTTCTTGAAACGTGGGACAAGCCCTTCCTCACCGCCTTCAGCGACCAGGACCCCGCCACCATCGCCTGGGAAGAGGTTTTCCAGCGCCGCATCCCCGGCGCGCAGGGCCAGCCCCATGCCCGCATCGCGGGCGGCGGCCATTTCGTGCAGGAAGACCGGGGGGCCGCACTGGCAGAAGTGCTGATCGCCTTCCTGAACGCCAACCGCAGGCTCTAGTTTTCCTTTATCGCATGGCTTTTGGTGCAAAACCGGTTCCCGCCTTTTGCGCACGATACTCTAGTGAAATGCCTGCCGATATTGGCGCGGCGTCAGGCCCGTCGACCGGCGAAAGGCAGCACTGAACGCGCTGGCCGTGGCGAAGCCCAGTGTCTGCGCGATCAGGTTCATCGGCATGGCCCCGGCCCGGATCATGTCCTGCGCCCGCTCCAGCCGGATGAGGGCGGCATGGTCGGACAGCGCCGTCCCCGTCGTCGCCGCGAAGGAGCGCGACAGATGGGACCGGCTGATGCCGCACAGCGCCGCAAGATCCTGAGTCGTAGGCCAATCACCCTCGCTCGACCGCAGCCGCTCCTCGATCCGCGCCAATTGCCAGGGGGCGAGACCGCCCTGCCCCTCCTCCCGCTGCGGCACCCCGCGGAAGATCCGGCCCAGATCGACCATCAACAGGTCGACCAGCGCGTCGATCACCACGGCGGACCCGAAGGCGGGCGCCTGCACCTCCTGCTTCAGCCGTTCCGCGAGAGTCAGGATTGCCGTCGACGTGATCGCAGCGCAGCGGCTGAGCCGCCGCGCATCCCATTCCGCCAGACCCGTCGTCGCCGCAAAGCGCACCGGATCGAACCGGCAGGTCAATATGTCCAGCACCCCGCCATCGCCCCGCGAATGCATCGCGATTCCAGCGGGGCGCAGCATCAGGCGGCCAACGCGATGCCGCTGCCGCTTGCCCATGTCGAACATGATCTCGCCCCGCGTTCCTTCCGCGCGCGGCATGACGATGGAGAGAATCGGCGCGTCATCCAGCTCCCACATCTCGTTGGGCGTTGGCAGCTCATAACGGCGCAACTCTATCCGCGCCGCCGAGCCGTCCGCCACCGCCAGCACCGTCCAGGGCTTGGGATCGGCGGGGCGAGAGGCGCGCAGATCTATGGGCGAATTATGAGTCACAGGAAAACGATAATCTCACATGTTCGATAGAACAACTGCTGGCAATGCGTAGCTCGTGATGCCATCTTCAACGCAACGATAAAAGGAGCGGAGAGATGAACGGCACGATGCGGCTCGCCCGCGTGCATGGTCCCGGCGACGTCCGGCTGGATGAGGTGGACCTGCCCCGTCCCGGCCCCGGCGAAGTGCTGGTCCGGGTAGGCGCATGCGGCATCTGCGGCAGCGACCTCAGCTATATCCGGCAGGGCGGCCTTGGCGGCATCGAACCGCTGAAGGCGCCACTCCCCATCGGCCATGAGTTTGCCGGAACCGTCGCTGCCATTGGCACCGATGTCGAAGGTATCAGCACCGGCATGCGGGTCGCGGTCAATCCCGACCATGGCTACATCGGCGGCGGCGGGCCGGATGGGGCAATGGCGCCCTTCATCCGGGTGAGCGGTGCGCGGATCGGCGAAACCCTCTTTCCGCTGCCCGACCATGTCGGCTTCGACAGGGCAGCGCTGGCGGAACCTCTGTCGGTCGGCCTCCATGCGCTGAAACTCATGCAGGTCCAGCCGCAGGACAGGGTCGCCATTCTTGGCGCCGGCCCGATCGGCCTTTGCGCCGTCGCCATGCTGCGCCATCTGGGCGTGCGCGACGTGGCGATATTCGACCGGGTGGAGAGCCGTCTGGAACGCGCCCGCGCCCTGGGCGCCACCCTCGCCTGCAACGTTACTCATGAAAGCATGACCGATGCACTCAGCCGCAACCATGGCCATGGCGAACGCTTCGGCTCCCCCACTGTCGGCACCGACGTCTTCATTGACGCCGCCGGCGCGCCCGCCGCGCTGACGGAGGCGTTCGGCGTCGCCAAATATCGGGCCCGCATCGCCATTGTCGCCCTCTACAAGAAGCCCTGTCCCATCGACCTATGGCGCATGATGGCGAATGAAATCCACATGTGCGGCTCCATCGCCGTCGACCGCGCCGCCGAATTTGGCGAGGCGCTGGAGATGATCGCAGGCGGCCGGCAGGACCTGACGCCGCTCATCAGCCACCATTTCGACTTCGGCGATTTTCACGAAGCGCTGTCGGTCGCGGCTGACGCCGCTCATTCCGCCAAGGTCATGCTGACTTTCGAAAGGCAAACGGCATGACCGCGCCGCAGGACATCATCATCGACGATCTGGCGGAGCCGCGCCTCACCCCCGCGATCATCGCCGCGCGACAGGGGCCGGCCGATTTCGACGAACATATGGGCGTGGGCGCGATCCTCGCCCGCGCCAGCGATCTCACCGGCGGCCTTACCGATTTTGGCGAGGACACCGGCTTTCGCGAGCGGCTGGCCGTCGTGCTGCAATCGCTGGCAGAGGATGGGGGGCTGACCCGCGGCGGTCGCATCACCATCATCGACCATGCGATCCGGGTGATGGCGAACCGCCTGCGGATCGAGGATCTGGTGAAGCGCCACCCAGAAATCCTCGACATTCCCATCGCAAAGCCGCTGATCATCGCGGGGCTGCCCCGTTCCGGCACCACCCATCTTGTCAACTGGCTGGCGCGCGACACGCGGCTGCGCTCGCTCACCCTCTGGGAGTCGGAGGAACCGGTCCCCTCCGCTCCGCCCCCGCCGCCGGGCCAGCCCGATCCTCGCGAACAGCGCTCCGCCGAATTCTGGGCTCATTTCGAATCCATGCTCCCTCATATGGCGGCGATGCACGGCATGGAGGCCAGTTCGATCCATGAGGATAATGAGCTGCTCTACATGGACGTAAATTGCTACAGCTGGGAGTTCCAGACGCGCATCCCCCGCTGGATCGACCATTATTTCGCGCACGACCGCACACAGAGCTATCTCTACGAGAAGAAGGTGCTTCAGGTGCTGACCTGGTATCGCGGCCCCAATCGCTGGGTCCTGAAATCGCCGCAGCATATGGAGAATCTTGGCGCTCTGAAGGCCGCCTTCCCCGACGCCACGCTGGTCATCACCCATCGCGATCCCGTCGCGGTGCTGCGATCGCTGACCACCATGCTCGGTTACAGCGACCGCATCCGGCGCGATCCGACCGACCCGCCGGGCCTCGCCCGCCACTGGATCGACCGCATCGACCGGCTTCTGCACGCCTGCATCGACCAGCGGCATGTCTGGGGTCCGGACCAGTCGATCGACATATTGTTCCACGACTATATGGCCGATCAGGAAGGGATGATGCGCAAGGTCTACGACCTTGCCGGCCTGCCCCTGACGCAAGAGGCCGAAGCCGCGCTGCTCGGCTATCTCAGCGACAATCCGCGCCATGCGCAGGGCCGCGTACTCTATGATCTGGAAGGTGTTTTCGGCGTCGACGTCCCCGCCCTGCGCGAACGCTTCGCTTATTATTACGACCGCTTCCCCGTCAGGCAGGAGAATTGACATGAACGCTGGCGACAAATCCGCGGAGCGCCTGCTTTCCGGCGCCGCATGGGAGGATTTCTGCGAAACGCTGAAGGTGGCGGGCCGCATGATCGACCGCTTCGGCGACCAGCCCTCGGACCTCGATCGGGCCGAATGGTATCGCTTCCTCTCGCGTCTCACCCGCTCAAGCCTTGAGCGGCTGGTCGAAAATGCCGAACCGACCCGGCCCCGCCTGCGCGACATGGTCTGGCGGCAGTCGATCAATTTCCAGACGGTCGATCAGGACCATCTGATGTGCCAGTTCGACGAGGCGCGCGACTATCGCATCACCGGCACGCGGGGGACGATCCCTTATTTCGTCCTCGCGCTGCTGACCGCGCCCGCCCCCGTCGATCCGGGCGCGCAGGACTGGGCGCCGCTGGGCGTCGATGGCCTGACTGGCTTCGACCCCTCCAACCTCAAGACCACTGCCTTCCTCGCCAGCCAGCAACTGACGATCGCGGAGGACGGCACCTTCGAGATCATCCTGTCGCAAAACGACCCCGGCCCCGGCAAGAACTGGCTGAAGCTCAACCCGGACAGCAATTGCATCCTGATCCGTCTGGTCTGGAGCGACCGCGCCAGCCAGACCGCGCCGGCCATGACCATCGAGCGCATGGACGGCGCCGCCCCCGAACCCCTCACCCCCGCGCTGATGGCGAACAATCTCGCCTGGGCGGCACAGGGCGTGCTGGGTTATGCCGAGCTGGTCCGCAACTGGTGGCAGGGCAATCAGGGCAATTTCTCGGCCAATCTCAACCGGCTCGATTTCAGCCGCGCCCAATATCTCTCCAATGGCGGGGTGCCGGATCGCCATGTCGCCTTTGGCGGCTGGGAAAAGCGGCCGGATGAAGCGCTGGTGCTGGAATTCACCCCGCCGCCGTGCGAATATTGGAACTTCCAGATCTGCAACATCTGGCAGGAAAATCTGGACACGTTCGAGGACGGCAACGGCTGGGTGAACAATTACCGCCATGTCGCCGAACCCGACGGCCGCGTCCGCATCGTGATCGCGGAGAAGGACCCCGGCGCGGGCGGCAATTGGGTCAACAGCTTCGGCCATGACAAGGGCCAATGGGGCCTGCGCTTCGTCCAGACGCAGGTGACGCCCGCGGTCAAGCTCTGGCGCCTGCCCCTCGCCCGGCTGGAAAGCGAAGGCGCCGCCGCGCTCGATCCCGCGCAAGCAACTGACACTGGCCAGTTCGTGGATTGACCGCCATGCCCGTTCGCACACTCGACCATGTCAACATCCGCACGCCCGACGTTCCCGGAACCGCAGCCTTTTTCCGCGATCTGCTGGGGCTGAAGGCGCGCTCTGCGCCGGGCGCGGCGACCATGGATCAGGGCTGTTGGATGCACGATCCGGCGGGGCACCCGATCATCCATATCGGCCCCGTCGACGCAGTCTATCCCAGCGACGACAGCTTTCCCTTCACGCCCGCGCGCGGCAGCGCCGCCCTGCATCATGTCGCGCTGGAGTGCGACGACCTGCCCGACATGCTGGAACGGCTCGCCCGCACGGGCCGCCTCTTCGTGCGCAAGGATTATCCGCCCGCCAGCCTGACGCAGATTTTCGTCGAAGAGGTGAACGGCATCCTCCTCGAACTCAATTTCCGCATGGGGGCACAGTGATGCTCGGCACCGGCCTCATCCTTTCCGGCCCGCCCTTCATCCATGTGCCGTTGCTGGACCGGCTTGCCCCTGCGCGCGAGGCGGGTTTCAGCGGCATCTCCCTGATGCCCGGCGACATCTGGTCGCTGGAGAGGGAAGGCATGACCGCCGCCGAAATCCGCAGCCGGATAACAGATCAGGGCCTCAGCCTGGAAGAGGTGGATTGCACCGCCTGCTGGCTCCCGTCCCACCGCAGCGCGGGCGACGACATCCCCATGGCCTCTCTGCTCCGTTCGTTGACGCCCGAGCGCGTCATCGAAACCGCCGCCCGCATCGGCGCGCCCTCGGTCACGGCGGTCGAGATGATGGGCATCGCCCCCTCGCTCGACGAAGCGGCGGAAGCCTTTGCTTATCTCTGCGATCTCGCCGCGCCGCACGGGCTGAAGGTGCATATCGAATTCCTGCCCTTTGGCGGCATCCCGGACCTCGCCAGCGCCTGGGCCATCGTGCAGGCGGCGGCCCGTCCCAATGGTGGGCTGACGGTGGACAGCTGGCATTTCTTCCGCAGCGGATCGTCCTTCGACCTGCTCGCCGCCATTCCGGGCGCCTATATCCACACCGTCCAGATCAACGACGCGCCCGCACAACCGGGCGAAGACCTGATGCAGGAAACCATGACCGGGCGGTTATTGCCGGGCGAAGGCAGTTTCGACCTTCCCCGCTTCATCCGCACGTTGGACGCGACCGGCTGCACCGCGCCGGTCTCGGTCGAAATCTTCTCCAGCGGGATCGCATCCAGACCCATGGCAGAGGCCATCCGGCACTGGCCCGGCGCGGCCCATGCCGTCATCCAAAAAGCAAGGAACGGAAAATGAGCAAGGAAGGGCAAGCGCTGGGCGCCGTCGTGGTGGGAACGGGCTTTGGCCTGTTCACCCATGTCCGGGCGCTCCGCGACGCAGGGATAGAGGTGCGCGCCATCGTCGGCCGCGACCGCGAACGCACCGCCCAGCGCGCCGCGCCGCTCGGCATCCCCCTGGCGTCCGACGATCTGGAGCAGGTGCTGGCCGATGATCCGGCCATCCGCCTCGTCACTGTCGCCACCCCGCCCCACGCCCACTACCGGCCGGTAATGCAGGCGATCGCCGCAGGCCGCGCCGTCATGTGCGAAAAGCCCTTCGCAAAGGACCTGCCGCGGGCCCGCGAGATGCTGGCCGCCGCCGAAGAAGCGGGCGTCGTCCATGCGCTGGGCGCCGAATTCCGCTTCGACAGCGCCCAGGCATTGCTGCGCCGGGTGGTGAACGAGGGCATGATCGGCGATCCGCTGATGTTCAGCCGCCTCTACCAGCAGCCCGGCAGCGGCGATGACGAGCCGCTGGCCGACTGGTGGACCGACGCAGCGCAGGGCGGCGGCTTCCTCGGCGCGTTCGGCACGCACATGATCGATCAGGTGCTCTCCACTATCGGCCCGATCAAGGCGGTGAGCGCGATCCTGCGCAAGCTGTCGACCAACCGCCCCGCCATGACCTCCGACGATTATTATAATGTCCAGTTCGTGACGGAAAATGGCTGCCGCGGCGTGATCGAGGCGGCGATGACCTTTCCCGGCCCCTTCGTCATGGCGACCAAGATCGCGGGCACGAAGGGCGCGGCCTGGATCCAGTCCGGCGCGGCCTTCGGCGATCCGGAAGAAGTGTGGGTCAAGAATGGGGACGGCACGCGCCAGATCCCCATGCCCTCCGAACTGGTGAACCCCGCGCCTGAGCCTTTCGGCATCGCCGAACTGATCCAGACCGAAATGGACCGCTGGCACACGCAGGGCTTCGACGTCGCCCCTTATGCCAAGCTGTTTGGGCAGATGAAGGCGAGGATCGAAGGCCATGCCCCGCCCCTGCCCGATCCTGGCGGCGACTTCCGCGACGCGGCGGCGGGGCAGGCGGTGCTGGACGCCGCCCGCAAGTCCGCTGCCGAAGGCCGATGGGTCGAGGTGGAGGCGGTATGACCGGCATCACGCATGACTATAGGGGCGTCCATGTCCTCGTCACCGGCGGCACCAGCGGCATCGGCGCCGCCACCGCCGCCGCCTATCGCGAAGCGGGCGCGAATGTCACCATCACCGGCACGCGCCCCGGCGCTGCCGATTATGACACCGACCTGTCGGGCTATCGCTATCTCAGCATGGACATAGAGGATGGCGCCAGCATAGACGCGGTGGCCGCCGCCCTGCCCCGGCTCGACATCCTCATCAACAATGCGGGCATGGCGCTCCCCAGCATCGGCCTAGACGAATATGAGCCGGACATTTTCGCCCGCGCCGTCAACATGCTGCTGGTCGGCGCTTTCCGCATGGCCCGCCGCACCGCCGATCTGCTGGCGCAAAGCCGGATCGAGGGTGGGGCATCGATCATCGGCATTGCGTCGATGAGCAGCTTCTTCGGCATCCCGATCGTGCCCGGCTATGGCGCGGCCAAGACCGGCCTCCTTGGCCTGACCCGCACGCTGGCGGTCGAATGGGGACCGCGCAACATTCGCGTCAACGCCGTCGCCGCCGGTCTCACCCGCAGCCATATGACGGCAGGCACCTTCGCGCAGGAGGACTGGACGGCGCCGACCCTCGCCCGCACGCCGCTCGGCCGGCTGGGCGAGCCGAAGGACATAGCCGGAGCGATCCTCTTCCTCACCAGCCCCGCCGCCGCATGGATCACCGGCCAGACGCTGGCGGTCGACGGCGGCTATACGGTATCGGGCTGATGCGCGATCCGGTCGAACAGTTTGTCGGCGCGTGGCAACTCGTGCTCTGGACCACGCACCGCGCCGACGGGACGGAAATCTTCCCCTTCGGCCGCGATGCGCTGGGTCAGATACTGTATAGCGCCGACGGGCATATGAGCTGCCATCTGATGATGGCGAACCGCCCTCCACTGGGCGCGCCCAGCATCTACGACGTGGACGATGCCACGCTGGGACAGGCGATCCGCGCCTATAGCGGCTATTTCGGCCGCTACAGCGTCGACGCGCAGGCGGGCATCGTCACCCACCATGTCGACGGCGCATGGTATCCCGACTGGATCGGGTCGATCCAGCCCCGCCGCTTCCGGTTCGAGGGCGATCGGCTGTTCCTGGAAGCGGAAGTCGGCGCCGACCTCATCCGCATCAAATGGCGCCGCAAGGGATAGAAAGATGGACAATAGCGCTGAAATGCTGACGATCGAGGCCATCAAATCGCTCAAGGCCCGCTATTTCCGCACCATGGACGGAAAGGACTGGACGGGCCTCGCGGAGATTTTCGCGCCCGATCTGATCGCCGATTTCCGGGAGGCCACGCCCGAGCGGAATGAGGCCATGCTGATCCACGGCGCAGAGCCTTATCTGGCGATGCTGGCGCCGATGCTCGACGCGGTCGTCACCGTGCATCATGGCCATATGCCCGAAATCCATGTCGAGGATGCCGATCATGCCAGCGGCATCTGGGCGATGGAGGACTGGCTCTGGCCGGGTGAGGGTTCTGCCCTGCCCTTCCGCTGGCTGCACGGCTGGGGCCATTATCATGAACGCTACCGCCGCATCGACGGCACATGGCGCATCGCATCGATCCGCCTGACCCGGCTGCGGGTTGAACAGGGCTGACCCCGGCATGAAAGACATAACCCCATGAGCATCGAAACCGTGCTGGCCCATTATGAAATCGGGCGCGAACTGACCCGCTTCGCCCGCGCCATGGACGATCGCGACTGGGGAGTGCTGAAGGCGATCCTGACCGACGATGCCATCGCCGATCTCGGCACCGGCACGATTACGGGGAGCGACGCGATCATCACGCTGATCCGCCGCTATCTCGACGCCTGCGGCACGACCCAGCATCTGCTCGGCAATCTGGTCGTCGATGTCGATGGCGACCTTGCGACCAGCCGCTGCTATGTCAGCGACATGCATTTGGGCAGCGACGACGCGCCGGAACCCAATTTCCGCTCGCTGGGCGATTATCACGACCGCTGGCGACGGATCGAGGGGCGCTGGCGGCTGGCCGAACGACGCAAGCTCAATCGCGCACTGATCGGATCAATGGCCGTCTTCGGCTGATTTTTTTTGGAAAGAGAGGATTATATGAGCCGCATTACCGTGATTACCGGCGCCGCATCCGGCATCGGCGCCGCTACCGTCGAAAGGCTGAAGCAGGCCGGCCAGCAGGTCATCGGCGTCGACCTGCGCAACGCGGATATCGAGGCGGATCTGGGCACCGCAGCGGGCCGCGCCCACATGGTGGCGGAGGTTGCGCGCCTTGCCCCCAACGGCATCGATGCCGTGTTGGCCGGCGCGGGCATTTCGCGGGGGGACATGCCGCGCGAAACCGTCGCCATCAATTATTTCGGCGCGGTCGCCACGCTGGAGGGACTGCGGCCGATGATGGCGAAATCGCCCCGCCCCCGCGCCGTCGCCATCTGCTCTACCGCCGCTTTCCTGCCGTCAAACCGCGAGGTCGTGGACCTCTGCCTCGCAGGCGATGAGGCAGGCGCGCTCGACGCCATCGCCGCCGATCCGCAAAGCTCCTACGCCACGTCGAAGAACGCCCTGTCGCGTTGGCTGCGCCGCACCGCCATCAGCGCCGAATGGGCGGGCGCAGGCATCCTGCTGAACGGGATCGGACCGGGTGTCGTCACCACGCCGATGACCGCCCCGCTGCTGGAGCAACCCGACATGGTCAAGCTGATCGGGCAGAGCAACCCGATCGCGGTCAAGGATTATGCGGGGCCAGCGGAGATCGCCGAACTGATCGATTTCCTACTCGGCATGGAAAATCACTATCTGCTGGGCCAGATCATCTTCATCGACGGCGGCAGCGACGCAATCCTGCGGCCCGAACTGGTCTGACATCGGCACTTTTTCCGCATTGGCGGAAGACGAGGCATGTTTTCCCGCGCATGATAAGATGCGCCGGACGGAAAGAAAGGAGCCAGCCTGCCCCGCCAGAAGGACAGGCTGGCGCGACCATCAGCAAGGAGAGCAGAAATGAGCCTGATCATCGACATCGACGCGCATTTCGAACCGGGACCGGAATGGTTGACCAACTATCCGGATCTCGCGAAACGCCTGCCCGAACTGGACGGCGGCGCGCTGGCGGTGAAGGTGATCTGCGGCGATCTGGTCCGCTCCATTCCCGAAGACCGACGCCCCTCCATGGCCGAACTGACGCCGCCCGGCCTGCTGACCCTGTTCGCGCAGGAAAAGGCCGACGAAAAGGGCCGCCGGGCCGAATTCGAAGGGAAGAACCAGATGGAGGTCGCCAACACCAAAGCGCGCCTCAAATGGATGGACGATCAGGGCATCGCGCTCCAAAATGTGATCTGCCTGTCGGGCATCACCTATCAGACGTTCATCGACGATATCGGTCTGCGGCAGGAAACCATTCGCACCGCCAATGACTGGCTGGCCGACACCTGCGACGAGGGCGGCGGGCGGCTGCTCCCGGTCACGGCGCTCGACTATGAGGATCTCGACTGGGCCATCGCGGAACTTCAGCGGATGCGGCGGCGCGGCAGCCGCATCGTGCTGATCCCCGGCGCGCCGGTCGCGGGCAAGTCGATCGTCCATCCCGACTGGGACCGTTTCTGGCAGGCGGTGACCGACAATGGCATGATGGCCATGCTTCACACCGGGTTTGAACGCATGGCCTTCGATCCGGGCTGGTCCAACATGGCGGCCGATCCGACGCTGCTGCGCCAGTTCGGAGGCGGCTTTCGTCATGTGACGGCGATGATGAACATCAACGCCATGGTGTTTTCCGGCCTGTTCGAACGCCATCCGACGCTGACCGTGACCTTCGCCGAACTGGGCGTGGGCTGGCTGCCCTTCGTCCTCAACGACATTGACGAGCGGGCGACGCCTACCGCCGAACTGTTCCTGGGCCAGTGGAAATATCCAATGAAGCCCAGCGACTATATCCGCCGCAACGTGCGCGGCACGCCGCTGGACTGCGGCAGCGACAATCCGCTGGAGCGGATTATGGAGCAATTGCCGGAAGACATGCTGATGTTCTCCTCCGACTTCCCGCATTTTGAGGGGTTCGGCGATCCGGTGGGCCATTATGGCGCCTTTTTCGCCCGTCATGCCGACCGGCTGCCGCAGCATCGCCGCGACCTGTTCATGAGCGGCAATGTGCTGTCGGTCTATGACCGCATGGGCGATCCGCTGGTCATTCCCGGCGTGGTGCAGGAACTGGCGGGGACCTGAACCCTAGCCCGCCTGCTCGACCAGCCGCCGCATCTTGCGCACCGCCATGTGCGGCGTGGTCAACACTGGCTCAAGGCGCCGCGCCGTCACGAGGGGCGCCGCCCGCGCCATGGAAAACTGGCCGATGACGACTACGTCGACCGGCGGCAGGCTTTCCGCTGCCTGAGCGCTCAACGCGTCATGCCGGTCGGCGTCACCGGCCTGCAAGGCCTCCAGCGCGCCGGTCGCGACAGCGGGAATGATCTCTGGATACTGCTGCCCGATCGCGTCGGCCATGGTCTGGATTTCGCCGGCCAGCGGCGCTACCGACCCTTCAAAGGTCAGCAACAGGCCGATCCGCCCGCCATTATCCTTGCCCCGGCAGATCGCCAGCGCCTCGTCGAACGCGCCCTCATTGGGGGTGATGACCGGGATGGAAAGGTCAGCCTTCACCTGTTCGATCGCGGGCCGGAAGGCGGAGCAGGTAAACAGCAGCCCGCGCGTCGGCGCCTCTCCGTCATTGGCGCTCGCGGCGTAGCGGCCCAGCGTCAGGAAACGATCGTAAATGGCGGGGCTGATTTCCCCGATGGTGGCGAAATCGCTGGCCAGCGAGTCGTCGATCAGGTTGAAGGCTCGCGCTTCCGGCCATTCGTCGCGCATCGCAGCCAGAGCAGGCCCCGGCGATTGCGCCAGTGCGCTGATCAGCATGATACGCGGCCCTGCACTCATCGCTTCATCCCCAATAATTTGCACATTTCGTTGTATTTAAGCCTTTACCGTGCAATCTGGCCCCCGCAAGCCCTAAACCGGCGGCCATAAAAATGCAGGAGGGCAGCTATGTTGAGACTGGACGGACGCGTCGCGATTGTCACGGGGTGCGGCTCCTTCGCACCCGGCTGGGGCAATGGCAAGGCGATTGCCACCCTGCTCGCGCGGCAGGGCGCGACAGTCTATGGCGTCGACCTCAGTCCGGAGGCCGCCCGCGCCACGCAGCAGATCGTGGAAAGCGAGGGCAACAGCATCCATGTGGCGGCCTGCGATGTGACAAGTTCGGCGGACATCGACGCGATGGTCGCCGATTGCGTGCAACGGTTCGGCCGCCTCGACATCCTCGTCAACAATGTCGGCCGCTCGGAACCCGGCAATCCCGAAACCATGGACGAGGCGGTGTGGAAGGCCCAACTGGACCTGAACCTCAGCAGCGCCTTCCTGACCGCGAAGGCCGCACTGCCGGTCATGGTGCAGCAGGGCGGCGGCGCCATCGTCAACATCTCCTCCATTGCGGGGATGCGCTGGGTCGGCAAGGATCAGGTGGCCTATGCCGCGGCGAAGGCAGGACTGGTTCAGTTTACCAAGGTCACCGCCGTCTCCTATGCCGACAAGGGGGTGCGGCTCAACTGCGTCATTCCCGGCCTGATGCTGACCCCGCTCGTCCAACGGCTCGCGGAGCGTTATAATCAGGGCGATTATGAAGGCATGGTCGCCAAACGCAACGCGCAGGTTCCGATGGGCCGCATGGGCGACGCATGGGACGTTGCCCATGCCGCGCTGTTCCTCTGCTCGGACGAGGCGCGCTACATTACCGGGACACAACTGGTGGTCGACGGTGGCATCACCGCCTTCACCGGCCATCCCTGACCGGCACGTCCTGCCCGGCCGGGCGATGCGTTACCTGTTGCCGCCCGTCATGTGCCGCGCCGCGACATAGCCGAAGGTCATGGCCGGTCCGATCGTGACGCCCGCGCCGGGATAGCTTTCCCCCATGGCCGAGGCTGCATTGTTGCCCACCGCATAAAGGCCGGGGATGGCATTGCCCGCATCGTCCACTACCTGCGCCTGCGCATTCGTCAGCAGGCCGCCATTGGTGCCGATATCGCCCGGATAAATGGGCATCGCATAATATGGCCCCTGATCCAGCGGCCGCAGGCACGGATTGGGACCATGGCGGAAGTCGCCATACATCTTGTCATAGGCCGCCTCGCCCCGGTGAAACTCAGGGTCCTCGCCCTTCACCGCATGGGTGTTGAAACGGGCGACCGTGGCCGACAACGCCGCCGGATCGATGCCGATCTTCGCGGCCAGTTCCTCGATCGACCGCCCCTGCTTCAGGATCGATCGCACCGCCCGGTTGTGCAGGAAGGTCGGCATCAACGGATAGAGCGGTCCCATCGGGAACTGATGGCGATAGCGGTGGTCGAAGATCATCCAGCTGGGGGAGGCATCGCCTTGCTCCGCCTGCCGCCGCGCCATCTGCTGCCCGACGATATGATAGGAGGCCGCCTCGTTCAGATAGCGCTGTCCCGACTGGTTCACCATGATGCAACCCGGCAACGCCCGCTCAACCGTGCAGAGCCGTCCGCGGTCCTCGCCGGGCACATGGAAGACCGGCGCCGCCCATGCCGACTGCATGTTCAGAGTATCCGCGCCTATGGCTTCGCCTGCGCGGATGCTGTCGCCGGTGTTACTGGTGACGCCGCCCGAATATTGAGCGGTGGGATAGAGCGGCGCATTGCCGTCGCGCATCGCCTGATTCTTGTCATAACCACCCGCGGCCAGCACCACGCCCTTGCGCACGCCGATGCGATAGGGCTTGCCGTCCTTTTCCACGACCGCGCCCGTCACCTTGCCGTTTTCGCGCACCAGTTCCTTGAGCGGCGTTTCCAGCCACAGCGGCACGCCCTGCTTGTTGAGCGCCATGCGCAGTCCGCCCGTCAGCGCATTGCCCAGCGTCAGCCGCCGGTCCTTGCGCGACGTCAGGCGGAATGGCAGGTCGAGCCAATATTTGCTCATGTTGACGATCAGATTTCTGATCCACCCCTTGGACCGGTAGAGCAACTCATACGTCTCGCTGAAATGCCAGTTCAGATAGCCGAACAGGCTTGCGGCCGGAGAGGCGAAGCGCAGCTTGCGGATGTCGGCGCCCAGAGGCTTGCCGTCGAGCGGCAGCGGCAGGTGCGTGCGGAATCCCTGCGCCGATCCGCCGGGATTTTCGGCATGATAGTCGGGATAGGGAAAGGCCATATATTGCACCGGCGTATGCGCCATGACCCAGCGCAGCATCGGCGCGGCATTATCGACATAGGCGCGGATATTGGCGTCCGGCACATTGTCCGCAGACAGCGCCCGCAAATAGGTGAAGGCGTCGTCCAGATTATCGTCGAACCCCGCCGCCTTTGCCGGATCGCTGCCCGGAATCCAGATGCCGCCGCCCGACGTGGCGGAGGTCCCGCCCCACAGATCCGCCTTTTCGACGATCAGCACATCGGCCCGGTTGTGGGCGCCCACCAGCGCCGACAGCAGCCCGCCCGCGCCAGATCCCACCACGAGGATGTCGACTTCCTTGTCCCAGTTGCTCATGCCCGTCCGCTTCTTGAAATCCACTGTTCTGCTGCGGGCCGAAGGCAGGCAGGCTGCATCCGCACCCTTGCCGCTCCCCTCCCGACATATTCACGCAGATTGTGGCCTTACTTGCCATAATGTCAACTTGCTGCGTAGTATGGTGTCAAATATTCTACGATGAATCCAAAGGAGAGGTCATGTCCGCCTTGAAAGGCAAAGTCGCTTTGATAACCGGAGCGGGGCAAGGGATCGGCCAGGGCATCGCCCTCGCCATGGCGAGCGAGGGGGTCGACCTGCTGCTTGCCGGCCGCACCCTTGAAAAGGTCGAGGAAACCGCCCGTCTGGCGAAGGAACGCGGCGTGCGCGCCATTCCCGTCAGCTGCAACGTGAAGGCCGCGGATGATCTCGCCAGTGCGGTCGAGACGGCCGCGCGCGAACTGGGCGGCGTGGACATATTGGTCAACAACGCGCAGGAAGTGCCGCTGGGCCTGATCGACGACGTCGCCGACGAAGCCTTCACTGCCGGATTCGAATCTGGACCGCTCGCCTCCTTCCGTCTGATGAAGCTGGTCCATCCCCTGATGGCAAAGCGGGGCGGCGGCACCATATTTAACTTCGCCTCCTCGGCCGGCATCCGGTGGGACATGGCGACCTATGGCTGCTATGGCGCGATCAAGCAGGCGACCCGCGCCCTGACCCGCGCCGCGGCGTCGGAATGGGGCAGGGAGAATATCCGCGTCCTCACCATCGCTCCGCATGCAGAATCGCCCGGTCTTAAATGGTGGATCGAGAATAATCCGGAAGAAGCGGAAGCTTTTTTCCGGACTATTCCGCTCGGCCGCATCGGCAGGCTGGAGGAAGATATCGGCCGCGCCATCGTCGCCCTGTGCGGATCGGACCTGAACTATCTGACTGGCGCAACCATCCCGCTTGACGGCGGGCAGGCCAATTTCGACTGACGCGACAGGGCTGGAGAGAGACTGAATGGAAAAGCTGATCTGTGCCCTCTGGGCACCCGAAGGCGAGAGCCGTGCCGACTATGCCGCTCGCCTGATTGCAAAACTGCCTGCGGCGCTGAAGGCGGCCGGCGCCAGCGGCATCCGCCTCAACGTCCGCGACGCGACTGTCGAACCCGCCGCCGCACTGGTCCAGCAATGGCAGGAGAGACAACAGGATGCGGTGGTGCAATTCTGGCTGCCGTCGGCGAACGCCATCTTCCGCGGCCCGGTGGACGATGCACTGGCCGCAATGAGTGACCGCTTCGAAGCCTGGCTGGTTGCCGAATCCACGATCATTCCGAACCGCGATCATCCACCGCAGACCGGGCAGCGGACGTGGGGCTGGAGCCAGGCCAGCTTCATTTCCTTCCGGCCCGACATGAGCTGGCACGACGCGGTCGCGCACTGGCACCGGCACCACAGCCGCGTCGCGATCGATACCCAGTCCAACTTCGAATATGTGCAGAACATCATCGTTCGTCCGTTGACGGACGAGGCGCCGGCCTATGGCGCTTTCGTCGAGGAATGTTTTCCACTGGAAGCGATGACCGATCCCCGGGTCTTCTTCGACGCGGTCGACGATGACGCCAAATTCGCGCGCAACACGAAGGAAATGGCCGACAGCTGCGCCGGTTTCATCGACTTTTCGCGGATCGACATCATCCCGACCAGCCAGTTCGACTTCCGCAATCTCGATTGAAGCAACGCGGCTCCCACGGCATTGCACCGTCAGCATGCGCGTGGGGGACGGGCATCGTTTTGAAGAATCAGGGGCGCCAACTGACCGCCTTCTGCTCCGCATCGGTGAGCTGGAACCCCATAATTTCCGCCAGGGTCGAGGGGACGGCGCGCATGTCGATCTGTCCCCACCTTCGCCCTTTTGCGACACCCTCTCCCAGCAGCATGAAGGTCGACATGAGTTCAGGATCGCCCGGAAAATAGCCGTGCATGGCTTTGAGCGACGTCTCACTGACGGTGGGCGCGTTCGCGCCGCGGAAGCTGTCGGTGACGAAACCTCGTGCAAGATCGAGGTAGAAAGTGGCAGCCGGATTGCCTCCCATGTCCATGACAACCTGACGATCAGCGATGCGCGCAACGCCATTGGCCGGGTCTCCGGCCAATCGGTCCAGCACTGCCTTCACGCGGGCGATCAGGGCGTCATCCTTCGGTCTGGCGAGCATGATGGCGGCCGATCCGCCCGAAATCCATGGCATCGCCTGCCAGGAAGCGATCTGGCCGTCCTTGTTCAGGACGATCAATCCATCGTCGATAAAGGGACGGAAGAGGTTGAGCGCATGATGCACGGCGTCGAACCCGTGATCGCTCACCAGCGCGATCACTGCGTCTGGGTGCGCCTCCAGTTCGGCGGCGATCAGCCGGCCCACAATGGCATCGATCCTTTCCAGCACTGCCTTCGCTTCCACGCTGCCAACGCCTTTGAGGTGCTGTTCATGGTCGAGTGCGGTCAGATACACGGTCAGAAAATCGGGCAGATGCGCCGCGATCAGCGCCGCTGCGAAACGACCGCGATTTTCGTCGCCCGAGAGGCTTTCGTCGATCCCCGCGGCATAGGACTCGCCGGTCGCCTCCTCCAGCTCCGCCTTGAGGCCGGGGGTCGCCAGCGCATCGAGCAACTTGACATCATCCGCATGGCCCGTGCGCCAGATCTGCGGCAGGTTCCAGGTCACGCCCTTCGCCGCGACGCTGACCGGCCAGTGGACATTGCCGGTGGTAAGGCCCGCCTTGGCCGCCGCTTCCCAGAGCGTCGGCACCCGGATGTCGGACGCATACCAGGTCCAGCCCCCTTGATTGATCTGCATCGGATCGAAGCTGTTATTGGCAACGATTCCGTGCCGGGCAGGCGAGACGCCGGTAATCAGCGTCGTGTGGCTGGGATAGGTGAGCGTCGGCAGAACGCCCGTTACCCCCGTCGCATAGGCGCCTTCCCGCAGAAAGCGGCGCAGGTTCGGAATGGCAAGGCCGCGCTTCTCCGCTTCCAGCACGTCGTTGGGACGAAGCCCGTCGATCGAGATCATCAACACCGGTTTGGCCGACGCTACCGCCGGAACGGCGGCGGCGATCAGACTGAGGAGAAGCGCGGCACCCTTCATGGATCAGAAGCCCGCCTTCAACGTGGCGAAGAATTGCGCCGGCGCGCCGACCAGCAGCGTCTGCGCATCGCCACTATTGCCAAAGCCGCCCGACCCGATCGTGCCGACATAGCGTTTGTCGAGCAGGTTTGTCGCGTTCAACTGCAATTCGAGCCTTTCATTGAAATGATAGCCGATGGTCGCGTCGACGATTGCACGCCCCGGCACCCACTGGTCGTTGGTGTAGGTGTAATAGCGGCGTGACATGTAATTGACGCCGATCCGGCCGAAAGCGCCCTCACGCTCATAGCTGATTTCGCCGCGCGCAATATGCCTGGGGCTGTCAACCACGGTCCTGCCCTTGATTGCCGTGATCGCGCCGCCGCTGTCCGCCACGTCGTCGCGATAGGTGGAGTCGGTATGACTGTAGGAGCCATAGAGGCTGAAGCCCCCACCCAGCGTCAGCGTGCCGGCGGCCTCCACACCGGCGGCGCGGACGTTGCCGACATTCTGCAGGGCGGATGCGAAGCCCTGGATCGGGCTGCCCACCTGAACGCTGAGCAGGCGGTTGCGGAAATTGACCAGATACGCGCCGATGACGCCGTTGAAGAAGCCGTTATGGAATCGCAGGCCCAGTTCATAGGTGTCCGACGCTTCGGGTTTCAGGCTGCCCTTGATGGCGTCGAAACCCAGCTGACTGGTCGAGAAGGGACCAACAGTCGTTGCGGCCTGAAACGCACGGGTCGCCTGAGTGAAACCGCCGAAGAGTTCGGCCTGCGGCGTGAGTTCCACCGCGAAGCCGGCATGGGGCTGGAACCAGTCCTCCGCCTTGATACGGCCTTCGGGAAAAGTCGACTGGACGACGGCCTCGGCCTGGTTTGTGACCTTGAATCCCTTCCAGCCGAGATTGATCGTCACCATGCCCAGATCGATCCTGTCCTCGACATAATATTGGATCGTATCGGTGGTGAAATCGAATTCCCACTGGGTAGCGAAGGGATTTTTGGGATAGTCGCGGAAGCTCAGGCCCGGCTCGGTGCGGCTGGCGAAGGCGTAGAAGCGGCGAGCCTGGTTGAACTGGTTATTCTCATACCAGCCCCCGACAGTGACATTCTGGATGCCCAGCGTAAAGTCGACACTGCCGAAGGCGCCGATCCGGTCCATTTCATATTCGGTGGTCCGCACCGACATGGGCACGCCGTTGGGACTGGCAGTGTAGGGCGTCGCCCAAAGGCCCATGCCCTTGTTATGATGATAATAGCCGTTTAGTTTGAAGCTGGCATGTTCGCCCAGCGGAGAGGAGACGCCGATCGCCCCCAACCAGTCCTTGCGCAGCCCGGCCGCGTCATAATAGGCATCGTCGGCGCTGGTGACGTTGCCGGGATAGACCTGCCCCCCGGACACCAGTGCGCCGCTATAGTCATAGCGCCCGTCGGGGAAAGGCGATCCGCCGCTGTTGCTGATCCGATCGACGTCGTTCAGGCGGTTCGCATAATCTATCGCGCGGGCATAGTCGGGATAGCTGTTATCCCAGTCCCAACCGAGACGACTGATCATCGCCATCGACATGTCCTGATAATCCTGCTCGCGCCTGTCGGAATAGCTGAGCCAGCCATCGACTGTCAGGTCACCTGCCGGAATCACGACTTTCGCATTGCCCATATGCTGGTCCTGCGTGCCGTCGCCCTTGAACTTGTCGGTCGATCCATAGCCGTAGGAAACGTAGCCCCTGACGCCGTCGCGACTGCCCAGCGCCAGCCGGGCGAAGGCCCGCCATGTTTCGTTACTGCCATAAGTGAGGTTGCCCTGACCGGCGAGCGCACCGCCGGACAGATAATTGGCCGGATCGGCAGAGAAGGTCTCCACGGTGCCGCCCAGCGCGTTTGTCGCCTGCGTGCCGATCGATCCTGCGCCCTGCGACACTCGCACGCTGCCGATATTTTCCGAGCTGATCGCGCGGGTGATGTGCAGGCCGTTATGATTGCCATAGCTCATGTCGCCAAGCGGAATGCCGTCGAAGGTAAAGCCCAGCCGTTCCTGGCTGAAGCCGCGAATGGTGACGCGCTGCGACCATTCATAATTGCCGAACGGATCGGCGCTCTGAAAATTGACGCTGGGGAGTTTCTCTATGGCCTTGAGCGGATTGGTGCCGGGCGTCAGCGTTACGATGTCCTGCGACTGGATTTCCTGAACCTGCCGCGTTTCGCCGCGGCCAAAAACGACGATATCGGCGCCTTCTGCAGCCGCAGCGTCGGCAGGAAGAACATTCTGCGCCAAGGCTGGCGAAGTTATGAAGGCCGTCGACGCCATCAGGAAAGCGGCAGTGATGCGCATGGTAGCAAGTCCCCCTGTCTGAATATGGATGGGGGCGCCCTAGCGGCAGGATGTTGCAACACGATGCCAATATGGTGACGGGCGGAAGGCTTTGTTTTGACGGTAATGATACATGAGCGGCAGACCCGTCCGGCCTGTCTACCTCAGGATCAACCCGTTTGAGCGCTCCCTCACCGCAAGCGCAGGTGAAATTATTTTGTGGGAGTTATTGACGCCTCATTCCGATCATATACGATCCGACCCGACAAAGCGAAAAGGGGGTTGATGGGGCGGAAGAGGCGAAGGCCAGGCTGCTGCCTCCACCGCTCGACATCGAGAGATGTTAGCGCTATCACGTAGCAGCTGCAATAGAAATGGCAGCGCCAGGAGAGATGAATGAAGCACCGGACATCGATTTTTCCCATCCTGTCACTTGCCCTTACCTCCGTCACTGCTCCTGCTACAGCTGCGGGCGCGCCAGCGCGCTTCGAGCGCTTTACCTATGACGGACAGGCGATGGAGAAAGTCATCGTCAAAGCGGGCGAATATCTCAATCCCATTTTATCGGGCTATTATCCCGATCCTTCGGTGACCAGAGTGGGCGAAGACTATTATCTCGTCAATTCCTCCTTCGCCCATTTCCCTGGCCTGCCAGTCTTCAAGTCGAAAGATCTCGTCAACTGGATCCAGATCGGTAATGCCATCGATCGGCCGGAACAGCTCGACTTTACGGGGCGTCGCATGTCGCAGGCTGTATTCGCACCGGACATCAGCTATCATGACGGCACCTTCTACATCACCAACACCTGCGTCGAATGTGGCGGCAATTTCGTCATTACCGCGAAAGACCCTGCCGGCCCCTGGTCGAACCCGATCTGGCTGCCGTTCGAGGGGATCGACCCCTCCATCTATTGGGAAGGGGACAAGGCCTATATCGTCAACAACCGCGCCCCTGATGAGCCGCCCCGTTATGATGGCCACCGCGCCATCTGGATTCAGGAATATGACTGGCGCGCGGGCAGGATGGTCGGCGAAAGCACGCCACTCATCAACGGCGGCGTGGACATCGGCAAGAAGCCGGTCTGGATTGAAGGGCCGCATATCTTCCGCAAGGACGGTTATTATTATCTGACAGCGGCCGAAGGTGGCACCAGCGTCAACCATTCGCAGGTCGTGTTCCGTTCAAAGGCTCTGCGCGGCCCCTATATCCCGTTCGAGGGCAATCCCATTCTCACCCAGCGCGACCTCGATCCCGCGCGGCCTGACCTGATCGGATCGGCCGGCCATGCGGAACTTGTTCAGACACAGAATGGCGACTGGTGGGCGACCTTCCTCGCGGTGCGTCCCTATGCGGGGGACCTCTACAATATCGGGCGGGAAACCTTCCTGCTGCCGGTCACGTGGAAGGACGGATGGCCGATCATCCTGCCCAGGGGGCAAGCGATTCCTCACGCCCTGAAGGCTCCCCGCCTGCCGGGCGGCGTCCGGCCAGCCCTGCCGACCAGCGGCGACTTCTCCTACCGGGAGGAGTTTGATGGCAAGAGCCTGCCAATGCAGTGGATCGGCATCCGCACGCCGCGTCGGCCCTTCTACCGGCTGTCGGGCGGGGCGCTGGAACTGGACAGCGGCGCCCCCCTGGGGGATCTGAACGGCGTTCCCGCCTTCATCGGGCGGCGGCAGCAGCATGCCAACGCCACCATCTCCACCACGCTGCGCTATACGCCGATGCGTGACGGTGATCGCGCGGGACTCGCCGCGGTGCAGAGTGACCGAAGCAACCTCTTCTTCGGCCTGACGCAGATTGCTGGCAAGCCGATGGTCGCGCTCTATACCCGCGATGCGGCGGACACCGATACGCTTGTGGCATCCGCGCCGGTAGCGACAAGCCGCCCCCTTACCCTCACCATCCGCGCCACGGGCGGCACGATGGCGTTCGACTATGACATCGACGGCAAGGTGCAGACGCTGAAGGCCGGGGTGAACGCCACCCTGCTCAGCACCGAAAAGGCGGGAGGCTTCGTGGGAACGGTCATCGGCCCCTATCACTACACGCCTGCTTCCTGAAACGGTCGGGGATGACGATGCATCGTTCGTTCGCACTTCGCACCGGGCTTGCCATGGCGGCCCTTGCCCTTGCCTCCACCCTGTCCTCGCAGGTCTGGCGATCCGATCAGGGCGACGGCACCTACCGCAATCCTGTGCTGTTCGCCGACTATCCCGATCCCGACATCATCCGCGTGGGGCAGGACTTCTACTTCGTCAGCACGACCTTCACCAATGCGCCCGGCATCACCATTCTCCATTCGAAGGATCTGGTGAACTGGCAAATAGCCAGCCATGTCGCCGACCGGCTGGACGGCGATCCGCGCTATGACCTGAAGGACGGCGGCGATTATCGCCACGGCTTCTATGCGGCCAGCCTGCGCCGGCATCAGGGCCTCTTCTACCTCGCCGTCACGCCGGTCGGGCACAAGACCCGCATCTATCGCTCCGCCCGGATCGAGGGGCCGTGGACCTACAAGGAACTGGACCGCGAAGCCTTCGATCCGGCGCTGTTCATCGACGGCGACGGCACCGCCTATCTCGGCACCTCCATCGGCACCAACGGCACGTTGACGCTGCTCACCCTGAACGAGGATCTGAGCGCCGTCACCGCTGCGAAAGTCGCCTATTACAACAAGGGGGCGGAGGGATCGAAGATCATCCGTCACAATGGCTGGTATTATCTGTTCAACGCCATTCCGTCGAAACTGGCGATGACCATATCCCGCTCCCGCAGTCTTTGGGGACCATGGGAAACCCGCCCCTCGATCGACGACAGGACCGGCGGCCATCAGGGCGCGATCGTCGATCTGCCCGACGGAAGCTGGTACGGCTTCGTCATGGTCGACGCGGGCGCGATCGGGCGCATGACCAATATCAGCCCGATCCACTGGAAGGACGGATGGCCGATCTGGGGCACGCCCGATGCGCCGGACCGCGTACCCGACCGCGCCGCCAAGCCGATCGCGGGCCACCCTTTCGCCGAACCGCCGTCTTCAGACGATTTTTCATCTCCCAAACTGGGCCTGCAATGGCAGTGGAACCATAATCCCGATGACAGCCGTTGGTCGCTGACGCAGCGTCCGGGCTATATGCGGATGCACGCGACACAGGCGGATGGCATCTGGACCGCGCGCAACACACTGACGCAAAAAGCGCAGGGGCCGCGCGCCCGCGCCGTGGCGAAGATCGACACGGGCGGGATAAGACCCGGAGATATATGCGGCGTCGGCAGCTTCGGCAAATATAACGCACAATTGTCGGTCGTCGGCGGCGCGAAGGGCACCCGCTCGCTGCGGATGCAACTTACCGAATCCACCACGCAGGGGCCTCGCACGCAGGTTCGCATTCCTTCCCTCCCGATCGCGGGACGCACGCTCTGGCTGCGCACCGACATGGATTTCGAGAGGAAGGAGGGCCGCGTCGCCTATAGTTCCGACAATCGCCGCTGGACCGAGGTGGGCGGCCCCTTCCCCCTCGCCTTCGACTGGCGTACAGGCACCTTTCAGGGACAGCAGTTCGCCATTTCCTGCTACAATTCGCAACCGGGCGGCGGCTATCTCGACATTGACAGCTTTACCCTTTCCGCCCTTCCGGCAGCGGCGCGTCCATGAGCGTCAGCCGTCGTGAAGCCGCGGTGGGCATCGCAGCCGGGACGCTGGCGCTCGCCGTGACGCCCGCTCGCAGCGCGGGCAAAACCGCAACACCTGCCGGGCCGCTCAGCCTCTGGTATCGCAAGCCTGCCGGCCAGTGGACCGAGGCGCTACCGGTCGGCAACGGCCGCCTTGGTGCGATGGTCTTCGGCGGGACAGCGCAGGAACGGCTGCAACTGAATGAAAGCACGCTTTGGGCGGGCCAGCCTTATGATCCCGTCAACCCGCAGGCTAAGGCGATGCTGCCAAAGGTCCGCGCGTTGATCTTCGAGGGCAGGATCGAAGAAGCCGAGGCCCTCGCCAACCGAACACTGATGGCGCAGCCGCTGGCGCAGATGCCCTATCAGACGCTGGGCGACCTGATACTCGACTTTCCGGGACTGGACGCTATCGATGGCTATCAGCGCGAACTCGATCTCGACAGCGCATTGGCTGCGACCCGTTTCACGGCCGGCGGCGTCAACCATTTGCGTCAGGTGGTCGCCTCGCCCGCCGACCGGCTCATCGCGATACGCCTCTCCACCACCGGCCGGGGCAAGCTCGACGTCGACATTGCCCTGCGCTCACCCCAGCAAGAAGTGCAGGTCATGGCGGACGGACCGGCAGGCCTGCTGATGACCGGCCGCAACGGCATGTCCAGGGGAGTAGAAGGCCATCTCCGCTTCGCCGCGCGTCTGGACGCGACGGTCGAGGGAGGCCGCGTCGCCCATGCCGCCGACGGCCGCCTCCGGATAAGAGGGGCCACCGCGGCAACACTGCTCATCGCCATGGCGACGAGCTACAGGCGGTTCGACAACGTCAGCGGTGATCCCATTGCCGACACGGCCGCGGTCCTTGCCGGGGCGAACGGACGCTCCTTCGCCGCGATCGCCGCCGATACCGCCGCCGCGCACCGGCGGCTGTTCCGTCGCGTCTCGCTCGACCTCGGCAACACGGCTGCCGCCGCTATGCCCACCGACGAGCGCATCGCCGCCTCCCAGAGCAGCGACGACCCCGCGCTTGCCGCTCTCTATTTCCAATATGGCCGCTATCTGCTGATTGCCTCTTCGCGTCCCGGCGGCCAGCCCGCCAATCTTCAGGGACTCTGGAATGACAGTCTGAACCCGCCCTGGGGTTCCAAATATACGATCAACATCAATACGCAGATGAACTACTGGCCCGCCGAGCCGGCAAATCTTGCCGAATGCGTGACGCCGCTGGTCGAGATGGTGCGCGAACTTGCCATCAGCGGAGCGCGGACGGCGAAGACCATGTATGGCGCACGCGGCTGGGTCGCGCACCACAATACCGATCTGTGGCGCGCCACCGCGCCGATCGACGGGGCGCAGTTCGGCCTCTGGCCCACGGGCGGCGCATGGCTGTGCACCCATTTATGGGACCATTATGATTACGGCCGCGACCGCGCCTATCTCGCGTCCATCTACCCGCTGATGGCCGGCGCGGCGCGTTTCTTCCTCGACACGCTGCAACGCGATCCGACCACAGGCTTCCTCGTCACCAATCCGTCGATGAGTCCGGAAAATCCGCATGGCCATGGCGGCACGATCTGCGCCGGTCCGACGATGGACATGGCCATATTGCGCGACCTGTTCGACCGAACGGTGGAGGCCGCGACAATTCTGCGCACCGACGCGGTCCTGATCGCGGAAATGCGCGCCGCCCGCGATCGGCTTGCGCCCTACAGGATCGGGCGGCAGGGTCAGCTTCAGGAATGGCAGCAGGATTGGGACACCGACGCGCCGGAACAGAATCACCGGCACGTATCGCACCTTTACGGCCTTCACCCCTCGCATCAGATCACGCCCGACGGCACGCCCGATCTTGCCGCCGCCGCGCGCAAGACGCTCGAAATTCGCGGGGACCGCGCAACCGGCTGGGCAACCGCATGGCGCATCAATCTGTGGGCGCGGCTACGCGAGGGGGACCATGCCCATGCCATATTGCGCTTCCTGCTGGGGCCGGAACGCACTTACCCCAATATGTTCGACGCGCATCCGCCCTTCCAGATCGACGGCAATTTCGGCGGGGCCGCGGGGATCGTCGAGATGCTGATGGCAAGCCGGGGCGACCTTGTCGACCTGCTGCCCGCCCTGCCGCGCGCATGGCCGGACGGTCACGTCACCGGCCTGCGGTCACGGGGGCGCTGCACCATCGACCTGTGGTGGCGGGGCGGCCGGCTCGACCGCGCCATATTGCGTCCCGAACTGAACGGGCAAAGGACCGTCCGAGTTGGCGAGCGTCGCCTTGCCCTCACTCTCAGGGCCGGCGTGCCCGTCACCTTGACTGAGAAAGATTTTGCATGACCTTTCACCGCCTGCTCCCTCGCCTATCGCTTTCTTTGGCCATGCTGTGCGCTGGCACCGCCCTGTCCGCGCAGACGACCGATCCCCTCGCGCCGACCGGGCGGTGGACCGCCTATCAGGGCGGCCGGGCGGAACTGCCGCCCATGGGCTGGAACAGCTGGAACGCCTTTTTCACCGAGATCGACGAGGAAAAGCTGCTGGGATCAGCGCAACGCATTCTGGACAGCGGACTCGCGCGAAAGGGCTATCGCTACATCAATATCGACGACGGCTGGTGGATCAAGCGCCGCACCAGCGACGACCGGCTGATGATCCGTTCGGACAAGTTCCCCTCGTCGCTGACGGTCAAGGGCGATCCCTCCTTCCGTCCGCTGACCGACAAACTGCACGCCATGGGCTTCAAGGCGGGCATCTATTCCGACCTTGGCCGCAACATCTGCTCGCAGGCCTATTCCACGGGAGAGGCGCAACTGCCGGAAGGCACGGTGGCGGAGCGGGAGGTCGGCCTTTACGGCCACATCGATCAGGACATCCGCCTCTTCTTTGCGGATTGGGGGTTCGACGCGATCAAGGTCGACGGCTGCGGCATCCGGGCCTTCGCCGCCGATGCCGAGCGGGTGCGCAACGGCCAATATCGCGCCCTTACGCCGCTCATCGATCAGGCGTCCACCAACCGATCCGACATCCCCGCGGTCAAGGCGCTGTTTGCGGACATCAACCGCTCGCTCGCCCGCTATAATCCGGACGGCGACTATCTGCTCTCGCTCTGCATATGGGGCAGCGCCAATGTCCGGGCCTGGGGCAAGGATGTCGGCAACATCTCACGCACCAGCGACGATATTTCACCCAGCTGGAGCCGGATGCTGACCAATTATGACAGCGCGGCGCGACGGGCGCTCTACGGTCATCCCGGTTCCTGGAACGATCCGGACATGCTGTTCATCGGCGCCGGAGACTTTGACGAACGGCATCTGACGGAGGCGCGATCCCATTTCGCACTCTGGGCCATGATGAATGCGCCGCTGCTGATCGGCGCGGACCTGCGCAAGACGCCTCAGGCGCTGATCGACATTTTCGGCAATGCCGGCCTGATCGCGCTCAATCAGGACGCGGCAGGCAATCAGGCGGTCGTCGCCTTCGATAGCGACAGTCTCCAGATCCTCGTCAAGACGCTGGCCAATGGGGACAAGGCGGTGGCCCTCTTCAACCGTGGCATGGCGCCGGTGGACGCGGTGCTGACCGCCGATCATCTCAAATTCCGCGCCGACCGCACCATTGCCCTGTCCGACCTCTGGACCGGCGCCCGGAGCAGCTTTGCCGGGGAAATGAAACTGCGGGTCGAACCGCGCCAGACCCTCGTCTTCCGCGCATCGGGCGAACATGCGCTGGCAGATGGCCTCTATCTGTCGGAGCAGCCCGGCAGCGTCAATCCGGCAGTCGACGGCGTCGTCCAGCCGGAACCCGATCCCACCATCTACCGCTCCATTCCCGGCTGGCGCAGCACCCGCGGCATGGGGGAGCGGCCGATCTATGCGGGCTGGGGCGGGGCGATGGCAGACGCCACCCCCTATAACCAGCCGCTCACGATTGCGGGTAAGCCCTTCGCCTCGGGCATCGGCGTCCTCGCCAACTCGCGGCTGGAAGTGCGCAACAGGGATTTCACCCGCTTCACCGCCCAGGTGGGGGTGGACGACAGCGCGGGTGATGGCGGTCAGCCGGTCCGCTTCTTCCTTTATGGCAACGGCAGGCCATTGGCGAGCACCCCGCCAATGCGCCGCGGCATGGCCGCCCAAACATTGTCCGCCGATGTGAAGGGGATGACGATCCTCGAACTGGTCGCCCGCGCCGACGGCGTCACGGGCAATGCGGTGCCCGTGACCTGGGGGGATGCAGCGCTGCGCCGCTGATCCCCTTTCCCGTCAGCGTGCCGCAGTCACCGGGATTTCGAAGGAACCGACCGGCAACGGCGCTTCGTCATACAGGTTTATGACGGGCGACTCCGCCCAGGCGTAACGGATGCGCGTCACCGGCCGCCCATCGCCCGCCAACAGGACGCGCGCCCCCTCCACCCGGCCGGGCACGAAACGGCAGCTGCCCGACGCCGCGCCGCAAAGTTCAAAGCCGATGGCCTGCGCGGCGCTGCGCGTGTGCAGGCTGCCGGTGAGGCCGGTAAACTCGACCGCGACCCCGCCGTCCGCCATCGCAACCACCCGTTCCGCCTGCGGCCCGGTGCGCGAAACAGTCTCGCCATAGGCGACTGCGCGCATCGCCCGCGCCAACCGGCGCCCGACCTCCTGCTTCTCGCCCGGATGGATGTCGAACGGATCGCCCAGATCGATCGCCGTCGCCAGCCCGCCATGCGCATCCTGCGCCATCGACCGATATTGCTCATGACGCATCGCCGCCCAGCCGCTTTCCCCCGGCTGCGTCACCGGCGCGCCATAAGCGGCGAGCTGGACCGCGACAAAGGCAAGATCGGGCGCTCCGAACTGCCGCCGCCAGTCCGCCATCATCGCCTTCATGCGGTCGGCATAGCCGGGCAGATCGACATCCGATTCCCCCTGATACCATGCGACGCCTTTCAGCCCGATCGGCCCCAGCGGGGCGATCATGCCGTTGTAGAGCGTGCCCGACCCGGTGGTATCGCCCCATGGCACGCGTGGCGCGCCGGCCGGCGATCGGGCGGCCACCGCATAGCGCCATCCGTCGCCCAGCGGCAGTTCCCCGCCCTGCGCCAGCCGCAGTTCCATGACGTCGGCGGGACCGGATAGTCCGCCATTGGCATAATTGTCCTGCACATTGACGATCAGCACGTTGCGCCCCGCCTTCAGCACGCCGGGCGGCACGTCGAATATGCTCGGCTGCCAGCTTCGCGCGCTCATCGCCACCGGCCTGCCGTTGATCCACACCCGCCCGACATCGTCGAGCAGCCCCAGGGAAAGCGTCGCCGCCTCCTTCGCCTGCGCCGCCGTCAGATCGATCTCACGCCGATACCAGACCATGCCGTTGTAATTTGCCAGCGCGGGCACGCCCCATTCTTCCCAGGGACCGATGCGCGGCACATCCTGCCAGGCAACAGCGCTGTCCGGTTGCCATGGTTCCTTGCCGGCCGCCTCTCCCGTCTCCGTGCGCCACCATTTCTCCCACTGGGCGCTCGCGGCGCGTTCCGCCGCAAAAGGATCGCGCCCGTGGAGCGATACCAAAGCCGACTGCGCCGTCTGCCCGACTGCGGCCTGTGCCCGTGAGCCCATCCACGGACTGATCCGCGATCCGCCCCAACTGCTGGCGATGGCGCCAATCGGCACCCCGGCAGTCTTGCGCAATTCGCGCGCCATATAATAGCAGGCGGCGGAAAAATCGGCGACGCTCTCCGGCCCGGCGCGCCGCCAGGCCGGCGCCTGGCGGAAGTCGCGCAACGGATCGTCCGCGACCGCGCGGGGCACCAGCATCAGCCGAAGCTGACCGTCGGCGGATGCACGGATCTGGCCCACGGCATCCTGCGCGTTGCGCACTTCCAGCTCCATGTTGGACTGGCCGGAACAAAGAAACACATCGCCTACCGCCACATCCTGCGCGGTGACGCTGCCGGACGGTGCGCGCGCCGCCAGCGCCACCGGCCCCGCAGCGCTGATCGGGCCGAACTGCGCTTCAAATCGGCCGTCCCTGCCGGCGCGGACCTGACGGACCTCGCTTGCCAGCCTGACCTCGACCATTTCAGCGGGATCTGCCCTGCCCGTCACCGTCACGGGATGACCGCGCTGGATCACCGCATGGTCGCCGAACAGCGGATCGAAGCGCGGCGACGCCGACGCCGGTACTGCGCCCAGCACGACATGGCTGACGGTCAAGCCAAAGATGCAGAAGACAGGATTACGGGGAAACATGGGATCGTTCACTCCTCCTGGTCGCCGGGTCCTGTGTCGGGCCTGCGGCGCATGGATCATCGGTTTTCACCGGCGCCAGCCGGCTCAGCTATCGCTATCAACAGGCCGGCGACTATCTTGCCGATCCGAAGTCGAGATGGCTGGAGAAGAAGGGCATCAGCTCATCCTGAAACCGCCATGCGACCCGGCTGGTATGGTCGCCATCATAGATTTCGAAGCTGTTGGCGATGCCATAACGGTCGAGTGCTTCATGCAGGGTCCGCGCGTCATCCTTCAACCCGTCCCTGTCGCCAACGTCGATCGCAATCGCCTTATAGCGGCGCAGATTACCGATATATTGATCGACAAAGGCCAAGGGCGCATTGGCGGCCCACCGGGCGAGAACCTGCGGCTGCACCGCCCCGCCCTTGACCGGCAGATCGAGAAAAAGGGGCGGATTTTGCGGATTGGGCGACCAGGCGGCTGCCGCGGCAAGCTGCGCCCGCAGGAAGAAGGGTAGAGCGGCCGAATCCGCGGGAGTCTTCACCGCCTCCAACGCCGTCACCGCCGACCCATCCATCTGTCCCGGCCCCCGCGCCGACAGGCAACAGGGACTCATCATATACAGCGCGCCGAACATGTCGGCATGTTTCATGCCGATGCGGCTGGTACCATATCCCCCCATGCTGTGTCCCGCCAGTCCGCGGCTCTCGCGCCGCGCAATCGTGCGGTAGTGACCGTCGATATAGTGGATGAGATCGCGTGCGATGAAGGTCTCGAAGTCCCCGGTGGTCACTGAACTGGAATACATCGACCCGTTATGGACCGTTTTCGAATCGGGCAGGACCAGAATCATCTCTCTCGCACCCTTGGCAAAGGCATTCTGCACAGTCGTCGGGATATGAATTTCTTTCGCCCATTGCTCTGCCCCGATCGAATAGCCGTGGAGAGCATAGACGACAGGATAGCGCCGGCGCGGCTCGCGACCATAGCTCGGCGGCAGCACCACCAGAACATCGCGGTCAGCCACTTCCCCTTCCAGATTGCCTTCGATCGTCGGCGCGTGAACCCTTATCCTCTCGATCGTCACAACCTTCGCGCCGGCCACCGCCTTCGGCGCGTCCGTCGCCACTTGTGCCGATACGGACGCAGGGCACAATGCCATGAACACTCCAGACATTGCCGCCATGATGATGTTTCTCTTCACCTCATCCCCTCTTCATTTGTTGATCTGTCCTGCCGTCATGCTCAGCCGCCGCGCAGCAGCCGCATGACCAATGTCCTGATACGGCCATAATTACCGTCTCGCAGCGGCCCGAGCACGCCATGCCGTTCCTCCGGCAGATGCGCCAGCGGATGGCCGTTCGGGCGGAAAACATAATGGTCGAAATAGGCGCGCCAGGCGGCGCGTTCCGCTTCCGGCCGCTCGGCTACGGCAATCATCGCCAGCAGCATCGCAGTGTAAGGCGAGTCGGGACCCGCCGCAAAGCCGTCCCACCAATAGTTCACGAGAATGTTGACGGGATCGAGCGCCTCGACCTGATGCCACCAGAGCTTGGGCAGGTAGAGCGCGTCTCCCGGCTCAAGATCAACGACGATCGCGCTGGCCTGTGCCGCCGCAAAGCGGGGATAGGCCTCGTCACCGGACGCGCCAGCCGCCATTGAAACAGGCTGGCCGGAAAGCGTATGGTCGATCGGCCCTATGTAAAGATCGCCTATCGCGGCGGGCGGATAAAGGGTGAAACGCCGCCGCCCTGCGACCACACAGGCAAGATTGTCATAGCTGTCATAATGGCAGGCCACCGTTGATCGATTGCCCGCCCACAATCGCGGACGCACGTCAGCGCCCAGCAGAGCGCAGGGATTTTCCTCCGCAAACCCCGGAAAATAGGCGTCTACGGGCAATGAACCCAGATAGACGGTTTCATTCCCGCGTCCCGAATTGCCGGCAATCCGGTCCAGCGCGTGAGCTGTGCTTGCCGTCTCCCGCATGAAGTTGAAGCCGCCAGCCTCTTCGCCATAATGATAACGGCCGCCCAGTTCCGCCCCGCCGGCAAAATATTCGGCGCTTAGACCCGCGTCGAACCGGGCGATGTAGGCAAGCGCTTCAGTCCCACCTCGCTTGCCCGCTGCCACGGCTGGCCAGGTGCTGAACCGCCCCCGTATGACCGCAGGGCGGCAGGTCCTGGCGAACCGGCGCAGGTCGTCCGCATCCGCGATCTCCAGCGCCGCCAATTCCTCCAGCCTGTCGGTGCTCGCCATGGTCAGGCAGGCAGCGCCAGCCGCTCATTGCGGCGGCGCGCCATCAACGCGATATGCTGAAGCGATCCAATCATCGCATAGGCGCATTGCATATGCCCTGCGCGAAACAGGCCCAGCGCCGCCTGATCGTCCAGATCGCCCAGAGCGTCGAGACTGATCGTGTAAAGCCCATCGAGTCGCAGACGCTCCCCATCATCAAAATTGAGCGAGATATCGATAGGTTCGATCAGCCGATGGGCCAGCATGGCCGCGATAAAAGCGTCGGTAGCCGCCGCGCCCACCATCAGGCGGCCAAGCGCATTCTGAACCGCCTTGAGCGATGCCGTCGGCGCGCCCTGCGCATCGAACAGCGATTCGCCCTGAGGATCGGTAAAACGGACATGCCCGGCGTCGAAGGCGATGCTGTCTCCCATTGCGAAGAAGCCGTCGCGGTCCGCCTCCAACGGTCGAAAGGCGGGGCGGCCATCGGGCGAATCGATCAGGCACTCGCCCGTTCTGAAACCGATCAGCGCTCCTGCGTAAAAGGCACCTGTTTCCTGATGTTTCGAAAAGAGCAGCGGACAGGCGACCGCCGCCGCCGAAAATTCGCTGGTCACGATCCGGACGAAAGGTCCGGCCTCCCGATCCGGACGGCGCATGCGTAAAGCCGCGTGAATCTCGCTGTTCAGCAGTTCAACCCGTTCCATTTCCTCTCCCACCTTTTGCCCGGCACACGGTCCGATCTTTACCGGTCCCGTTCCATGCTGAAGCCACATCTGTGCCGACAATGATTAGACTGACAATTCCGCTTGATCATGTGTTTAGATAGCGCTACCATTTTCCGTAGAAAAAAAGAAGAGCTGGGTGAGGATGATGAAATCCGCAGAAAAATGCGGAGCGGGTCACCCCAGTCAAAATAAACATGATCGCCGAAGCAATCGTGCTGCGGCGTTCGGGCGAGATGTTGTCTGAACAAGGGGAGGATCATGACGTACAGAATGAACAAAGCCGACCGCATGCGTGGCCGGGCCACGCTTGCCGCCACGGCAAGCCTGCTTGCGCTGGCGATCACCGTTCCAGCCAGCGCCCAAGATGATCAGGGCGTTTCCGCATCTTCAGCAAGCAATGCCGACATCATCGTCACGGGTATTCGCGGCTCATTGCAGCGTAATCTCGACATCAAGCGCGAATCCTCCGGCGTCGTAGACGTCATTTCTTCGGAAGATATCGGCAAGTTCCCGGACTCCAACGTCGCGGCTTCGCTCCAACGACTGCCCGGCGTTTCAATCCAGCGATCGGGTTCACGCGGTGAACCGCAGGGCATTTCCGTGCGCGGTTTTGGCGGAGACTTCAACGAGACGCTGATCGACGGCCGCCGCATTTCGACGGCTTCGGGCGGACGCTCTGTCGACTTCACCACGGTCGGCGCAGACTTTGTCGGCCAGCTCGCCGTATTCAAGACGCCGGACGTTTCCCTGTCCAGCAGCTCGATCGGCGCCACGCTCAATATTTCCTACCCCAAGCCCTTCGACAAGCCGGGCACCCGCGTTGCGATGAGCGCGTCAGGCTCGGTGCAGGATGAATCGGGCAAGATCGTTCCGACGATCGGCGGCCTATTCAGCACCACCTTCGCCGACGACACGATGGGCATCCTGGTCGATGCCATTTATACGCGCCGCGACACGCAGACCAATCGCGTCTATGTTTCCGGCTGGCAGGGCGGCAAGTTCGCGCCATGTCAACTTGCAGGGACCACGGCGACGACTTGCAATCCGGTCGATGCCGGCACAGATCCGACGCAGGTCAAAAGCGTCAACGGCTGGTATCAGCAGCAATATGGCGCCGATCAGCGCTATACCAAGGATGAGCGCATCGACGGCCGCATCGCCTTTCAGTGGCAGCCGTCCGACGACGTCGTGCTGACGATCGACGACAATTATTCCCGTCAGAAGGTCGTGACCGACATTGCCGGCTTCGGCATCTGGTTCAATCAGGGCGACCTGCGCAACGTGGAGTTGGATTCGAACGGCACCACCGTCAATTTCCTGCAGGCGGGATCGCCCACCGACTTCACGGCGGGCACCGACAAGAACATCCTCGAAACCAATCAGGTCGGCGCGAACATCAAATGGGATGCGACCGAGAATCTGACGATCGACGCGGACGCCAGCTACTCCAAGAGCCGGCTCAATCCGGACGGTCAGGTCAGCAGCGAAAATGCCGATATCGGCTATGGCGGCCTGCTCGGCACGACTCTGGGCGTACGGGTGACCGGCAACAGCAGCAACGCCTTCCCGGAACTGACCACCTATGGCCCCAATGGCGATCAGGCGCGCTGGACCGATCAGGCCATCCTCGGCTCCCACGTCACCGTCCGCCAGGCGCAGAAGAACAGTGACGAAATCAAGCAGTTCCGCCTTGGCGCAACCTGGAAGCAGGATGATTTGACGGTCAAGATCGGCGCCCGTTACATGGAGGATGAATTCTCGCTCCAGAACCGGAACACCTTCGCCAACAATTTCTGGCAGGCCTATGCCGGTTACGGCGCGGCGTCCGGCAGAACCAGCGGCGTCCCCATTCCGGCAAGCCTGATCCAGGGCACGATCGGCACCGGCAGCTGGATTCCCGGCTTCAAGGGCAACCTGCCGCCCGTGCTGCTCAACTATGATGCACGCGCCTATCAGCAATATCTGGAAGGTCTTTGGCAGGGTCCCGGAACGCCGGGATATAATAATGGTTGCTGCACCGGCTTCAACGGAACGCTCGATCTCGCTCTCGACCCCGGTTCGGTCCAGAACATTCTGGAAAAGAGCTGGTCCGCCTGGGTCAGCGTGAACTTCAAGACCGAAATCGCGGGCATGCCCTTCCACTTCAACGCCGGTGGCCGCGAGGAAATCACGAAGGTCATTTCAACCGGCATCGGTCGTCTGCCGACGTCGATCGTGGGCAGCGCGGCCGACCCGACGCTTTTGACAGTCGCATTTACCGACGCGCAGCCCGTATCGACCAGCAGCAGCTATTCCTACTTCCTGCCCGCGCTGGACATGAAGCTGGAACTGACGCCCAATCTGCACCTGCGCTTCGATGCCTCGCGCACGCTGACCCGTCCTGCGCTCAACACACTGACGCCGGTCCTCAATGTGGGCAGCGGCCAGCGCGTGGGCGCGCTTACCGCCACCGGCGGCAATCCGGCGCTCAAGCCCTATCTGGCCGACAATTTCGATCTCGCGGCGGAATGGTATTATCAGCGCAACTCCTATGCGGCGGTAAACTTCTTCATCAAGGACGTATCCAACTTCATCGTCGCGGGCACGCAGCGCCAGACCATCAACAATGTGATCGATCCGTCGACGGGACAGGCGGCCATTTTCACCGTATCGCAACGGGTCAACGGCCCCGAAGCAACGGTCAAGGGGGTCGAACTCGCCTGGCAGCATGTGTTCGGCGACAGCGGTTTCGGCTTCAACGCCAACGCCACTTTCGTCGAAACCAACAAGCCTTATGACCGCAACGACCTGTCGACCAGCGGCTTTGCCGTGACCGGTCTTGCCAATTCCGCGAACCTGGTCGCCTTCTACGACAAGAACGGCTTTGAATTCCGGACCGCGGTCAACTGGCGCGACAAATATCTGCTCCAGTTCGGTCAGGCCCAGAACAACTCGCTGTTCGGTGCGGAGCCGACTTTCGTCAACTCCAGTCTTCAGATCGATCTCAGCACCAATATCAAGCTGACCGATCAGTTCAGCGTCTTCGGTGAAGCGCTTAACGTCACCAATGAGACGTTGAGCACGCATGGCCGCTTCAGCAATCAGCTGCTGGACGTCTATGGCTACGGCCGCCGCTTTACCGCGGGCGTCCGTTACCGCTTCTAACCTATCTCGCCCTGGGAGGGATGCCGGTTGGCATCCCTCCCCTTTTCTCCACAGGTCATGCTCATATGGTTCACCCCGTCCGCAATATCGTGATCGTCGGCGGCGGAACCGCCGGATGGCTGACCGCGGGCATCATTGCCGCCCGCCACAAGAGCCGCATCGGCAACGGCTTTACCGTCACGCTCGTCGAATCCCCCAACACCCCGATCATTGGGGTGGGCGAAGGGACGTGGCCGACGCTGCGCACCACCCTGTCGCGCATGGGCATTTCCGAAACCGACCTGTTTCGCGAATGTGACGCCGCTTTCAAGCAGGGCGCGCGCTTCGCCCGCTGGACGACGGGCACGCCCGACGACGGCTATTATCATCCGCTTATGCTTCCCCAGAATTTCGGGCAGATAAATCTGGCGCCTCACTGGCTCGCTCGGGAGGATGGCGAAAGTTTCTGCGACAGCGTCTGCTCGCAAGGACGCATCTGCGACGACGGGCTGGCGCCCAAGACGATCGCAACTGCCGAATATGACGCCCTTGCCAACTATGCCTATCATCTGGACGCCGGCAAGTTCGCGCCCTTCCTGCAACGCCACTGCTGCGAAAAACTGGGCGTGCGCCATGTGCTTGCCGACGTCGAACAGGTGCTGATGCAGGAGAATGGCGATATTCGCGCCGTTCGCACCACGCAGGCCGGTGAGATCGAGGGCGACCTGTTCGTCGACTGCACGGGTTTCAGGGCGCTGCTGATCGAGGGCGCGATGAAGGTGCCGTTCAGGGACTGCAACGACGTCCTCTTCTGCGACACCGCGCTTGCCATGCAGGTGCCCTATGAGCGGCCCGACAGCCCCATGGCTTCGCACACCATTTCCACGGCGCAGAGCGCAGGCTGGATCTGGGACATCGGTCTGCCGACGCGCCGCGGCATCGGTCATGTCTATTCGAGCAACCATATTTCGGACGAAGAGGCGGAGCGCGAGTTGCGCGCCTATGTCGGCCCGCAGGCCGAAGGCCTCAACGCCCGAAAGATCGCGATCCGATCAGGTCATCGCGAAACCTTCTGGAAGGGCAACTGCGTCGCTGTCGGCCTTGCCGCCGGATTCCTCGAACCGCTCGAAGCATCGGCCATCGTCCTTATAGAACTGTCGGCCAAGATCATCGCCGAACAAATGCCCGCCTGCCGTGAAGTCATGGACATCATCGCAGCCCGCTTCAACGCGACGACCCATTATCGCTGGGGAAGGATCATCGATTTCCTCAAGCTCCATTATGTGCTTACCAAGCGGATCGACAGCGACTTCTGGCGCGACAATGTCCGGGAAGAGAGCATTCCCGACCGGCTGAAGGAGCTGATGCTGCTCTGGCGTTATCAATCGCCCTGGTTCCTCGACGAATTCGATCGGGTCGAGGAAGTGTTTCCGGCGGCAAGTTATCAATATGTGCTCTACGGCATGGGCTTCCGTACGGAGGTAGACCCTTCGTCCCTGACACGCGACGCCCATCTTGCCGATCGCGCCCGGCGGGAAAATGCCGCCATGACCGCGAAACTGCGCGCGGGCCTGCCCAGCCATCGTGACCTGATCGACAGGATCGTAACCCATGGATTGCAACCGGTCTGACCGCAGGCCGCCGGGCGCGCCCTCCAACATTCTGGTCGCTTTCCGGTTCAGATAATTTGCAGCACAAGATTGCGTCCACCTTATGGTAGCGCTATCGTACCCGATATAACCAGAGAGGATCAGCATGCCCATGAAATTGCGCAGACTGGAAGCGCTGCCGCTTGCCATCGCCCTGCTCGCCACCGGATGCCAGCAATCGCAGCCGGCAAATGAGACCCAGCAGGCGAAGGAAACGAAGCGGGACGCGTCCGAATATCTTTCTCAGCCGCTGGTCAAGGACATCTACACCGCCGACCCGTCCGCACATGTATGGAACGGGAAGATTTACGTCTATCCCAGTCACGACATTGACGGCCCCACTCCCGAGGATGATCTGGGCAGCCATTTCGAGATGCGCGATTATCGCGTCCTGTCGATGGACCGGATCGGCGGCCCGGTTACGGTCGGCCCGGTGGCGCTGGACGTCAAGGACGTCCCTTGGGCCGAAAAGCAGATGTGGGCGCCGGACGCCGCCTACAGGAACGGAACCTATTATCTATATTTTCCGGCCAAGGACAAGACGGGCGCCTTTCGCATCGGCGTCGCGACGTCGAAGGATCCGATGGGCCCGTTCAAGGCCCAACCGCAGCCGATCAAGGGCAGCTATTCGATCGATCCGGCCGTCTTCACCGATGACGACGGGTCGAGCTATATGTATTTCGGCGGCATCTGGGGCGGGCAGCTTCAGCGCAATATCGACGGCAAATACGATCCCAACGGGTCGAAGACCGATCTGGGCCAGGACGACAAGCCTGCCGTGGCGCCGCGCGTTGCGAAGCTGACCGGCGACATGCTGGAATTCACCGAAACGCCCCGAGCGATCCAGATACTCGATGAAAAGGGCAAGCCCCTGCTGGGCGGAGACCATGACCGCCGCTTCTTCGAGGCATCATGGATGCACAAGTATAAGGGCAAATATTATTTCAGCTATTCGACCGGCGACACGCACTATCTCGCCTACGCGACCGGCGACACGCCCTATGGACCCTTCACCTACAAGGGCCGCATCCTGGAGCCGGTGGAAGGGTGGACCACCCATCACTCCATCATCGAATGGAATGGGAAATGGTGGCTGTTCTACGCCGACAGCCAGTTGTCGGGTCAAACGCGTCTGCGCAACGTAAAGGTTACCGAACTGCGATATAATCCCGACGGCACGATCCAGACGATCAATCCCTTCGTCCCGAAAAAGGCGAAGGGCGGCGCCGCCCATTGAGCGCGCCGGGCGCGGGGGAAGTGCCATCCCCCGCGCCCTAATATTTGCAGCACAAGCTCCGCGAAGCCGGAAAATATATCGACAGACGCTGAAGACAGCGCGTCTCTGGGGAGATTGACATGAAGACCGTTACCTTCCTCCGCGCGGCCGGCGCATCATTGTGCCTTGCGACTTCCGTCCTTGCCCATGCGCAGACCATGGAAATAAGGGCGGAGGCGGACGACAAGGCACGCGCCATCGTCGACAGGCTGACGCTGGACGAAAAGGTCGCGCAGCTTCTGAACGTCGCGCCTGCCATTCCCCGCCTCGACATCCCGGCTTACAACTGGTGGACCGAATCCCTGCACGGCGCGATCGGTGCGGTGCCCACGACCAATTTCCCCGAGCCGATCGGCCTCGCCGCGACCTTCGACGCACCGCTGATCAAGCAGGTCGCCTCGACCATCAGCACGGAAGTCCGCGCCCTGCACACGTTGGGGCGGCAGACAGGACATCTCGGCCGGATCGGCACCGGGCTCGACACATGGTCGCCCAACATCAACATCTTCCGCGATCCGCGCTGGGGCCGGGGGCAGGAAACCTATGGCGAGGATCCCTATCTGACCGCGCAGATCGGCGTCGCATTCATCCAGGGCATGCAGGGGAACAATCCCGACCTGCCCCTCGTCGTCGCCACCCCGAAGCATTTCGCCGTTCATAGCGGCCCGGAACCCAGTCGCCACACCGACAATATCTTCGCTACCCCGCACGATCTGGAAGACACCTACCTCCCCGCCTTCCGCGCCGCCATTGTGGAGGGCAAAGCCGGATCGATCATGTGCGCCTATAACCGCGTCGACGGGCAACCGGCCTGTGGCAGCCACATGCTGCTACAGGATTATCTGCGGGGCGCCTGGGGCTTCAGGGGCTATGTCGTGTCCGACTGCGACGCGGTGGTCGACATTTACGATCATCATAAATATGCGCCCGACGCCGCGACCGGCGTGGCGGTCGCGTTGCGTTACGGCGTCGACAGCGAATGCAATAATGCGACGCTGGGCGGACGCACCGACCTTGGCGACCGCTACAAGGAATCGCTTGCACGCGGCCATATCAGCATGGGTGATATCGACAGGGCGCTCGTCCGGCTCTTTTCCGCCCGCTACCGCAACGGCGACCTGCCCGGCCTGTCCGGGCGCCGGCCCAATGCAACGCCGCCCAGTGCGATCGGCACCCCCGATCATCAGGCTCTCGCCCTCGCGACCGCGGAAAAGAGCCTGGTCCTTCTCAAGAATGATGGCGTGCTGCCGCTGAAGCCCGGCACGAAGATAGCGCTGGCCGGCCCGCTGGCGGATGCGACCCGCGTGCTGCGCGGCAATTATTCCTCCCCCAAAAGCGCGCCGCCCATTTCTGTGGCCGACGGGCTCAGGCAGGCCATGGGCGCGGGCGCAGTGACTCTCATTCCCTTCAGCCCATCGATCACCGATGGCGATCTGGTCCCCGGCACCTCGCTGCTGACGCCGGACGGCAAGCCGGGCATCAGGGCGGAATATTTCAACGCCACCGGCAAGGATGGCTTTGCGGCCAGGCCGGTCCTGACCCGCACCGAAAACGGCATCGTTTCTCGCGCAGCCGAGTTCCGGCAGGTGTCGGACCGCCATCAGGTCCGCTGGAGCGGCTATCTGATCGCACCGGAAACCGGACTCTATCGCCTCGCCCTGACCGGGGTGAAGGGCGACGTTTCGCTGAACGGCAGGCCGGTCGTCGCCGCCAGCGAATATTCGGGTTGGGCCGAACCGCTCAAGCTGGTCGACGTGCGCATGACCAAGGGCGAGCGTTATGCCATTCGCCTGCAGGGCGAGAGCGGCGTCGCAGCCAGCCCCGCCATCTTCTGGAAGCGCGTCACGGACAATCTGGACCGCGATCTGGCGGCAGGCGCGAAGGATGCTGATGTCGTCGTTGCCGTGGTCGGCCTGACATCCGACCTGGAGGGTGAGGAAATGCCCGTTAAGGTGGATGGCTTTGCCGGCGGCGACAAGACGACGCTGGATCTGCCCGCCGACCAGCGCGCCTTTCTGGAAAAGGCCAGGGCGCTGGGCAAGCCGCTGGTCGTCGTTGCCATGAACGGCAGCGCCATCGACCTGTCCTGGGCGAAGGACAATGCCGCCGCGATTGTCGAGGCCTGGTATCCCGGCCAGTCGGGCGGGTTGGCAGTCGGCAATGTCCTGTCGGGCAAGGCCGATCCGGGCGGACGCCTGCCCGTCACCTTCTACAGGAGCGTGAACGATCTTCCGCCCTTCACCGACTATGGGATGGAGGGGCGCACCTACCGCTATTTCAGGGGCAAGCCGGTCTATCCCTTCGGTCATGGCCTCAGCTACACCAGCTTCCGCTACGCGCCGCTGGCGGTCGAGCCGGTAAACGGGTCGGTGGAAAATGGCCTGCGGGTGCGCACGAGTGTCACGAACAGCGGGGCACGGGCGGGCGACGATGTCGCGCAGCTCTACATCACCCCGCCGCGGTTCGACGGGGCACCGCGCATTGCGCTGCGCGGGTTCCAGCGGGTCACGCTGAAACCCGGTGAGACGAAGAATGTGGAATTCACGCTGACCCCGCGCGATCTGAGCTTCGTCACCGCAGCGGGCGAGCGCGGGCTGATCCCGGGCGATTACGCCCTGAGCGTCGGCAGCGGCCAGCCGGACGATGGCGTGCAGAGCCAGCAGGCACGCTACAGCATCGCCCAAAAAGTCTCCCTGCCCAAATAACCCACGCGCTCGCAATCCGACGCGATGTTTTCAAAGAGGACAGACATGATCAACACTCTGCGCCGCACGACCACCGCGCTGCTTCTCTGCGCCAGTGCACTGGGGGCGACGGCCGCCAGCGCCGATACGGATGGAAAGCCCACCGCTGCCACCATCCATGCCGACCGAGCCGGTCCGGTTTACGACCGCCGCATCTTCACGCAATTTGCCGAACATCTGGGCCATGGCATCTATGGCGGCCTCTGGGTCGGCAATGACAAGTCGATCCCTAACACCAACGGCTTCCGCAACGATGTGGTGGCCGCGCTTCGCAACCTCTCCGTGCCGGTCATCCGCTGGCCGGGCGGCTGCTTCGCCGATGAATATCACTGGAGGGAGGGCATCGGCCCCAAGGCCAAGCGCCCCGTCAAGGTCAACACCAACTGGGGCGGCGTCACCGAACCCAACAGCGTGGGCACGCACGAATATTTCGAACTGCTGCGGCAGGTCGGCGCGCAGGCCTATATCTCGGGCAATGTCGGCAACGGCACGCCCCAGGAAATGGCCGAGTGGGTCGAATATATCACCGCGCCTGCCGGCAGTCTGGCCGATGAACGCGCGAAGAACGGCCAGAGGCAACCCTGGGCGCTCCCCGCTTTCGGCATCGGCAACGAGCTTTGGGGTTGCGGCGGCAATATGCGGCCCGAATATGCGGCCGACGTGACCAAGCGCTACGCCACCTTCATCAAGGTGCCCGCCGGGACGAAGACGGTGAAGATCGCGTCAGGCGCCAACGGCGACGATTACAATTGGACAGAAGTGATGATGCGCGAAGCGGGCAAGCATCTCGATGCCCTGTCGCTGCATTATTATACGCTGCCGCAGGGGGGATGGCCGCCCAAGGCCGATCCGGTCAACTTCGATGAAACGGGCTGGGCCGACACGCTGGCGGCGACCTGGCGGATGGACGAGCTGATCACCGGGCACAGCAAGGTGATGGACAAATATGATCCGGAAAAGCGCGTGTTCCTGGCCGTAGACGAATGGGGCACCTGGTACGCGCCCGATCCCGGCACCAATCCCGGTTTCCTGCGTCAGCAGAATACGCTGCGCGACGCGCTGGTGGCCTCGGTCAATCTCGACATCTTCGCGCGCCACGCCGACCGCGTCCGCATGACCGCCATCGCGCAGATGGTGAACGTCCTTCAGGCGATGATCCTGACGGAGGGCAAGAAGATGGTGCTCACCCCCACCTATCATGTGTTCGAAATGTATAAGCCCTGGCAGGACGCCACCGTGCTGCCGATCGACATCGACACGCCCTGGTATCACAAGGACCGGTTCGTCATGCCCGCGGTCAGCGGATCGGCGGTCAGGGCGAAGGACGGCAAGATCCATGTCGGCCTGTCGAATCTGGACCCCAACCAGACCAACACGGTCACGGTGAAGCTGGACGGCGTGAATGCAACGTCGGTTTCCGGCCGCATCCTGACGGCGGGTGCGATCAATGCGCACAACAGCTTCGACGCACCGGAGGTGGTGAAGCCGGCCGTCTTCACCGGCGCGCAGATCGCAAATGGCGCGTTGAGCGTCATCCTGCCGCCCAAATCGGTGGTGGTAATCGACCTGCAATGACGACGGATAAACTAAAGGAGGATGACATGACGCATCTGTCTGCCAGCAAAACATCATCGCGTTTCCGGACGGCACGCATGATCGCGCTTGGCCTCGCCGCCTCCGCCCTCGTTCCCTTCGCTCAGGGGTGGGCACAGGACGACAGGATGGTGCCGATCGCCGCTCCGGCACAGCCGGACGCGATCGATCTGGAAACCGGCGACCTCCCCGGCGCCACCGCGAAAGAATCCTGGCACCGCCAATATGGCAGCCGCTTCGCGCGCAACGTCACCGTCGCGACGCTGACGCCATTCCTGCCCGATCCGGCCAGGGCGTCGGGCGCGGCGGTCGTCGTAGCGCCCGGCGGCGGCTTCCGCACCCTCTCCATGGACAATGAGGGCTATGATGTCGCGCGGGCGCTCGCCGCCAAGGGCGTCGCCGCCTTCGTGCTCAAATATCGGCTGCGCCAGACGCCGTCCGACATGGCGGGCTTTGAACGGTCGATGCAGGAGATGTTCTCCGGCGTGGCGCGGACGCCGCCGACGGCTCCTGCATCGGCGGCAACCGACCTTGCCCCGCAACTCGCGGATTCCACTGCCGCCTTCCGCCTGATCCGCGCCCGCGCAACGCAATGGCATGTCGATCCCGACCGCATCGGCATGATCGGCTTTTCCGCAGGGGCCATGCTGACCATGGCGACGACCCTGTCGGCGCGGGAGGCGAAGCCAGCCTTTATCGGGAACATCTACGGCCCACTGGGAAGCATGGCGGTGCCGCAGGACGCCCCGCCGATGTTTGCCGCCATCGCTGCCGACGATCCGCTATTCGGCCATCGCGACTTCAGGCTGATCGACGACTGGCGTGCCGCCCGCCGCCCGGTCGAATTCCACCTCTACGAGCGGGGCGGCCACGGCTTTGGCATGTATCAGAAATCGACAACCAGCACCGGCTGGTTCGATGCATTCGTGCGCTGGCTCGACATGCACGGCATGCTGAAAAAGGCAGGCTGAGATCGATCCGGCCTCCAGCTTCGTAAAATGAAGGCGCCCTGGAGTCCGGCTCCAGGGCGCCTTGCTGCGCGGCCTGTGGAGGGGGCTACATGCGGACGCGCAGACCCAGCGAAATCATGCGGCCGATCGGATTCGACACGAAACCGTTATAGCCCCATGCGCCGCCCAATATGCCGTTGGTGTTGCCGTTGTAGAAGGGCGGCTTCCTGTCGAAGATATTCTGCGCATCGACATAGACCTGCCATCCCCGGGCGAAGCTCTCGCCCTGGAATTCATATTGAAGGTGCAGGTCGAAAATGTCGTTCGCCTTCACCCTGTCGCCGCCGCCTATGGGATTGCCGACGGAATTGACCACGATCGGCTCGACCGTGGTGCTGATCCAGTTCCGGTATGAGCCGGTATGGTTCCAGAACAGATCTGCCGACAGTCCATCCTTTGTCCAACCCAGTTGCGCACGGTTCTTGAACCGCACCGACGGGAATGTCGTATTATATCCCGAAGTGTTGAGGATGCTGAAATCCGTGCCGCCGCCGAAATTCTGCCGGAACTTCGTGAAATAGGTGAAGCCCGTGCCGATCACGAAGCTGCCAAGTTCACCGATGTCCGTCCGGTAATTGAACTGGCCGTCAATCCCTTCGACCGTCAGGTTGAGCGCGTTGCGGCTGCTCTGGTCAATCAGATAATAGACCTGCGGTGGGATGGCGCCCGACACCGTCGCGCCGTTGGCGATATTGGCAAATTCGTCGATCTGCGCCTGCGAGCAGGTCTGCGGGCAGATGGTGAGCAGATCACGCAGCCCCGCCGAATTCACGATGGCGCTGGGGCTGGGGGAAGAAACGCCGCCGATGAACTTGTTGTGGAAATAGGTGAAGGCAGCCGTGAAGCCGGGCAGGAAGCGCGGCGCGAGGTCGATCCCCGCCGACCAGCTCCGGCCCTTCTGCGGCGTCATGTTGGAAAAGCCGCCGCCAAGCTGGCGCCGCATACCCTGAACCGCCGGCGTGCCGATGGTGCAGGTGGTCGCATTGCACTGCACGCCGGGGATGTTTACCACATCGGGATAGTTGGCGATGGGAACCGCGATCTGCGTGCCGTTCACGCCAACGCTGCCCGACGCGTAGAGATAGCCCTGCGTCGGATCGCCGATGACCGCGGTCGGCGGCGCCACGAAGGCACGGGAATAGTTGCCGCGCAGCTTGACGCCCTCCACCGGTTCCCAGTTCGCGGCGAATTTGGGATTGGTGGTCGAACCCACATCGCTGTAGCTGTCATAGCGGCCCGAAATGCTGAGGTCGAAACTGCGCACCAGCGGCACGCCCATATCCGGAGAAACGACCGGAATATAGAGTTCGGCATAAAGCGACTTCACATCACGCTTGTAATTATAGACGCGGAAGTTCGAACCTGTCGTGGTCGGGCCGGTATTGTTGGAACCGGTGATCTTCTGGGTCTGTTCGTACCAGAGATATTCGCCGCCGACCGCAATCTTGATCTTGCCTGCCGGAAGACTGAACAGAGAGCCGTTCAGGTCCAGCTTCATCTGGTTGAAGGTGTTGTAGTTCGTATTCTCGCTATTGTTGCGGTAGAGCGAACGGATGACGGCTTCGGAAGTCCGATTGGTGCCGTCGAACGGCCGCCAGACGTCGAGCGCGTTCGCCGCCGTCAGCGGCAGGTTGAGCGCGATGACATTCTGCCCCGGAATGTCCGTCGCCGTGGTGCTGCCGCTCAACTGCGCAGTGCCGTTCAGGGCGAGCAGGGCGCAGGCGGTGCAGAAACCGTTGACCGTATTCAACGCGGAACGGTTCCAACCGAAGGCGTCGCTGAAGGTCAGCGTCCAGTCGTCATTGACATGATATTCGGCCACCGCGGTCGAATAGATCGAGTCCGACTGCGATTCCTGTTCGCCATAATCCGCATCGGGTAGCAGGGCGAGCCAGGTGACCGTCTGCTGCGTCGCTCCGGGGGCGCCCGCGGGCGCCTGATAGAAGGGGTTGATCTGTCCTCCCCGGCCCGATCCGGGGCCGAACACGGCCGCGTTGGTCAGGCCGCCGGGACCGGAGGCGTTATGCGTTTCCTGACGGTTGTAGTTCAGCATCGCGGTGACGGTGAACTTGTCGGAAAAATCGTTCGTCACCTTGATCATCGCGTTCGCGCGGAACTGCGAGGGCAGGAGGTTTGCGTAAACCGAATTGTTGCAGGGCGCATTGGCCTGAATGTTGGGAACGGTCGTCGTCGCGCCGGGCGAGAGGAATACGCCGCTCACCCCCGGCGCGATGATCGTCGCGGGGCTGCACTGGTAGCTGTTCGTGTTGGTGCCGCCGACCGGACGATAATCGCCCAGGCTGGAAAAGCTGCGGTCCCTGTTCTTCAGTTCCGACTGGTCGGCATAGGAACCGGCGACATAGACGCCGCCTGTGTCCCATTTCTTGCCCCAGATGAAGTTGAAATTCGTGTTGTGATAGCTGTCGGCAAAGCCTGCCTGCGCATTGGCTTCGAACCCGTCGAAGGTCCGCCGGGTGATGAAATTGACCACGCCCGCGACCGCGTCGGACCCGTAGACGGATGACGCGCCGTCAGCCAGCACCTCAACCCGCTGGATAGCGCTGACCGGGATGATATTGGGGTCGGTCTGGGCGAACTGGGTGCCGCCGCCCGGCAGACGCAGGCCGTCCAATATCACCAGCGTAGTGTTGGACGACGACCCTGCGAGACTGTGAATCTGCGGCGAATAATAGGAATAGGCATTCTCGCCCTGCGCCACCGACCCCGCGGTGGAAATGGACGGCACCGTGTTTACGAGCTGCGAAACGTTGACTGGCGCGGTCTTTTCGATCGTTTCCTGACCGACCGAAATCAGGTTGGATCCGACCGGCGCCACGCCGCGGATGGCCGATCCGGTGACGATGATGTCGGTGTCCGCCACGGACGGGCTGCTTTGCGGTGGCGGCGCGATCGTCGCATTTTCCTGGGCACGCACGGGCTGACCGGCCACCATCGCCGCTGCAATGGCGATCAGCGAGCTGTTCAGTCCTGCAGGCAATCTGTTCCTCAACATATCTCTCTCCCCTAAATAATATACTATAGGATTTTTGGTTGAGATTATGGCTCTCCGGAGGCGGAAAGCGTCTGGATTGGCATTGGCGATGCGCTTTGTCGGGCGCGTTTCAGTGCGGCTGGAAGCTGTGCAGACCGCGAGGATAAGGGTTGATCGCAACGCGCGTGGCCATCTGCCCCGGCTCCCCGCCAAAGCTCGCCCGATGCCAGCGGCCCTGCGCCGCCGTCACCACGTCGCCGGGCGAGGCAGTGAAGAACGGCACGCCTTCGATCTGATAATCGATATGGCCCTCCATGACGAACCAGAATTCGTCATAGCCGAAGTGGAAATGACCAAGATCGCTGGGAGGCGGGGTCTTGATGCCCTGCCCGCGAATATTGTTCACGAACAGATGGTCACCAGCGATGAAGGAACCGGCGCGCTGCGCTCCATTCACCACATCCCGGTAATAGTCGAGATAGGGCCGGTCGGCGGGGCCATAGCGCCCGTCACCGCCCATCAGCGCAGCCTTCACATAGGTGAAGCCGGGCACATCCCTGGGCTTGTCCGGACTTGTCGCTGCTGGATAGAGCGGGACGTCGCCCGCACCATGCACCTCCAGCCACAAGGCAGGTTCCTCGCCAACGCTCTCCAAAGTGAACGGCAGGCGAAAGGGAATGTTGACCTCCCCCCCCTTGACCGCGACGAACGGCTCCTGCCCTTTGATGCTGACCTTGAGCTGCCCGCCCCACACGATCAGGGCGGTCGCATTGTCGGCATACATGAGCGGCTCGGTGCGTTGTCCGGCTGCCATCTGGTGCCAGTCCGCCTCCAGATCGCGGTTACGGACGATCGCATGTGTCCAGCTTTTTTCGCCCTTATGGGCCGCGAGAACGTCGGCGATTTTCCATAAGGGACGATTCGGCTTGTCATAGGCCCGCGGCGGCGTCCGCTTGGGAGACCATGCATTTTCCATAGGCGGCCGATTGGACGGCACGGAAGGAAACTGCGTCTGCGCGGATGCCCCAAGGATGAGCAGAGCAGGCGAACACAGATAAGCAGCGGCCTTGAAAAGTGCCATCAAACCTCCCCTTGAGCAGACTTTCGCGTCTTGCAATTAATCATATAGGATATGATATTGGAGCATTAGTCAAACAAATTATGCTGCAAAAAGGGAGAAGGGCGTGAAAAGTATCTGGAAACTGGCCATTTTTGGCGGATTTGCGCTGTTTCTGCCCTGCACCGCCCAAGCGCAGCAGGACGGCTGCGCCCATATGGATGATCCAGCCACGCGCCTTGCCTGCTATGACCGGCGTTTCGGCCGGCCAGTGCAGGACAGCCCGCCAACCGTCGCGTCGGCTCCATCCGCAGCCGCTTTGGCGCCGCCGATCGGCAGCTACCAGGACAGGCGCGACGTCCTGAAACGCCGGACGGGTTTCGACAGTCGTTTAAGGGCGGCGATCCCGCTGCGTCACGGCTATCACCGGCTGGAGCTGGAGGACGGCACCGCCTACGACATGACGACGGTGGCCCCGCCCCCGGCAGTCGGTACAGCGATCTATGTCCGCCGCACCGCGTTCGGCACCACCTTCTTCGACATCGAGGGACGCAAATCCCTTAGCGTCAGGCTGTCGCGCCGCCAATAGGCGCCATGCCCCCCTCCTCGACCGGCCATGCCAGCAGCCGGTTCGGATCGACGACCGCCCAGGCGAGTACGCCCGCCAGCACGACGGCCGCCCCCGCGATGAAGGCAGCCGTCCAGCCGAATTGCGCCGCGATCATCGGCGTCAGCGTGGAAGTCAGCGCTCCGCCAATCTGGCACCCCATGTTCATGAAGCCCGAGACGACGCCGCTATGCGGCCCCGCAATGTCCGCCGTCACCGACCAGAAGGAGCTCTGCGAGAGGTAGATCGCACCCGCGCCGCCCGCCAGAATCAGCACCGCGAGCGGCGCATTGTCGACCATCGATCCGCTCGCCAGAAAAAGCCCGGTCAGGATGAAGGACAGGACGCCCAGTCCCGATCTGCCCCAATAAAGGCCGTAGCGCGCCGACACCCGATCGTTGATCACGCCGCCCAGCAGACAGCCGAAGGTCATGCACAGGAAGGGCAGCATCGAGAAAAGCGCGCTTGATTTGACATCCAGATGCCGCGCCTCGGCCAGATAGATGAAGAACCAGCTGAAGAAGATCCAGATCACATAGCCAAAGGCAAAATAGCTGACGAACAGACCCCAGACGTTGCGGCTGGAAAATATCGCGGCCCATGGGATGGCCCCGGCTGATTCCGTCGTGGCGCGCGGCAGGCCTGCCTCGATATGGGCAAGCTCTGCCGCATTGACGGCAGGATGCTCCTGCGGCCGGTCCCGCGCCAGCAGGTACCAGAGGACGGCGGCGGCTACACCGACAGCCGCGCAGACGTAGAAGGATGCGCGCCAGCCGCCCCAGAGAATGATGGCGGTGATCAGCGGCGGCGTGATGCCTGACCCGGCGCCCACTCCCGCAAAAATCCATCCGTTCGCCTTGCCCCGTTCCTGTGCCGGGATCCAGCGTGAGAGAAACTGGTTGCCGCACGGATAGACGACCGATTCCCCGATGCCGAGCGCGAAGCGCGTCAACGCCAACAGCAGCAGCGCGGAACTGCCCTCGGGGTGGATGAGCGCCGTCGCTGCCGTGAAAAGCCCCCACCAGAGCAGCGCGCCGGTCAGCACGACCCGCGGACCATAACGCGCCGCCAGCCAGCCAGCCGGCACCTGAAACAGGGCATAGCCGATCAGAAAGGCGCTGAAGACCCAGCCCAGCTGCACCTGATCGATGGCATATTCCTTGCGCATCTCAACGCCCGCGACGGAGATGTTGGTGCGATCGAGAAAGGCGATCGCGCTGATGATGAACAAAAGGAATATCAGACCCAGTCTGACCCTGGACCGCGCCGCTCCGCTCATACGCTTCTCTCCCGCTTGGCTTCTGCGCCAAACAATATACTATATGATTCGTCGTGAGATAATGTATGTCGGTATAAACCGACAAGAGCAAGCATCGGAGAGGGGAAGATGGGCATGCCGCGCATGGGGCTGATTGCAGCGCTGATCGCTTTTGGCGCGGCGGCGCATGCCGCGCCGCCGCTGGCGCAGCGCATCGGCCGTGCCGATCCGGGCGGGATGCGCGTCGCAACCGGCGTTCATGGCGGTGCGGGTTCGATGCGGTTCGGCCCGCTGCTCGGCGCCCATGCGCTCAGCACCAACCTCCTCTTCGTTCATCGCGGCACGATCGCGCCCGGAAGCGGCATCGGCCAGCATTTCCACAATGATTGCGAGGAGATGTTTGTCATCCTTGACGGCGAAGCGGAATTCACCATCGACGGTCGCACTTCGCGCCTTGCCGGCCCCGTCGGCGTGCCCGACCGCATGGGCCACGCCCATGGCATCTACAATCCGACCGACAGACCCCTGCAATGGCTGAACATCAATGTCGGCATGACGAAAAGCTATGACAATTTCGATCTGGGCGATCCGCGGACCGGCGCGACGCTCGACCCCGTGCCGCAATTCATCACCATGCGGCTGGATCGCAGCCTGCTGAACCCAGCGGCGGCCAACCTCCCCGACGCGGCCGGAGGCGTCCTTTACCGCCGCGCTTTGGGACCGACGGTCTTTTCGACGCCCTGGTCCTATGTCGATCATATACTGCTGCCCGCCGGCGCGACGCTGGAACGCCGGGCGCAGGCGGACATGAGCGAGGTTTACTATGTGATCTCCGGCACCGGAGAAGTGGCGCTGGACGAGGAAACGGCGCCGGTCGGGGCAGGCGACGCCGTGCCGGTCGACCTGGGGGAAGCGCGGGCGATTCGCCAGACGGGCAGCCAGCCGCTCGAACTCATGGTCATCGGCGTCGCCCGCGATCTGGCGGCGAAAGCCCGCTACCGCGCCGAGACCGAGGCACGCCTGCCGCCTCGCCGATAACCGCTGTTTCGCCCCCCGGAAAGGGGACCACCATGACAAGGAGAGAAGCCATGAACAGGCGTCATTTATTGAAGGGACTGGCCCTGCTGGGCCTCGGTACGACCGCAGGAGCCGCCCGTTCCGCCGCACGGACCGGCGCTCCATCCGCGCGCAAACCCATCGTCCTCTATTGCGACCTGGCCGTCGATCCCGCACGAGAGCGGGAAATGCTCGATGCGTTTCACAACCATTTCAAACCAGCCGCCGAGAGCTTCCGCGGTCGTGGCTATGTCGATCTCAAAATGCTGAAGCTGCGGACCGTGATACAGGGCGGTCCGGCGCCCAGCCGCGGCATCAACTATCGCTTCCAGCTCACCTATGAAAGCGAGGAGCAGCGGCAGCTATGGATCAGGTCGGATGTGCATGAAAAGAATTGGCCGCTGATCGAGAATACCGTCCTCAACAAGGATTATCTGGTCCTGCTGACCGACAGCGTCTGATCTGCGGCGCCAAATCGCCGCCTCCGACCAGTCCCGCCATTTGCCGAAGGAACCGCCATGCCGTCCCGTCTTCGCTCCGCCCTGCTTGCAGCCGCGCTCTGTCACCTGAGTTGCGCCCCGCTGCTGGCGCAAGAACCGGCCCCCGCCCCATCTGTCGAACGGCTCGATCCGGCGCTCGACGCGGTGATCGCTCCGGGCACGCCGGTCGAGCGTGTGGCGACCGGCTTCGGCTTCACCGAGGGGCCTTTATGGCATGAAGGCCGCCTCTGGTTCTCCGATGTGACCGGGGACAGAATGCGGGCGGTGAGTCCGGACGGCAGGGTCGAGGAACTGATCGCCAATTCGGGCGGGCTGCCCAATCCCCCGGCGGGAGCCAGCATCGGGTCCAACGGCATGGCACCCGCGCCCGACGGGACGGTGCTGATGACGCAGATGGGCGCTCGCCGCATCGTGAAGGTCGGCAAGGACGGGAGGCTGACCCCCTTTCTGTCGGATTATCAGGGCAAGCGGCTGAACAGTCCCAATGATCTCGTCTACGACGGGAGCGGGGCGCTATGGTTCACCGATCCGCCCTTCGGCCTGTTCAACGGCATGGACAGGGATCCGGCCAAGGAGCTGCCGTTCAACGCGGTGTTCCGCTATGCCGGGGGAAGGCTGACGCCGGTCATCACGGACATGACCTTGCCCAACGGAATTGGCTTTTCGCCCGATTTCAGGACCCTTTATGTCGGCAATTACGGGCCGGAAATGTATGTTCGCGCCTATGACGTGCGCCCGGACGGCAGCCTGTCCGCGCCGCGCGAGTTGATCCGCTTCCCCGGCGGTCGCGGCGGCCCGGATGGTCTGAAGGTCGATACCGCAGGCAATATCTGGATGACGGGTCCGGGCGGCATCCGCATCGTCACGCCGAAGGGCAAGGTGCTGGGCCAGATCAGACTGCCGGAAACGGCGGCCAACCTTGCCTTCGCGGAAGATGGCTACACGGTCTATATCACTGGCAGCACAAGCATCTATCGCCTGCACAGCAAAGTGAAAGGCATGCTGCCGCTCTACGCAGACCGCAAATGAAATGGGGGCGGACGGGGACGGCCCACCCGCCCACCCGCCCGCCGTTATCGGCCGCCCGCGTGCGGCGCGCCAGCCGGCGCTGCGCCGGGCGTGGCGTAATTTTTCGCCAGATAGGCGGTAATCGTCCTGATTTCTTCCGGAGAAACCTCGGCCCCGCGATCGGCCATGCCCTGCACCGTCGCCTCCCACTCCGCCTCGCTCCGCGGCTTCTGAAAGACCTGCCCGATCGTGTGACAGAAGCCGCACCGTTCGTTGATGAGATCGAGGCCCGGGCCGGGCGGCGGCGCCGCCGCCTGCGCGGGCAGGTGCTGGGCCAATGCCCCTACCCCGATCAGGGGCAGGGCCAAAGCGATGATCGTCAGTCCGGCGTTACGCATGTCTGGTCCTCAAGGAAGCGCATAGGCCACCACCTCGTCGCTGGTGGCCGGTGAAAAGGCGAAGCCCCCTGTCGCCACGACGGCGACCATCTGCCGTTTCCCCACGGCATAGGTCATCGGCGTTCCGTAGCTGGAACCGGGCAGTTCCGCGGTCCAGAGCAGCCTGCCCGTCTTCGTTTCGAACGCACGCAGGCGCTGGTCCTTGGTCGCGCCGATGAAGGTCAGGCCACCCGACGTCGTGAACGGACCGCCTGCGCTGGTGATGCCCGCATCCTTGAGCGCGGGATGGCCGGTATCGCCCAGCGGACGGCGCCACGCGACCGTGCCCTTGACGACATCCACCGCCACCAGTTCGCCCCATGGCGGCTTGTGGCAGGGAAAGCCGGTCTCCATGTCCGCGAAATAGGCGTAACCGCCCTTCATGCTCCAGCTTCCATCGGGCTGCTGCTCCAGCTGCTGGGGACTGGCCAGTTCATTGAGGTTGATGACGTAAAGCCCCAGATCCGGGTCGAAAGCCCCCCCACCCCAGTCGGCGCCGCCCAGACTGCCAGGGAAGAAGTTGATCGCGCTGTCGGCCCGTAGGGGCTGAAACGGCTTGCTGGGGGCGATGTTCAGCTTCCTGACCAGCGCCTCGCACCGTGCCTTCAGCTCCGGCGTGACATCCAATATGTCGTCGGCGGCATAGGACAGGCGCGTCAGCGGCGGCGGCGCAACAGGCATCGGCTGGGTCGGCCAGGGCTGTTCGCCCGGAACGTCGGTTTCCGTCGGAACGGGCATTTCGTGCACGTCGAACAGCGGCTTTCCCGTAACGCGATCGAGGATGAACATGATCGCCGTCTTGTTCATCGCCACCAGCGCAGGGATGACCCGCCCGCCCCGCCTGATGTCCACGAGTGTCAGCGTCGGCAGGTCGAGGTCCCAGATGTCATGATGGACCGTCTGGAAATGCCAGAGATATTTTCCGGTCGCCGCGTCCACCGCGACCACCGAGTTCGAGTAAAGATTGCTGCCCTTGCGGTCGGCCCCCCAGCGGTCGAAGGTGGGGGCGCCGACGGGCAGATAGGCTATGCCCCGCTTCGCATCGACCTGGACGAAGGTCCATACATTGGTCCCCGATCGCGCCTTCGCGCTGTCCCCTTCCCAAGTGTCGGCGCCCTTTTCGCCCGCCTGCGGGATGGTGTGGAAGGTCCAGACCAGCTTGCCGGTGCGCGCGTCCCAGGCGCGCACGTCGCCCGCCGCGCCCTTGACCGGCATCTCCTGAACCCGCGATCCGGTGATGACCAGATCCCTGTAGATGGCAGGCGGGCTGCTCATGCCGAGCGGCGCGGCCTTCAGACCGTTCATCACCTCGGGCGTCTTCATGTTGACGATCCCGGCGTCCCCGAAGCTGTCGGCAGGCTGGCCTGTCGCAGCATCCAGCGCGATCAGCTTGCCGGATCGCGTGCCGAAGAAAATGCGCGCCCCCTTGCCCTTTGATCCGGGCCAATAGGCCACGCCGCGGGTCGAGGGCTGATCCCTGTTTGCCAGCGTGTAGACCCAGCGCTCTTTCCCCGTCGCTGCGTCTAGCGCAACGACGCGATTATAGGGGGTGGCTAGATACATGACGCCACCCACCACCAGCGGCGTCGCTTCGGAAGCTGAAAACCCCGTGGCGAATTTGGCGCGCATGCCATCGGGCATCGGCCCTGTATCGGCGGTCACGCCGGGCGGACGCATATGATATGTCCAGGCCTGCCGCAACATCGCCACATTGGCGGTGCTGATCTGCCTGAGCGGCGAATGGCGCGCGCCGCCGGGATCGCGGCCATAAGCGGCCCAGTCGCCATCGGCGGGCGAGGCGGCCGGGGCTGCCCCGCCAAGGGCGCTGGCGGCCACGGAAACCAGCGAAGCCAGAATGATGGGCCGGCGGAACGAGGATGGAATTTTCAACGACATGCCTCTCCTGAAGGCGGGGCATATCTTTCACGACAAGCCCGGTTGTTCTTTTGTCTTAGTAATGGTAGCAGAGGGCAAAATCATATACAATATGATCTGTGACGGAAAAATCTGCGCCTGTGGATCGGCGCGTAAGGGAGATGGAATATGGCGACGCTGCCGTTGTCCGGCATAAGAGTGCTCGACATTTCGCAGGTAATGGCAGGCCCGTTCTGCTGCATGCTGCTGGGCGACATGGGTGCTGACGTCATCAAGATCGAACCGCCGGTGACGGGCGATTCGACCCGCCACTCGATGGGTTTCCGCCTGAAGGGCGAGGATAGCCCCGGCTTCCTCGCGCTTAACCGCAACAAGCGCAGCATTGCGCTCAACCTGAAGGACGACGCCGACCGCGAGGTGCTTTATGCGCTGGTGAAAAGCGCCGACGTGTTGGTGGAAAATGCCCGCCCCGGCGTCGCGGCACGGCTCGGCATTGACTATGACAGGCTGGCGAAGATCAATCCGCGTCTCGTCTATGCCAGCATTTCAGGCTTCGGCCAGACCGGGCCGTGGGCGCAGCGCCCCGGCTTCGACCTGATCGCGCAGGCCATGTCGGGCATCTTGAGCTCCAACGGCTTTCCGGGCATGGAACCGGCGAAGAACAGCATCGCCGTCGCCGATCTGGGTGCAGGCCTTTTCTCGGCCTATGCCATCCTCTCGGCCATCATCGGCCGGGAAAAGAGCGGACAGGGCCAATATATCGATGCTTCCCTGCTGGAAGCCGCGCTGGGCCTTTCGATCTGGGAGACGACCGAACTGTGGGGCACGGGCAGGTCGCCTACGCCCATCGGCTCGGCCAACCGCATGTCCGCCCCTTATCAGGCGGTACAGGCGTCGGACGGCTGGTTCGTCATCGGCGCAGCGAATCAGGGACTCTGGCTGACCTTCCTCAACGTTCTCGGTCGCCCGGAGCTTCAGGACGATCCGCGCTATTCCACCAACGCCGCACGCGTAACCAACCGCGTCGTGCTGATCGAAGACCTTGCGCCCTCCTTCCTTGCCCGCACGCGGCAGGAATGGATCGATGCCCTGCTCGCAGCGGGCGTGCCTGCCGCACCGATCCTCGACTATGGCGAGGCAGTGGCCAGCGAACAGGCCGTCGCCCGAGACATGGTGATGCAGGTGCCGCATCCGGTGGAGGGCGAGTTCAAGGCGCTCGGCTTCCCGGTGAAGATGCGCGGCACGCCACAGGAGGTCAGACTCCCGCCCCCGCTGCTGAACGAGCATAGCGACCTCATCCGGCAGGAACTGATGGATATGGGCCTGCTCGCCCCGCAGCAGGAGGTCGCCAGATGAGCGAAGCGCGCCTGATCTACGAAAAGCGGGGCAATCAGGCCCATATCCTGTTCGACAACCCCGCCGCCCATAATGCGCTGACGAGCACCATGTGGCACGAACTGCGCGATGCGGCGCGGGACATCGCCGCGGACCCGTCCATCCGCGTCGCCCTGTTCCGCGGCGTCGGCGGAAGGGCGTTCATTTCCGGCACCGACATTTCCAAGTTCGCGGATTATCAGAGCGGCCAGCAGGGCGTCGATTATGAGCGCGACATCGACGACTGCATGGGCGCGATCGACGCCATCCCCTGCACCACGATCGCTGTGGTGGAGGGCTGGGCCGTAGGCGGCGGGATCAATATCTCCTCGGCCTGCGATTTCCGTATCGCGACGCGGGACGCGCGCTTCGGATCACCGATCGGGCGCACGATCGGCAATTGCCTGTCCGCCGCCAGCGTCGCGCGGATCGGCGCGGCAGTGGGCGTGCAGCGGGCAAAGCGCATGGTGCTGCTGGGTGAGATGTTGACGGCGGAAGAACTGCTCGCCAGCGGCTTCCTGTTGCGGATCGTGGAGCGCGAAACGCTGGATGCGGAGGCCGACGCGCTGGCGCGGCGCGCCGCAGAAAATGCGCCGCTCACTACCCGCGCCACCAAGGAAACGATCCGGCGCATGACCCTGGACGCCCTCCCCGATGTCGAGGATCTGATCGCGGAGGTCTATGGCAGCGCCGATTTCAGACGGGGCGTGGCCGAGTTTCTGGCGCGGACGAAGAAGGTGCCGGACTGGACCGGCACCTGATGAGGGGCGGCGTCACCGCCGTCCTGCCCTATTTACCGCATGTGCATGCCTGGCCCGCCGCCGCCGGTTCGGGCTTCTGCGCCACGATCCTGACATTGGGCATCAGGGCCGCATTGGGCGGCAGCGCCAGATCGCCCGCCGGAAAGCCGTTGGCCTCGAACATATAGGCTTCGATATCGGCGACCTTCCGCCCGCCCAGACTGCCCGGCGCGTTCAAAGGCATGGTCGACTGGATGCGCCCGAACAGGTCCCCGGCCGAGGTGTTGTTCCAGTTGTTGAGAAAATTCGGCCCGACCAGCGCCGGCGCGACATCGATCCCGGCCAGCGTTTCGCCATGGCAGGCCGCGCAATTTTCCGCATAGGCAATCTTGCCGCGTTCGGCCTGTGCCTTGGTATAGACGCCGGTCCACACATGGCGATCGGGCGCCTGCGCCCGCGTCACCACCGCGCCACCCAGCAGCAGCACCGCGCCCGCCAGCCAATATCCCCGCGTCACCCTGCCCATCAAGCCACTCCTGCCATTAAGCCACTCCGGGAAGCCGGAACGCCACAAGTTCGGCGCTGTAATTGCCGCCGCCGATAGCGACGACGATATATTGGCGGTTGTTCAGCATATAGGTCATCGGCGATCCACTCTGGGGAGCGGGCATGTAGACCGCGCCTTTTTCCTCCCCGGTCGCCTTGTCATAGGCCCGCAGCATCGCGCCCCTGATGCCATATTCATTGGTGTAGAAGCCTGCCTCGCCACAGATTACCAGCGTCCTGGTGCAAAGCGGTCCCAAATTGCCGGCGCGGCCGGTGCGCGGAATCTTCAGCCCCTTGAGCGCCGGATGGTTGCGCACATTGTCAGGCGTCTCGCCATGCGCGACCTGCCATTTGAGATCGCCTTTGCTCAGGTCAATGGCGGTGATCCGGCCATAGGGCGGCTTCAGCAAGGGCAGCCCCCGTACCGCGAGAAAGCCGGGCGGCGCTCCCGAACCGGGCCTTGCCGCCGGTGGTCGCCGGAAGGGGTTGGGCGCCTCCGCACCCATCGCGACCTGCGACTGCACTTCGGCTCCCGCAATGCCATGCACCTGCGGAAATTCAGAGACGCCCTTATCCTCGTTCGGGATGATGCCGATCACCGAGGGCTGGGTCTTTGAATAGACGAAGACGGTGTGGCTTTCCGGATCGTAGCAGCCGCCCGGCCAGTTGGTTCCGCCCTGAATGCCCGGCGCGGAAATGGTGCCCCAGCGGCCCGGTTTGCTGACCACCGGCGGCGTGTAAAGAGGGCCGATCTTATATTGCTTCACCAGTTCGACCGCTTCAGCCCGCAGTTCCGGCGTGAAATCTATGAGGTCGTCGATGCCGACGCCCTGCACGTCGTAGGCGGGGGGCTTGGTCGGGAAGGGCTGCGTCTTGGCATACCATTCGCCCGGCACGTCGCCCGCCTCCACCGGCCGTTCGACAATCGGCCAGATCGGCTGGCCGTTGGTGCGGTCGAGCACATAGAGGAAGCATTGCTTGGTCGGCTGGGCCAGCGCCTTCACCGTCCTGCCGTTCACCGGTATGTCGCACAGGATCGGCGCGCAGGGTATGTCGCGGTCCCACAAGCCATGATGGACGAGCTGATAATGCCAGCGCCGCTCGCCCGTCTCCAGATCCAGCGCGACGAGCGACTCCCCGAACAGGGCATTGCCGCGGCGAAACATGCCCATCTCGTCCCCGGTGGGCAGCTCCACCGGCACATAGACCAGTCCCAGTTCCTCGTCGGCGGACATTTCGGCCCAGACGCCGCCATTCCCCGCCTCATCGGCATCACCGTTCAGCCAGCTGTCATAGCCATATTCGCCCTTTTTCGGGATGGTATGGAAGATCCACTTGCGCTTGCCGGTGCGCACGTCAAAGCCGCGCACATAGCCCTTCACATTCTTGCGCACGGCGGGCACGTCGCCCGCCGCATGTGCGGCACCCACGACGACGACGTCCCGCGCGATGAGCGGCGTCGCATGCAGTCCCACATCAGCGGTTTCCGGATCGAGTTCCTGATCGAAATCCTTCTTGAGATCGACCACGCCATCGATGCCGAAGGCGGGATCGGGAAGGCCGGTCGCAGCATCCAGCGAGACGAGCTGATAGCCGATGGTCACGAACAGGATGCGCTCCAGCTTGCCGTCGGTCCAGTAGGAGCAGCCATGGCCCGAAAGCTGACGCGGGGAGTTGAGCGCGCGCTGCCCCTCGTCCTTGCGGAACATCCAGAGCAACTCGCCGGTCGCAGCGTCGACCGCCACGCAGTCGCGGCGCGACCCGGCGGTCAGGAACAGGCGCCCCTTGACCAGAAGCGGCGTCGGTTCGAACTGATATTCCTTGCGGGCACCCAATATGTCGGTCTTGAAGGTCCATGCAACCTGCAGATCGCTGAAATTCCCGGCGTTGATCTGGTCAAGCGGCGAATAGCGCGTATTGGCCTGATCGGCCGCATAATGGCGCCATTCCGTATCCGGCCCGCCGGGCAGGTCCTGCGCCATGGCGCGCCGCACCGGAACCGTTCCGATGGTTGCGGCGACGGCGACCGTCCCGCCCAACAGCCTGCGTCGGGTCATCCTCAACATCGCGATCCCGGCCCCTCTCCTATTTCCTGTAGCGTCGTGACACGGCCGCTGCTTACCAACTGACCGCGATATATTTCGCCTCGCAATATTCGAGCAGGCCGTGATGCCCGCCCTCGCGTCCAAGGCCGCTCTGCTTGACGCCGCCGAAAGGCGCGGCCGCATCCGACACCAGACCGCGATTGACCGCCACCATGCCTGCCTCGATCCGCTCGGCCAGTTGCAGGCCGCGCTTGAGGTCGCCGGTATAGACATAGGCGGCAAGGCCATATTCGGTGGCATTGGCCAGCGCCACCGCCTCCGCCGGATCGTCGAACGGAACCACCGCCGCCACCGGGCCGAATACTTCCGTCACCAATATCTCCGACCCCGGCTGGATGTTCGCGACCACCGACGGCGGGTAGAAGAAGCCCGCACCCTCCGGCGCCCTGCCGCCCAGCCTCACTTCCGCGCCCCGCACCACGGCGTCCGCCACCAGATGCTCGATCTTGTCGATGGCCTGCCGGTTGATCATCGCGCCGCACTGGGTCGCCTCGTCCGTGCCCGGCCCCATCCGCATCGCGCCCATGCGTTTCACCAGCTTCGCGACGAAGGCATCATGGATGCCGCGCTGAACGTAGAAGCGGTTGGCGGCCGTGCAGGCCTCCCCGGCGTTGCGCATCTTGGCGACCATCGCGCCCTCGATCGCCTCGTCTATGTCAGCGTCGTCCAGCACCAGGAAGGGCGCGTTGCCGCCCAGTTCCATGGACGAGCTGATGACCTGGTCGGCCGCCTGGCGCAGCAGGATGCGGCCGACCTCGGTCGATCCGGTGAAGGACAGTTTGCGCACCCGCGGATCATGCAGGATACGGCTGCACAACGGCCCCGGATCGCTGCTGTTGACGACATTGACCACGCCTGCGGGCACGCCTGCGCGGCGCATGATCTCCGCCACCGCGAGCGCCGTCAGCGGCGTTTCCTCGGCCGGCTTCAGGATGCAGGTGCAGCCCGCCGCCAGCGCCGGGGCGATCTTGCGCGTCGCCATGGCCGCCGGAAAATTCCATGGCGTGATCAGCAGGGCGATGCCGATCGGCTGATATTGCACCATGATGCGGTTCGCGCCGGATGGCGAAACGGCCAGCTCGCCGTTGATGCGCACCGCCTCCTCCGCATACCAGCGGAAGAATTCGGCGGCATAGGCCACCTCACCGCGCGCATCGGACAGCGCCTTGCCATTTTCCAGCGCGATGAGCTGCGCCAGCCATTCCTGCTCCGCCATCATCGCGTGGAAACAGGCGAGCAATATGTCGGCGCGTCTGCGCGGCGGGGTCGCGGCCCAGTCAGCGGCGGCAGCGGCGGCGGCATCGACGGCGGCCAGACCTTCGGCCGGGCTGGCGTCTGCAACGGAGGTCAGCACCGTTTCGGTCGCGGGGTTGAGAATGTCGATGCGCTTGCCGCTGGCAGGGGGCATCCACGTCTCGCCGATCAGCAGTCCGGTGGGAATGGCAAAGGGGCCGTCATGGCCGTCGGTCGTCGTGCAGGTGTAGCTTTGGGTCGTCATGGGGAACCTTGTTTGAGAAATCAGGCGGACCTGAGCGCCGCCCGCTCGCCCGAGAAGGCGGCGCGGGTGATGGCCTGCATGGCGGAAAGGTCGAGGGGCCGGGGATTGTTCTTGACCAGCCGTGCCGCGTTCAATCCGTTTTCCGCCACGAAATCCTGCTGGTCGGGCTTAAGGCCCAGCGCCGCGAGAGAGCGCGGAATGTTCACGCGGCCCAGCAGGTCCGCGACCGCATCGATGAACGCCTGCGACAACGCCTCTTCCGCCGCGCCGGGCAGGCCCACGGTCCGCGCCAGCTCGGCAAAGGCCGGAATGCAGAATGGCTGGTTGAACTGCATGACATAGGGCAGCAGCGTGGCCACCCCGTCGCCATGTGCGGTATGCGTCAGGTTGCCGACCGGATATTGCAGCGCATGCGCCGCCGCCGTCCCCGCCGTGCCGAAGGCGCAGCCCGCCGCCAGCGCGGCCAGCATCAGCCCCTCGCGCGCCTCCATGTCGCTGCCGTCGCGATAGGCCCGCTCCAGAAACCGGAAGATGTTGGCGACGGCCAGCCGCGCAAAATGATCCGACAACAGGTTCTTGCCCACGAACACATGATCCTGCGTCAACATGGGGTCGGCGGGCCGGGCCAATGTCGTATAGGCCTCCACCGCATGGGTCAGCGCGTCGGCTCCCGAACAGGCGGTCAGGCCCGGCGGACAGGTGACGGTCAGTTCCGGGTCGCAGATCGCCACCAGCGGGATCAGATGGGGGCTGGCAATGCCGACCTTCGCGCCGCGCTCGTCGTCGGAAACCACGGCGACCGGCGTGACTTCCGATCCGGTGCCCGCCGTCGTCGGCATGGCGATCAGGGGCATGACCGGACCGGGCACGGCGAATTCGCCATAACAGGAACGGACGTCGCCGCCATGGGTCAGCAGAACGGCGGCCACCTTGGCCATGTCCATCGAACTGCCGCCGCCAATGCCGACGACCTGATCGGGCGCGAAATCGCGCACCTCCTCAATGCAGGCCTCGATCGATCCGATCGGCAGGTCGGGGATCGTCCGGTCGAAGGTCCGGACCTCCACGCCATGGGCATGCAGGTCCGCGACCATGGCGTGAAATTCGGGCTGGGCGGCCTGCCGTTCGTCGGTGCAGAGCAGGGCGCGCCTGCCCAGCTTGCCGGCGACGGAGCCGAGCGCATGCCGCTGTCCCCGCCCGAACAGGACCGAGCGTGGCAGGCGAAGCGCGCCGAAGGCGGGGGGCATCTCGCTCACTTCCGCTTACCATCCGCGCCATATTGTTTCAGATAGGCGATGACGTCGGCGCGATCCTGCGCGGCGGCCATGCCGGGGAAGATCATCTTCGTGCCCGGAACCAGCTTCGCGGGACCTTGCAGCAGCCTGTCGATGCTGATCTCGTCCCATTTGATGCCCGCGGCCTTCATGGCGGGCGAATAGGCGTAGCCCGCCTCGCTTCCGGCCGCCCGGCCGACGACGCCGTTCAGCGACGGCCCCATGGAGCGCGCCGGGTTCGGCCCGACCTTGTGGCAGGCCGCGCAGCGCGCGAAAAGCTGCTGCCCATGCGCGGCATTGCCGGTCGGCGCGGGGGCGGCGATCGCCGTGCCCGCGATCGCGGCGCCCATGCCCGCAGCGAATATCCAAATCTTCACCTAAGCAATCTCCTGTCGTGCGCGCCGGGCGCGCAATGGTCCCATCAAAGCGCCGCCGGGCGCTTCAGATCCTTGTCGTTCCGGGGCATCAGGCCCGCATGCCCTGCCCGTCGTCCAGCCTGCGCGACGCATCGATCCGCAGGAACAGCGCCGCCGCGATCAGGCACAGGACGGACAGGACCGCAAAGGCCGCGAACCAGCCGCTCATGCTGACGATATAACCTGTCACCGCCGCCGCGACCGCGGCTCCGCTGTTGCCCAGCGTGTTCATCACCGCCGAGACCGACCCCGCATATTCGCCGCCAATGTCCAGCGTCACCGCCCAAGAGACGCCGACCGTCAGTTCCAGCCCGAACAGCGCGACGCAGAAGCAGAGGATGCTCGCGACTTCTCCATCCATGGCGGCGGCCAGCGGGATCATCATCGCCGCCACAAGAAATCCGATCACCGCCACGACGCGGCGCGCCATCTTCAGCCCGGCGCCGCGCTTCACCAGCAGGTCCGACGCCCATCCGCCCATCAGGTCCCCCACCACGCCCGCCATCAGCGGCAGGCTGGCGAACAGGCCCATCATGGCGATGTCGAACCCGCGGGCGTCGTGCAGATATTTGGGGAACCAGGTCAGGAAGATGTTGATGCAATAAGCGTAGCAGAAATACATGGCCGACAGCAGCCAGAGCTGCGGATTGGCGAGCAGAGGACGCCACGGCACGCTGACCCGCGCGCGGCCCGCGCCCAGCGCGCCCTCGATCATCGCCAGTTCGGCGCTGTTGACCGAAGGATGCTCGCGGGGCGTGTCGCGATAATAGAAGAACCACAGGGCGGCCCAGCCGATGCCGACCAGCGCAAATACCATAAAGGGCATGCGCCAGCCGAAATGCACGATGAGCAGCGCCACGAATACCGGCGTCACCGCCCCACCCAGCCGCGCACCCGCATGGGTGACGCCCTGCGCCCATCCGCGCTCCGACGGGAGCATCCAGCGCGACAGCGACCGGGTGGCGATCGGGAAAGCGCCCGCCTCCCCCATGCCGAACAGGAAGCGGCAGACCATCATCGACCCGGCCGACCAGGTCATGGCCGTCGCGGCGGTGAAGGCCGACCACCAGAGCACCACGCCGGTCAGCGCCCGGCGCGGCCCGAACCTGTCGCCCAGCCAGCCGCCGGGAATCTGGAACAGGGCATAGGCGATGGAGAAGGAGGCGAATATCCACCCCATCGTCACGGGCGAAAAGCCATATTCCTTCTCGATCACCGGCGCCGCCGTGGCGATCACCACGCGGTCCATATAGGTGATAAGATAGGCCAGCACCGTCAGCCAGAGGACGGCGTGGCGCGCGCGCGTGGGACGCGCCATGGCAGCTCCGGCCGACACTTCCCCCGGCTCCGCGACGCTGGCCTCGCCGGTCACGGACGGGCTCCGCAGGCAGCCGCCGGGCGGCCGGTGCAGGTCTGCCAGATCGTCGGCACCTTACTCCCCGCGATGTAGACGGCGTCGATGGCGCGGCTGTTGCGAATGTCCGCTATGGGGTTGCGGTCCAGCACCAGCAGGTCGGCCCATTTGCCCGGCGCGACCGTGCCGATGTCCTTCGCGCCCATAAACTCCGCATTGGCGCTGGTCGCGGCCGTGATCGCCTGCATCGGCGTCACGCCCGCCTTTACCATCAGCTCCAGCTCCCAATGCGCAAAATAGCCCGGAAAGCGGGCGGTCGGCCCGCTATCGGTGCCCATGCCGTAGCGGATGCCGGCCTTCGCCTCTCGCGCGAAATTGTCCATCGCATGGCGCAGGGTCGGCGCATATTTGGGAAAGTTGGGTGCAGCGCCCAGCTTCGCCGCCCGCTCCGGACTGGCCAGTTCCTTCAGCACCGCGGGCGTCACCCCCCGCGTGAAGAACGGATCGTCCAGAAAGGGCAGCGTCCTGTAGGTGAAGGACGCCTCCCGGCTCAGCGTCGCGGCCATCTGCCACACGCCCTTCGCCTTCATCTGGCCCAGCAGCGCATCGTCCACCGCCCGGTCGCGCACGGAATGGGCAAAGGCGTCCACCCCCTCCCGCGTCAGTTCGGCGGCATTGTCATAATAGAAGATGTGGGCAACGGTCTTCTTGCCGTCCTTGTGCGCCTCGTCGATCACCGCGCTGCTGATCTGCGGCGGCATGCGCTCTTCCAGCATACCGAATTCGTCATCGACCCACAGCTTGATGAGGTCGGCGCCTTTGGCGACCTGCCGGTCCACCATATCCCGCGCCTCCGCCGGCGTCGCGACCGACTGATCCAGACCGGGAACGCCACCATAGCTGCCCTTGAACACCACGCCCTGCCCCACGGTATAAACCCGCGACATGGCGCCGCGGCGCTGACGCATCTGTTGGATCGGAAAGATCAGATCCTTTTCCGTGCCCAGCGTCTGGACGGTCGTGACCCCGTAAGCCGCATAGAGCCTCAGCTGCTTCTCGATGTTTTCGGCCGTTTGATATTGGAGGTTCTGGGCAATGCCGTCGACCAGACCCAGATGGACGTGGCTGTCGATCAGACCGGGCATCACATATTTGCCCTTCAGCCTTTCGATCCTCGCCCCGGCCGGAACCTTCAGCCGCGCGGACGGCCCGACCCAGCTGATCCGGCCGTCGCTGACGATCAGCGACTGGTTCGCCATCGCCGCACGCCCCGTCCCGTCGATCAGCGTGAAATCGCGCAAGACGATCGTTTCCGCGCCGGAGGGCGCAGAGCAGGCCAGCACTGCCAGAGCGCCCACAGCCCAACCAAGTCGTTTGCCTCTTTGCATCAAACGCATAGCAATCCCCTCCAGACCTTTTTCATATCATATATGATCTGGCCTTACCGTCGTAAGCGGTGGCTCTCACCTCGTCAAGTAGCTTTGAGGGGGATTATGTTAGCGATCCCATTTTGAGAGAAAAGCCCCCGCATCGGCCCGGCCAGCCGTCGGGGACGGATTGTCAGATGGCCCTGTCCATGCGCCGGCGCGAATGCATCAGATGTTCCCGAACCGCTTCCTCGGCCGCCGCCGGATCGCGCGCCAGCAGCGCGGCAATGATGCGCCTGTGTTCGTCCGCCGCGGCGTCCGGCGCATTGGGTTGAGCGCTGTTCTGATACAGCGACCGGAAGATCTGAAAATGCGCATGAAGCCGCTCGATCGTTTCCTCGATCAGACGATTGCCGCTGCCATGGGCAATCAGGCGATGCAACTGCGCGTCCGCATCCGCGATCTCCGCATAGGCCTGCTCGCTGCGATCGACGATCGAGTCCATCTTTTCCTGAATCGCCTGTAGGGCAGCCAGCTCCTGCTCATCCATGGATTCAGCGGCCCGGGCGGCGGCATAAGGCTCCACCAGCAACCGCAGGGCATAGAGGTCCTGCACTTCCTCCGGAGTCATTGGGGGAGAAGCGCGATAACCTACATTGGTGGTCTTATAGACCAGCTTCTCGGCCTCCAGCTGGCTCAACGCCTCGCGGATCGGCGTTTGGGAAATGCCCAATTGCCTTGCCACGCTGTCGATCGGAATGCGTTCGCCGGGGGCGATCTTCACGGTCATCAGCATCGAGAGCAGATGGCGATAGGCGCGCTCGACAAGGGTCATGCCTCTCGAGGAACGGTGCGGAGAGACTTTGCGGTCGGTCGATGACTGGGGTTCTATTGTATCCGGCATGGCAGGTTTCAGCCTATCATATCGGGGCCGAAAACATATAGGATATTTTTTGCCCGCCCTTTTCCGCCACTGACCGGCATGTCCGGACTCGCGCATCACGGCGCCCCGAACGGGAGCGGACGACAGCAGGGTAAAGCAGGTCGACTGTCAGGGGATGATTTCCCGTCCCTCGCCAAAGATCAGCGACGCCTCCCGGCTGTCGACCGGCCCGCGATGTCCGCGCCAGCCCAGCGCCTCGCGCGCCTGCGCGGGCGGCAGGTGCAATATGTCCTCGAACCGGGCGGAAAACAGCATGTCGGACTGTTGCCCGACCTCATAGCCATAACTGAGGTTCCGCCACAGGTCGGGCCAGGCGCCGGGATAGTGCAGCATGGTCCGCGTCATCCAGGGAAACATGATAAGCGTATTGACGGTCATCAGCGCCCCTGCCAGTTCCGCGCCCAGATGGCGAAAGGCGTTGCCCGTCACCACGCCGGTAATGAAATATTCCGCGATGGTCCCAAACCCGATTTCGCCCAATATATGATAGCAGTCATGCGTCTGCCCCATGCGCAAATTCCAATAGTCCAGCGCATTGGCGGGTTTCCAGTCCGGATCGGCCAATATGCGGGAATTCAGTTCGGGTGAGAGATCATATTCATCCATATAGTCGAACAGTTGCCGACCGACCGTTCCTTCGGGATAGGCGCGCAGATCTTCCTTGGAATAGGTCGAAACAAAGGCTTCGCTCAGCCAGCGATCGAAGGCGGGATTGTTCGCCCGCTCCTGCGCCACCAATATTTCGGCCTGTTCGACGTCGCGGACCTGATCGACCGCCTCCATCAGCGTCGGCAGGCCATAGAGCAGCGGATAATCGTGACCGTTGCGGCGCAGGCTTTCGGTCGCCATCCATTCGCGCACCCGCGCATCGTTCAGCCAGCGCGAGGAGCTGACAGGCACGCTGCTCTCCGTGCGGATCTTGCGACGGCCGTTCAGGTAGAAAACCGGGCTGCCGGAGGTGACGTCATGGATTTCAGGGTCTGCATCGGCGCTCATGCGGCAACTCCGGTCATGGGGTGGGATTGAACGTCCAGCCGCGCCAGCAGACTTTGAATGGCGGCGGCGCGGTCGAAATCGGGCGTGACGGGCGTGTCGGCGCGGATCGCCGCGCCCAGTTCGGCATAGAGATTGCCGATCGAAGCCAGCGCCTCGCGAGAGGCGAAGCTGCCGGGATAGGCGCTGTAGCGATCCGGACCGGCGGGTATCGCGGCGCAGTCCAGTTCGGGCGCGATGGCGATCGGCTCGAACGGCCCGCCATGGCGCGCCCCGTGCAGGGCCAGCGCCTCGATCGCGGGCAGCGTGGCGTCGCGGGTCGAAAGCATCAGCGCGCCCTCGCTGCCGTCGATCCGCCAGCTACAGCCCATGCCGCTCAGACTGACCCCCGCCAGATCGAGGGCGAACAGCGCCCCGCCCTGCAGGGAGCCATGACATTGCAGATGGTCGAACGCATCCCGATCGACCGGCGCGCCCTTTTCGTCGACGGGCGGCAGGTGGATGGCGGCGCGCATGGCGCACTCGGCAATCCCGCCGCCGACATGGTCGATAGCGTCCATCAGATGCCCGCCATAAATGGACAGCAGCGTCGTGCCGCCCGCCCGCGTCGCCATGGCGCGCATCTGCGGCCCGAACATCCGGGCATGAACCGTCAGGCCGTAGAGCTGTCCGACATAGCCCTCCGCCACCAGCCGCGCCGCCTGCCGCAGCGCGGGCGAACCACGCAGATGCAGGCCGATCATCGCCTTCACCCCCTGACGGCGGGCCAGCGCGGCCAGTTCGTCCGCCTGTTCGACGCTGATCGTCAGCGGCCATTCGCAATAGACATGCTTGCCCGCATTCAGCGCCGCATGGGCGATGGCGTAATGATGCGGCGCCTTCACGCAGATGGCGACCAGATCGATATCGGGATGCGCGCTCAGCGCCTCATGATCGGTGAACCAGTTCGGCGCGCCGAACTGGGCGGCGGCCCGGCGGGCGCTGTCCTCCCGCGTGGTGCACACGCCCTGCAAGGTGAAGCCGGGCAGATGCTCGATGACCCGGCGATGCACGCCCGACCCCCAGCCATAGTCCGGATTCGCGCCAACCATGCCCACGCGGATCACCACCGGCGCCTCTCCTCTACCACTCCATTTTTTTGATACTATACTCTCAGTCTAGTTTGGAGTCCAGCGCGCCGATGAAGGTCTGTTCCTGTTTTCACGCCGACAGGAACTGGGCGATTTCCTCGCTGACCAGTTCCAGGCTGATGTCGGCATCCGCCCGCGACAGCTCGCCCCGCGCCACTTCCGCGCAGAGTATCGCCACCCGGTTGAACAGCAGCCGGACCCGCGCCCGCTGCCGCCGCGCCGCATCTTCCGGCCCCTTCGCTTGGGCAAAGCCCGTTCCCTTCCCTGCGGCCGCCAGATCGATCAGCGCTTCGGCATCGCTCAGGATGCGGGCGCGGAAACGCCGCTCGAACAGCTGAAGCTGCGCGATCAGCGACGTCACGTTGCGATGCTCCAGATGGATGCCGACAAAATCGTCCAGCCATTGCCTGATCCCGGCCCGGTCGCCCCGCGTCAGCGCCGGGAGCCGGGCAAAGAGCGCGGCCGTCTGCGGCGCAATCTCGTCGTAGATGGCGCAGGCCAGTTCGAACTTCGATTCGAAATGGGCATAGAAGGTAGCCCGGCTGACTCCTGCCCCCCCGATGATGTCGTCGATCCGGGCGTCGCCATAGCTTGCCTCCGCGAACACCTGCCGCGCCGCAGACAGGATGGCGGCGCGCGTCGCCGCCCGCCGCCGTTCCAGATAGGCCGCCCGTCCGCCTGCGACCGGGGCGCCCTTTCCGTCCGCCTTGTCTTCCGCCGCTCCCGCCATCGGTCCCCTGCCTGATCGATACCACCACCCTATGGGACATCGCAGGGGCATGGCACAACGGTCATTATGGCCGCCGTCAGATGGCGGTCACGCCCCCGTCGACCAGCAAGGGCTGGCCCGTGATGAAGCTCGCCGCATCGGAACAGAGCCACACCACCGCTTCGGCGATTTCCTCGGCCCGCCCCATGCGGCCCATCGGGGTCATCGATTCGATCATGGCGCGGGCCTGCGGATTGGCCACGGCCTGCGCCGTCATCGCCGTATCGATGACGCCGGGGCAGACCGCATTGACGCGAATCCCCGCCTTCGCCCAGCGCAGCGCGCCATGGCGGGTCAGGCCGACCACCCCATGTTTCGCCGCCGTATAGGCGGGCTGCGCCGGATTGCCGACGACGCCGTTGATCGACGCGGTGTTGACGATCGACCCGCCGCCCTGCTTCAGCATCACGGCAGCGGCCTCCCGCATGCAGAGCATCACGCCCTTCAGATTGACCGACATCGCCCGGTCCCAGACGGCATCCTCATATTCGTCCAGCGCGACCGAGTTGATCCCGGCATTGTTGAAGGCACAATCCAGCCGTCCGAACCGGTCGAGCGCGGCGGCGACCATCGCCTTCACCTGCGCCCCGTCGCTGACGTCGCAACGCTGATAGGCCGCCGTCCCGCCCATGTCGCGGATCAGCGCCACCGTTTCCTCGCCATTGCCGTCATGCACGTCGCTCACCAGCACACTCGCACCCGACCGCGCGAAGGCAAGGGCGCTGGCCCGGCCGATTCCGCCTCCCGCGCCCGTCACCATTGCCACCTTGCCCTGCAAACCATAATCGATCATCGCATCCACTCCTGTCCGTTGGATGCACTATGACTTTACGCAAATAGCGGTCAATAACGAATATTGATGATGAAATGCGGATGCATCAGAGCAAGCCGACAAATCCATCGAGAAAAATCGTAACCGCGCGCGTCGCGAAAAGCCGGCGATCTGCCGGTGGGACCGGCCCGCCGCCGGCGAACAGGCGGTTGCCCCTGATCGCAAGCACGAGTAGCTCGCGCCCATACCATGAAAGGTTCCCGCGCAGCCCCAGCGACGCGAGCCAGTCCGACAGGGCCGCGACCCATGGCGCGCGCACGATCGCGAAGACGGCCCGTGCGCTTTCGCCGTCACGGCGCGACTGGCTGATGGCGATCCGGTGGAGTTGGATGGAGGATTCCGACGCCAGACTGCCGATCGCCTTCTCCACAAAATGCGCCAGCGCAGCGCGATCCATGACGCCGGGCGGCAGCGCAGGCAGCGTGGCGGGGACCAGTTCATGCGCCCGTTGCCGAACGGCAGCCGCGAACAGCCCCGCCTTGCTGCCGAAATGCCGGTAGAGCGTGCCCCGCCCCACCCGCGCCTCGGCGCCGATCAGGTCAAGACTCGCGCCCTCATATCCCTGATCGAGAAAATGGCGCCCCGCCACATCCAGCAGCGTGCGGATATGGTGCGGTGCGGCGGCAGGGCGATCAACCGGCGCATCGGCATCGCCAGACACGGCGTCTTCCCCTGTCGCGATCGCTCCGGTAATACCTTGGGAAAACAGCCGGGCGACGCGCTCCGATATAAATTGTCGATCGGCCGGCGGGGGCGAAGGAAAGCCCATCAGCACCGCCGGCCCCTCCACCGCCAGCGACCCGAAGTCGAGCGCCATGTCCAGCGGCACGGGCTGCGTCACGCCCTGCCGCCGGGCATAATCCTCCAGCGCGTGGCGCACCGGCTCCATCCGCCGCCACTGGCCTTCCTGCAGGCTGACCGCGAGATCCGGCATGCGCTGCGCCACGCTTGCCGCGACCCAGAGCGCGCTGAACATGCCCTGATCCTGCGCCGAATCGAGGATCGCCCGCGCCAGTTCAGCCAGCTCGATTCGCGGATCGCCCGCAGCCCGGTGCACGGCCTCCGCCCGCGCCGTAAACTCCTCGCCCGCCGCCTCCAGCGCAGCGCGGAACAGCGCCTCCTTGTCGGCGAAATGGCGGTAGATCGTCTCCTTGCTGACGCCACCGGCCCGCGCGATCGCATCGATGCTGACCGCATCCAGCCCCCGCGCCACAAATGCCGCACGCGCCACCGCCAGCAAATGCCGCACGCGCTGCGACATCGGCTCTGACCGCCCTTGTTCCGCCGCCTCTATGTCGCGCTGATCCTGCTGCCCCATGGGCGCGGCTATATCAGCTTGGACGCCGGATGCACCCCCACCCCGATCGGAACGCCTTGACGATAACCGAACGGTTCGATACCGTTCGTTCACAGAAACAAGGAGAGCGAGAGGATGACCGACGCCTTGTGGCAGGAACGGCCGATCGAACCGTTCGGCGTGGAAATCGACGTCCGGCTGGACGGGCCTTGGCCGACGGGCTTCGAGCAACGGCTGCTCACCCTGTTCGACCGGCACAAGCTGGTCCTGTTCCGCAACCAGCAGCTGAGCGAGGCGGAGCAGGTCCGCATCCTCTCCCTCTTCGGCAAGGTCCTGGGGTCGAAGGGCGAATTCCGGGAGATTTCCAGCGACGGCAATCTGGGCGCCGGGCCGCTGACATGGCACAGCGATCTCGCCTTCACCGAGGCTCCTTTCAAGATCCTCTCCCTCCATGCGCTGGAGGTGAATGACGGCCAGAGCTGGACCGCCTTCGCCAATGGCGTGACGGTGCTGGAAAGCCTGCCGGCCAGCCTTGCCGAGAAACTGGACAAGCGCGACGCGGTGACGGCGCTGGCGCTGATCCAGTCGCACCGCGCCGTGGAGCATGAGGTTCCCGACTTCGTGCCGCAGCAGACCCGGCCCGCGATCATCCCCCATCCCCGCACGGGCGAGCCGGTGCTTTACATCAACCATATGCAGACGGCGCGGATCGATGGCCTTCCCCGTGAGGAAAGCGACGCGCTGCTCGATGCCCTGTTCGACGAACTTTACGCCGAAGACCGCATCTATCGCCATCGCTGGAACCGGGGCGATTTCCTGATCTGGGACAATATCGCGCTTCAGCACAGTCGCTGCGACCTGACGGGCATGACGCCCCGCCGCCTTCAGCGCGTGTGCGTGGCCGACAAGAGCTTCTTCGAACTGCTGCCGCAATTCCAGATTGGCGACCCGCGCATCAGCGCCTGGGGGTCGGGCGGCAGGAAGCTGGAACTGAATTAAAGCGAGGAGAGGATGGCCATGGCCGAAATACCCTATCTGCTGCGCGGCGTGATGCCGGTCAGCACGGACAGCAGCGTGCTGATTTCCTCATCCAAATATCTCAACAATCCGCGACTGCGCGAATGGCTGGCGATGATCTGCCTGCGCAAAAACGGCGCCGACATGCCGCCGCAGGCAGAGATGCACGAATTTATCGGCATATTGGATTCGCTGCGGGACTATGATGCGGTGGAGCAAATGTTCACGCAGGAACGCAAGGTCAATCCGGAACTGGACGCCTGGTTCAGCGAAGGCTTCGTTTCGACCTATACGATCGACGACTTTAGCCAATATGCTCCCGGATCGCTGGGCGGCATCTTCTACGAGCAGATGCATTCGGGCAATTATGAAATTCAGATCACGCCATGGCGCGAACCGAAAACCCAGCTTGATTATTATAATCTCCGCTCCGGCCAGACCCATGATTTCGAACATATTCTCTGCGGCGGCGGCTTCAACTTCATGGGCGAGCTGGTCCCCTACTGGTATCGGCTGACCAATGTGCCCAAATTCATGAAAAATCCCAAACTGGCGGCCGAAGTGAACCTCATTCAGATCTTCGGATCGCTGCGCTACACGGTGCGAACCATGCTCCATTATCCGCATGTCTGGCCCACCTGCGTCAACGCGATCCAGCGCGGCATGCGGGTCGGTCAGGAAAGCGACGCCCTGTTTATGAAGAAGCTGGAGACGGTCTTCCACCTGCCGCTTGGCGAAGCGCGGGAGGCGCTGGGCGTGCGCGGCGTGGTCGATGTGAACACGGATCGCGAAGGCGCCTATTGGGCCGAACGCGCCCCGCTGCAATCCATCCTCGAACCGGCCTGACGGGCACGCCATGACCATCATCCCCACCTGCGATCTGCTGATCCGCGGCGGCACCATTGTCGACGGCAGCGGCGGCGATCCCTTCACCGGAGACATTGCCGTTCGCGACGGCCTGATCGTCGGCGTCGGTCAACTGGAAGTCGGCGAGGCGCGTGAGCGGATCGACGCCGCCGGCCTGACCGTCACGCCCGGCTTCGTCGACATTCACACCCATTATGACGGGCAGGCGACCTGGGCGGAGGAACTCTCCCCCTCCTCCTCCCATGGCGTCACCACGGTCGTGATCGGCAATTGCGGCGTCGGCTTCGCCCCCTGCCGCGCCGATGATCGCGAACGGCTGATCCGGCTGATGGAGGGGGTGGAGGATATTCCCGGCGTAGTCATGGCCGAAGGACTGCGCTGGGACTGGGAAAGTTTCCCGGATTATCTGGATGCGCTCGAATCGCGGCGCCGGGACATCGACATCGCGGCGCTGCTGCCGCACAGCCCGCTCCGCGTCTTCGTCATGGGCGAGCGCGGCGCCCGGCGAGAGGCGGCGACGGCGCAGGATCTGGAACAGATGCGCCGCATCGCCCGCGAGGCGCTGGAGGCCGGGGCGATCGGCTTTGCCACCTCCCGCCTGCTGATCCACCGCACCAAGGCGGGCGAGAACATCCCGACCTATGCCGCCGATGTGGAGGAACTCAAGGCCATCGCCGGCGCCATGCGGGATGCCGATACGGGCGTGCTGCAAATGGTGCTCGACGCCCCCTTCTCCAGCTGGGAGAGCGAATTACGGCATCTGCTGGCCGTCGCGGAATCGTCAGGCCGCCCCGCCACTTTCACGCTGGGCACCTCCAATCAGGGCGAGCCGGTGTGGAAGGAGGCGCTGCGGATCTGCGACGCGGCGAATGAGAGCGGCGTGGCCGTCAGCCCGCAGATCCTGCCACGCCCGGTCGGCATGATTTCAGGCTTTGAACTGTCCACCCACCCCTTCTGCCTGTGCCCCAGCTATGAGGCGATCGCCGCGCTCCCGATCGAGGAGCAGCTCGTCCATCTGCGCGATCCCGCCTTCCACGCCCGTCTGCTGGGGGAAGCCCCGCGTGAGGGCCATCCGCTGGCGATGATGACGCGCAACTGGGACTGGATCTTCCCGCTGTCCGATCCGCCCAATTACGAACCGCCGCTGGAAAGCAGCATGGGCGCGCAGGCCCGCGCGCGCGGCTGCACGCCGGAGGAAGTCGCCTACGACCTGCTGATGAACGGCGGCGATGGGCGCGGCCTGCTCTACAATACGCTCGGCAATTATTATCAGGGGCGGCTCGATGCCGTGCACGACCTCATCAATCATCCCGGCACGGTCATGGGGCTGGGCGACGGCGGCGCCCATTATGCCGCGATCTGCGACGCCAGCTATCCGACCTTCCTGCTGACCTACTGGCTGCGCGACCGCAAGGGACCCCGGCTCGCCCTGCCGCAGGCGATCGCCGCGTTGACGGACCGTCCGGCCAAAACCATGGGGTTGCGCGACCGGGGCCGGATCGCACCGGGCTACAAGGCGGATCTCAACATCATCGACCTTGATGCCCTGCGCCTCCACGCGCCGGTCGTGCGGCACGACCTGCCCGGCGGCGGGCGGCGGCTGGACCAGTTGGCGACAGGCTTTGTCGCAACGATCGTATCAGGGCAGACCGTCCGCCGCCACGACCAGCCGACCGGCGCCCGGCCCGGCCGAGTCGTGCGCGGCGCGCAGGCGGCGCCGATCTGAAATGCGCCGAAAAGGCGCATTACCAAACCCATTCTCAAGCCGCGGACGGCGCGCCCGAAGCCAGCACGGTGATCGATCCGTCCTCGCCAATCTGTTCGGTGAGGATGGATGTCTGGCGGCTGACGCTTTCCGCGATCCACCAGCGGCCGTCCTGGCGGCGATAGACGTCCTCATATTCGACGGAGAGGCGGACCACATGGCGCGGGCCGGTCAGGATCGTCCGGAAATTGAGCGACCACAGGCCCTTCGCCTCATCCGGTCCGGTCAGGCTGATGTCCCAGTTGGTGGCGTGATGGAGGTCATAGACGCCGCCCTGACAGGCCATGCTTTCATAGACGGCGACAAAGGCATCCCGGTCGGTGAACAGCGGGAAGCCCTGATAGTCGATGCGCACGGTGCCGGGCAGGAAACAGTCGCGCACGACCTCCGGCTGCTTCAGGTCGCAGGCGCGCAGATAGCGTGACTTGAGCAGGCGGATCTCTTCCTTATCCTCCAGCGTCTGAAGCCGCGTGGCGAGATTTTCGATGCTGAGGGACATGGGCTTCTCCTTGCAATGGCGCCCCGCTCTAGCGGCGGGCCGGACCCTTCTAGCCAAGGAGGATCGAATACGCAAATCAAAGGCAAATGTAGCGATAACCAGCCGTTTGCGTTCAGAATGAGGATAGTATCAGCGAATGTTCGGGAATCGCTCGCGGTTCAGGAAAGCAGCCACTGCTGCGCCTCTTCCGCCGAAAGGAACACCTGCAACTGGTCGGTGGTGGACAGGCGTTGCGCCTGCAATTTCCCCAGCGCGGACCGGACCACATAGGCGGCACGATCATTGGGCACGCAAATCAGGATCGCCTGAATCCCGGCCATTTTCGCCATGACGGATGCGGGCTGGACCAGACTTTCCCGGCCGTCGACCAGAACGCGCGCGCTGCCATAGATGCGCCTGATTTCGGCCGCCTTCGCCGACAGCCCCGCGACATAGTCGTCGGCGTCGGTATCGGACCAAAGGCCCCTGACGATCACATGCAGGAATCCGGGCGCCTGCCACTGAAATTCAAACATCCCGCTCCCTCCGCCCTTATCGCCCTGCCTGCCGCAAGCCCGGCCGGCAGAGCGGGAACGACATATATCCCAAAATATGAAATGCCCGTTAAAATGGGATCAGGCGCGGCGCAGGGGCGCGATGAGCGGCATGAAGGGGCGGCGCGCTCATCCGCTCCACCCCTTCAGGGATTTCAGGCCATTATCCGCTATTGGCCGTAAGGTCAGGCCGCCTCGGTTTCCGCCGGCACACCGTGGAACTGATAATCGGCCAGCTTCAGGCTGCGGCTTTCATTCCAGTAATCGACGAGGCGGAAGGGCCAGGACACGATCACCTTGCCCTTGCTGTTCTTATAATAGGTCTTCGCCTTCGGGTGGCTCCAGATCATGTTCGGCATCTGCCCCTGCACCCGCGCGTTGAACGCGTCGCAGGCCGCCCGGGTCGGCTCCAGCGCCGTGTGGCCGGTTTCGACCAGATGATCGAGACATTCGATCACATAATGGACCTGCGCCTCGCTCAGCAGGTTGATGCCCGCGCCGTGGTTGGGACCGCTGTTGGGACCGGTCATATGGAAATAATTGGGATAGCCCGGCACGGTCAGGCCGAAATAGGCTTCGGGATCTTCCTCTCCCCATTCCTCGCCCAGATTGCGGCCGTCGCGGCCGATAATCTCCAGCGATCCGGTCATCCGCGCCAGATTATAGCCGGTGGCGAAGAGGATGACGTCGAACTCATGCTCGACGCCGTCGACGGTGCGGATGCCCTTGGGCGTGATCCGCTCGATCCCCGTCGTCTCCAGCGCGACATTGTCCCGCATGAACATGGGCAGCCAGTTGGTGTCCATGACGATCCGCTTGGAAAAGACCGGCGCGTCGGGCGTCAGTTTCTCGATCAGATCGGGGCGGCCCGCCAGCTTCACATGCATATTGTGCATGCAATAGTCGCGCAGCTGCGCGTTGGCGGCCGAAATGGTGAGGTCCTTGTCGTGCCAGTCGGGGTCCATCAGCAGATTGGGATACAGGCCGTCCGACCCCGTCCAGTAGACCGAGAAGCGGAACCATTCGAGATAATAGGGGATGTGGCGCATCGCCCATTTGATCGGGTCGGGAACCGGCAGGCCCGCAATATGGTTGGGCAGCACCCAATGGCCCGACCGCATGAAGACGGTGAGGTTGGCGACATCGCCCGCGATCGCCGGGCCGCACTGCGCCGCGCTCGCGCCGGTGCCGATCAGCGCGACCCTCTTGCCCTTCAGCTCCACCGCCGGGTCCCAGGCGCCGGTGTGCATCTTGACGCCCTGAAAGTCTTCCAGACCGGCGATCTTCGGCCATTCCCAACGGCTGATCGGGCCATGGGCGTTAATCACGACATTATAGCGCCGCGTCTCCTCCGCGCCGTCCTTGCCGCGCATGGTGACTTCCCACTGGCCGTCCGCCTCGATCCAGCGCAGCGTCGTTACCATGGTGTTGAACCGGGTCCTGTCGCGCAGCCCATATTTGCTGGCGACCCCGGCCAGATAGCCCTGCATCTCGCCGCCGGACGGAGTGTAGGTGGTCCAGTCCGGATTGAGTTCGAAGGAATAGGAATAGAAGTGGCTGGGCGTGTCGACGCCGACGCCGGGATAGCGGGCGCTCCACCAGGTGCCGCCGATTTCCGGATTCTTCTCGACGATCTCATAGGGGTAGCCCGCCTCGTCCAGCTTGATCGCGGCGGCCATGCCGGTGAGGCCAGCGCCGATGATCAGCGCCTTGTAGTCGGCGGGGATGCGCTTGCGGGCCGGGCGACCGGAACGGTCGGGCTGGGGACCAAGGCCGGTCTGCTCCAGCAACAATGGGATGAATTCCGGGTCGACCGGCTCGCCCATGCCCACGCTCATGATGCGGTTGAGCAGATCGACCGAAATCGGCCCCTTCGCGGCCGCACCCGGCGTGGTCAGCAAGGCCAGCACCCTGCCCCGCAGGTCGGCGAGCAGCTCGTCCGAGGGATTGGGCAACATACCGAGGCTGGCCGATGGCAGAGCAGGTGCGAAACGGTCCAGCATCTCCTCATCGCGGCTCAGATGCACATAGGTCATCACCAGCGCGCGGACATCGGCCGCCTCCAGCGCCTGCCGCAATTCTTCGTTGTCCTTGAGGGGAAGATTGCCCAGCTTTTCCGATGTCACCTGATCCGCTCCTGTCTCTTAAGTCCCGATGGCGCCGCGCCGTTGCTCCGGCTGCCGCGCCTTGCAGAGCAGATAAATCATAGAGCGATTCGACACAAGTGAGTATTTACTTATCTACTTTCTTTCGGCCGCCATAGGGACGGGGCGCCGGATGAACCCATCCAGCGCCCCGCTCTCCCTTCCGATACTGGATCGTCCCTTATTCCCATTCCACCACGGACAGCACATGATTGGCATAGCCCGGGAACACATAGTCAAACTCGAGCATCATGGTTTCGCCCAGCATCCCGCTCGAAAGAACATCGGTTTCTAGAAAAGCCTGTACCCCATTCTTGCCGTAGGCATAGCGGGTCACGCCCCTGTAGATCGGCGAAGCGTCCAGCCGGGCATCAACTTCGGGGGTGCCGGGAAGCGCGCGATTGTAAACCAGCTTGAGCCTGCCCTTGAGCTCAGGATCATTTTCATTCGCATCCTCCAGGGCGAGGAACATGGATTCGAGGTCCTCCAGGCTTTCCAGCAGGGTTCCATAGTGGAAGCTGTATTCGGGGTCCTCATCCATCTTCTGGCGCATGGCGACGACGGCGGGATGTTCATGATCGGTGCCGACATTCAGCGCTTCATGGATCGCCTGCATCAGATCGCGCTGGGCATCGGGAATGAGCGAGAGATAGACGATGCCGTCACCCCGCGGCTGGTGCCGGGAATCCACCACGAAGCGATAGAAATGCGCGCCGGAAGGCAACACCAGATCCTGCGTCAGCACATAGCCGAGCATGCCGAGCAGCCGCGCCGCCAGGGGGCCTTCCTCCAGCTTCTTATAGTGCAGCGCCATATGTCCCATCGAGCGAGGGCCATGCAGTTCTTCGATCTTCGGCGCAGTCGCCATCTTCAGTCTCCCATTCTCTATTCTTGCGTCATCGGCCGCCCGGTCAGGGACGGATCAAAACCCTGTTTTCCCGGTGCTGGCTGCGCAGCGCTTCACAGGCCGCGAGGAATTCATCCGCCTGCGCAATATCGCGCCGCGCGGCACGTTCAGGCTTTCGCTCAAGCGCAGGTCCGTCCCGCAAACGCCCGCATCCGCGATCTCGAGGGTCATCTGAGCCGGTGCCGACGCTGGATCGGGCAGGGTTTCGATCAGCGGTTTGCCCGCATCCTGAAAGACCGCCGCGGGCATCAGCGATACTCTTTCCCAAGCGTCATTCGTCGACCCTCTCCCTTCGGCACATGGATCTTACGCCTGCACCGACCTGTCAGCTCCACCGTGCGCTAATACGGCAAAGCCGCGATCGTGCCTAGGATTTATTACACTTCGCGTAGCAATAATCGCCGATCAAACCGCAAAGAAAGAGGCATGTATGTTCAAAAGTGTGATAAAATGGGAATTCCGCCCTCTCGGAGCGCAGCCTTCGATCTGGAGGTCGACGAAAGGCGGTCTCGCATGTCGAGCTTCACGCACTAGGGCGCAAACCCGCGACTATATCCGCCGACAGGATGCGCCGCGCCGGAAGATCGAGCGAGTGCCCCAAGGTAACATCGTCCTCCCCGGCTTCCCACATTTGGATGGAAATCAGGTCGCTGTCGCACCTTATGATGCGCGGTTCGAAGGTGTCCGCAAGCCACGCGGGTATCTGACGGGTAAAAAAAGGGCCGGTGGATCGCTCCACCGGCCCTGTTCATTTCCTCGAATAATCCGATCAGAAGCGGAAGCTGCCGGTCAGACCAAATTCGCGAGGGTTCATCACATTGACCAGACGGTAGGCCGAGTCGAGCTGTACATTGCCGGTCGCTGTCGCATAGGTCGCGTTGCCCAGCGAGATGTTCGTGATCCGCTTCTGGTTCAGCAGATTCTTCGCAAAGGCCGTCAGTTCAAAGCGCTGATCCTCAGTGCGGAAACCTACAAAGAGGTTCAGCAGCTCGCGATCCTGATAATTATAGTCGACGCGCTGCGAGTAGAAGCCAGGGCGGTATGTGAACAGCGCACGGACGAACGGCGTGATCGCACCCATCGGCACGCGAATTTCGGTGTTCGCCGTCAGGCTGAAGTCCGGAACATCGGCAAGACGGTCGTTTGACACGCAATAGCTGACATTTCCAGCGCCGGTAACCGCGGGCGTGCTGCCGTTCTGGTTGGGAACACCGCTGCCGTCATAATCATTGCAGGGCATCAGCGCATTGTCGTAACGCGCGCGGGTGTAGGCGACGCTGACTCCGAAATCCCAGTCGCGGGTTACGCGGCCATCAAGCGAAGCCTCGACACCCTTGATCGTCGCGTCACCATTATAATTGAAGTCGTAGAAGCCGGTCGGCGGCGCCGCCACGAAAGATTCATAATAGATGCCGGTGAAGCGGCTCAGATAATTGTCGAGCTTCTGATAATAGGCCGAAAGGGTGTAGTTGAACCGACGATTGGCAAAGCTACCCTTCACGCCGGCTTCGAACGAATCGGTTTTTTCCGGCTTGGTCTGGATGAGGTCATCGCTCACGCCGTCCGGAACGCCGACACCCGTGCTGCCCGCACGATAGGAATGACCATAGGCCGCGTAGACATTCAGTGTCGGCATAACCTGATAGCTGACCGTCAGGCCGCCGGTGAGCGGCTTGTAGGTTCGGCGCTGGAGATCAGCCGGGATGATCTCATAGGCCGGAACCGTAAAGGCGGCGCATCCAAAGTTGGGGCATGCAAGGAAGTTGCCCGGCGAGGTCAGCGACAATTGGCTCGTCTGGTTCGCCTTGATGATGGTGTAACGCAACCCGCCTTCGATCGACAGTGGCCCGCTACGGTAACGCAGATTGCCGTTGAACGACCAGGTCGTCGTGTCGACCGGCACGGCAATGCTCGCCTCGATCGGCAGGTAAGGCAGGGCGCCAAGGTTCGTCAGGCTGTCATCAGCCGAAACCGGGAAGAAGAAGGAGTCGCTCGTCTGCTGTACGCGAGTGGTACCGGTCTGATGGGTGTAGAAGGCACCCAATCCCCATCCGAGACCTTCCTTGTTGTTGGAACTCAGGCGCAGTTCGGCCGTATCCACCTTGTAGGGAATGCGAACATTGGAGGCCGCAACATAATCCGGCACGGAATTGCCGGGATCAAGGTCGCGCGCGATCTTGAGCAGGCTATATTGATGCGCGCCCACGAACGACAGGGTGGCGGGACCAAGATCCCAGTCTGCTGCCAGATTGACGGTATGGGTTTCATTCTGACTACGGAAAGCGCCTTCCGCAACGGCGCCATAGTCCGACGCCTTAAGCGCAGGACCCGAGACATAGTCGGTGTTCGGTACGGCAAAGCCGCCGAACAGGGGCAACAGCTGATAATAGGGCGTGTTACCGGAACCGACGACCTGCTGATACTGGGTGTTGTCTGCGGTCAGATACTGATAGGTCAGATAGGCTGTAAAATCCTCGCTCGGCTTGAAGCCCAGCGTCGCGCGAACGCTCTCCGTGCGGCCATAGGAACGATCATTGTTGCGATTGACGTTCCGCACATTGTTGAGGCGGTTGCCATCGACGAGAGCAGCAACGCGCAGCGCAAGCTTGTCGTTGAACGGCAGGGAAACGCCGCCCTGCACGTTATAGCCCGCACGATCGGTCGCCGTAGCCTGCGCATAGCCTTCGATCTCGTTGAAATTCGGGCGCCGGGTCGCGATGGTGATCGATCCGGCCGGTGCGGAAAGGCCGCGCAGCAGGCCTTGCGGACCGCGCAGAACCTCGACCTGCTGGACGTCGTAGATAGCCGTGAAGGCAGTCTGCGCATCAGTCGGGATCTCGTTGAAATAGATCTGGACCGCCGGGCTGGTGCCCTGATCAGGATCAAAGCTGACGCCGCGCAAAGTGGTCGTGTTGTTGCGGCCCGTCGTATTCGTCATCTCCAGGCCGGGCGAAAGCTGCTGGATATCCTTGGCATCGAGCAGGTTCAGCTTCTGGATCTGCTCACCGGTTGCGACATTGACGCTCATCGGCACGTTCTGGAGCGAACGCGCTTCGCGGGTCGCCGTAACAATGATTTCACTGGACGCTTCACCGTCCACAGCGTCCTGCGCCCATGCGTGAACCGGCAAGCTCAGCGCCGTTCCCGCCATCAATGTAGCGAAGCCGAAAACCTTCCTCATGACATCCTTTCCTCGTGCGCGTGGTGCACGCCTGATTGCGTTAGGCGGCCGACTAGACAGACAATTTCGGCACGGCAACCGCGCAGAAGTCTCTCTTGCCATTTTTCGAACGTATCCGTATCATAATGGCAACAGTCCCGGAATGGCAATTGTCAATTTGCGTTTTACGATTTTGTTTTTTATACGCATCCGCTGCAATTATTGTTCATAATATGGCGATTTGCGAACCATAAATCCCATATTATGGCACTGACACCATCGCATGGACCGCAATCCACCACCGTCAGGCGTCGCCCTTGATATTTGAACGATAACGTTCTATTTGCGGCTCGTTGAGCAATTGCAAAGGGGGAGGTCGTCGTGATCGACAGCCGGAAAACGATATTTCTGACCGGCGCGACCGGAAATATGGGCCGTGAAGCCGTGAAGCGAATCGCGGCTCAGGGCGACAGCCTGCGCCTGCGCGTGCTGATCCGACCGGAAGAAAAAGCCCATCCTGTCGTCAAGAACATCCTCCAGAAAAATCTTGCGGAAATCGTGTGGGGCGACCTGACCGATGCGGCATCCATCCGGGAAGGGGTTACGGGCGCCGATGTGGTGTTGCACGTCGGCGCTCTCGTGTCTCCTCTTGCCGACCGCCTGCCTCAGGACGTGGTAACTAAAGTCAATGTCGGCGGCGCGCGCAACATCGTCGACGCCATTCACGCCGTGGCAGACCCGGCCACCACCCGGCTTATCTATATCGGCACCGTCGCGGAAACCGGCAGCCGCAACGAACCCGTCCACTGGGGCCGTTGCGGCGATCCGATCAAGATCAGCGCCTATGATCATTATGCGGTCACCAAGACGCAGGCCGAAGCAATTGTCGCGCAAAGCGGGATCACCCATTGGGTCTCGCTGCGCCAGAGCGGCATGGCGCATTATGACATGTGGAAGATCTTCGACCCGATCATGTTCCACAATCCGCTGAACGGCGTGTTCGAATGGTCGACCGCGAATGACAGCGGGCGGCTGATGGCGGCGATGTGCAGCGATGACTTGCCTGCCGAACTGTGGCGCGGCTTTTATAACATCGGCGGCGGCGCGACGTCGCGCGTGGTGAACCATGAATTCATGGAGAAGACCATGCCCAATTACCGTAAGGTTCTGAAGCCGCACTGGTTCGCGACCCGTAACTTTCACGGCCAATGGTATGCCGATTCCGATCGGCTGGAAGCGCTGGTGCCGTTCCGGGAACAGTCGCTGGCCGACTATTTCAGGCAGTCGCCAAGGCACATGCCCTGGATCGCCCGGGTCATCCCAAAACTGATGCCCGGAGCGGTCAGCAAACGGATCGAAAAACTCGCCAAGGCGCCTGAAGGATCGCTCCATTGGTTTGCCCATGATGAAGAAGCCAAGATCAAGGCCTATTTCGGTTCACGCGCGGCCTGGGAAGCCATTCCGCGCGACTGGGACAGTTTTGCTTTCGCCCAGCCTTCCCGCGAACCGACGCTGCTGAACCATGGCTATGACGAAAGCCGGGCACCCGAGGATTGGCGCGTCGACGACCTGCGTCAGGCTGCGGACTATCGCGGGGGGCAATGTCTGGCGGAGAGTTTCGAGGGACCCGACACCCCCGTCGAATGGCGTTCGTCCGCCGGCCATCGGTTCATGATGACTCCGCGCCTTTATCTGAAAGGCGGTCATTGGTGTCCGACGACGATGCTCGACCCCGCCAGCTATGAAGCGGAAGCTGTGCGCAACCCCTTCTTCGCGCAGGTTTGGGGCGACGCGGCGGGCTGAAACGGACGGGCATAAAGGGTTGAGGATGCCGTGACTTTTCGGCCCATCATCGCTGCGGCAATGCTGTCCGGCGCCGTGCCCCAGCCAGCGGGTCCTGGGATCTGGTTCGGGAAGACCGGTGAATGAGCATCGCCGGCGGATTGCCCGGCTTTTGCAGCGATGCTCTATCCGCCCATGCAAACCGTCAGCGTACCCGCCGATGTCCCGCCCGCTTTCGTGGCGATGGCGATCGACGATCCTCTGTCTGGGTGAGCGGGATATGGTCTGATCGCAAGCTGGATCGCCGCCCGCCGCCTATCGAATTTCACGCCTGCCAGCGGGGCGGGCGCGGTTTCGGCCCTGGCAAGTCCGGCGCGACCCACCGGGCTGGACGAACGCTTTTCTGCGCTGGCTGGACCTTAGCGGTTTCGGCGCGGAGGTCCAGCCAGCCCCTTAACGCATCGGCAGCGTCAGCCGGGTGGTGACACGGCTCAGCGGATAGCGCAGGCCGTTCCAAACGAAATCACCCGGCAAATCGCTGGGCCGGGTGATTTCCGCGCTCAGCCTGTTGCCCTGGACGCGATAACGCACCTTGACGGGGCCATAGGGCGTGACCGCCGACGCGCTCACATGGCGCAGCGTCCCCAGCGCCGGCTCGACCTTCAGCCGCGCATAGCCGGGGGCATCCGGCCCGATGCCCGCAACGATTCCCAGCAGATCGGCAGTGGGATGCGCGCTCCAGGCATGGCTGTCGGAACGGGTCGATGCATTTTTCCCCGCCTGTCCCGCGCCGTCGCGCTCTTCGGGCCATGTCGTGTAGTTGAGCTTCAGCAGCTCGCGCCAGGTGTCCAGCAAACCCAGATAGCGGTCGCCCATGCCCCCATGGGCCAGCGCTTGCGCCAGATACCAGGCGAAATAATAGCTTGTCGCGGTTACGCCTTCCGGTGCGGCGATCCCCTTGCCCGGCGCCATGATGCGATCCGCGATGGAGCGGGCTTCTTCCTTCGGCGCGACATCATAGAGGATGGCGAGCGCGTTCATATGCTGGCTGAAGCGGTCGCCATCGGGATTGTCCGCGAACAGTCCGCGCGCGGGCACCCAGCAGCGGGACCGGATCGCGGCCTTCACGGTTTCGGCGCGGGCGGCATAGCGCTGTCCTGTCACCTTGTCGCCAAAGGCCGCCTCGATCGCTGCGCCCTGCTGCAAGGCGCCAAGCCAGTGGGCGCTCATCAGGCAGCTTTCCTGCGCGTCCTTGCCATAGGACGGAAATTCCGTCCGGTCGGTCGCGGATTGCCCCACCCAGTCAATGAAATTCCATTGCGGATTTTTGGTCAGCAGGCCGCGTTTGCCCCGATATTTCTCGAACCAGTCGAGTATCTCGCGCATGCGGCCGATGTTGCGCACGACAGGCGCCGGATCGCGCTGGCGCATCCGCCAGTCGTCCAGCATTCCGACCCAGAGCAAGGCGAAGGGCGCAATGACATTATGCCCCCGTGTCGGCCAGGCGCTCTCAATGAGACCCCCATCGACATGGGACGCCGCATAGGCGTCGATCGCCTGTTCGGCGAGACGCGTATCGCCCGACACCGCGTAGGAGATCAGCATTTGCAGGCGCGTATCGCCCGCATATTGCAACTGCTCCCAATAGGCCGTGTCCATGTAGGTTTCATGCGCGTCGATCCGCGCCGTGCGCCAGCCGACGTCGAAAATACGCTGGAGCTGCGGATCGTCGCTCGCAAAGCGCCCCACCTGCTGGAAGGGATAACCGGTTTCGAAAGCGCGCAGGCCCTCCAGCGTCAAGGGCTGATCCTTCGTTTCGACCGCAATCTCCGCATAGCGCCAGGTCCGCCACCAGAGCGGCGCAAAGCGGCGAGGCTGACCGTCGGCGATGAACATATCCCAGATGCCGATGGGCTTACGATCTTCGATCAGATTCCGGTCGCCCTTGAGCCTCTTCGCATCATAGAGCGCTTCGGCCCAGGTCAATCTGATCGTCGCGCCTGCTCCGCCCGAGACGCTGAGTTCCGGATAGGCCGACACCAACGCATCCCGCTGGAGCAGCAGTTTCACCTTGCTGTTAGGCGGAATGATGACAGGGCGCGCGGGGAAGGCCATGGCCTCCGGCAGATCAGCGCGAACCACCTTCCCGGCAGAGGTGGGCACATAGTTTTGCTGCGGCAGGCGGTCGGCGACCAGCGTGCGCGCAGCGGCCTCCGGCGCAGGGACGGCGTCCTGCCAGCCACCACCGCTTTCCTTTGGCCCAGCGGCATCAAAATCGGCCTTGGCGGCATCGATGGTCTCAGGGTTGCCGGCAACATAATACCAGAATTTCTCCTGCCGCCATCCATTGGCAAAACCGCGGCCCGCGTCGCGCTTGACCCTCCAGCCCGGCTTGTCCGTGGCCAGGACGGCTGCATCGCCTTCGCCCATGAGGCGAAAGCCGGTTGCCACGCTTTGCTGAAACAGCGGCGCCGTGTTGGTGAAGAGCGCTGCGCCCTCCGCGGCGGAAATCTGCTTTGCCGTGGCATTGGGCGGCAGCTTCAGCGGTTGCACCCCGTTCCAGACCGTGGCGGCAATGACGTTGACGCCGCGCTTCAGCCAGGGGGCAAGATCGATACTCTCCTCCCGCCAGTGCGCGACATCGCCGGTCGAAGGACCGGACGCCACGCGCTGGCCATTCACATAGAGGATGAAGCGATTATCGGCTGTGACCCGGACGGCATAGCTTTTGGGTTTTGTCTTGAGATCGACCGTCCGGCGGAAATGCAGCACGACGGGCCGCGCCTGAGGCCCGGCCTCGACATGGCTGATCCAGCCCTCCGCATCCGTCTGCGCAATCGCCGCAGGAACGCCAGCGATGAAGAGCACCGGGGCAAGCCACGAATAATTCTTCATCTTTTAATCTCCGAAGCGAGAGCGCGCGCCAGGGCGGCTTCAAGCGCAGCATTGAATTGCCGCGAAACATGCGCCTTGGGGGCAATCAGCTGAAAACCGTGAAAGGCACCCGGCACGACCAGCAATTCCGTCGGCACCGCCGCGTTCACGAGCCGACGGGCGAAGTCGATATCCTCGTCCGCAAACAGGTCGATGGAACCGACCCCGATAAAGGTCGGTGGCAGGCCTCTCAAATCCTTGACGCGAGCGGGCACAGCGCCCGCCGGGGCCGTCCCGCCGCCGGGCGCGCGACCCAGCATCGCGGTCCATCCTTCGCGATTCTGTCTGGCGGTCCAGATGATCTGGCCCATGTTCGGGGGAACCGGACGGCTGGTGCCGGTACGGTCGTCCAGCATGGGATAGACCAGCGCCTGAAAAGCGACCGGGACCTCCTTGCGATCGCGTGCAGCAAGGCTGACCATCGCTGCAAGCCCGCCACCCGCGCTTTCGCCCAGCAGGACGATGCGGCGGCGATCGACCCCCAACATAGCGGCCTCGTCGTGCAGCCATTTGAGGGCCGTGTAATTGTCCTCCATCGGCGCCGGAAAGGGCGCGGCGGTGGCGAGCCGATATTGCGCGCTGACGATCACGCAGTCGAGCCGGGCGGCCAGCGATTTCAACGCCGCCAGATTGTCCCGCGCATCGCCCGCGATAAAACCGCCGCCATGGATGAAGAGGATCGCGCCGCGTGGAGTCCGGGTCGCGTTGGCGACGGCATCAACGACATAGACCGTGACGGGCGGCTGGCCGTTGCGGGCAGGCAGGCGCCGCTCGACCACGCCCTCCGGCAAAGCGCCGGGCTTGGGCGGCGTGAATTGCGCGCCGCTTTGCTGCGCTTGCAGGAGGGCACGCGCCATCGGCCGCAACTCCGGGTCGACCGGCGCGAGGACCGTGTCTGAGACCGGCGCTGCCGCAGTGGTCAGCAGCAAGGCGCTTAATAATGCCGCGAGCCGCATTACCGCCCCGCCTCCAGCATGACGGGGCCGGTCCACCCCGCCGCGACGGGCTTCAGCTTCCGGTAGGTGGGGTCTTTCGGATCGATCATCGCATTCTGGGGGACATTGGCGATGGTGATCGCGAGGTCGTTCCGACCGGACTTCAGCGCACCGGTCAGGTCGACGCGATAGGGCGCGCTGATCGCTGGCGGCAGGGTGCGGCCATTGACGGTCACGGTCGCCATGTCATGCACCTCTCCCAGATCAAGCGTGACCTTCGTGCCGCTGCCAAGCCAGCCCGCATCGACGTTGATCGTGCGGCGATAGGTGGCGTTCCCGGCAAAGCCCGCAAGCTCGGGCACCTCGCGCCAGTCCTTGAGCGTCACCTGCCCGAAATCATGGGCATAGGCTTTGCGCATGACATGGCCCTCGGCCTTGAGCGACCAGCCGTCGGCGGGGATGGCGAGCCGTCCGGCCGGTTGCGGCATGCCGACGAACTGCGGCGGTGCCTTGGGGTCAAGCATGAGCAAGGCGCTCTCGCCGGGCGCCAGAGTCAGCGCCAACGACGTCGCACCGGCATTTCGCGTCGAGGCTAGAGGTACGATGCTGCCATCCATCGCGTTCCAGCGGCTGACCTGCCCCGCCTGCGGCAAGCCGAGCGCGACGTTGCGGACCGCCTCGCCGCGATTGTGAAGGAAGGTGACGGTGCGGCCCTCAACCCTGCGTTGCACATAGACCAGATCGGCCGGATCGCCCATGAAGGTCAGGTTGGCCGGGATGGCGGCCGTCCGCAATGCCTGCGTCATTGCTTCTTGGGACACGACCTTCGCCCCGGCCCTGAGCGCGGCGGCGACCGCCTTCTTCACCCGCGCATCGCGCCGCGCCCTGTCCGCCAGTCCCTCGTCCCGGCCTGGCGCTCTGCCGGTGAAGAAAATCGGCAGGCCCGCCTTGGCGAAGGCGGCGATTTTTTCGGCCGTATCGGCGCGCATGGCGTCGAGCGGAGGCAGGACCAGCGCCGGATAACGCTGCCCACCCTTCGACACGAGCTGGCGGTTCTCGACCCGGGCGTTGGCGATCGAGTCCGGGTTGATCCGGTCGAAATCATAGCCGCCCGCGAGGAACGCCTTTTCCGCGCCCTGCCTGCCCGCGCCGTCATCTTCAATGCCGACATAATAGCCGCTGCGGCCATAGAAATAGGCGACAGGGACCACCGCTTCCCCCGCCTGCATCACCGATTGCAGGCGAGCGATATAGGCGGCGAGCGGCTTGACCGCGGGCCAGACAGGATTGCTTTCATTCAGCATTGTGGAAAAGCCGCCCGCAAAGGGACTGGGCTGGAAGGCATGCCAGCCGGGCCAGTCATCGGCATGGAAGCGATAGTTCATGCCATGCAGGATCATGGAATTGACCCCGCCCGCCATCAACAGGTCGACGCGGCGACGCATTTCATCCGGCGTCACCTCATAGGCGCGGTCCTTCCAAACCAGACTTTCCGCCGAAACCAGCGGCCTCCCGTAGAGATGCGCCGCCGACCGGGCAAAGCGCATGAACAGCGGATCGCCGCCATGCACCAGATCCTCGGTTTCGGGAATGTCAGCAAGGCCATAGCCCCTGATAATGTCGAAGGCGCCGCCATGCGCCTGAAACTTGGCCTTCAGCCCATGGGCATGGTTCCACGCAACGAACGGCTCGATGAACCCGGCGATCATCAGGTCGGACACGGTCAATCGATAATCGGCGCGCACGCGTTCGGCCAGTTCGCTATCGCTGGCATTGAAATAGGGCGGCGACCAATGTTCGTCCCATGCCTGCATCCAGCCGGGCTGCACGACGAAGGGGAGATAGGGGGTCAGATCATAACCGCGCCGCTTCTGGAATTCGGCCAGAAATTGCGGACCCCACTGAATGTCCTGCATCAGTTCCAGGCTATCGACGAAGGTCGATCGGATTCCGGCCGGCTTGTTGCCCAACGGATCGCCGACCCGCGCCGCATGAGCCGCAAAGGCAGTAGGGTCCATATGATCGAGGATAAGCTGCGGCCCACGCCCCGCTGCCCCCAAAACGCCGACATCGGAAGCATATTGCTTGAACACGAAGACCTGCCACACACCCGGTGGCGGCGTCCAGTCCAGCGTTCCATCATCACGCAACCTGTCGGTCAGCACGATTCTGCTCGACGCATCGAGCGCTCCCGGCGTCTCGACGTCCTTCCAGGGCGAGATGGTGAAGCCCATCGGCCCCGCCCCGCCCGCCTTGAGCGTGGGCGCGGCGCCCTTCATGGCGACGACGGCAACGATCCGGGCGCGGGCCTCCAGCCGCTTGCCCCAATCTGCAAATTCAGGCGCCTTGACGCGCGCATCCAGAAAATTGAGCGCCCCCAGCCGGCGGGTGCGCTTGGGAATGTCCACCTTGAGGGGACCCGTCGCACCACCCTTCACTTCCGTTCGCGCCATGGCGAGTTCGGTAAAGGCCTTTTCCGGCGGAATGGCGACGCCGCCGCCCGACGGCCAGGACGAACCGAGCGTATAATCGAGACTGAGGCCCAGCGCCTGCGCCGCTTCCCCGGCCGCGCGAACATGGGCGAAGAAGGACGGTTCGGCATAGTCGTTGACGACCGCCTTCTCTTCCGGCGTCAGCGTCACGAAATTGGGCGACATCGCCTGAATTTCGCCGCCGCCAAAGCCATTGTCCGCCATCAGCTTCACTTCGCGGCGTAATTCTTCGTCGTTCACCGCGGCGCCCGGCCACCACCAGCGGAAGCGGGGCTTGGCCTCCGCCGAGGGATGGGCAAAGCCGTCCTCCAGCGAACCCGCCATGGCAGGAAGTGATGCCAGCATGGCCGTGGCGGTCAACAGTCCCGTCCATATCCTGCGCTTCGTCGTCATGGCGTTACCGGCCCCTCTGGTTAAAATTCGATTGGAAAAAGCGGACCATCACATCGAACGCCTCGCGGGATTCGGGCAGGTCCGTCTGAGTGTAGAAGGCATGATCCAGACCATCCCAGACATGGAGCGAGGCCTGAACGCCATTGCGCACCAACAGACGATGCGTGTTGATCGCGGCGCTCATCTCCCCAGCCCGCGAAGCGGTGATGATCAGCGTCGACGGAAAGCGCTTCAAAACGGCATCGGATGCAATCGGCGACATCAACGGATCGTCAAGATCATGATCGCCATAATAGTAGCGCTCGTCGAGCGACGGAGCGCTGGTGAGGCCATGCATCGCTTTTTGCCAATACCAGCTGTCCCCTGCCCAGCGCGCATCCGCCGACGCGCAAAAAATGCCCGCTGCCGCAGGTGCGGGCAACTGCTGTTTCTGAAACCAGGCGAGCGCCTGGGCCGTCAGCAATCCGCCGGCCGAACAGCCGAAAATGCCGATGTCACGGGGCCGCCATATCTTGAGCAGCGCGCGATAGACGCTGGCGACATCCTCGCTTGCCGCGGGGAACTGCGCCTCAGGTGCCTGCCGATAGTCGATGGTCAATATGTCGAAACCGCCCAATCCCGCGAGCGGAATAGACTCGATCAGGCCAGTCGACCCGGCATCGCCCACCAGAAAGCCGCCGCCCGGCAGGTTGATGAGCAGCTTGCGGTGCCTGCCCAGCGGCCTGGCTGTCGGACGCACCCAATAGCCATGCACGCCGCCGACCTCCGTTTCTTCCACGCTGACGCCGTATTGGCGGCGCAGCGCCTCAACCTTGCCCGCCGCCGCCTTGCGCATGCTGGCGCGCACCTTGGGCACCGCACCCGACTGCACCAGCCGATCCAGCATGGCCGACGGGTCCGATGCCGTGCGCGGCAGCGCTGCGCGGGCCGCGTCGCTGAGATAGGGGGATGGCGGCAGGGTGAAGGCGGGCACATGGACCGAGCCGTCCGATTCAATCGCGCGCGTTTTCTCCTGAGCCAGCGATTGGCTGCCCAATGATAAAGCCACGACGCTGGCCGCGATCATGCTGCCCACCGGCTTGCGGGTCCATTTCATGAAGCCCCTCCCTCTTTTCGTTTATATGGTCCGGTTTATCCTGTTTGCGCGAGCAATCCGTCCCAAATGCAGCGCGCTGGGCTTTGGCGTCCTTTTTTGCGTCACACGATCGACCGCCACCAGACCGAATTTCGGCCGATAGCCAAGCATCCACTCGAAATTGTCGAACAGCGACCAGTGGATATAGCCGCGCACGTCGACGCCATCGGCGATGGCGGCGCCCAGAGCGGCAAGCGCGCCGTCGATATAGGCGATCCGCTGGGCGTCATCCTGCGTCCCAATACCGTTCTCGGTAACCAGCACCGGCACGCGGGCCGTCTCGGCGGCATAGCGCACCGTGTTGCCGAGCGCCGCGGGATAATATTCATAGCCCATCTGCGTGCGCGGCGCGTCCTTCGGCACGGCAACCTTGCCCTTTTCGCCAAATTGTTCGCGCGTATAGGTCTGCACGCCAATGAAACCGTCGTCGCGAGCGAGTTCAAGATAAGGGCCATAATGCTTTGCCCGCGCCTCTGCGGCGTGGCCGCTTGTCCCCGGCGCGTCCTGAAAATCGCTCATCGCCAGCGTATAGCCGACCGGCAATCCCGGACGTGCTGCCGCGATCGCCTTGCGCGCAGCCGCATGGCAGGCGCGCACGATGGCCTTGGCGGCTGGTTGGGTCGAGGTCAGGAAGAAGGCGAACCGATCCGACCCGATGGCGGCGGCGGCCCTTTCCATCGCCTTGGGGATGGGGCCAAAGCCCAGATCCGCCTCGTTGATGGTGCAGAGCCAGTCGATCCGGTCGCCCAGATGCTCCACCACCTTCGCTGCATAGCGGGCGAAGGCTTCTGGTGCCTCCGGATTTTCAAAGCCACCTGCGCGGGCGAACCAGAGCGGCGAGGTGAAATGGTGGAGCGTCACCACCGTCTTCAACCCGCGGCGTTTGCACGCGTCCAGCATCCGGCCATAATGGGCGATCTCCGCCAGCGAAAATCGGCCGGGCACCGGTTCGATCCGCGCCCATTCGATCGAGAAGCGATAGCTGTTGAAACCCAGCTTCGCAACCATCGCGATATCGGCTTCGTAGAGATGATAATGGTCGCAGGCATCACCCGACGGCTCGGCAAAGATCGACTGCCGCAGACTTTCCAGCAACCAGCAGTCGCTGTTGACATTGTTGCCTTCGACCTGATGTGCCGCTGTAGCGACGCCCCAAAGGAAGTCCCCGCGCATGGCCCTGACGCGGGGAGGGCGCGCCGAAACCGGCGCGGCTACCGTTGCCAAAGCGCCCATCGCCGCGCCCATGGCGGCGCGACGATCGATGCGCCGGCTCATGGCTCAGGGCTTCCGGTTGATACGGCTAAGCTTGGCGCCGCCAGTCAATACCGTATCGGTCGCGGAGGTCGCCACCTCTACCTTCACCTCGCCCGCAGGCATTTCCCAGCGCTGCGCCTTCGCGTTGAAATCGGCCAGCACGCGGGGATCGGCGGTGACCGTCACTTCCCTGCTTTCGCCAGGCTTCAGATCAGGTTTGGCCCAACCGATCAGGCGCTTCGCCTTGCCGGGGCGGGTCACATAGACCTGCGGTACGTCGGCGCCCTCCCGCCCGCCGCTGTTGGTCACGGTGAAGCGCACCGTCAGCGCCTTGCCACCCGTGACCTTCAGCCCCTCATAGCGGAAGCTGGTGTAGCTCAAGCCATAGCCGAAGGGATAAAGCGGCTTCGCGCCCTTCCGGTCGAACCAGCGATAGCCGGCGTCCGAGCCCTCAGGATAATGAATCTCGAACGGCTTCGTCCCCGCCTGAAGCCCGTAGACGGCACGCGTCTCCTTGTCGGCCGGCGGGGCGTCGGTGCCGGGCAGTACCGGGTTGGGCAACTGCGCAACCGAAGCAGGGAAGGTCACGGGCAGATGGCCCGAAGGGTTGACCTTCCCGGTCAGCACCCGCGCAATCGCCGCTCCGCCGCGCTGGCCGCCATACCATGCGGACAGGATTGCGGGCACCTTCCCCTGCCATGGCATCAGGACCGGGTTGCCGGTCTCCAGCACCACGACCGTCTTGGCATTGGCGCCCGCCACGGCGTCTATCAGTTCGTCCTGCCCTTCACCCAGCGAAAGATCCTCATGGTCGGCGGCCTCCGTCGCATATTTTTCGGCAAAGATGATGCTGATGTCCGCAGCTCTGGCCGCAGCCACGGCGGCCGCGACATCTTTCCCGTCCAGATAGCTGATCTGGGCGCCGGGCAGCTCGGCGCGCAACGCGTCGAGCGGTGCCGTACCGCCATAGGCACGCTTGGCAAAGCCCGCCGCAGGTCCGCTTTCCGCGCCTTTGGTCATGCGCTTGAGGCCCCCGACCGGAGCAACCTGACTCGACCCGCCGCCGCCGGGCACACCCACATCGGCATTGCCGCCGATGACGAGGATGCTCCTGGCGGAGGCGGCAAGCGGCAACATGTTCGCTTCGTTGCGCAACAGGACAATGCCCTGCTCGGCGGCACGCTGGGCGACTGCGGCATGGGCGTCATAGTCGATCGCCTGACCCGGCTGGAGCGGGTGATCGGCAACCCCATGCGCATAAATCGCATGCAGGACCCGGCGCGCAGCGGTGTCGACGGCAGAACTGGGCACCTTGCCTTCCTCCACCGCCTTGACCAGCAGGTCAGAAAAATAGCGTTTGCCGTCAAGTTGCTCGCCCGACTGCTGATCAAGTCCCGCAAGGATCGCCGCGGTCGAATGCACCGCACCCCAGTCAGACATGACGAAGCCCTTGAAATCCCAGTCGCGACGCAAAACGTCGGTTAACAGGAAGGGATGCTCACAGGCATAGGTGCCGCCCACGCGGTTATAAGCGCACATCACCGAGCCGGGATCACCCTTTTCCATGCCGATCTGGAAGGCCAGCAGATCGCTTTCCCGCATCGGCGCCTCTTCCATTTCCACCGATGCGACGTTGCGGCCGGTTTCCTGATTGTTCAGCGCGAAATGCTTGATGGTGGCGATGATGTTGTTGGACTGAACCCCCGCAATCTGGCTTCCAACCAGAGTTCCCGCAAGAAGCGGGTCTTCGCCCAGATATTCGAAATTGCGCCCGGCCCGAGGATCGCGCACCAGATTGACGCCACCGACCAGCATGACGTTGAAACCCTTGGCCCGCGCCTCCGACCCGATCATCGCACCACCCGCACGGGCCAGTTCCGGATCCCAACTGGCGGCCAGCGACAGGCCGGAGGGAAGCGCCGTCGCAACGTCACCCTTGCGCATGTCCATCAGATTGGACACGCCCAAACTGGCGTCGGTTTCGACCAGCATAGGCACGTTCAAGCGCTCGATGCCTTCGATATATCCCGCGCCGATCGTCACGCCCTGCGGCCTCTTTGCCGCCGGCACCAATGCGGTCATGGGACCGTGAAGAAGCCGCACCTTCTCCTCGAAGGTCATTCTGGCGAGCGTCTTCTCCGCGCGCCGTTCAGCGGCGGCGGCTCCTCCCTTCGCCTGAGCGGCAAAAGGCGTCAGCGCACTGCTGATCAGGGCGAGAAACAGCGCAACGGGCGGCTTGGTCATGGCGATTGGAAAATCCCCTCTTAAAAGCAGCGATGCGGCCGCTCATTTTCGTTTCAATAAAAGAGATAGCGCCAATCCGATGAAGCGTCAATATTCGATCGATGCCGTTCGATTTTGTCCCGGGCGATTGGGGACTCATCTCTTTCGTTGCGCCGGCTGTCGCTATGCGTCAAAGAATGTCGCAACATGCCCAAAACCGGAACCGCAAAAGCCTTCGTGCCCAAGAGAGGCCGCCCAACCGCCAAGCAGGTGGAGGCGATAGAACGGACGATATTGTCAACCGCGCGCGAAATGTTCCTGGAAGGGGGATATGACGCGGTGGCCATGGAAAATGTCGCTGCGGCCGCGGGCGTTTCGAAGGGCACGCTTTACGCCCGCCATCCCTCGAAGGAGGCCCTGTTCACCGCGATCGTGGAGGATCGGGTGAAGGAATGGTCGGAAACGGCGTCGCAGCAGGATCATCTGCTGACCGCCGATATCGGTGAACGGCTGCGCCACCATGGTCATACCATCGCACAGTCCATTTCCGCGCCCGAGGTCAACGCCCTCCAGCGGCTGCTTCTGTCGACGCGCGACCGTTTTCCTGAATTGTCCAAGGCGATGTATGAGGTCGGTTATCTCTACATCGTCGACCTGATCGCGCAGGACATCGCCGCCGCCGCCCAACGGGACAATATTCCTGCGCGCCAGCCGGACGCCGTTGCGCGCATGCTCGTATCCGCCATCACGGGATGGCATCTTCAGGAGAGCGGCGCACGCGCGATACCCCTTGAGGAAATGCTGGAAGCCGCCGATCGCACGGTGGATCTATTCCTGGCAGCAAGATCGAGCTGGTGACCCTTGAATTTAGAACGATTGCGTGCGATATAGCCTCCGTCCATAAAGTGAGGATGCTGAATCATGCGTAATTTCCTGATTGCCGCCGCGATGACCCTGACGATGGCCGGCGCGCCTGCGCTGGCCCAGACTGCCGCCGCTCCGGCTGCCAATGCAGTGGCGAAGGCCAAATACAGCACGGCCGATACCGATCTGGGCACGCTGCTCGACAATCCTGCCGCCAAGGCAATCATCGAGAAGAACATTCCCGGCATGACCACCAATGATCAGGTTGACATGGCGCGTGGCATGACGCTGAAGGCGATCCAGCAATATGCTCCAGATGACGTCACCGACGCGCGCCTCGCTGCGATTGACGCCGATCTGGCCAAGCTGCCCTGAACGCGGTTGCCATAAGGTAAGGAAGGGCGCCCCGACCGGCGCCCTTTTTTATCCGACAGCCCCGGCTCGCGTGATCTTCGCGATTCCCGGCTCATATTTGAGGCTGTCGACGGAAATCGAGGTTTCGACGCTCTGGACACCCGGCAGGGGCCGGATATGCTCGACAATGATGTCGTTCATCTGTTCCACACTGGTAAACAACCCCATGGCCAGCAGGCTATAGCGCCCCAGCAACACGACGACGCAAGTGATTTCCGGAATATCGGAAAGCCGGCGGGCAATGCCGGATACTTGCGAGGGATCGACCTTGATGCCCATCATGGTCAGATTGGGCGACCCCGCCATCCGAAAGTCCGTGATCACTGTAAACTGAATCAGCCCTTCGCTCTGAAGCCTTTTGATGCGGGTGCGAATCGTCCCTTCGGTCACGCCCAGTTCGGCCGCGATCGCGCGGTTGGAAATCCGCGCGTCGCGCGCCAGCCTCTCGACGATTCCTTGGTCCAGCCTGTCCAGGCATTCCAATCGCTGTTCCAGCTTCACAACGGCACCACGTTGAACTCGAACTTCACAATATCGACCGCGATACCCGAGGCGATGTGCATGACTCCGTCAATCACGGCGATATGATCGAACAGGAATTTCTGTACCTCCGAGAAGTCATGCAAGGCTACAAGCAATTCTATGTCATAGTCGCCATTCATGATGTTGACGCTCAAAACCTGAGGCAGTTCGGCAAGATCCCGGCCGACATCGCCAATGTCGCGACCCTGCACCCTGACGCCCAAAGCGATGATGACATTATAACCATGAGCCGCAAAATCGGTGACGGCGACAACGCGCATCACATGCGCTTCCTCCATCTTCTGCAACCGCGCGGATACTGTTGCCGCGGTGATGGACAGCCGTTCGGCAATTTCCTGGTTCGTCGCGCGGCCGTTGGTGCGCAATATATCGATAATGCTCGAGTCCAGACTATCCAGCGATGGCGGCGCCGTAGTTCGCCCGCTTCTTATCTGCATTTCACGCCCCTCCCCCCGAAATGCCGCCCTGTCATGCGCAGGGTCGAACCATCGATCAGCATGAACCTGCTCACGCAGCCTCTGGCCAATCCGGTCATGCAGTCTGCACAAAAAAGCCAAGCTACGTCAAACATTCTACGATAAGATGCAAAGATTTATGAATATTTTTTCCATATGCGCATCCCATTTCATAAATAATAACGCGCATCCCCGGCATGCATCCGGAGACGCGAGGAATCTGGACAGTGCCCCTAAAAAATTGGGCCGGTCCATGGACCAGCCCAATATGAGTTAGGAGAGATGCCTATAAGGCAATTATCAATTGAACGAATTCGTTCGATTTTGCAAGTGAAAAATCGCTCCACGTTCCCGTGCGTCATGACGGGGTGAGCGGAAGCGGATCATCATCGCCCGGCTGACGGGACGTCACCAGTTTCGCGGCCATCGGCGCGAGCCATTTCTCGACGCCTTCCACAATTTCATACACGACCGGCACGAAGATCAGCGACAGGGCCGTCGAGGTAATGAGCCCGCCGATCACCGCCAAAGCCATCGGCTGGCGGAATTCCGCGCCCTCGCCAATGCCCAGCGCGGTGGGCAACATGCCGGCCGCCATGGCGACGGTCGTCATCACGATCGGTCGGGCGCGTTCCCGGCAGGCGTTGCGCAGAGCCTGGGTCATCGGCACGCCTTTACGTTCTTCCTCAATAGCGAATTCGACCAGCAGGATCGAATTTTTGGCGCACAGGCCAAGCAGCATCAGCAGGCCGATCATCGCAGGCAGGTCCAGCGTCTTGCCAAACAGCACCAGCGCGGCAAAGGCGCCCAGCAGCGAGAGCGGCAAGGCCGCCAGAATCGTCACCGGCTTGAAGAAGCTGCGGAACAGCAGCACCAGCACCGCGAAGGTCAGGCCGATGCCGGCCGCGATCGCGATCATGAAGCCGCCGAACAACTCCATCATTGCCTCGCTGTCGCCCTCCCGAGCTTCCTGCACGCCCTTGGGCAGGTTGCGCATCACAGGAAGCTGCGCAACTTCGCCCAGCGCCTGCCCCAATGTGCGCCCCGCGACCAGATCGGCCTCGACCGATACCCGTCGTTCCCGGTCGTAGCGGACGATTTTGCCTGGCCCCGCCTGAAAATGAATGTCGGCGACGGCGGACAATGGCGTGGTCTGTCCGTCAAGGGTTGGCACACGCAGATTGGCGATTGTCTCCAGATCCTGACGCGCGCCCTCCGGCAATCGCACGCGGATCGGCACGCGCTCGTCTCCATCGGAATATTTGGCGACATTGGCGTCGATGTCCCCAATCGTCGCGATGCGCAGCACTTGCGCCAGCGTGCTGCTGTTGACGTTGAGGCGTGCCGCCTCCGCCGGACGCGGCGTGACGATCAGTTCAGGCCCGGCTGGCGGCGGCGCGGGGCGGGGATCGGACACCGATCGCAACCCCCGCATTTCGCGCAGCAATTGGGTCTGCGTGCGCTCCAGCGCCTCGCCATCTTCGCCCGCCAGGATGATGTTGACCCCCGCCGAGCCGAAACTCCCCTGATTGTACAGGCGCACATCGGGAATGTCGCGCAGCCGGGGGCGGATATGCTGGCGGAACTGGTCCGTCGTCAGGTCGCGATCCTCTTTCAACACGACGGTCAGCGTCCCCGTCCGCAAATCGGCGCCATCGCCCATCCCGCCCGAAGTGGATCCAGCCTGCGCGAAGACGCGCTCGACCGCGGGTTCCGCCAGCAGCGCGCGCGTCGCGCCGTCGACCGCGCGCGCCATATCCTCCCGCGTGGCGCCGGGCGGCCCCTGCATGGCGATATAGAGATAGCCCGGATTGCCGACGGGCTGGAAGCCCACCGGAGTCAGGCTGGCGAGCAGCATCGACAGCAGAAAAATGCCGGTACCGATCCCGACCGCCATCCAGCGGTGGGCGAGCGCCCAGTCGAGCACGCGACCATAGACAGGGTTGACCGGCCGCTTCTCCCGATGGACGCGATCCGTCAGGGGCACCAGAAAATAGGCAGCCATCAGCGGCGTCAGCAAACGCGCCACCACCAGCGAGAAGAGCACGGCAACGGCCACGGTCAGCCCGAATTCCCGGAAGAACTGCCCCGCCTGCCCGGGGATCAGCGATACCGGCGCGAACACCGCGATAATCGTCGCGGTGGTCGCGATTACGGCCAGACCGATGGCGTCGGCACCGATCAGCGCAGCCCTGTAAGGCGATTCTCCAGCTTCGATACGCTTTTCGATATTTTCGACTTCCACGATCGCGTCGTCGACAAGGATGCCGATCACCAATGTCAGGGCCAGCAATGTGATGCTGTTCAGGCTGAAACCCATGGCGGACATCGCGACGAAGGTCGGTATCAGCGACAGCGGCATGGCGACCGCCGCGATGATCGTCGCCCGCCAGTTGCGCAGGAACAGGAACACGACCAGCACTGCCAGGAAAATGCCCTCGATCAGCACATGCTGGGTGGAGGCGAAGCTGCGGCGCGTGGAATCGACGGTCGACACCAGCTTGGTAAAGCGGACGCCGGGATGATCCTTTTCCAGCCGGGCGACCGTCTTCACGATCTTGTCCTCGACTGCGATGTCGCTGGCGTCACGAGTCTTGCTGACCTGGATCGCCGTCACCGGCCGCCCGTCCAGCCGGGCAAAACCGCGTGTCTCGGTCGCGCCGTCGCCCACCTCCGCAATGTCGGACAGGCGAACATAGCTGCCCTGCACCGGAATGGTGAGGTCACGCAACCGGGCGACATCGGCCGAGGAGCCGAGCACGCGAATGGTCTGCTCCACCTGCCCTATGTCGGCCCGGCCGCCCGGATCGTCGCTGTTGAACGCGGCGAGGGCGTTGTTCACCTGCGGCGCGGTCACGCCCAGCGCGGTCATGCGCTGGGCATCCAGGATGACATTGATCTCCCGGTCCGCGCCGCCAATGCGCGTAACCTGCGCCACGCCGTCCTGCGCCTGCAAGGCGCGGGTCGCCACCTTATCGATGAAGCGCGACAGTTCCGTCCCCCCCATGCCCGGCGCGCTGACGGCGTAGGTCAGGATCGGCGCATTCTCGATGTCCAGCCGCTGCACCAAAGGCGGGTCGATGCTGGGGGGCAGCTGGACGCGCGTCCGCTCGACCGCCGTGCGCACATCATCGGTCGCCTTCTGCATGTCACTGTGCAGCTCGAACTCGACCGTCGTGGTGGACACGCCGAGCACCACCGTTGAACTGATGTGCTTGACCCCCGCCACGCTGCTCAGCGCATTTTCGACCGGCCGGGTGATCTGATTTTCCATCTCAGTCGGCGCCGCGCCGTTCTGGCTGACGGTGACGACCACGATCGGGAATGTGACGTTGGGGAATTGTTTGATCGGCAGGCCGACATAGGCAACGATCCCCGCGATCGTCAGCAGGATGAACAGCGATACGACCGGGATCGGGTTGCGGATCGACCAGGCGGAAATACGAAAGCTCACGCGCTTGTCTTCCCGCCGGCGATCCGCACCTTGTCTCCCTCCAGCACGAAGGCGCCGCCGCCCAGCACGGCGCGATCACCCCGACGCGGCCCGGACAGGATTTCCACCATGCCGCCCGTGCGCCGTCCGGTTCGGACAGCCACGCGATGGACGCGGTCCCGTTGGTCGAGCAGCAGCATATAGGCGCCATCCGCATCATAATGGACCGCTGCCTCCGGCGCCGCCAGCACCGCGGCGCTGGCCTTGACGAAACGCGCCTGCGCAAAGCCGCCGGGCCGCAGATCCCGCCGCACCGGCAGCGCGATCCGCGCCGTCGACAGGCCTGTCTGATTGCTGACGCGGGCGCCGAGCAAACGGATCCGCCCATCGATGCTCGCGCCCGACGCCAGCATGACCTTGACCGGATCGCCCGTCGCCAGCGTGCCCATCGCGACCTCGGGCACTTCGGCATTCAGTTCGACGAGATTGTCGCGCGCGATGGTGAACAGAACCGTGCCCGATGCGGAAGGTTCGCCCGGCCGCGCCGATCGTTGCAGCACGCGTCCGGCAACGGGAGCGCGAACGGTGAGCCGCTGCTGGCGGGTAAGCAGATCGTCCAGTTGGGCCCGCGCCACCCCGACCGACGCCTGCGCCGACCGATCAGCCATGCGGCGCTGGTCGATCGCCTCCTGCGCCAACACGCCCTGATTATCGAGTCCAGCGACCCGGGCCGCCTCCATCCGTGCCCTGTCGGAAGCGACCTGCTGCTGCGTGAGCTGGGCGCGGGCCTGCGCGATCTGGGAACGCAACAACGCATCATCCAGAACCGCCAGCACCTGCCCGGCGCGCACCTGCGCATCCTCCTCCACCAGCACGCGGGCGATCCGATAGCCCGACAGTTCGGGGGCAATCGCCACCTCCTCGCGCGGGATCAGCCGTCCGGAAGCGGTAAACCCGCCATCCAGCGAGCGCAGGTCCACCCGCGCCACCGTCACCATCGGCGGCGGGGGCTGCTTGCGCTTCTCCTCATGTCCGCCGCAGGCCGCAAGCAGAAGAAGGTAAAGCGCAGGCGCAAGACGCAACTTGTGGATCACGACAGGTCCTTGGACTGGATGGGAAGAGAGAGGGAAGGCTGCCCCGGCATCGTTGCCGGATCATCCGCATTCCAGCCGCCACCAAGGGCGCGAAAAGCGGCAACCACATTGCTGAGCGCCTGCGCCCGCGCACTGGTAAGTGCCGTTCGCGCCGCGCGCCAGCTGCGTTCCGACTGGAGCAGGGTGGTGAGGTCGGTCAGCCCGATACCATAGCCCTTGCGCGCCGCATCAAAGGCGAAGCGCGCCCGTTCCTCTGCTTGCGACAGGTCGTTCAGGCGCAGCCGGTCGGCATTTGCGGTCGCAAGGGCAATGTCCGCATCGCGGAATGCGGCCTGCACCGCCGCTTCATAGGCAATGACGGCCTGTTGACCCTGCGCCTCGGTCGCCCGCAACTGCGCCATCAGGCGCGTGCGATCAAGTACCGGCAGGCTCAATCCCGCCGCCAGCGACCAAAGACCCGACGTCAACGGCGGCGATCCCGAACTGCGATTGACGGTGCCGCTGCCCTGCAGGGTGAGGCGCGGGAACAACGCCAGCCGGTCGACCTGCACGGCGCTGGCCGCCGCCGCCAGCCGCGCCTGCGCCGCCAGCACGTCGGGCCGCCGTTCCATCAGGATGGAGGGCAGCAGCGCCGGGACCGTCAGCGGCGCATCCAGCCTTGCCTCGATCGGCAGGCTGGCGGTCGGCGCATCGGCCTGCCCCACCAACAGCAGCAGAGACCGCTTGGCATTGCGCAACGCCGTATCGATTCGCGTCAGCTCGGCCCGGGCGCTGGCGACGTCGCCGTCCAGCCGCGCCGTGTCGGCCGCCGCAATCAGGCCGTGATCGCGTCCCAACGCCGATGCCCGCGCCAGCTCGCTGGCGATGCGGAGCGTTTCATCGGCATCCTGACGCTGGACTGCGAGCCCGCGCGCATTGAACAGGGTCGTCGCGACATCGGCCGCGATGCTCATGCGCATTGCATGATAATCATAGGCCGCCGCCAGGTACGTGGCCCGCGCACCCTGGCCGATGGCCGCCAAGCGGCCCAACAGGTCCAGTTCCCAGCTAGGGCTAAAACCCAGCGACTGGCTGTTTCCCCCAGCCGTGCTGGCGAGAACATCCGTGCCGGAAATCACCGTGCCGTCGCGAGCGGTCGCGGAACCGCTGATGCTGCCGACAGGCTGCCGCTGGGACAGGGATTGATCGCGAATGGCCCTCGCTTCCCGCAAGCGGAAATAAGCGGTCCGCGCATCGGTGCTGCGTTCCAGCGCCTCGTTTACCAGCGCGGTCAGTTGCGCGTCGCCAAATCTCTCCCACCAACGATCGAGGGCCGCGTCCTTGGCCACGGAAGCAGAGGCCATGCCTTCAAACTGCCGGGGCAAGGCAATTTCAGGACGCGCCAGTTCCACTTTCGGCGCGCACCCGGCAAGAGCCGCCGCGCCCAGCAGAACCAGATATTGACGCGAGACATGACTCGGCAAGGCAGCGCGCTCCACATGATGGCTTCCAGCCGCAGCGGATAGCGCAGAGAAAAAAAGAAACAAGATTGTTTATTTTCAAGCCGCGATTTTTTTGCCATGGGTTCAGGGATGAACGAGACCGTCCCTACGCGACGCCCGGGCCGCCCCCGGCGCGAAGAAAGCGGCGACATCGACCAGCAACTGGTCGAAGCGGCGATCCGCATGGTGGCGCAGCATGGCCCGGCCCTGACGATGAACACGATCATCGCTGCGTCGGGCCTGTCGCGCAAAACCGTCTATGCCCGTTATCCCAACAAGCCCGCGCTGATGGCCGCGGTCGTCAGGAGGATGCTGGATTATGGATTGGAGCCGCTGGTCATCCCCGAACGATCCGACTGGCGGGAAAGCCTGCACGCCTTTGTCGATCAGAGTCTGAACGAAGTCTGTCTGCCGCAGGCCATGACGTTGCGGCGGCTGCTGATGCTCAACCCGACCTTCATGGACGAGGTGAAACCGCGTATCGAACAGGTCGTCGTGCGGCGCTATATGGATCCGCTGGTCGGCTTTCTGAACCGGCTTGTGCAGGCCGGAGCGATCCCGCCGCAGGATATCGGCTTTGCGGCGGAGGCCCTGACGAGTCTGGTACTGTCCGAATCCCATCGCCGTTTCTTTCAGAACGACGTCGATGTCGCCAATGATCCCGGCCGGCTCGACGAATATGCACGCAAGCTGGTGCGCCTGTTCTGCGATGGGCTATTGGCGAAGGAAGGCTGAAAAAGAGGAGGCAGCGCGGGAGAGTGTGCGCCGCCCCCTCCCGCCATCAGGATAAAGCGACCGGTTCGGACGCCGCCGTCAGGACATAATCTGCCATGATGGGCGCGGCCATCGCCTCGGCAAAGGCTTCATAGCTCCACGGCCAGCTCGACGGCACACCTGTTGCGTCCAGATACCAGCTGGAACAGCCCGACCCGAAAATGGTCGTCCGCGCGGCGGCGACCCGCCGCTCCTCATAACCCGCATGCGCCCGCATTGTCGGCTCGACCGTCAGCGCCTCCCCCCGGCGCAGCGGCGCGAGCAACTGCTCGACATAGGCCCATTGCCGTTCGGCAATGTCGATCAGCGAGAAATTCCCGACAGGACCCGTCGGGCCGTTCAGCATGAAGAAATTGGGGAAGTTCGGAATCGTCACCGCATAATAGGCCGTGGGCCGCGTCGACCAGACATCATCCAGCGACAACCCGTTGCGTCCCAGCACCTGCGTCGGACGAATGAAGCGATCCGCCTGGAAGCCCGTCGCCAGCACCAGCGTATCGAGCGGTTGCAGCCTGCCGTCCTTCAGCCGGACGCCTTCCGGCTCGATCCGGGCGATGCCTTCCCGCTCGACCGTGACATTGGGCTGCTGGACCGCATCATAATAGCACCAGGAATAGATGAGGCGCTTGCACGCTGCCCGGTAATTGGGGCGCAGCTTTTCCTTCAGTTCCGGATCGCGCACGCTGTTTTCCAGATTATCGAGGCACAATTGCTCGATGATCGCGATTTCCGGCCCGTCGACATGGGTGATCGCCTGCGTGAAGCGATGGATATTGGCCCAATATTCCTTGTCGTAACGGATTGCGTCGATCAGGCCCGGATCGCGGCGGAATGCCGCCCGCTCCTCCTCGCTATAACGAAAATAGGGGACGGGCATGATCCACTGGGGCGAACGCTGGAAATGCACCAGCGCCTCGGCGCGGTCATGCAGCGCAGTGATGATCTGCACGCCGGTCGAGCCATTGCCGACCACGCCGACTCGCGCACCGTCGATCCGCGCTTCATCCTGCCACCGGGCACTATGGAAGACATCGCCCGCAAAACCGTCCAGACCTTCAATGTCCGGCATCCGGGGATGGTGAAGCACGCCTGAGGCCGCAATGACGACATCGGCCTCCACCGACTCGCCCGTCGACAGCCCCAGCAGCCAGACCGCTTCCTCATCCTGCCAGACGCAGGACATGACTTCGCAGCCAAATCGGATATGGGGCGTGACCTCATATTTGGCGGCCGTCAGTTCGAAATAGGTCCGGATTTCCTCACCCTTCGCATAATAGGCCTGCCATTCTGCATAGGGTTCGAAACTGTAGGTATAGGCATGAGCCGGGACGTCGCAGGTCAACCCCGGATAGCGGTTGTCGCGCCAGGTGCCGCCCAGCCGCTCGGCCTTTTCATAGACGATAAAATTTTCGCCATCCTGCTTCAGCTTAATGGCGGCCAATATTCCGGCCATGCCGGCGCCCACGACAGCGTAACGAAGATGGCGGCGATCATTCTGAATGGACAATCTACTCTCCCGACCAATGAATATGATTCGTATCTACATTCAAAGATCGCTTACGCATCGTCCAATTGGATCAGCCGCATCCCATCTATTGAGAAGGCAGACGGTATAATTCCCAGCTTATGATGCGGAAAGGGCGGACTGCTTAAGAAGAAAAGAAACTTCTATGGATAAAATTCAAAAGAAACAGCATTATAAATAAATTTTTCCGGCTACGCGTCGGTCGCCCATGGAAAAGGGAAAAAGTCCGGGGAAGCAGTCGATTTATCGGGCGGCGCCGTACAAATATCCTTTTACATGCGTTGGAACCCCCTATATAAGCTACGCATAAACGCGATAAAAAGAGTTTCGGCGCGATCGATCGGATCGGCCGGTAAATGGGGAGGATAATGATGCGAACAACGCGTGTTTCGCGCAGCCTGTTTCTGTGTTGCGCTTTTTCGGCCTTGGCCTTGCCCCTGGCGGCTGAGGCACAAACCACTCCTGAAGCAGACATCATCGTTACAGCAACCCGCCGTGAGGAAAAGTTGCAGGACGTTCCCATGTCGGTGAACGTCGCGACGGGAGAGCAGATTCAGAAATTCAACATCTTTGACGCCAAGGATGTGCAGCAGCTTGCTCCGGGCCTGGAACTTACAAACACCACCGGCCGAAACAACACGACCACGCTGCGCGGCATAACCTTCGATCCCGATCAGGGCACTGCGCCTGCCGTTCGCGTCTATTACAACGAAATTCCAACCGACGCGCAAACGGTCTACACCGCGATTTACGATATCGAGCAGATCGAGGTGCTGCGCGGCCCTCAGGGCCTGCTTCGCGGCCTGTCAGCACCTGCGGGTTCGATCACGATCCGCACGCGACGCCCCAGTTTCGATGCGATCGAAGGATATGCCCAGGCAACCGCGACCGATCGTGCGGGCTACAACGTACAGGCCGGCGTTTCACTGCCTTTCAATGATCAACTGGCACTGCGCGTTGCAGCGGTGGTCGACGGCAACCGCGGGAATCAGGTCAAGAACGTCAATGTCGACGGGCGTTCGCGCAGCGATACGCAAAGTGTCCGCGCCACGTTGGGCTGGCGGCCAAGTGAGGCGTTCACGGCCTATCTGACCTATCAATATCTGCATGCCGACAATACGCAACTCCAGCAGGTGATCGGGAACGGCAATGCGCCCTTCGCGTTCAACCCCGCCCGGTCTGGCCCCGCCCTGTCCGCGTCCGATTACGGCGCCGTGACCGAAGGCGGCTTTCGCAACCAGAACCTCTCCCATATTGTCAATCTGGCATTCGATTATGATCTGGGCGGTTCGACCGTCTCGTTCGTGGGCGCGCATCAATATAGCAAGCTCACCATTAATCGCGATCTTGATTCCGCCAATTCGGTGCCGGGTTATATTGCGTCTTCCAGGGTAACCACGCCTTACAAGGTGGATACGGCGGAACTGCGTTGGCAGACCAACAATGACGAAGGCCTCGGTGGCGGCGTCAGTGCCTTCTACACCAAGCAGACCGGTACGACGGTCGTCGATCAGCGGGCGGACGCGTTCCTCGCGCCGGTATTGGGACCCAATGCGGTTATTCCGCTCGCTCCCGGCTTCAACGTGCCCAACCTGCTGCCGATCGGTGTTAACGTCGTTGTGCCGGTCGACTCCCAGACCTGGTCCTTCGCCGGAAACCTGCGGTACAAAACTGGCCCGCTGACAGTTGAGGGCGGTCTGCGCTACTCGATTATCAAAGGCAATCAGACGACACAACAAACGCTGATTTTCGGGACGCACCCCTTGCTGGGCGCAGCTTCCGGGGCGGTCGTAGGTCCGACGGAAATCATTCCCGCCTCTCTACAGAAGCGCACGAACAAGCCGCTTACCGGCGGCCTGACCGTAAGCTTTGCGGTCAGCGACGACCTGAACGCCTATTTCGCCTATGGCCACGCGTTCCGCGCGGGCAGCACGGGCGTGTCGGTTCCGGCCGGAATCAGTAACGATCTCATTTCCACCCGGGGAGAAAAAACCGACTCATACGAAGTTGGCCTGAAGGGTTCGCTGATCGATCGTACGGTCAGCTATTCGGTCGCAGCCTTCTATCAAAAGTTTGATGGCTTCCTCAGCCGCTTTACCGGCATTCAGTATAACTGCCCCGAGGTCAACGGCGCCTGCAGCGCCAGCGGCCCGGCGATCCAACCTGGCGAAGCCACCAACGGCAACTTCGACTTCAACTATAATGGCAATGCTAAGGTGAAGGGCATCGAGGCGACGATCGACACGCGCTTCATCGACACTTGGGACCTGAATGTAGCTGCCGCATACACCCGCGCCCGCTATAGTAACGCTCTCTTGCCATGCAATGACTTCGACGGGTCTGGCGTGCCCAACCAGAATGGCACACCGGTGATTACCGGCACCGGCAATGTCAGCTATTGTGCGTCCAATGGCCGCCTGGCGGAAACACCTGACTTTAGCCTGACCGCAAATAGCGAATTGCGCTTCCCGATGGGAGACTACACGCCATTCGTGCGCGGATTGTTCACCTATCGTCCCGGCTTCCATTCAGATCGTGTCAATTATGATTATCGCAGTCGCGAATTGCTCAATCTGTTCGTTGGTCTCCGTGGACCTGAAAGCAAGTGGGAAATCACGGCCTTTGCTCGCAACCTGCTCAACCAGAAACGCATCACAGGAATCTCGCTGGGGAATGCGATCACGCCGACGCGAGGAGGTGCGGCCCTGGACTCCGGCTACCGCACGGTCAACGTGATGAACCCGCGTGAATTCGGCGCCACGCTGAATTTCAAATGGTGATCAAATCGGACGCCGCTCAGGAGCGGCGTCCGACAAGTGCTTTTTTTGGGGGACTGAAGGCGGCCTTTGAGCCGCCTTCTTTTTTCAGCGCTGCGCCGCCTTGCGCCCCGCCTGCCGACCGAAGAAGGTGCAGTCGGCAAGGCTGAGGCCTGAACTATAGCCATGGCCCCAGGCGGGCAGACCCGAAGTGCAGCGCCCTGCGGCGAACAGCCCCGATATGGGTGCGCCCGTCCGGTCCAACACTTCGCCATCGGTCGATGTTCTGAGACCGCCGAGCGTGAAGAAGCTGAAATAGCTCGTCGCGAAGTTCAGCTCCAGCGCCACGAACGGCCCCTGATCCAGCGGCGTCAGGATTGGCGGCCGTTTGTGGAACAGGGGATCGCGGCCTTCTGCTGCATGGGCGTTGTAGAAGGCCATCGTCGCGCTTAGCGTGCCCGGCGCCATTTCGAGTTCGGCCTCGACCTCTTCCCAACTGTCGCCCGTGCCCGCGATGGTCATGCCCGCCATTTCCAGCGGCTGGTCGAAATGCGCGATGTCGAGCAACAGATAAACCCTGTCGCCCAACTGGTCGACGGCGCAGCGGCTCACCCGGCCATGATAGCAATCCTCGTTGATGAAGCGTTGCCCCGCCTGATTGACGAACACGCCATGGGCCTGCGGCTCCGGCATGGTCCATGGACAGGTGGTGAAAAACTGCTCCATATGGATGGCGTCGCCGCCCGCCCCCATGCCCAGTTCGATCCCGGACCCGTCATCCTGATCGCCGATCGGACTGCTGATCCTGAAGGTTTCGGGGCAATAGCGGCGGCGCATATCCTCGTTGAAGACAAAGCCGCCAGTGGCAAGGATGACGCCCTTCGCCGCCCGCACGAAACGGTTCTGATTGTCGATGCGCACAATCAGACCAACCACGCGCCGCGTATCATCCTGCACCAAAGCGACCGCACGGGCATCCGTCATCACCTGCACGCCCAGATCGCGAGCACGCCGTTCGAGAATGTCGACCAGCGGCCGCCCGCCACCCCAACCGCCGTGCGCGATGACATGGCCACGCGGCGCCGGCTTGGCAATCTCGCAAAAAGGCCAGGCCGCCTCGCTGCCGGACCAGATGAGGGTGGAATCGTCGGTCGGCTCGATATGCTTGCCGGGCAGATAATTGCCGCGATAGGGCACGCCCTGCTCTTTCAGCCACGCATAATGGCCCAGCGCTTCCCGCGCATAGAGGTCGCATTTCGCCTCATCGGCGCAGGGGCCGCCGGCAGCCTTCAGATAGGCGGCAAAATCTTCTGTCTGATCGTCGAAGCCCGCGGCCCGCTGGGCGTCGGTGCCACCTCCGCCACCAATATAGATTTCGCCGCCCGACAGGGCGGACGCCCCTCCGCTGCCCGATCCGCGCTCGAACAGCAGGACGCGGGCGCCCGCAGCGGCCGCCTCTATCGCCGCGCAGGCTCCCGTCGCGCCAAAGCCGATCACGGCGACGTCGGTTTCAAAATCCCACGTCGCCACCTGCGATGCGGGGAAGGGTCGATGCTGCGATATATCTGTCAATTGCGCTTCCTTGCCTCTCCTGCACGGCGAATCAGAAAGCCTTGGTCTGTCCGCCGTCGACCATCAGTGTGTGGCCGGTGATATAGGCTGCTGCCTCGCTCGCCAAGAACACAGCAGCTGAGCCGATATCTTTTTCGCAATCTCCTATGCGTCGTAGAGAAACTTTATCGATCTGCGTAGCATAATCGTCCGGCGCCCATTCCTTCCACGCTTGCACGCCAGGCGAATTGGCGAAGGGACAGATGATGTTGACGCGAACGCCTTCTGGTCCCCATTCGCTCGCAGCAACCCGCGAGATAGCGCGAATTGCCTCTTTGGCCGCAACATAGGAGGCCTGCATCGGAATGGCGTCGAAAGCGGCGCCGGTGGCGAAGTTGATGACGCAGCCCTTGCTCGCCACCAGATGCGGATAGGCCATGCGCATCAGCACAAAAGTCGGCCAGAAGCCGGTGTCGAAGGCAAGGTCCATCGCTTCATCAGGCGTTTCGGCAAGTGGCAACTGGCGCGAAGCCTGCGCCGCGTTGACCAGAATGTCGAGCTTTCCGAACCCTTCCAGCGCTGTCGCTACGATGGTGGGCAGCACCGCGCGGTCCGAAAGGTCCACCTGCATGAAAGCAGCTTCGCCCCCCAGCGCCTTCAGTTCGGCCTCGGTCTCCCGACCCAGTTCTGCCTCTCGATCGACGATCAGGACCTTTGCGCCCGCCTTGACGAAAGCGGTCGCCACGCCCTTCGCGACGCCCCGCGCACCGCCGGTGACGATCGCAACCTTGCCCTCAAGCTGTTTCATACCCAATCCCCTCCCGCTCAGGCAAACCAGGCGCCGCCATTCACCGTGATCGTACTGCCCGTTGCGTAGCTGGCGTCGTCGCTGGCCAGATAGGCCGCCGCGCCGCCGATTTCGTCCGGCTGGGCCAGACGCTTCAGCACGC